>CALYAC010000057.1 GCA_944393405.1 uncultured Clostridia bacterium | reverse complement strand
TGTAGCATTCGTAATTCGTCACGGAATGGAGCATATCGTCGTTCATGAGCTGGTTATAGTCGCCGTGGAGCATCTCGCCCACCAGGAAGAACTCCTCCTTCAGCCCGTCGCAAAAAGCGCGCAGGCGGCGGACAAAGTCGCGATCCAGACAATAGGCCACATCCAGCCGCAGCCCGTCGATGCCGAACTGCTCCACCCACTGCCGCACGCTCTCGAGGATATGGCCGATCACCTGCTCGTTGCGCAGATTCAGCTTGACCAGGTCGTAATTCCCCTCCCAGCCTTCATACCACAGCCCGTCGTTATAGCAGGAATTGCCGCCCAGATCGATGTGGAACCAGTCGAGGTAGGGCGAGCGCTCCCGGTTTTGCAGCACGTCCTGAAAGGCCCAGAAGCCCCGGCCCACATGGTTGAACACGCCGTCCAGCACCACGCGGATGCCGCGCTCGTGCAAGGCCCGGCACACCTGCCGGAAATCCTCGTTCGTGCCCAGGCGCGTGTCGATGCGGCGGAAATCCCGGGTATTGTAGCCGTGGGTGTCCGACTCGAACACCGGGCAGAAATACACGGCGTTCACGCCGAGCTTTTCCAGATGCCCGATCCAGTCCAGCACCTTCAAAATGCGATGTTCCGCCGCGCCGTCGTTTTCAAAGGGCGCGCCGCAGAAGCCCAGGGGGTAGATCTGATAAAAAACGCTTTCGTATGCCCACATAACATGCAGCTCCTTTTTGTCGGTTCTGCTCTCTATCCTATACCAAAGGGCGCGCCGGGCGCAACTCTTTTTTCGCATTCCCCGCCCTTTGGCGCAGCGGACGCTTTTTGCCGCGCGGCATCTGGTATTTTTGCGGCGGATGTGATATACTTGATTATCATTTTGTATCAAGCATCGGAGGAGACCGATATGGATCTGACGGAACGCAAATTGAGTGGCCGGGAAGTGTATCACGGCCGCATCGTGAACGTATGTATGGACGAGGTCCTGCTGCCCAACGGCAGGCAGGCCCAGCGGGAGGTGGTGGAACACCCCGGCGGCGTGGTGATCCTGCCGCTGGACGAGCGCATGCAGGTGCTCACGGTGACCCAGTACCGCTATCCCCTGGGCATGGCCATGACGGAACTGCCCGCCGGCAAGCTGGAGGCAGGCGAAAAGGCCGATCCCGCCGCCGCGGCCCTGCGGGAGCTCCACGAAGAGATCGGCGCCGTGCCCGGCTCCTTTATCCCCCTGGGGGTGCTCCACTCCTCCCCCGGCATTTTCACGGAAACGCTGTATCTCTATCTCGCCCGGGATCTGAAGTTCGACCACCCCGATCCCGACGAGGACGAGTTTCTGAAAATCGAGCGCGTCCCCTTTGACACCCTGGTGCAGCGCATCATGGACGGCGAGATCACCGACGCCAAGACCGTCGCCGCCGTGCTGAAGGCCAAAGTGCGCCTGCACCTGTAAGTTTCTCCCATTAGGCAGAGGAGGTTTTTCACTATGGACGAGAAAAAATGCGTTCTGATCGTAGACGATGAAAAAAACATCGTCAATATCCTGAAATTCAATCTGCAGAAAGAAGGCTACGACACCCTGGAAGCCTACGACGGCGAGAGCGGGCTGCAGCTGGCCCTGGAAAAAAATCCGGACCTGATCCTGCTGGACGTCATGCTGCCGAAAATGATCGGCTGGGACGTGTGCAGGAATCTGCGCAACAGCGGCAGCAATATCCCCGTCATCATCCTCACCGCCCGCGAGGAGGAAGAGGACAAGGTCCTGGGCCTGGAGATCGGCGCGGACGACTACATCACAAAGCCCTTCTCCACCCGCGAACTCATGGCCCGGGTCAAGGCGAACATCCGCCGCACCGCTATGCTGCAGCAGGAGGCCGCCGCCGCCGGCGGCGAGCAGATGATCGCCTCCGGCGACCTCTCCATCAACACCGACCGCTATGAAGTGTCCAAGCGGAACAAGCCCATCGAGCTGACCCAGCGGGAATACGAGCTGCTGTGCTTTTTGGCCAGCCACCCGGACAAGGTCTATTCCCGCACGGACCTGATGGAGCAGGTGTGGAACTATGAATATGTGGGCGATGTGCGCACGGTGGACGTGACCGTGCGCCGCCTGCGCGAAAAGATCGAGGACGATCCCGCCAATCCCACCTATATCCTCACCCGCCGCGGCGTGGGTTATCTCTTCTCCACCCAGCGCTGAGCGCATCCCTATTTCTGTGCCAAGGACGGTGTGTCGCCTATGTTAAGAAGCCTGCATCTGAAACTGATGCTGATCATGCTGCTGCTGATCACCTCGCTGATGACGGTGGTCGGCGCGTTCCTCATGACCAACGTGGCCAGCTTTTATACCGACAGCTTTTATTCCCAGATGCAAAACGTATTCGGCGAGGGCAGCGCAGATTTCGTCAACTCCCTGCGCACCGAGGCCGCCCAGGTCGACGGGCCGGACCGGCTGCAGCGCATGATCGAAACGAAGTCCGGCTCCCTCGGCATCGACTACAGCAGCCGCAATTACTACATCCTTGACGCAGATACCGGCGCATGCCTGGCCACCTCCGACACCCAGGGCGGCGACCATCTGCAGGACACGCCCAACCTGCTGGCCGCCCGGAACGGCGAAGTGGGCCAGGGCAGCAACATCACCTCCTCCTATATGGACGTGGCCATCCCGATCCAGGGCGGAGAACACAATTACATCGTCTACATCCTCGACACGCGGGAAACGGTGAACGACCTGAACTCCCAGCTGTTCATGATCATTCTGCAGGCGCTGCTGGTGGGCCTGCTCATTTCCGTGCTGCTGTCTTTCCTGCTCTCCAAAACCATGACGCTGCCCATCGAGCGCCTGACCAACAGCGCCGAGCGCATCGCCTCCGGCGATTTCGGCAGCCGCATCGACGTGGAGTCCTCCGACGAGATCGGCATTCTGACCACCACGTTCAACGAGATGTCCGAAACCCTCCAGCACACCATCAACGAAGTGAAAAACGAGCGCAACAAGCTCGACACCCTGTTCCTGCACATGACCGACGGCGTGATCGCCTTTTCCCGGGACCGCTCCATCATCCAGTGCAATCCCGCCGCCGGGCAGATGCTGCACGTCAAGGACGTCACCGCCCTCCGGTACGACGATCTGTTCCAGTCCAAGGTGGATTTTGACCACGTGCTGGCGCTGCACAGTCCGTTTTTTGAGGACTGCGAGTACACCGTGGGCGACACCACGCTGGAGGTCCATCTGACGCCCTTTTCCAGCGAGACCTCCGGCGGCGTGATGGCCGTGCTCCACGACGTGACCCGCCAGCGCAAAGACGAGGCCATCCGCCGCGAATTCGTGGCCAATGTGTCCCACGAGCTGCGCACACCCCTGACCAATGTGCGCAGCTACGCCGAAACGCTGCACGACGCCTCCGATGTGCCGCCGGAAGTGGCCAACGGCTTCCTAGACGTCATCATCAGCGAGACCGACCGCATGACCCACATCGTGCAGGACCTGCTGACCCTGTCCAAATTCGATTACGGCCACATGGAGATGAGCATGGGCCGCTTCCCCCTGTCCGACGCGGTGGACGATGTGTGCAACGCCGTGGAGTTGGCGGCCAAGAGCCACCGCCACACCCTGGTGCGCAAATATAACGACCTGTTTAATTCCACCCGGCCCCGGGAGTACGACGGCAGGCATATC
>CALYAC010000056.1 GCA_944393405.1 uncultured Clostridia bacterium | reverse complement strand
CCTAGATATGAAATGATACCAGAATGTATTAGAAATAAATATGAAGAAAATCTAGAAGGAGTAGGAAAAGCAATTGTAGAATTCAATAAAGCATTAATTGATGCAACATATGATATTATACCAGCTGTAAAACCACAAATTGCCTTTTATGAAATGTATGGATTACAAGGAATGAAAGCTTTTGAGGAAACTTGTAAATATGCAAAAGAAAAAGGTATGATTGTTATAGCAGATATTAAAAGAGGAGATATTGGAAGTACTGCAAAAGCGTATTCAAGTTCTTTCATAGGAAAAACAAAGATAGGAGAAAAAGAAGAAAGTATTTATGATGTGGATTTTGTAACGGTAAATCCATATTTAGGAATTGATGGAGTGAAACCATTTATAGAAGATGCACAAAAATATGGAAAAGGTGTATTTATCCTTGATAAAACATCAAATCCATCTTCAGGAGAATTACAAGACTTGAAACTAGAAACAGGAGAAGAAGTATACACAAAAGTTGCAAAACTTGTGGAAGAATGGGGAAAAGATTTGAGAGGAAAATATGGATATAGTAGCATTTCAACTGTAGTAGGAGCAACATATCCAAAACAATTACAAGATTTAAGAAAAATAGCAAAACATACCTTTTTCTTAATACCAGGTTATGGAGCACAAGGCGGAAAGGCAGAAGACATTGCTTTAGGATTTGATGAAAATGGAATTGGTGGAATTGTTAACAGTTCTAGAGGATTAATGTGTGCATACAAATCAGAATTATGGAAGGATAAGTACGCAGAAGAAGAATTTGCAAAAGCAACAAGAGCGGAAGCTATTAGAATGAGAGATGAATTAAATCAAGCGATCAAATAGAAAAAGGAAAAAGTATTATCACAGGAAGAAGTGAAAAATATGAAACCAGGTAAAGATTATATAGGTGTAGGTTGCCGGAGCATTTATCATAAATGAAAAAGGACAGTTATTATTACAACAAAGAAATAAAGAACCAGAAAAAGGCTATTGGAGTATACCAGGTGGAAAATTAGAATGGATGGAAACTTTTGAAGATGCAGTAAAAAGAGAAGTGAAAGAAGAATGTGGTGTAGAAATTAAAGTAGAAAAATTATTAGGAATTTGTGATCACATTGTAAAAAACGAAAATCAACATTGGGTATCTCCAAGCTTTTTGTGTAGAATCACAAAAGGGGAGCCTAAAATTATGGAACCAACTAAACACACAGATATGCAATGGTTTGATTTACAAGCATTACCAGAAAATTTAACAATCACAACGAAGCATGCAGTGAAACATTATGAAGAAGAGGAGGGATAATATGCCAAAGCAAGTATTAGCAAAATTGGTAGAAAAAGAAGAAGTAATTAAAGGCATTTACAAGTTTAGTGTAAAAGCAAGTGAAATCGTAGAAGATGCAAAACCAGGGAATTTTATTGAAATCAGAGTAACTGATCAAGTAGAACCATTTTTAAGAAGACCAATTAGTATTTACAATCTAGACAGAAAAAATGGAATTCTAGAATTTATTTTTCAAGTAAAAGGAAAAGGAACAGAACTATTATCTAGAAAAGAAGTGGGAGACAAAATAGATATTATAGGACCATTAGGATATGGAACATTTAAAACAGATAAATTTAACAAACTAGCAGTCATTGGTGGAGGAATTGGAATATTCCCATTATATGAACTTTCTAAAGAAGCAAAAGCTGAGAAAAAGGAAGTACATTGTTATTTAGGATTTAGAAATCAAGATTTTGTTATGTTAGAAAAAGAATTTGAAGAAGTAACAGATAGTTTAGTCATTACAACAGATGATGGAAGCTATAAAAATAAAGGATTTGCTATAGAATATTTAATGGAAGATATGAAAAAAGAGCATTATGATTGTATCTATGCTTGTGGACCACTTCCAATGTTAAAAGCGGTTCAAAAATATGCAAATGAAAATAATATTGAATGTCAAATATCATTAGAAGAAAAAATGGGATGTGGATTAGGCGTATGTTTAGGATGCGCAGTAAAAACAGCTAAAAGTCCAAAAGATGCACCAGAATATTTCCATGTTTGTAAAGGTGGACCAGTATTTAACGCAAGAGATGTAGAGATTTAATCCGGAAAATGGTATAAAACTAAAGAATTTTAGGTCTGAACCAAAGTTAAATTCAAGAAATAAGAGAAAGAGGAAAAAAATAGAATGCCAGGATTTACAATACATATTGCTATAGCAAAAGAATATGCAAAAAAACATGAAAAAGAAATAAAAAATATGGATGAATTTATAGAAGGAACGATTGCTCCAGACTATATTCCAATAGAAAATAAAAACATTAGCAAGAGCCAAACACATTATGGAATTTGGGGAGACTGGACAAAAGACAATCAAGAAATTCATTTAGATGCATTTTTGCAAGATAAAAAAGTGGATTTAAGCAGAGATTATTGGAAAGGATATTTTATCCATCTGCTAACAGATGATTATTTTGATAGAATTTATTTTAGAGAAGAAGCAAAACAAGCAAAGAAAAATCATGATACATTTCATACTGATTATGATTGCTTAAATGAAGAAATCATAAAAAGATATCATGTAGAAGTCATGGAAAAAATAAAAAAATATATGTATCAAATAGAAAATGAGCCTAAATATTTAAAATTAGAAAAAATGATACAATTTATTGAAGAAATGTCAAATATAAATTTAGAACAGCAGGTAGAACTTATAAAACAAAAAAGAATGGAGGGAATGGAATAAATGAATACGAAAGTAAATTTTGCAGGAATCGAAATGAAAAATCCAGTAACCGTTGCATCTGGTACATTTGGTTATGGAAGAGAATATGCTGACTTTTTCGATTTAGGAAAATTAGGAGCCATTATCACAAAAGGAACTTCTTTAAAACCAAAGAGTGGAAACAAACCATCAAGGGTGTGTGAAACACCAAGTGGAATGTTAAATAGTATAGGACTTCAAAATCCAGGTGTAGAATATTTTGCTAATAATGATTTACCATTTTTAAGAAAATTTGATACAAAAATTATTGTCAATGCATGTGGAAGTTCAATTGATGAATATGTAGAATTATGCAAGATATTAAATAATTTAGATATTGATGGTGTAGAATTAAACTTATCTTG
>CALYAC010000055.1 GCA_944393405.1 uncultured Clostridia bacterium | reverse complement strand
CAGTAAATAACACAGGAGATAAAGCAGGAGAAGTTATTGTAAAAGATAATATCCCAGAAGGAACAAGCTTTGTAGAAAATAGCATTAAAATAAATGATATGGCGACAGTAAACACAGAAGAGAATTTGAGAAATGGAATAAGGGTAATAGTAGACAAAAAATCAAGTACAAGAGTAAACTTTGAAGTAATGGTAGGAGACTTAGAAAATAGAACAATAATAAGAAACCAAGCAGTGATAGATACAGAACCAGAAAATCCAGAGAACCCAGAGACACCAACAAATGAGACAGAAACAGAATACGTAGAGCCAGAAATAAGCAGTAGAAAGAGTACATTAACAGAAAGAGGAAAGGACTATGTAATAGCAGGAGAAGAAATCACATATACAATAACAGTAAATAATATGGGAGGATTAGCAGAGGAAGTATTGGTAAAAGATAGTATCCCGGAAGGAACAACATTTGTAGAAGGAAGCATAGAAGTAGGAGACAGGAAAACAGAAAAAACAGCAGAGGAATTAGCAGAAGGAATAATAGTAAGAGTAGAAGCAAATGAAAGTAACACAGTAAAATTCAAAGTAATAGTAAATAAAGATATGACAGGCAAGATAAAGAATATAGCAAGAATAAAAGAAGACCCAGATAATCCAGAAGTACCAGAAGAAGAAACAAATGAAGAAGAGACAGAAGTAGTAAGCTATGAGAAAGAAGCAATAATAGAGAGAAAAACAGAAGAAGAAATAGAAGAAGGAAGAGTAACAGCAGGAGATGAGATAAGATATGTAATAAGAGTAAGAGGAAGTGGAGAAGTAAAAGATAGAATAGAGATAGAAGATGAAGTACCAGAAGGAACAACATTAATAGAGATAGGAGAAGAAGGAAAAGAAGTAGAGAAAAACAAGATAAGATGGGAGCTAGAAGGAATAGGAGAAGGAGAGACAAAAGAAGTAAGCTTTAGAGTACGAGTAAACTATCAAGAGACAGGAAGTAAGATAAAGAACGTAGGATATGTAGAAGGAGAACCAACAAATGAGACAGAGACAGAAGTAGAGAAACCAGAAGGAAAGATAGAAAGTAGTATAAAGAAAGAAGGAACAAAAGAGATAACAAGTAAAGAAGGAAAAGTATATTACGAGATAGAATACGAGACAAATATAAGAGAATATGTAGGAAATGCAAAGATAATAATAGTAGATAAATTACCATATGAGATAGATGAAAAAGCATCAGAGTTAAATGGAGGAAAATATGACGAAGAGACAAAAACAATAACATGGGAGGAAGAAATAAAAGGAATAGACACATATAAAGAAACAAATGGAACAAAGAACATAATAAAAAATAAAACAATATCAGTACAATATAAATATCCAAACATGAATGAAGAATCAAAGAATATGGTAAATAAAGTAGAAGGAATAATAAGGCTAGAAGGAACAGGACAAGAAGAAAAAGTAGAAGCAGAGACAGGAACAAAGGTAAGTATACCAGCGAAAGTAATAGTACATCACTACATATATGATGAAGAGACAAACACATATACAGATACAAAATTAACAGAAGATGAAATAAAAGAAGGAATAGTAGGAGATGCATATGAGACAAAGAAATCAGAAAAAGTATCAAAGAATTATGAATGCATAAATGAAGAACCAGAAGGATACAAAGGAAATATGCAAGAAGAGGAAATAGAAGTAATATACTATTACAAACTAAAAGAAGAGAAAATAGCAAATGAAATAGAGAAGATAGCAAAAGCAAGTAAAACAGAAGAAAGAGAAGAAGAGATAACAAACGAAAAAGGAGAAACAGAAATAAAGAAAACACAGGTAGAAGTATTAACAAAAGAAGATGGAGAAATAACATATACAATAAGATATAAAGTAAAAGTAAATAGCTACAAAGGAAAAATAAAGGTAAGGATAGTAGATACATTACCATATGAGATAGACGAAGAAGCGTCAGACATAGGAGGAGGAACATATGACAAAGCAACAAGGACAATAACATGGGAAGAAGAAATAGAAGGAATAGACACATTTAGTAAAGGAACATATGAAAGAACAATAGAGAAAATAATAAAGGTAGTGTATAAAGGACAAGATGTAACAAAACCAATAGTAAACACAGTAAAAGGAAGTATAGTAACATACTATCCAGAAGGACATACAAGTAAACCAGGAGAAGAGAAGAAGAAAGAAGAGATAGAGACAAGTAGTACAGTAGAGCAAGAGTATAAAGTAAATAAAAGAGTAAGGAAAGAATGGGAAGATGATAATAATGCAAAAGGAAAGAGACCAGAAAGTGTAACAGTAGACTTAACACAAAATGGAAGAATAGTAGAAAATACAACAAGGGTGTTAAGTGAAGAGAACAACTGGGAAACAGAATACAGCAATTTAGAAAAATACAATGAAGTAGGACAAGAATATGTATATAGTGTAAAAGAGAGAGAAACAAATGCAGGGGACTTAGAATATTACGAAGAAGCAGAAATAGAAGGAAAAGACAACATGGTAGTAATAAATAGGTATAGACTAATGCCAAGCGATGTAGGAGCAGAGATAGAAAAGACAGGACCAGAGAAAATAACAGGAAGTAAAGAAGAATTAAAATATACAATAAGCTATAAAGCAGTAGTAAAAGAATACATAGGCAAGGCAGAGGTAATAATAAAAGATGAAATGCCATATGAGATAGATGAAGAGAAATCAGACTTAGGAGGAGGAACATATGACAAAGAGACAAGAACAATAACATGGAGAGAAACAATAGAGCACATAAATACATATGAACAAGGGGACTACGAAGTAAAAATAAGCAAAGAAATAAAAATAGTATATAAAGGAATGGATGCAAAAGGAAAAGAGATAAAGAATAAAGCAAAAGGAAGAATAAACTTGTATGAGACAGAGAAAACAAATGAAGTAGAAGACGAGTACACAAGCCCAATAGAGATAAAAGGTAAGGTAAAAGTAAAATATGTAGATAAAGAGACAGGAGAAGAGATAAAAACAGTAAACGACTCAGGAGAGGAAACAAGCTACGGATATGAGATAGAAGGTAAAGTAGGTGATACTTATATCACAGAGAGAAAAGAAGTACCAGGATATACATATGAAGGAGTAAGTGGAGACGAAAGAGGAGAATACGAAGAAGGCGAGAAAGAAGTAATCTACTATTATACAAAGACACCAGCGAAAGTAATAGTAAAATACATAGAGAGAGGAACAAATAAAGAGATAGCAGAAGAGACAGTAATAGAAGGACATGTAGGAGAAGGCTATAAGACAGAAAGAAAAGAAATAGAGAACTATAGAAAAGCAGAGCCAGAACCAGAGAATGCGGAAGGCAAGATGACAGAAAAAGGAATAATAGTAATATACTATTATGAGAGAATCCCAAGTGGAGGAGTAATAGTAAAATACATAGACAAAGAGACAGGAGAAGAGATAGCAGAAAGAGAAGAGATAAAAGGATATGTAGGAGAAGAATATACAACAAATAGGAAAGTAATAGAGAACTATAAAGCAATAATGCCAGATCCAGAGAACAAAGAAGGAAAATTAAAAGAAGAACAAATAGAAGTAATATACTATTACGCAAAAGAGGTAAGTGGAAAGATAACAGTAGAATATAGGGATAGAGAAACAGAAGAAGAGATAGCAGAAAAAGAAGAGAAACAAGGGTATGTAGGAGAAAGATATAAAACAGAAGGAAAAGAGATAGAGTACTATAAGCTAGTAGAAGAGCCAAAAGAGAAAGAAGGAATATATACAAAAGAAGATAAAACAATAATCTATTATTACGAGAAGAAACCATTTAACATAAAAGTAGAGAAAGAGATAGTGGAAGTAAAAGTAAATGGAGAAGCAAAAGAAATAAGGAACAATAAAGAAGTAAAAATAGATGTATGGAAGAACAAGATAGGAAGTACAGAAATAGAGATAAGATACAAAATAAGAGTAAGCAACACAGGAGAGATAGAAGGAAAGACACAAGTAATAGACCAAATGCCATTAGGATTGGAATACGAAGCAGAAGGAAGCTCAAGAGAATGGAAAGAAGAAGGGGACAGAATAGTAGCAGAGCTAGAAATGAAAGCAGGAGAGACAAAAGAATTAGAAGTAGTAGGTAAATGGAGAAAAGAGAATAACAGCATAGGACAGAAGACAAATGTAGCATTAATAAGCAGAGTAGAGAATCCAGCGGGATTTGGACAAGAAACAGAAGAAGATGATATGGATGAAGCAAGGATGGTAATAAGTATAATAACAGGAGAAGGAATAATAAGCAGAATAATACCATATATAGCAGGAGGAATAATAATAGTACTAGGAGGAGCATCTATAGTAGAGATACGAAAGAGAAAAATAAATAAATAGAAATAGTATAAATCTGATGTGTGGAATACACATCAGATTTTTGTTAGATAAAATCAATGGCACACAAAGTAAATCAGTTTAAGCTAAAAAAATATATATAATAAAATAAGTATACTTGAAATTTTAAATAACATAGTGTAATATTGACTAA
>CALYAC010000054.1 GCA_944393405.1 uncultured Clostridia bacterium | reverse complement strand
AAAGTGTTGACATTTGTAATTTTTTATTCTACAATTAATTTGTAGTAGTTAAAAAACTACATTTTGCTAAAGATTTTTATGATTTACGATAGATAAAAGGAGTGATATACAATGGATATGGAAAGGGATATTTACCCTAAATCGAATTGTTTAGCTTTAACAGTTAGAAAAGAACATAGATTAGTTTGTCTTAATAGGGCTGCTAGAAAAACAATTAGAGTTTCTTGGAAAACTTTATTATATGCTTTATTTTTAACAGTTGCTAATATTTTTGTTTAGAATTTGAATATAATATATATATCAAACACCTCAGATTTGATTCTGAGGTGTTGTTTTTATTCGTCTAGTTCAATCATTTTTCTCGTCTATGTTACTTTCTAAATAAAAATTATATGCATCTATTAGATTTGTTGTTGTTACTAATTTTATGTTTCCTATCTCATTCGCTGGTATTTCTTCTAGTTGGTATGAAAATCTAGCAAATTCAGAATTATCTTCTTTTACAAATACAATAGAAATATCTTGCTTATCTATTTTCTCCTGATTATTTTCTATATCGCATTTTAAATAACTAGCATTTTCTTTTATATCTAAACTAATATTCTTTACAGGTCTTCCTTCGAATTCTTTATCTTGTAATAATTCTTGAGATATTTCTTTTCTTTCTTCTTCATTGACTGTTTTATTACTTTGCATTTTAAAAATTATTATCCCTATTCCTGCAATAATCAATAATATTATTATAACAATGAAAACTTTCTTTTTAGCTATCCCTGCTTTCTTTTCGCTATCTGCAAATCGTTTTCCTTTTTTACTTTCTCTTGACATAAAAAATCACTTTTCCTTTTATTTAGATAGATAAAAGATAGGAATAATCCTATCTTTTATCTTATAAAACTATTCTGCAATTTTATATTCTAATGTTAATTCACTTGTTGCTAATTCTTCTGTCACTGTCCATTCAAATCCTACATTTTCAATATATCTAATACCATCTACACCATTTTTAAGATCACTTATTTCATAAGTTTTTGTTGTTTCTCCTATTTTTACTTGTACAGTATTTCCATCTAATTTTCTTGTCTCTGATATTTTTACTGTTGCTGGTAATTCTTCTTTAATATAATGTGTAGTTGTTTCTCTTTGTGTTTCGTTAAATATTTGATCAAATATACTTTGTAAACTTTCTGCTGTTCCGTCTTTTGCCTCTTTATATTTATCTGTTGATGATGCTATATTGTTTTTAAGGATTCTTCGTGCATAACTTTGTTCACTTTCCCAATGATAGTAATTTCCATCATTTGCTCTGATACAATTATCTGCACCGCAACCAGTTTTTGGAACTTCAACATTTGTTACTTCTGTTGATACTGTTATTTCCTTGTCTCTCCATCCATATCCATTGTTTACTGTTACTGTATATGTTAGTGTCAAAGATTCATTGGCTGGTACTGTAATATTATTCCATGTTATTGTACCTCTACGATTATTACCTCTATTAGAAATATTACTAATTCTAACATCATCTGTAGAACCTGCATAATCAGTAACTGTTACAGTTGCATCTTTGTTACTATTATTAGTTAGTGTAATAGTATAATCTACTCTGTCTCCACTTGAAGCTTTAGTTTCTGTAGTTTCTTCTCCATTTATTGTATAAGATTTTGTTGCTGTTATATTAGCAGTACTCATATTTGGACATAATGTATATAATGCTGCTTTTTGAGATTCCTCATTATTTCTTACTGTATATAATTTATCAATTCCTAATCCTATTGAATAAACTGTAGCTTTTTGTCTTAAAGCTTCTGCTTGAGATATAATATTATCTTCTGTATTTTGGCTATAATCTCCATATTCTGTTCCCCAATCATCTTTATTACCATTGTATATATAATAAGGTTGTGTTGGAGCTCCGTCTCCTAAGAATACTACTACTGGTGTTCCATTTTTCAATTTTTCACTATTCTTTGTTATTAATGAATTTACTTCTTTTAATGCTTCATTAATATTTGTTCCACCATCTGCACCTAACCATGTGATTGCATTTTTTACCTCTCTCTTATCATTATATCCTTTTGCTATAAATTTTGTATTTGCTTTTGAAGAGAATGTTATTAATGATACCGTTGAATCTGTTCTCTTTTCGTCTGGGAATAATTTATCTATCATATTATTAGCTGCTGTTTTCATATTAGACAATCTTCTATAATCATTCATACTATCAGATACGTCTAAGACTAAAATTAAGTCGATTGGCTTTTCTTGTTTTGCTATTGAATATACTTTTTTAATAACTTTTGTTGTTGCTGTTGGGGTATCACCATTTACATTTGCTGTATTAATAATATCCTTACCACATGTTTGCTCTGTTATTTTTACTTTGAAAACAAGTTTTAATTCTTCATCTTGCTTTGTTAATTCTCCTGTATATATAACTTTCTTTTCATTACCATTTACAACATAATGATCTCTATCTGAAACTGATTTTCCATTTACTGTTATACTGTTTGGTACATATTCTGTTCCAGTTGGAATCCTATCACTAATATTTACTGGTGTTGTTACATTCGTTAAATTCTTAACTGTGATTGTATATGTTAATTCTTCTCCAATTTCTGCTTCAACTTTATCCACTGATTTTGTAGCTTCTGTTTGTGGTTTTTCAACATCATATCCACCTTCATCTGGTGTATCTACTCCATTTACAATTGCTATATTATTTGCTATTTGATTACTATATGTTCCTTTTTCAAGAGCATCTACTGTTACATCAAAAGTAATTGTTAATGTTTTTCCAGCTACTAATTCATAAGCAGTTAAACTTACTACTCTATTATTAATTGTAACTCCTTCTACTGGTGTTCCATCATTTAAAGTTGCTACTAATGAGTTATCTACATATGTTACATCAGCTGGTATTTCATCTGTAACATTAATGATATCAGATTCTGTTCCATCATTTTCAACTGTAATTGTATATCTAATTGTATCTCCTTCATGTGCTTTTCTTTCTGTTGTTTGACCTAATGAGCATTCTACGATTGCACTAGATTTTGATGCTGTAATATGTGGTTTAACAACATCATATTCACCTGTTGTATCTGTTGTTGTTTCTCCATTTACTGTTACTACGTTGGCATCAATTGTTTTACCATATACACCTTCTGGTAATGAATCTACTTGTACTGTAAATTTAATAATTAATGTTTTGTGTGCTTCTAATGTATAGCCTGATAACATTACTTTTCCATTATTTACTGCAATACCTGAAACTGCACTTCCATCAACTGTTGCCTCTACAGTTCCTTGTACATATGTTAATCCAGATTTGATTGTATCTTCAACTGTTACTTTTCCTGATGTTTCTCCTGAATTAGTTACTTTTATTTCATATTGAATTTGATCTCCTTCATGCACAATTGTTCCTGTTGTTTGATTCTTACTACATGATACAATTGAACTTGATTTTTCAGTAGTAATAATAGGTTTTACTACTTCATAATCACCTTTTTCGTCTTCTTTATTATTACCATCTACTACAGCAATATTTTTACCAATTACTTTGTTTGATACACCTTCTGGCAATGTATTTACTTGTACTGTAAATTCAATTGTCAATGTTCCACCTGTTGTTAATGTATAATTTTCTAATTTTACAACCCCATCTTCTACTTTTGCACTTGTTATTTCTGTTCCTGCAAAGTTTGCTTTTAAAGTTCCATCAACATATGATAGTCCTTCTTTAATTGGGTCTGTAATATTAATTTGTTTTTCCACAGTTCCATCATTTTTTACTGTAATTGTATATTTTATTTTGTCTCCTTCATGTACTGTAGTTCCATCTAATTCATTTCTTTCACAAGAAATAATTTCACTTGTTTTTGTTGATGTAATAACTGGTTTTCCAGCTTCTATTGTTGTTTCTGAAGTCTTTTCACCATCAACTTTAACTTCATTTGTTATTGTTTCACTTTTTCCTTCAAAATCTTTTACTGTTGCTGTTATTGTTAATGTTCTAGCATTGTCTTCTCCAGGCTCTAAGTCCTTTACATTCCATGTAACAATTCCATCTTTAACACTAATTGTATCTCCATCGACATTTGTTAATGTTGCATTTTTATATTCTAATTCTGCTGGAATTTGGTCTGTAATAACTGCATCACCTTTAATTGTTCCGTTATTAACAGCTTTAATTGTATATGTTACTTCTTGACCTACTGTTGCTATTGTTGTAACATCACTAACTTTTTCAGCTGTAATTTTTACCAAGTCTAAACCTTCATCATGTTTTTCTTCATTTTCAATATATGCTGTATTTTGAATTTTTCCTGTTGCTGATTTATCAATTGTTACAGTTACTGTTAATACTTTTGAATCTGTTCCTACTGGTACTTTTACATCGTTCCAAATTACTGTTTTGGTATTACTATTGTATGTACCATTATCTGATGAATCTTTATAAATAACACCATCTGGTAATTTATCTGTTATTGTTGTTGTTCCTTCTGCATTTCCATTATTGCTTAATTTAATTTTATAAGTTACCTCTTCACCTGGTTTTACTACTTTATCAGAATCTTCGTTTGTTTTAACTCCTGTTATTTTAGGAACATTTTCTATTGTAACTTCTTCATCTGGAGTATCTTCTCCATCTACTTTTGCAACATTTTTAATATTTCCTGTTGCATCTGCTTTTACCTTTACATTAATTGTTAATATTTCTGGTGTTCCTGGCTCTACTGTTACATTTCCAAAATCAACCTTGTTTCCTGTTACTGTTGCTGTTGGATTTGTTCCTGTAATTTCTAATTGTCCAGGTACTTCGTCTGTTACTGGTACTGTTCCAGTTGTATTTCCACTA
>CALYAC010000053.1 GCA_944393405.1 uncultured Clostridia bacterium | reverse complement strand
TTACTCTTTTTTGGTCAGTTTAAGCTAAAAAATTATTCAATTTACTCGCATATGAAGGAGTATAAAGAGATAAAACACTATATAAGTTTAAGTTTGAAAAAAGAAAAAAAGAATTTCTTAATAATTCCATAAAGCTCGTATCAAACCAAGGTTTAGCATAACAATTAATTTCATCAATTGTTAAACCATTTGTTATTCCAAGCAGAATTTGGTACATTTGTGTAGAAGAAAAAATTGGGTTAGCAAAAACAGAAGTTTCCATAGCATTTAGCCCACATTTAAAGCCAAAACCAACAATCCATCTTTGATCTTGATTAAGTTCTGGATTGATATATAGTTTTATTTTATCTTCATCATGAATCTCACGTAAAATTTGCATAAGATACTCAATTTCGCTTGAAGCTAAATATGGTTTGATGTAATCTTTAATCTTAAGGATTGGTATATTATATTCAATTGTACGTCTTATTTCTACAATAGTACTAAAAGGAAGTTCTCCTAATTCATCTTCAAGAAAACATATAAGTTTAACAATATATGGATTTTTTTTTATGAGACGAGACCATTTACATCTTTCAGTGCTGTTTGTAATATTTGTAATAAAATGTGAAACTTGCAGTGACCGCATAAAAATCCTCCTAGTATTTAAGTTGTTAATGTTTTATTAGACTGACCAACTAATAAAAAAATCTAAAATATTATATCATAAATTTATGTAAAGTGTCAAATTTATATTTGCAAAATTTACGTTTACTAGATAATTTAATTATACTAAGTAGAGAACAATTTTAATTAATACAAATTTTACAGTGTTCCGATTTGATCTGATTGAAATATTTGAATCAATTCTTAATTTTTTAATAATAGGTATTAGAATATTTGTAAAATAATCAATTTCTTCTTTAGTATTATATTTTCCAAGACTAATACGAATAGGGCTAGAGTGAGTTAAATCAGCATGCATCATTTCGAGAACATGTGAATTTTTCAAAAATCCTGCACTACATGCTGAACCAGTAGAAACACATATATTATGATTATCTAAGGCAAATAATAAATCTTTGCCTTGAACTCCAGAAAATGATATACTAGAGGTATTAGGAACTCTATTATATAAGTCACCATAAATTGTTACATTAGGAATTGTATCTAATATTTTTTTTTCCATATAATCTCTAAGACTAGATATTTTTATATTAACTTTATAATTATCATTCATTATTATATCAGCAGCTTTTCCTAGTCCAACAATATATGCAACATTTTCAGTTCCTGCACGTCTACTTTGTTCTTGATGCCCTCCAAATATAAGTGAAGTATAAGGAGTATCATTTTTTACATAAAGTACACCTACTCCTTTAGGAGCATATATTTTGTGACCAGACAATGATAAAGTATCAATATTCATAGCTTTAACATCAATTCTAGCTTTACCAATAATCTGTACAGCATCAACATGAAAAAGAATCCCATATTGTTTCGCAATATTTCCAATATCCTTAATAGGAAAAATATTACCTATTTCATTATTTGCAAACATGATAGATATTAAAAGAGTATCAGGTCTTATTGAATTACGTAATTCTTCTAAATTAATTCTTCCTTTAGAATCTACTGAAAGATAAGTAACATCATAACCAATTGATTCTAAATATTTCATTGTTTCTAAAATAGAAGAGTGTTCTACACAAGTTGTAATTAAGTGATGTTTATTAGGATTATTTCTTACAGCAGACATAATAGCTGTGTTATTACTTTCACTTGCACAACTTGTAAATATAATTTCATTACTATTGGCATTTATAAGTCTTGCTATACTAAGCCTTGCTTTTGCTATATCTTCTTTTATTTTTTTACTAAAACTATAAACATTGCTAGGATTAGCATATTCATTTTGAAAATATGGTAACATTGCATTAAGAACTTCATTATCAACTTTTGTAGTAGCATTGTTATCTAAATATATCATTTTAGACATACTATATCACGTCCTTTCTAAAGATTATTACCAATATATAATATTGTATGCAAAATAGTAAAAGATTGTTACAAAAACCTTTAAAATAGGATAAAAGAAAATTATTGCGGATTTTGTCATATAGTGATATAATTAAAAAAATATGAAAAGGATTTGAAATAAAATGGAAAAATTATATTGTATAGCAATGGAAAAAGAGGCAATTCAAATTGCAGAAAAACTAGGATTAGAGAAAATATCAAATGAAATATATAGAAAAGAAAATACCTCTTTATTAATAACTGGAATAGGAAAACAGAGGACAGCAATTAGTTTAACAAAATATATATGTGAAAATGGGAAACCTGATAAAATTATAAATATTGGATATGCAGGTTCTACTATATTAGAAATAGGAAAATGGTATTGTGTAAGTTATTCAATGAATTATGAATGGGAAATACCAGGAGAAGAAAAATATGATATGCTAGATTATGGATTTAAAAAATTAGATAAAGTAGATAAATTAGAAGAAAAGCCATGTTATTCTGCAGAATGTTTTGTTACTGATACAGATTTAGAAGAAG
>CALYAC010000052.1 GCA_944393405.1 uncultured Clostridia bacterium | reverse complement strand
ATGCAAGATACATTTGGAATTATAATGCTTGCATTAGTAAATGGAGAACCCAAAATATTAACATTGAGACAATGTTTAGAGAATTATATAAATCATAGAAAAACTGTTATACTAAGAAGAACTCAATTTGAGTTAGATAAGGCATTAGCAAGGGCTCATATATTAGAAGGATTAAAGATTGCATTAGACAATATTGATGAAGTTATAAATATAATCCGCTCATCATATGATGATGCAAAAGAAAGATTAATGGAAAGATTTGGGTTAACAGATATTCAAGCTCAAGCTATATTGGATATGAGGCTAAAGACTCTATCTGGATTGCAGAGAGAAAAAATTGAAGAAGAATACAAACAATTAATGGAATTAATAGAAAGATTAAGAGCTATATTGGGTAGTGAAAAATTGGTATTTGATATAATAAAGGAAGAATTAACAGAAATAAAAGAAAAATTTGGAGATGAGAGAAAAACAAAGATAGTTGCATCAGAAGGAGAAATTGAAATAGAAGATTTAATAAAAGAAGAACAAACAGTTGTAGCCTTAACACATTTTGGATATATAAAAAGAATGCCAATAGATACATATAAAAGCCAAAAACGAGGAGGAAAAGGAATAACAGGAATAGCAACTAGAGAGGAAGATTTCGTAAAGCAAATATTTACAGCATCTACCCATGAAACAATATTATTTTTCTCAAATAAAGGAAAATTATATAAATTAAAGGGTTATGAAATACCAGAAGCAGGAAGAACAGCTAAAGGTACAGCTATTGTTAATTTACTTAGTTTAGATAGCGGAGAAAAAATTTCAGCTGTTATACCAATTAAAAATTTTGACGAAACAAAATTTTTACTAATGGCTACAAAACATGGATTAATTAAAAAAACATGTTTAAAAGAATATGATTCATCAAGAAAAACAGGTCTTTTATCAATTGCTTTAAAAGAAGACGATGAATTAATTGATGTAAGGTTGACAGATGGACAAGATAATGTTGTATTAGTTACAAGTAAAGGAATGAGTATAACATTTGACGAGAAAGATGTAAGACCAGTGGGAAGGGTTGCACAAGGAGTAATTGGAATAAGATTAGATGAAGAAGATTATGTAATTGGTATGGAATCAATTATAAGTAATGATAATGCAACATTATTAGCAATTACAGAACATGGTTTTGGTAAGAGAACAGAGTTAAACGAATATAGAATACAAAATAGAGGAGGAAGAGGAGTTATAACATATAAAGTTACTCCTAAAACAGGAAATATTGTTGGAATCCGTATTGCAAAAGAAGATGAAGATGTAATGTTAATTACAGATAAAGGAACAATTATAAGGTTAAATGTATCTGACATTAGTGTGTTAGGAAGAGCAACTCAAGGAGTTACATTAATGAGAACTAGTGACGGAGGCAAAGTAGTTAGTATAGAAACGATTGAGAAAGAAGACTAAAAAAAACACATAATAGTACAAAAAACTATTATGTGTTTTTTTATGATATATTAAATCATTATATTTTTTTAAATCTAATATCTTCTCCAAAAAATCTACATATATTATATGATCCAATTAATCTAGACATTATTCTTTCATCATATGTTGACAAAAGATTATTTATATTCAAATTTGTAGATATTATTGTTTTGGTATTTTTATCTGAAGTTAATATACGTGTATTTATAATATTAAATAATTCAGTGAATTTAATATTATTCATATATTCTGTACCAAGGTCATCAATGACTAATAAATCTGTATTAATTATTGTATCATAAAGATTGGATACTTCAGTTTTTTTCCCGAAACGAAAATCTATTATATTATCTAACATCATGGGAGCAGTTTGATATAATACTGTTTTTCCCTTTTTTAATATTTCATTTGCGATACAACTAGAGAGAAAAGTTTTTCCTAATCCAGTGTTACCAGAAAATAAAAGATTTTTTTCATTAGGATTATCAAAATTATTTATAAAATTAATAGCAACATTTTTTATCATTAAAATATTATCTCTTGGAGAAATATCTGAATTATATTTCTCTTTATCAGGCTTGTCAGAATAGTAAGCTAAATTAAAATTATCAAAAGTTTCTTTTTTTAAATTAGACATATTTGCTTGATTATATTCGATGTCTAGTAATTTCTGTTTTAGACAATTACACATAATAGTTCTATTATTTTCTGAATAATAACCTGTATCATGGCATATATTACAATCATATTTTGGACCAAAACTCTCAATAGAAATATTTACAGAATTTAATAAATTCTTTTTTTCTTTTATCAAGTTATTAATAATATTTTCCATTTGAGTAATAATGGATTGATCTGGATTATTTATTAATAATTTTGTATTTTTAATTGCCATATGACTTAATTCTTTATCTATTTCTTTAAGGCGAGGAATTTCTTTATATAATTCACTTTTAAAGTTTTCAAAGTCATGTATTTTTTTATATCTTTTTTGCTCATACTCATTAAGCAAGATTTTTAGGTTGTTGATTTTGCTCACTCCTTTGAATAGAATTTATATATAAATTTTCTAAGTCTTTGTAATTTCTTTGTTTATAGTTTTGGAAATT
>CALYAC010000051.1 GCA_944393405.1 uncultured Clostridia bacterium | reverse complement strand
TAATAATGTATCATTTGATAATTTGTTACACATCTCTTCTATTTTATTTTCTACTTCTAATATATAATCTTTCACTTCTTCTGCATTTGTTCCAAATTTATGTAAAAATTCGTCAGGTTTATCTGAATATGCCATTATAAATTTTTCTCCTGGAAATTCACATAGCATATTTATATTTTCTGTAATTTCATCTATATTATCTGCCCTAATACTTCTTTTGGATCTTTTATCAGAGTATATTGGCATTATTTCATATGCTTTTACTTCTGGAGAAGCATTCTCTATTTTTTCATATATAGTTACATATTTTAATATTGTATCAAATACATTTATTCTTGCATTAGAAATATCTTCTTTTAAATATGATTCTTTATGTGAAAACATATCTATTGCTCTACCATACTCCTTAAAATACTGAGACCAAGCTATATATCCTGTCTCATATGGAGGTTTACCAGAATAATATGTGGTAAGTGCTGCTGTTGTTGTTGATGGATATACAGAAGTAACACAATCTATTTTATTTTTATTAAAAAAACCTTTTTCTGATACTTTATTTAAAATATGTTCACCCATTCCATCTAAAATTAAAAAAACAATGTTTTTATATTTTTTTTCTAATTTTTTATCTAAACTTCCAAGCGAATCATGATTAGTTTTGACATTATAATATTTTAATATTGATGTTATTGTATTTAATATACAATGTTTATAATTTGGTAAAATAATTTCTTCTTTCATTGAATTTCATTCCTTCCTTTTTTGAAACATTATAACATCTAATATAATTATAATCAATCCCTAAACACTTTAATTTAAAAGAATTTTAAGTCTTGAAAATTTATATGTTTTATATAAAATTTACACATATGATATGTAGAAGAATCAGTTCACAATTTTAAATCAAATGAATAAATATGCTGATTTTTACTATGTTAACTCTTTTCAAATATAAATATTTGTGATATAATTATTATAACTTTTATAGGGAGGTTTATTTTATGAAAAAGACTCAGCGGTTTATCATCATCCAAGTTGAAACTTCGCTAATTAGCCAAGTCGAAGAAGTACTTGCTGGATTCAAAGCTTGCACAATTGTAAAAAAAGTTAGTCCTGAACTGTTAAATACTGTTTTTTATCACAATAAAAATGCAGTATATGTTACTTCTTATGTCAATTGGGATTATATTCAATATAATCCTATAGTATTGCAATGTCGTTTTGGAATCTCAAATATTGAAATGAATATATTGGGTTCTAAAAACCTTGTTGAGGATTTTCCTAAAATTCTGGATGCTTATGATGTTGATGTGGGCGATCATTCTTGTTTTGATTCTTCCCATTGTTCATCTAATACAGATAATTGTTTACTCTGTAGAATCCGTGATAGGAAATCTCAAAATATTGAACACATTGTATACGAAAGTAATAATTTTTACGTTGTTCCTGGAACTGGAGCTTTCTTTGAAGGATATTTGATGATTGTTCCTAAGGATCATATTACATCATTTGCCCTTCTTTCTGAAGAGAAAAGAGATGAATTCCTTCAAGTTCTGAATGACATAAAACTCATTTTGCAAGGAATCTATAAAAAGAAGGTTTTTGCCTTTGAATGTAGCTCTGGCAAAACTGGCGCAGGTAAACATAAAACAAGTATTGTTCATGCACATTTTCATCTTGCTCCTACTGAAATGCCAGTGCTTAGAGAAGTCCAAAAAAGTGGGTTGCATCCTTCTTTAATTTCCAAACACGAATGGGGAAAATATGGAGAAAACCCATATATGCTGTATATTGATCAAGACGATAATTGGTTTATTGCTGATGACCCTAATGACTATTATCCAAGACAACATCCTCGACAAGTTTTAGCAGAATGGATGGGATGCTACAATATTTATAATTGGCGCTATTATCCATTTAGAGAAAGGATGGATATAATTGCAGAAGAATTTCGTAATTTTTGTAAAGTAAATTTTCAAAAATTACCTAAATGGGTACAAGAATCTATTTGCTTTGAAGACTAGCATACTTTATAAAAGACGGCAATATTGCCGTCTTTTATATTATTAATTAAATTTCTCATCTCTATTCAATAATTCTATTTATACAACATTTATTCCTATTTTTCAATGCTTTTCCTTTAATTCGCATTTTTCTTTTCATATCCTTGTTTTACATAGAATAACTTTTCCCCTTATATTCTAAATAATTTATCCATATCAAAAAATAAATCATTTGGTAAGTTTAATCCATATTTTCTATCAAACTCACTAATAAATTCATCTGATGGTTCTTTATTTTTTACATATTCTTCTTCAATTTTATTTTTCATTTCATAAAAAATTTTATTTGCCTCTTCTTTTTTGACATAAACTATGCCAAACATTATACCAAAACTTACATATATTTCATATAAATCATCTTTTGATGAATACAACCCTAGTTCAATTTTATCATTTCCAACATAATCAATTTCTAAATAAGTATTTTTATAATGTCTTTGTTCTTCTGTAAAATAATTTGTTACATCTTTCCATTCCATTAGTATATTTACCTTCTTTCTATTTTATGTTTTCCTTATCTCTCTGAATTTGTTTATAATATCTAATCTCCTCTGAAAATATGCATCCACAATATTTTTGCATATATAATCCTATTTCTCTAGCTTTTGATTGTCCTTCCCTAAAACCAACTCTAAAATCTCTATA
>CALYAC010000050.1 GCA_944393405.1 uncultured Clostridia bacterium | reverse complement strand
GTATATAAATATGTAAGTATATTTATTGAGTCTTCATTAAATTGATTAAAAAATACTTCTACTGAATCTTCTATTATATTTTTATTACTTTTAAGCATAAATTTCATACGGCTAACAATCCTATCTATTATTTCTGGTTTTGTGTTTAGTGGAATTCTTATATTAAATTCATATCTTCTTTTTGTAATTCTATTCCAATTACTTATAGACTCATTAGACAGTACAGAATTAGTAACAGTTACAACTGTATTATCAACTTTTCTAATTCTAGTACTTCTAAAAGTAATATCTTCTACAGTTCCAGATATAGTTCCTGTTTCTATATAATCTCCTACTTCAAAAGGCTTATCAAAAATTATTGCAGCACCACCAAATAAATTTTTTGCAATATCTTGTGCTGCTAAAGCAATAACAACACTTCCTAATCCTAAACCTGCTATTATACCATTTAAATTATATCCAAATTCACTAACAACCATAAAACCAGCTATTATATAAATAATAACTTTTATTATTTTACTAAAGAAATTTGCTAATGCTTTATTTTCTTTAAGTTTACCTTTATGTTGTAATCTTTTAAAGATTTTAGAATTTGAAGAAAATGCATCTGCTATACCTTTAGCTATAATCAATATAATAGCAATTTTAAATCCTTTATATATATATTTCATCCATGCTGTTGGCAATGCTAAAATATTAACTGCTAAAAACACACCAACTAATACAAACATCGCTTTTAGTGGTAAATATAGCGAAGTTGATTTTATATATTCTTTACTTTTCTTCCTATTAAATATTTTTAATAAAATATATGAAAATCCTGAAGAAAGAATACCAAAAACTATTATTACAATAATTGCTACCATTATATCTATTAAAGTCTCAATACTTAAATTCCTAAACCACGCTACTATATTATTTACAAATTGCATATTTAATACCTATCCTTTCTTAAATTACATCTATTATAATATATTTTTAATTTTTTTTCATCTTTTTTTGAAAATATGTTATAATATTTTTATATTTTAGCTTTTATTAGCTGATTGGAGGTTATCTAGTGAATACAAATGAAACAATGATGCAATATTTCGAATGGTATATAAAACCAGAGTCAAATCTATGGAACTCATGTATTAGAGATGCACAATATTTAAGTTCTATTGGTATTACTTCAATTTGGCTTCCTCCTGCATATAAAGGTACAGGTGGTATTAATGAAGTAGGTTATGGAGTTTATGATATGTATGATTTAGGTGAATTTGATCAAAAAGGTAGTATACGTACAAAATATGGATCAAAAGATGAATATTTAAAAGCAATAAAAACTTTGCAAGGAAATAATATAAATGTTATTGCAGATATTGTTTTTAATCATAGATTAGGAGCTGATGGTACAGAAGAAGTTATCGCTATAGAAAATGATCCATCAAATAGAACTAGATTTATTTCAAAACCACAAAAAATTCTTGCTTGGACTAAATATAATTTTGATGGTCGTAATAATAAATATTCAGATTTTAAATGGAATTGGACACATTTTCATGGTGTTGATTGGGACGAATATAAAAAGAAAAAATCTATATATATTTTTTATGGAAAACATTGGGACAAAGAAGTAGATTTAGAAAACGGAAATTTTGATTATTTAATGGGTGCAGATGTGGACTTAAATAATGTTGATGTAGTAAATGAACTAAATAACTGGGGAAAATGGTATTTATCAATAACAAATATAAATGGATTTAGAATTGATGCTGTAAAGCATATAAGAGCAGACTTTTTTACTAATTGGCTTTCTGATTTACGTTCTTGGACTGAAAAAAAATTGTTTACAGTAGGTGAATATTGGTCAACTAATGTTAATTTACTAAATTCGTATATAGAAGAAACAAATAACTTAATGTCTTTATTCGATGTTCCTTTACATTACAATTTTTTCAATGCATGCAATAGTTCTGGTACATATGATATGAGGAAAATTTTTGATGGAACACTTGTAAAGTCAAATCCAGATAAAGCTGTTACTTTTGTTGACAATCATGATACTGAAATACGGCCAATCATTACAATCTTGGATTCATGAATGGTTTAAGCCATTAGCTTATGCTCTTATTTTACTTAGAAAAGATGGTTTGCCTTGTATATTTTATGGAGATTATTATGGTATTCCAGAAAAAAATGTACACCCAATGAAAGAAAAATTAGAAAAACTACTTTGGGCAAGGAAATATTTTGCATATGGTCACCAAATTGATTATTTTGATCATCCAAATATTATTGGGTGGACTCGTGAAGGAGATTATGAACATCCTGACTCTGGCATGGCTGTTATATTAACAGATGGAGCTGGTGGATCTAAGAAAATGAATGTAGGGAAACGATTAGCTAATCAAACATTATATGACTGTACAGGTAATATTTCTAAACCTGTGTACATAGATAGTGATGGAAATGGTGTTTTTTATGTTAATGGTGGTAGTGTTTCTGTTTGGATAAAAAAAGAAAATAATTATGAAGAGAACAAATAGCAAAACCTTAAAATTTGTACTAGTTAAAACTTTCTATTTGGATTTTTGTTAATTTGTGCGCAATATACAACAATAAATTTCATATCTCATTATAAATTTAAAA
>CALYAC010000049.1 GCA_944393405.1 uncultured Clostridia bacterium | reverse complement strand
ATCTTTACTATGGAGTTTTTCTACTATATTTTTATATTCACTATCTTTTGTAATTTTTACACTATTTAAATTACTTAAAATTCTATCTAAATATAAAGAACGATACATTGGAACTTTAATTTTCCCATCTTGTAATTCTTTATAATCTAATCCCATTCCATCTAAAGTATTTTCTATAAAATCCATAGTTTCATTTTGTTCTAGTTTTATAAATTCGCCATTTTTTAATCTATGATACTTTTTCTTTAGATGATATTTTTCCATTATTTGCACGAGTTCATTTTTATCAAAATTCATTCCTTCTATATTTATATCTAATAAATTATTTTCTACTTTTACTCCCATAGACATTATTTTGGGTTGTTTTATTTCTCTACTTTTGAAATTATCTGTTGCTAATACTTCAAATTTTTGCATATACTCTTCTATTCCATATGCTAAAAAATCATATATTTTTTCTTCATCTGTTAGTATTAATCTATTATTATTTCTGTCTAGCAAAAAACCAGTTTTTATAAATAAATTTATAACTTTATTTTCATCTAAAGAATTCCTAACCATATTTACATTTTCTTCTGATAAAGGATTAAATTCTTCATTACCATAACAAAACCTAATTTCTGCTATTATAAAGTTGTCATCATTGTAATCTAAAAATACTTTTACATATAATTGTTCTGGTATATATTTTTCTATCTCCTCTTTTTTTACATTTTTTAATTTTACATCTTTTTTAATTTTAGGCATAACAATAGAAAATAAATTTCCTGTTTGTTCCTTTGGAAATATAATCTCTTCTGAATGGTTTTTTCTTAAAAAATCTAAAAGTTTCAAACTATCTTTTTGTTCTTTTAACAATTTATACAAAACTCCATTGGTCATTATATATTTATATTCTTTTCCATCTATAATATCATATTCATATATATCCATATCTGTTGTGAGTTTGTATTCACCTTTATTATTTTCTTCTATATTAAACTCTATTTTAAAATTTTCATTAGAAAATAGCAAATCTTTTTCATAATACATTGTGCTTATTCTTATTCTCTTATTTTTTAATATTTCATGCAATTCATCCATTCCTGTATTTGATATAGTTATATATCCTTCATTTAAAGATTTCCCATAATATGTGTAATTTCCCATTGCTGAATTTGCATATTTTATTATCTCGCTATATTTCATAATAAAATCTATTATTGGCAAACTGTTTTCAGTAAAAGCTTCTCTTTCATGTTTAAATTCTAATTTTTGACCATATTTATATGTTTCATTATTTTGCATTCTGTTATAAAAATCAACTAAGTTCTTCAATTTATATGTTTGCTTATCACCTATTTTAAACTCAATTTTTAAATCACCACTATATTCATTATATATTAGCTTAGGTATAATCATTATATTTCTTTTGGTTTGTATATGCTGTTTTTCAATTTCTTGATCTTCTTCTTCATAAAATTCGTTTATTAATTCTTTAAATTCTCTATAATTATCTATTTTATTTGCTCTAATATTATCTTCTATTTTTTCTTGTTCTCCTGCAAATAATTTTGCATATTCCTTATTTCTTTCAAATTCTAATATTGTAGCAATTATATGTTTACATGCACCATAATGACTATAATAATCTGGGCAATCACATGTTAAATCTTCTATTTCTTCATTACATACACTTATATATGTATGGTATATATCTGAATCTCCTTTAACTATTGCCTTTACTTCAAAATTACAATTATCATCATATATTACTTTTGTTAGATTTACTCTATTTTTTTCTACATATTTTTTTGCTTTCTCTACTCTTGTTTCTCCTGCACTATAACATAACTCATCTATTATTTCTTTTTTTACAATCATGACATACCCTTCCCACTTGTTTTACTAGTTGTTTATTATATAATATTTTGCCGATTTTTACAATATATGTATCCATATTTTTAGAGAAATATAGTTTATCAGTTATATTACTATATACGTAAACAGAATGGAAAGCATTAAAATTTGTAATTACTATGTCTTTTTAGTGAGTTTGTGTGCAATATATTTTACTTAATATAATTTATTATTTTGTAAAATTTTCTTCTTTATTGATATATTTAAATTTTAACCAATATTGTATCTTCTCCTATACATTTTATATTTTGCTATTGTATTTCTATATCATTTCCACTTGAAAACATACTCATTATTTTATTGTTTCCTCCTGGCACTATTATAGATGTAATATTTCCTGTTTCTAAATCTGCACATACGTCTTGTACAAATCCCATCCTCTTTCCATCTCTTATATTTATAACTTCTTTATGTTTAAAATCTAATCCTTTTTGTCCTGGCATAATTACTATCATTCCCTTCCTTCTTATTGCATTATTTTATAAGTTATAGGAAATGCAATTTCCTATAACTTATAGTTGAAAATATTGATTTATTATATTAAATTTTCCAACATTATAATACTATAATATATGTTCTTTAATTTGTATATAATACATCTATTTATATATTCTTTTTATATGTGCTATAGCATTTTTTTCTAATCTTGAAACTTGCGCTTGTGATATTCCTAATTCTTCTGCTACTTCATTCTGTGTTCTCCCTTCAAAAAATCTTTTATTTAATATATCTTTTTCCTTACTTTTTAATTTT
>CALYAC010000048.1 GCA_944393405.1 uncultured Clostridia bacterium | reverse complement strand
TCTCAATAGGAAAAATATAATTTTTACCATTATTATTATCCCATATATTATTTTCATTCTTAAAACACAAATTTAATGTTTGATCAGAGACTAAATCTATTTCAGCTTGAAAACCTAATTCTGTTTTATCCATTTTTATTTCAGATATATTATCCCAATTAATACCAAATCCATAATGGATAAATACTTCTTCACTATTATCTTGAAAAAGTTGCCCAGTATATGATATTTTTACTTTATTATTTTCAACAAGTTTATCAGTATTAAAAAATATATTTTTAACTAACTCCATTTTACTCTCTCCCTTTAACTTTATCTTTAGTATACTAATTATATTATTAAAATAAATATATTTCAAGTATTTTTTACAAAAATTTAAAAAAATATTATTTTTTATAAAAATTTCAACAATTTATTAACCAATTACTTTTCCAATTATTGTGAAGTCATCATTTTCATTGAACCAAATATCAGGGATGTCTTTATTATCAGCTCTTATTCCTATTTTATCTTTCCTTATTATAAATCTCCTTAAAAGAATTTTGCCATTATAAGAAAAAAGTCCAACATCTTTATAATCTAATGGAGTACTAAATTCTAAAAATACATAAGAATCTTTTGGATAAGTTGGTTCCATAGAAGTATCAGAAACTTTAATTGCTATATGGGCAGTTGAACAATTAATAGGGCATGTTATAAAATCTTTTGGTTCAACAGCTAAAATTTTATTGTATGAAATATGATCAACACAATTATATCCAATATGCTCTTCTGTAAGTTTTTTATCAACTGAATATGCTACTATCTGATATGGAATATTTAATATTTCGCAAATTTTTTTTAAAGATCTACTACTAGGATTTCTTTCTCCTTTTTCTAAGTGTGTAATGTGACCTACATTAATTTTAGCTTTTTCTGCAATTTCAGATTTTTTAATATTTTTTTCTTCTCTTATTTTTTTTATTAAAGAACCTATTAACATATAAACCTCACATTCTGATAACATATTTATCATATGATAATTTGATAAAACAAATTATCTAAAATTTATAATTATTTTGACAACATTATATACAAAAAAATAATTTTTGTCTACAACCAAAATTATTATTGCAGAAAAAAAATAGATATGATAAGATGAATAAAAGAATGGGGGAGTGCAAAGTGAAGAAGTTGATAATAATATTTATTTTAATTTTAATTATTATTATATTTTCTGTAATTTTTGCATTAATAAATATAAATAATGATAGATTCATAAATGGTGTAACAGTAGATGGAATTGATTTGTCTGGACTAAAAATGGAAGAAGCAAGGGAAAAGTTAGAGCAAAAAGCTAATACAACAAATAAGATAGAAATATATTATAAAGATTTTTCTAATGAGTTAGATGGAAAGCAAATTAATGTTAATCATAATATAGATTTGGTTTTAGAAGAAGCATATAAAATAGGAAGAAGTGGAAATATATTAAAAAATAATTATCAAATATTATGTGCAATGATATTTGGGTTAGATGTAAGTTCAAAGTTTGAATTAGATGAAGAAAGACTAAATAATGAAGTAGATAGTATAAGTCAAAGAATACCAGGAGTTATGGTAGAGAGCAATTATTATATAGAAAGTGATAAACTAATAATAAGTAAAGGAAAACCCGGAATAGTTGTAAATAAAGAAGAGTTAATATCAAAAATACGAAATTCTTATGAATCATATAATAACTCCAAGATAGAGATACCAGTTATACAAGCACAGCCTGAAGAAATATCAATGCAAAAAATTTATGATGAAATATACAAAAAACCGCAAAATGCATATATAGAAAAAGAGCCATTTAAGGTTTATCCAGAGGTTAATGGTATAGATTTAGCAATATCAATAGAAGAAGCAAACAAAATATTAAATGAAGATAAAGAAGAATATATTATACCTTTAAAAATCACTAAACCAGAAATAACAACAAATAATTTAGGAGAAGATGCATTCCCAGATTTATTGGGAAGATATACAACAAGATATGACCCAGGAACAAAGGACAGAAATACAAATTTAGAGTTGGCAGCAAATAAGATTAATGGTGCAATAATATTACCAGGAGAAATATTTTCATATAATAGAATAGTAGGACAAAGGACAATAGATGCAGGATACAAAGAAGCATCTACATATGCTCGGAGGTAAAGTGGTACAGGATGTAGGAGGGGGAATATGTCAAATATCTTCTACATTATATAATGCAGTTTTGCTTGCAAATTTAGAAGTAGTAGAGAGAAGTAATCATCATTTCTTAACTTCATATGTATCAGCAGGGTTGGATGCTACTGTATCATGGGGGACAATAGATTTTAAATTTAAAAATACTAGGAAGTATCCTGTGAAAATACAGGCAATAGTAAAAAATGGTGTAGTAGATATATCAGTTTATGGAATAAAAGAAGATGTGGAATATGAAGTGGTTTTACAAACTAAAATATTAGAAACAATTCCAAGAGAAACAATTTATGAAAATAATAATGAATTGGAGAAAGGTCAAGAAATAGTAAAAACAGAAGGAATAGATGGAAAAGTAAGTGAAACATATAGAATATTAAAGCAAGGAGATATAATAATTTCGCAATCTCTTCTTTCAAAAGACAGTTATGAACCTATGGATAAAGTAATAGAAAGAAAAGAGCATTAGAACAAGAACACTTGGCAAATACTGTGAGTATAAGTTGTAGTTATATGACCGATATTAGTTGGGATGGTAAATGCTTCAACATTTTTTATAAAAAAATGTTGAAGCATTTATTTAATACAATAGGAAAGTTATCCTTTCCTATTGTATTAAAATCGCTACGCTCTAACGGTTGCAC
>CALYAC010000047.1 GCA_944393405.1 uncultured Clostridia bacterium | reverse complement strand
AGTAATCCTGCTGATACAATTAAAACAACTACTACATAATTTAAAGATTTTAATGTATCATTCATTGCATTCCTTACTGTAGACGTTAAAATAACTCCACTTACTTCACTATAATTTATTATTTCCTTTGCCAGATTTTCTTCATCATTTTCTTCCATTTGATGAGTATTTATATATATAATATTTGTAGAATAATTATCTTCAAATAATTTTTCATATGTATTTCTAGTCATATATACATAATGTGATACATAATTTTCTACAATTTTATTGACTTTAACTTGTTTCTCTATATCATCACTATTTTTAATTGTTATAATATCTCCTTCACTTATTTCTAATAATTCTGCAACTTTATCTGTTACATATATTCCATCATCTAATAATTCTACTGATTCATTTGTTTCTAAATCTATTATATTTATACTATTCTTTATTTCATCAGCATTTTTAGGTACTATTATTTGAATTTCTTCTGTACTATCTTTATTTGTTAATTCACCAGCTGAAATATTTGTTTCAGTTATATTTTTTATTTTTTCATTATTTCTTACTTTTTCAAGAAAACTATTTACATCTACTCCATTTTTTAAACTTACTTGCATATTATACTTAAATACTTTTCCATATTGTTTTGGTAAAAGTGATTCTATTGAATTTTTTAATCCAAATCCTGCTACAATCAATGCAGTACATCCCAATATACCTATTATTGTCATTAGAAATCTCTTTTTATATCTAAATATATTTCTTACTGTCACTTTATGCGAAAAAGACAATTTATTCCATATAAATGGTATTTTCTCTAATATAACTCTTTTACCTATTTTTGGTGCTCTTGGTCTCATTAGTGTTGCTGGTTCATATTTTAGTATATTATTAGTTGAATATGCGGTAGCTCCTACAATACATATGCAAGCTACTCCTAAACCAAATAATGCATAATAAGTATTAAATTTTAAATGTATATCAGTTATTGTATACATCATTTCATACATCATCCATATTACTTTTGGTATTAGCATAAATCCTACACACATACCTAAAATTCCACCTATTATACATGCTACTGCAGAATATATTATATATTTACTTGCAATTTGCATTCTATTATATCCTAAAGCTTTTAATGTTCCTATTTGTCCTCTTTGTTCTTCTACCATTCTTGTCATTGAAGTTAGAGATATTAATGTTGCAATTACAAAAAATACAATTGGGAAAACTTTTCCTATATTTTCTATACTATGTACATCTTGTATAAAACTATTATATCCAGTATTTCCATATCTATCTAATATATACCATGTAGGACTCTCAATTTCTGATATCTGCTCTTTAGCATTATTTAACTTTTCTTCCGCCTCTGTTATTTGTTTTTCAAATTCTTGTTTATTAATATTTAGTTCTTCTTCTCCTTTTTGTATCTCTAATTTTGCTTCTTCTATCTCCTTTTTACCATTCTCTAATTCAGAATATGTTCTGCTCTTTTCTTTTTCTAAGTTTTGTTCCTGCTCTTTTAATTCTATTTTCGCATTTTCTATTTGTTTTTCTGCTAATTTTAATTGTTCTTTTGCTGAGCTTATTCCATTATTTATTTCTTCTATTCCGTTTTCTATTTCATTTTTATTTTGTTCTAGTCCAGATTTTTGTTTTTCTAATAATCCAGCTGTATTTTCTAATTGATTTTTTTGTTCCTCTGATAATTGAGGATTAGATAAAGCTAATTGTATTTCATTATATTTTATATCAATTTGCTCTATTCCTGTATTTATAGTATTTAAATTATTTGTTAATTCCTGTTTCGTATTCTCATATTTATTAATTTCTTCTTCTGCCTTTTCTTTATTCTCATCATATAATTTTTCATTAGAATAAATTTCTTCTTTTCCCTGTTTTATTAATTTTTCTGCATTTGCAAATTCCTTATTAGCTTGTACTTCTCCATTATTAATCTTATTTTCATTTTCTTCTACTTCTTTTTTTGCGTCATTTATCTTTTTTTCAGCTTCTGCTATTTGTTCTTCTGCTGATTTTTTTTCTTCATTAAATTCATTTTGTGCTTTTTCAAGCTCCTTTTCTGCAGTATCAATCAAATTATCATACCTTATTTTTTGTCGTTCTTCTTTTATATTATCTATATTATTTTTTACATTTTCTACTAAATTCTCATATCTATCTGTAGATGTTTCATATTTACTAGCATCTTTAACTTTTATATATATTTCTGTATATAAATCACTATTAAAACTTTCTTTTGGTACATATGTGTAATAATTTATACTCCCTGCTCCCAAACTAGTATTGCCTCTTTGCATTGATATATATATTGGACTTTCTACTATTCCCACTATTTTTAATTTGTTTTGAGATAATAAACTCTCATCATTTTCTTTTAGGTGTATTTCGTCACCAATATTCTTCCCTAGTCCACTTAACATTTTAGATTCTACTACACACTCATTAGGCTCACTTGGCATTCTCCCTTCTTTTAGTATTGGTTTATTAATCTCTTCTATAGACATTATTTTTATTACATGTTCTGAATTGTTATCAATTATTACTTCATCTGTGCTATATGAACCATATGTTTCTAATACGCCATCTATTTTTTTTATAGAATTTAAGTCGTCAATTGTTAACCCTAAAGTTGATATTATTTGTATATCATACATATTTTGATTTTTATAGTAAATATCTATTGTATCTAACATATCTGGTGAAGTAGCCCTCACTCCAGCAAAAAAGCCTACTCCTAGAAAAGCCATTAATAAAATTGATATAAAACGTTTATAAGTATTTTTAATTTCTTTTATGCTATCTTTAAATAAAGCTTTTTTCATTTATTTCACCTCCGATTTTCACAATTAAGTAAAATCTACCATTCTATTTCATCAATATTAACAGGATTTTTATTAATCTCTACACTTTCTTCAGTACCATTTTTAAAATGTATTACTTTATCTGCCATTGGCGCAATTGCACTATTATGTGTTATTATTAAAACTGTCATATTTTCTTTTCTTGCTGTATTTTGTAATAATTTTAATATTTGTTTACCTGTTTTATAATCTAATGCTCCAGTTGGTTCATCGCATAATAATAATTTAGGATTTTTGGCAATTGCTCTAGCAATTGCTACTCTTTGTTGCTCCCCTCCTGATAGTTGAGATGGAAAATTATTTTTTCTATCTTTTAATCCTACTTTTTCTAAAATTTCATCTGGATTTAAAGCATCTTTACATATTTGAGTAGCTAATTCTACATTTTCTTTTGCTGTTAAATTTTGTACTAAATTGTAGAATTGAAAAACAAATCCAATATCTTCTCTTCTATATTTTATTAATTCCTTATTTTTCAATTTTGATACTTCTCTTCCATCAACTAATACAATACCTGATGTTACATTATCCATTC
>CALYAC010000046.1 GCA_944393405.1 uncultured Clostridia bacterium | reverse complement strand
AACAACCATACTGTCAAGAACTTGGAACATATTTGCTTGACTTCATGAATACAGATTTTGATGATATTGAAGATTTTAATTTACTACTCGTTAAATATCTTTTTGTTCCTTGCTTAATGCTATATAATCCTAATATATTAAATGATTGTTTATATGGTAAAAATTTAATATTTAAAGACAATTCTGTAGAAAACAATAATTTAATTTTATCTGAGGAAGAAATTAAATATTATGCTGAAGTATTTTATGAAGAATATTATTGGGATTTATCAACTACACAACTTAAATTTGAAAATATTTTTGAGAATAAATATTATAAAAATTTTTTAAATGTGACTAATATTTTAGATGATAATTATGATTTCTTAGAAGAATTATCTAAAAAAGAAAAAGATTTTTCTGCAATAAAAGATATTGCTTCCGAATTTAATAATATTGGAATTAGCTATGATGTAAAAAATTTTTATGATAATAATGATTTATATACTTACTATTATTCAAAAAATCCTACTGATATTGCCTATGTATCTGCAAGAGAACTTTTTAATAACAAAAAAAGTTTTAGGCTAGTACGTTGTAAGAACTGTAACTATTATTTTATACCTAAAACTTCTCATAAAACTTTATATTGTGATGATATTTATGAAAATAATAAAACATGTAAGGAATATGCTAATTCAATATCTTCAACCAAAACTTATGAATCTGATGAGCTTTGCAAAAAATATAGAAATAGATATAAGAATTTGCACAAACAAGCATCTTTAAGTAGCAATCCTAAAGTACTTATTCTTTACGAAAAATACAAATTAAAAGGTGCTAAAATGCTTGAAAAATATCAACGTAGTAAAATTACAGCTAAAGAATTTGATAATTGGATTGATAGTATGAAAATAAAGAAGTAAAAACTTCCTTATTTTAAATATTTATTTACAATGTATCTTATATTATAATTATTTGATTTACTTAATTTTGCAATTATGTCTTTAAATTTTTCTTTATTTCTTTTATTCAAGCAATAAATCAAATTAACAATAGCATAATCCTTTTCAAAATTGTTGTCATTTAAAAAATTATTTAGTATATGGATAGTATCATCAAAATGTTCTGTACCAATAAATACATGTGATAATTTGATTGTTTCATCAACTAATTCTATATCTTCTGATTGTATAGACAAACAATAAATACTATATATTATATTTAAATCATTATTACTAATCTTTTTTTTATTTCTAAAAATTATACTTATACAATCTATAATTTCATATAAGGCATTTTGATTACAAATACCTTGTACCATAAAATAATTTAATATATTATTTAGTGTCTTTTCTTTTAAAGCATATCTTACCATTTCTATATTAATATTTATATCTACTTTTGATTTGCTATCATAAAAATCCTTGCTTGCTGATTCTATTTCAACATTTTTTATAATATTTTTTATTTCTTCTAATATATTGTTATCTTTTTCAACTAATGCTATATAAGTAAGACATTTGAGCATATTTATTTTTTCATTTACATATTGATTCTTAGACATTAATATCATTCTAGACAATGGTAATATGTCATTTAGAACAATTGCTCTTATCTCTTCATTATATTTTCTTTTGGTAAAGTTTTCCCATCCTATTAAATAATTCCTAGCATTAAAAAAATGAATAGCAGGATTTTTTTCTCTCTTTTCAGCTTCACTTTTTATTTGAGTAACAATGTATTTCAATGTCTTTGTGCTATTCTTTTTTTCAATATTATACCAAAAATTTTCAAAAGAATTTTCTTTTAATAAAATATTGTTAAAGTTATTTGTTTTAGTATATTTTTTTAATTCAATCATTGCTTGAAAGGCTTCTATATCATTAATATCTTTTACTTTATTTACTATATTAATAAAAAGTTTTTTTTCTTTTTCATCTAATTCCAAAAACTTTATCTTATTTAATATACTACTAAAATTTCTAAAAAAACCTGAATAATTTTTGTTTAAGTATTTTAATATTATATTAAATAAATTTTCTTTTTTTACGAATCGTTCTGTATTATTTGGTATTGACTCCCAAGCTCTATGCACTTCATCAAAATCACATGTCTTTCCTATATTTATAATTTTTAAAATGTGTTTTTCAAATTTTAAATATGTTTTGTCATCAAGATATCTACCATAAACATCAAATATGAAAATATAATAATTATTAATATCCATCGGTAAAATAGCTTTCTCTAGTGACAGAATTTCATTAATAAACTCATTACTATTAATAAAATTTTCTGTTAACTTTATTCGATTATACATTTTTTTAAATTCTTTGAATTTTCCTGATAATATCATTTGCTTTAAACAATTCTTATAAAAAATTGTATCCTCATAACAATTTGCATATATACTTAAAACTTCTGCTAGTAAGTTTCTAACTAATCTAAAATGTGTAATTGAACCAAATAAAATACTTATATATGCAAGTTCTTGAATAGAATTTAATATATATTCTAATCCCACTCCATATATTTGTGTATATTTGGATTTATTTTGATAATTAAATATATTTTTAAGTACATTTTCATACAAATTACTACGCACTCTGTCTATATTAGGATAAACTATCTTACGACGATTCTTTTTGATTTCCATTTGAAAAACATTATCTATAGAATATTTTCTTTCTATTCTTTCCAATTGAATTGTAATATTTCTGCCATCGACTAATATATCATCCCTTAACCAATTTTCTATATTATCACTTTTCATATTTAATAGCTCTAAATATATTTTATGTGCTTCCTTTATATTTCCTTCAAAATACTTATGCAAAGCATCCCATCTTCTTGCTAAAATATCATCATCGTTTATATTATATATTTTTTTTAATTCTTCATAAAATCCATCTAAATTCGCTAATGGGAATTTTTTTCTTCCCATCAACCATTCCAATAGCTCTTTACCAAAATTTGAAATAATATCATCAAATATAAAATCTTTTTTGAAAAAATTAGTGAAATCCTTGCAATAAATATAATCATTCAAACCTTCAAATTTTTTCAGATATTCTTCATACTGAATACTACTCCATTGAGAATTCTTATGGATATTTAATACTTCTATTACATCTTTTTCTTTTTCTTCAACTATTCTCTCTTTTTTTACATCTGTTATCTCATTTATTTGTTTTATTAGTCCTATTTCTGCTCTAGATTCAGCTTTCCTTTTCCAATCTTTTAATACTTCCACTGTATATTTTTTTTCATCACTATCTATAATTTTTGAACATGTTTGGCAAAGCCATATTCCATTTTCTATACTTGAACGTTGTTCTGGTGTCATATTTATATCATATCTTTTTCCTCCTGGTGCCGCCGCACATATATGAGAAGCTACTCCTGTATTTATAAATTTCTCACTTGCAGAAGATGGACCTAATGTTCCTCTACTACATTCGGGATTTGAGCATAAATAATTAACTCTTTTAGCTAATACTTCTTTTATCTTATTTGAAAAATCATCTCTATTATTATTTTTTCCCATACTCAAACCTCCTCTTGCCGAATTATATCATAAATTCCCCTACACC
>CALYAC010000045.1 GCA_944393405.1 uncultured Clostridia bacterium | reverse complement strand
AAAAACTGACACACTTTTCTTGACATACCCTCTGATGTTATTAATGCAATCAGATTATTTTTTTAGACGTGGCACGTTTTGTTGCTTTAGCAATGAAAGTGGCGATAGTCTTTTTTTATTTTGATATTTTTCAAAATAAAAAAACAACATATTATAAAGAAAATTTTTATAATATGTTGCATTATAGGGTTTCCAAAGGGTGTTCCCTTGGCACACTTTCGTTATTGGCTATGCCAATATCGTAGTGTGTTACTATCTTGTCTAAAAGATAGTTTCTTTAATTTTCTCCATGATATAAATATTCATCAGGAATATCTGGATAACCACCTATATAAAAATTAAAAATATCATTAAGAATTTGAATACATATTCCATAGCTTTTATCATCTATTAAATTTTGATTTAAATATTTATTACTTAATTCATTCTTTATTTTGTTATATAAATCTTCATATCCACCAGAATCAATATTTTTTACATTATTAATTGTATTAGTAAGTTCTGATATTTTATCAATTTCTAAATTTATTTTATTATCAACCATTTTTTCAATTTCTTCTAATAATTCGTATAATGATAAAGCCAAGTAATAGGAAGTACAATTTTCATTAGAAGATTTTTCATATCTAACTAAATAGTTCTTTAATTCATTTATTGTATAATCAGATATATTATTTTCTTTTAATAATGAACAACAAGGTGAATCCAGTATATATCCTTTTAAAGAAATCTTATTCAATTTAATAGTTTTTTCTATTTGGTACATATCTTCAGATTGTTCAACAAGTTCATTCGCTTTGTTTATAAATTCAAATAACTTATTATTTATAGAATCACGAAGTTTATCTATATCCATATATGCCTCTAAAATTTTTACACTATAATTATTATCCATATAAAACTCCAATCTATTTTAAAATATTATATACAATCATAAATATTGCACCGGCAATGAAACCTGTAATTAAAGTTAATGTTAATATATTAGCAAATCCACTAGAAGAATTAACATTCCCACTATTTTGACCTTTAGTTAATGTCTTAACTTTAGGATTTTCCAAACTTCTTTGTTGTTCTTTTTTTCTCTTAATAATCATATTTTTTTGTTTTATTTGTTGAGCTATTTGAATTTCAGAATCACTTCTTTTAGTAATACTTTTTTATTTAACTCTAGTGTCTCTATTAGTTTTTATTTGAGAAACATTTTCTTTAGATTTTTCTTTTTTTTGCTCTTCAATTTGTCCTTTCCAATTGTTAAAATCAGCAATATCTCTATTTATTCTTTGAGCATTATCATTTCTAGCTATTTCGCTAATTCTTGTGTATTTTCCAACATAAGTATCCTTTGTTGTTTGATTATCTTTAAAATAATCACCTGAAATATTATCAATTACTGTCCATTCACATTCTCTTTCAAACGGAACATTACTGAAAATTTCATTATGCTTATTTTGCAACGATTGTTTATATTTTAAAATATCTTCTTTGGACATTCCTTGTTGTTCCATGTTTCTAACTTCTTCTTTAGATAAATATAAATCTCTTTCACTACATTCTAATTTAAGTTTTATATTACTTCCATCAGATTTTTTTCCAATTACAATTTGTGCCATTTGTTTATCAAATTCAGCTGTTGCTCTTAATTGTTCAATTCCTTCAGGAGTATAATCAGAACTAAACGTATGATCTTGATCGCCAAATACTGTAATTAATCCTGGAGCAAGTCTTTGTAACTCAACCATAGTTTCCATTACTTTTGCTCTTTTTTCCGAAGCTTCCTGAAGCATTGTCTCATTATACATAAAATCAACATTTTTTGCTTTTAATTCTTGTATTAATTGCATATTAGGTCCAATAACCTGTTTAACTATATCTTCTAATGTAATTCCAAAATTTTCTTCCCAAACCAACTTAAAATCTTTATCTGCTTTTTTTATTTCAACTAATTCATTAAATAATTCAAAAGTTCTAAGTTTTCCATCAGGTTTAAAATTAGAATTAAAACTTTCTAGAAATGAATGTAATGAATCTCTTAATATCTGAATTACTAATTTTTTATCATTGGTTGTTAATCCTCTTTTTGTCATTTCTTCTGCTGCATTTCTATTAAGCATACTTCTTAATCTATAGGTAGCCCCTAATTTTTCTGAAAGACTTTGTCCCATAGAACTTACATCATAATTGTAAACATATTCAATTGAACCATCATCACTTAGCTTATTACTAACAGTATTATCATAACCAATAGATCTTAATACTAATTGAAAATCGCCACCCATCAAATTACATTTTTGAATATTTCGTTTTATTTGTTCATTTAAAGCTATCATTTGTTCATATGTAGATGAATTAAAATTTTCATAATCAGTTGTAAAATAATAGACTATTTTGGAAAAAATTTTTTTACCTTTTTCTTGTCCAAATTTATTAATACAAATGTTTTCAATTTCTTTATATAATGATGGTAACCCTTCTGATAGTCCAATATTTCCTATTTTTAATTCATCTTCAATTGAGAGATTAAGTCCACTTAGTTTTTTATGTAATGCATATCTCATTCCATCTTCTTTATTATTAGAATTAATGTCATTTACTACTTGAGTGCTAATCATTGAGTCTTGATAAATTTCAAATAATTTTCTTTTAATAGCATCAATTTGTTCAGGTGAATAATTACCATCTGATAATTGTGATATCATATATAAATTGGGAACAGAGTCAATCCATTGATTAATTTCTGAAACATTTGAACAATTTATTAAAGATAATGCAGTAATCATTAAAGATGACAAATACATTCCTTGATGATTAGTTTTTAATCCGGTATCTAACTCATCAGGATCCAATATGGTATTATGTCGTTCTTTCATTTTTTTTAACTCAATTGTCAATTCTTTATCAATTTCTTCTAAATTGTTACTAGAATTTATAT
>CALYAC010000044.1 GCA_944393405.1 uncultured Clostridia bacterium | reverse complement strand
ACTATCTTTTCCTCTTTTTTCAATACTCCCAGCCATTACCTTTTTCACCTCCTTTCAGGTATAACTATGGGTGGGAGAGGAAATATATCCGTTAACAATATAAATTATATAACAAATGATAACAAAATGCAAGGTTTTATAAAAATAATAAAAAATTATTAAAAATATGGAAAAAGGTAGAAAAAAGTGGTATAATTACGCAGATAGAAAGGAGAAAATATGTTATCATATCAAATTATAAATTATTATGAACTAATAAATAAAGAATTAACAAAATTGTATCAAGTATTAAATCCAATATTTGAATGGTCTGAAAAATATATTACATATACCACTGAAACACTTACAAAAGTATTAAAGGCAAGAACTGCAAGTGGTTCTGATGGAACTCATTATATAGTTGGAGAAGGAAAAATCAAATCTGAATATGAGAATAATGTGAAAGAAATGAAAAGAGTTTTTTCATCATATTTAATTTTTAAAGCATTTGGAGAATTTAAACAAACAATAGATTATTATAAAAACGAAAATAACATAGATACAGAAGATTATATACAAAATTTCATCAATGAAACGGACAATCTATTTAATGCATACCAAGAATTTCAAAAAGATGATGAAAATCAGATTAAAATGATAAATTTTGCTAATGAGTTAATAAAATATAAAATGCTTTTTGAGAATACTTTAAAAATGTATGCAGATTATTCTTTACTTTCAGAAAATGAAGAAGTAATAGATAAACAGAATAATACCGTACTTTGTATACAATTGCTTGAGATTGATTATACAATGGAAGAATTTGCAACATTATTAAAGAATATTAATGATTCATATTATGAGATAGAGAATTTACTAACAAATAATATACAATCTGTTAAATATAATGAACTAAAAATTGTAAAAATTGAGTCTGGTTCATTGTTTTCAAAGGTATCAGGAGAAAAAATAATAATAGAAATATTGAAGAAAATTTTGAAAAAAGCTGTTACTTGGGTACAGGCTAATTTTCAACAGGAAGATAAAATATTATCTCATCAAAAATTAGCAGTAACTTTAAAGGAAGATGCTGAATTAATGAAATTATTGCAAGATAATGGATGTGATATTACAGCTTCTAAACAAAATTTAGAAAAAGCATTTAATTTATTATCAAAACAGACCTTACATTTGGCTAAAAGCGCATGCAATGTGAAGATAGATGATGAAGAATTTAAAATGGAAAGTAAGCAAAAGCAGAAATTTTTAACAGAAATAAAAACAAAACTATTAGATTCAAACAAAATGTAAAGGAAGATGAAAATGAATAAAGAAGATGCAATAAAAGAGTTAAATGAATTATTAGAAGAAATACAAGATATCTTGAATTCAAGTATATACTTTGATATAGATTATGGTATTGATCTTATAAAAGAGGAAGTATATGATGCTTTTATTCTAAAGGTTAAAACACTATTTAAGTTAATACTAAAAGATAGTGATGATGAAAATATTAAAAAGTTATCATCTCTTAACTATAACTGCATAGAAAATATTAAGATGATAGAGAAAATAATACAAAATTTAAAATTGTACATAGAAAGAGAATATATTTTATTAGAAAAAAAAGAAAAAATAAATCTTGCCAATATTTTTGATTTAATATTCAACAATTTTCATAAAGTTGTTAAAAGTTTAAGAAATAGATATGATAGCAGAAATACTATAGATGTTGATGATGAATATGATGTACAAGATTTATTGTTTGCAATATTGCAAATATTTTTCAAAGATATCAGAAAAGAAGAATGGACTCCTAGCTATGCAGGAAATTCTTCAAGAGTAGATTTTTTGCTAAAAGAAGAGAAAACAGTAATAGAAGTTAAAAAAACAAGAAAAACAATGAAGGATAAAGATTTAGGAGAACAATTGATTATTGATATAGCCAAGTATAAATCTCATCCAGATTGTAAAAAATTGATTTGTTTTGTATATGATCCAGAAGGAAGAATAGTAAATCCAGAAGGAATAGTGAAAGATTTAGAAAATGAAAATGAAAACTTTGTAAAAATATATATAAACCCATAAGCAACAAAGGTTATACTTTGTCAACACTCTAAAAAACAAGACATGGAAGCTCCTATCTTGTTTTTTTATTTATCTTGCTCATCTACCCATTTTGCAAATTCTTTGTTAGAAATTTTGCCAGAGCATACATCCTTATACATTTGTTTACCAGTTTTTCTATATTGTTCTAAATCTTTTTGATACATAGTTATTTTAGGATTTCGTTTAGCTCTAAGTTGCTTTCTACTTCCAATTTTTCTATATTTATCATATGTTGTATCATTTTCTTTTTTTCGTTTTTGATATTCTTTATTTCCAATTTCTTTACAAGTCATATTATCTTTTGTAATTCTGTCACAATATGTAACTGTATCTTTATGGGTTATGAAGTATCTTCCACAATTACCACAAATTTTAATATGCATTTTATTTACAGCAACTACATTGAATAAGGTAATATAAAAACTTGTAAATAAATTAGTAGTTTCAAATTGTTGAAGACTATTAAGTTTTCTACCAGTAGGATCGATTTTTTCAATAGTAGAAATCAGAATATTTATATCTTCAAGTCCAATTAATTCTTTTCTTATAGGAAAGTCATTATATTGATAATCCAATAAATCTGTTGAATGAAAGTCTTGTTTAAATTCTGTAAAAGTATCTTGATATAATTGATTATATAAGAAGAATATTTGTTTATGTGTTAAATATTTCATATCAAAAGGATTATTAATTTTATAAACAAAATTAATACATTTCTTAAAAAGACTTTGATAATATATTAAATTTCCCTTTTCTTTTTCATAATATTTTTTAGCTATTTCAATTATTTCACTTACAGGATATAAAGTATCTAATTCAATATACTTAATATCTTTATCATCTAATTTATCTATAAAATAATCAAAGAAATTTATAAAAAACAATAAATAATCATTAAATACATCGAAATTATAGCTTATAAAATCTAATAAAGACAGATCATAGTGTTCAACAGCAGATGTTGGCTCAAAAACTATATAACCTTTTAAATCTTCTATATTATCTTTAAAAGAAAGAGGAAGAGACTCAACAGTTTTATCAATTTCCACTATTGATTTTAATTCACTTATTATTTTTTCTTTTTCTGATTCAGAAGTTACTTTTTCAAGTTCTAAAACTAATTGCCCAAATTTTTCATCAGGTGGAATAGTCCTTAAATTTGCTAAATATTTATAATTATTCTTGCTGATAGGTTTGCTTAAATAAGCTCCTGAAGTATGGATAAATATTTGAGCAAAATAAGAAGGATCAAAAGAAATACTGATTTTGTTTTTTCTTTCCATATCGAATCTCCTTTGTTAACAAATTATAAAAAAACCAAAAATTTCGTTTTGATAACTGAATTCTCTAAATTTAATAGGATTTTATCATAAAGCGTGGTAAAATTCAATTAGTTAACATGAAAAAACATATAAAACTTGTTAACGAGGATTGACAGACTAATATACATAATGAAAGGAGGCGATTTTATGGAACTACAAAAAGTACAAAGAACTACACTAACAATGAAAGAAGCAGCAGAGTATTTAGGAATTTCTTATTGGTTAATTAATCAATTAGTAAGAAGAAAACAAATACCATGCTCCAAAGTTGGTGGAAAATTTCTATTTAGAGTTCAAGCATTAGATGAATATTTAAATAGAAAAGAAAAAGAATCAGTTAGTTACTAGCTAACAGGGAAAGAGAGGAAAGGAGGATATGTATGAATTACCTTGGTTTAAAACAGAAACTAATATTTTTTCAAACAGAAAGATTCAATTGATTTTAAAATTAACTGATGGAGATACTTATTTTAGAGTATGGATACAGCTAATTGCATTAGCAGTTGAATGTAATAACAAAGGAAGGTTAGAAATAGGAGGTAATAATCCTATGACAATAGAAAATTTTTCAAAGATTATGGGAAAATCTAAGAAAAAAATAGAAAAAATTCTAAATAAATTTCTGGAATTAGAAATGTTAATAAAAGAAGGGGAAACATTTCTAATAAAAAATTGGGACAAGTATCAAAGTATTGAAAACTATGAAAAATATCAAATGCAAAATAGAGAAAGACAAAAAAGATATCGTGAAAAATTAAAAAGTGAAAAAGAAAAAAGTAACGTTATTCAAACGTTAAGTAACGGAGAAGAAAAGAATACAAAAGAATTAATAATAAGAAAAGAAAAAAATATAAGAGAGGAAAGAGAAAATGGCTTTAGAGAATACAAAATATAACGAAATTATCCACAAAAAATTGAAAAAATGTGAATACTGTGGCAGAGAATTAACTCCAATTGGTCTTGATTATTTATATGCTAATTTTTCTTCAGATAATATTGAATATGAACGATGTACTTGCAAAAAAGCACAAGAATATTGGAAAGAGAAAGATAAACAAGACTATGAAATTGAAAAAAGGAAGCACTTTAGAGAAGTTGTAAATAAAATATATAAACAAAACTATATTTGTAGAAAATTTCAAAATCTGAACTTTGAAAATTTTAATAGTAATTCTAAAAATGAATTAGTTATAGCAATTGCTAAAGACTATGTAAATAAAAATATTACAAGTGCAAATGACAATGGACTGATAATAATGGGCGAGTCAGGAGTTGGAAAAACACATTTAGCAGCATCAATTGCTAATAAATTAATTGAAAATGACAAGATAGTATTAATGGGAAGATTAACAACTTTATTAGATGTGATAAAGGGAACTTTTAAAGATAATACAAAGTCGGAGAATGAATTAATTGAGTTATATTCGAATGTAGATATGATAATAATTGATGATCTAGGAACAGAAAAAATAAGTAATTGGGCATTAGAAAAATTATATACAATAATAGAAAATAGAAATGAAAATAGATTACCTATAATTATTACAACAAGGTTTGATAAACAAGGTTTAATTGAAAGATTTAGTCAATGTCAAGATGAGCAACTAGTAGATGCGATTATATCAAAATTGTATCAAATGTGTTATGGAATAACACTAAAAAATATAAAAGAAAAAGCTAGCACAAGCGACCAAACTAAATGCTAACTTAAATGATTGTAACTATATTTTAATACAAAAAATTGAAAAAGTAAATAGAAAAAAAGAAAGGATTTGATAATATGAAGGTTTATAAAGAGTATAAAGAAATAGAAATAAAAGATATAAAAGGAGTTAAGGCTAACAATATTTGTGGCAGAAATTTAGAAAAGGTTTGTAGATATATAGAGGAAATAAAAAAGGAAGGAATTAAGAAACCATTTGAAGTTATTCAAGAAGAAAATGGGTATTATGTTTTAGATAGTAGAATAAGATTACTAGCAGCGAAAGCAGTAGGATATGACAAAGTTCCATGCTTAATAAGAGATACAAAACAAGAAATTTTATTAAGAAAATTAAATAA
>CALYAC010000043.1 GCA_944393405.1 uncultured Clostridia bacterium | reverse complement strand
CAAGTTCAATAGTTGGCTAAGTAAATCTTTGTCATCATTCCAATCAGGCAAATTATTATCCATCTTAGGATTTGCTTTTTCAATGGCTTCAAATTTTGACTTTTCTATTACTTTCGCATATTCCATCGTTGTATTAACTGATGTGTGTCCAAGTAATTCCTGAATATATATTATATTAACTCCTTTATCGAGTAAATGGACAGCTCTTGTATGTCTAAATGTATGTGGTGATATTTGTTTGTCTAATGAATTTGTTACTTTTACAATATCTCTTAAAAATCTTTCGTTCATTTTGTTGCCATTAATATTAAATAAATAGCCACTTTTTATATGATTTTCTTTAATATAATTAATTAATAATTTTTTTGTTTGTTCCATCATAGATACTATTCTTTGTTTATTACCTTTTCCAGTTAATATTATATATTTTTCTTCTAAATGTATATTTTCTACTTTAAGATTAATAATTTCACTGGTTCTAGCTGCTGTATCATATAAAAGTGTGAGTAAGGTTAAGTTCCTTCTACCTTTATTTGTTGTTGTATCTATACTATTAAATAATTTTTGTAATTCATCTTCTGTAAGATAACTCATTACTTTCTTAGTTTCTTTTTTTGCTTTAATACTCAATATTTTTCTGATGTTATCAATATTATCTATTTCATCTATCATACAGTACTGATAAAATGATTTTATACAGGCTAGCCTCTGATTCCTTGTTCTAATACTGTTTTTTTTATCATCTTCTAGGTAATTTAAAAACTCTATAATTATTTCTCTAGTTATATTTTCAAATGTGATATTTTGTAACTTAAAATTTTTAATGTTTACTAAATAATCTATAAGTGTTTGAAATGTCTTTTTATAGGAACGAACAGTATGTAATGACATATTTCTTTCTATAATTAAGTAGTCTTTTAAAAACTTTGATAAGTAATATGAAAAATCTTTATTCATTATCTTCACCTATACTTGGTATTAGATAACCTAGTTCGTTCTCTGATATTTCATTAACTGTTCCTAATATATCTTTATTAATATGAAAATAATAAGCAATAGAATTTAAACTTTTATGTCCAATCTGAGTTTTTAGTATAGGTAATATTTGATTTACATCTCTATTTTCTTTAATAGCTTTATCAATATTATGAACAAGGTAAGTATGCCTTAAATCATGTAGTCTAGGCCCTTTATCAGTTATTTTAATATTAGATAACATTAATACTTTTTTAAAATATTTTGTAGCTGAATCACCATGTATTTTAAAAATATATTCATCATTTGATTTATTATAGAAAAATTTAGTTACAAATTTATTTATTTCTTCATTTAATTTATCAGAAATAGCCACATATCTTTCTTCATTATTTTTAGTATCCGTAAGTTTAAACGCAGATAATTCATAATTATAATCTTCAAGCTTAATATTTAACAGTTCTCCGATTCGCATACCAGTTTGATAAAGTATTTTAATAATTAAAGGATAAGCTTTTTGTTTATAGTAACTATAATGATAATCTTTTAGTGGTTCGTTTAAGTTAGAATAAATCAACTTAATTTCTTCATATGAAAATATATAAGGAATAAAGTTATTATGGTTTTGTGGATATATTTTGTTTGGTATTTGATAACAATCTATATCTTTTTGATATTTTAAAAAATTACAAAATTCTCTAAATACTCCCATATTTCTGGCTATTGTATTAGATGATATATTAGTATTTAACCCCGCATAATCTTCGGTAACTTCTTTAGTTATTTTAGTAATATTATGTTCTATTAGATAATTTTTTATTTCATTAATAACTATTTCATCAGTTTTATATTTATATCCTAAAAAATGTTTAAATTGAATAAATTCATCAAATATGGTATTATATTCTCGCATTATTCATCTACCTCAAACATACTTTTTTAAGATTTTTAAGGTCAATCTTTAGATATGTATTAGAGGTAGTATCAGTAGATGTATGACCTAAGACTGATGAAATAATGTGAATAGGAATATCATTATCTAATAGATTGGTTGCGAGGGAATGTCTTAGATTATGAATTCCTTTTTTTGTATCTTTTTGCTTAAAATCACACTTATCAAAATATTTATTAAAATCAGTAAATTGTTCCATTTTTTCAAACGGATAATGCATTTTGATGAACAAATATTCATTATTACATTTAGGCCTAGCTTTATTAATATAATCAATAATGGCCCACCCAACCTCTTTAGATAAAGGGAGTATATTTAAGTTATTAGTTTTAGGCTGTATAATATTTATTTTTTTATTTTTCCAATCAATATCTTTTAGTTTAATATTTAAAATATCACTTAGTCTAAGTCCCAGTCTTGCGGCAAGTAAGATGATGGCATAATTTCTGATATCAACCTTTTTTAATTTCGGAATGCTTTCAAGCAACTTTTCAATATTTTCTTGTTTTAAATAAGTTGGTAGTTTTCTTTTCTTTCTTCGATTAATTCTTGGAACATAAACAGATAAATCTTCAAGTAGAATATTTTCTATAAATAAATATTTTAAAAAGTCACCTAGAACATAGAAGTTTCTTCTTTTGGAAATATTACCTTTTTCTACCACTTTATTTATAAAATTTGTAATATCTAATTTAGATAATTGTTTTAAATCATTTATTTTATTTTGATAAAAATAAGATAGCAAATGAACTAAATAATCTCCTTTGATTTTAATACTGTTATCGCTATTTTGTCTTACATTTTTTAAATAATTTAAATAACCATCTAAAATTATATTCCAATTACTAGGATAATTAGAATATAATGCTTTAGGCAAGCTTCTTTTAAGTATATGTATTTTATAACTATCAAAATTATCTAGTATTCTTTTTGATCTCATTAATTGTTGATGTCTAGACTTAGATTTATTAGTAAATTTACTAACATCAAAATGATAATAATCAAACAAAAATTTAGAGTATTCTTTTTCATCATATACAAAATGAATTTCATTTTTCCATTTAATGAATTTATTCCATATCACTAAATATCCATCCATCGTTTTAATAGAATATCCAATTTCTAATGCCTCCTTCCTAATATTTTTAATATAAATTTTAAAATCTTGTGTATTCATATACACACTCCTTCCTTACTGACACTTTGCCAGCGGAAACTATTA
>CALYAC010000042.1 GCA_944393405.1 uncultured Clostridia bacterium | reverse complement strand
TAATTCTCATCTTTTAAATAAGTTAAAGCCATATAAATATCATCAGTATTACCTTCATTATCTTTATAGAGGAATGATGCAAAATAAGGCTTATCTTTAATATTAATTAAAGACTTATAATACTTTCTTTTACTAAGTACTCTTAAAGCTTCTAACTCATCACTTGCCATTACTTGATTAAATTCGGCACTATCAAAAGATGATTTATCTTGATAATTAAGTTTCCTAAAATTAATAAGTTCTTCTTCCTTTAAGAACAAATCACTACTAGATTCATTAATCTCTTTATCAAGTTTCTCTAAAACATCCTGTAACTTCTTCTTTTCTTTTAATATTTCTTCTTTACTAATAGACATATTATCCCTCCTTCTAATTATTAGTAAAGTTCTTTGAAAACGAAGAAAACCCGCATAAATTAATATGCAGTTAAATAAAAAGTTAAGTTTTAAGCATAAACGTCAATAAGAATATATCAAATAAATATTATTTTGTAAATAAATTTTATTTTGTTTTTTGTAAAACTTTCTTAAATACAGATATTTCACTTTTATTTTCAGCAATTACCTGTTCATGTCTTAAGTAATCATAACCTGATAAGTTTTTTCTTTTTTCATATAAATTAAATCTATCAAATAAAAGAGCAGTAACTACATCATGAGAACCATCATTAGTTACTTTAAACTCTCTATTAAATTCTATCTCATCTGTTGAAGAACTAATTTTTTTATCATAAATAGATTCTAAAATAGTTTCTGCTAAAGCTATTTGGCCTTTAGTATTTATATGAAAGTTTGCTTTACTTTTGTTATACATATTACCTATTTTCTGTGTATTAATATAAGTTATATGATAACTATTACATAGTGAGGCTAGCCTTTCATTATATTCTAATATTAAATCTTGAAAGATTTTCATATCCTCACTTCTTAAACTAGCTGGAGTATAAGAACCTAAAGCAAAAATATCACTTTTATCATTAATAAATAATAAGTTATAAAAATTTTTATCTATACCATCCATTACTTTATTCAAAGTATTTGGATTATTAACTTTATCTAAAGTATAGTTATAATTAGGTCTTTTATCTCTATCTTTATAATCTTTAGAAATAGAAAAAGGATTATTACCTACTTCACGCATCAAATTATTTACACCACTTGAGTAAATAACTATTGGTTCTTTAGAATCTTTTAAAGCTGTTGTTAAATGAATATTGGCATCACCTTTTTTAGGAATAGCACATACTTTATAAAGATATCCCACTTTACCCAAAGATTTAGGTAAATGAACATCAGACATTACTTTCTCTAAAGCTGCTACCATACTATAAACTCTTGATAACTTAATTTCTTCTAAACTTAAATTAGCTTTTAGGAAATAATCAATATGTTCTGTTTTATTCATTAAAAGTGAAAAAGCATTAATAACAGTAGGATTAAACTTATCTGTTTTTAATTCACTAGCTAAGTATTCTAATAGACCTTTCTTAAAAATTGTTGATGTTGTATTTACTCCTTGTGAGTCATTCAAACCAACTATTGTTAAACCATCATCTTTGTAATAATCTGTTAAATCTCTTAACTTTTCTTTTTCCATAAAACACTTCACCTCTTTATTGATACGTATTATAACACAAAATCGTTAAAAAAACAATTTATACAACTCTTGGACTATATTTTCTCTTCTTCTTAGTCAATACCTTTTGTACTTTATCAAAAACAACATAAGCATCTTTATCTAGATTAGCAATATCTAATAAATGTTCTTTTTCATATCCATCTTTCATCATCGCTAAACTCTCTTTTTCTCTAAAGTCTCTAAAAGCATTATCCATAACCCCTAAAGCTCCTTTAGAGTTATATCCAAAGTCACTATATTCTCTTACTTGTTTTCTTTCTGTAATAAATTTATTAATATATATAGCAGATGCTATCTCTTCGCTTAATGCTTTAGAATTATTATCTATACTATTTCTATCTATATAAGTTAAATTATATTTAGTACATAAATTATATAAAGATTCATTAAAAGAGATTACTAGGTTCTTAACTTCTTCTAAAGTATTAGGAATAGAAGCATTTAATACATAAATATCACTTTTATCATTAATAGATAAAATGTTATAAAAGTTTCTTTCTACTCCTGTCATAACTCTACTTAATGTTTTTTTACCCTTAATCTTCTTTAAAGTATAATCAATATTCTTAGGGTAATTTACTCCATCAAAATCTATCTCTCTTTTTAAATTACTATAACCACTAGAATAAATTATTATCGGATTAGATGCTTCTTCTAATAAAGATGTTATACAAGTAGTATCATCATCTCTATTAATTAGATTTCTAAAAGTAGATATATATCCTATTTTCCCTAAGGATTTAGGTAAGTGCCTATTTACCATAAACTTTTCCAAAGTTAAAACAGTACTATAGACTTTAGACAATTTTATCTCTTCAATACTTAGATTACTCTTTAAGAAATAATTAATATGTTCTGTTTTATTCATTAAAGGTGAAAAAGCATCTACTACTGTTGTCTTTAACTCATCACTACTTAGAAGTTCACTTAAGTAATCTAACAAATCTTTCTTAAAAAAAGAACTAGCATTATTTACTACTTCTAAATCATTAAAGCCAATAATAGTTAATTCATCTTTATAATAATCTCTTAATTTAGTAAGTTTTTCTTTATCCATACTAGTTCTCCTTCCATTATAATCTAGTTCTATTTTTATAATTAATTCTAATGTTATATGTCTCTTTGTAATTAATACAGTATCTTTCTAAAAAGCAAAGAGCAACATTCATTTCTAGTTTATTAAATTCTAAATAATTATCTTTAATATATTTTTCAACAGCATCTTCATAAGTTAAACTTTCATCAGTACTAATTTTATTAAATGTAACGGATTTAAGTACATCTCCAGTCTCCTTTTTTAAGCTATCTGCTTTAAGAGAAAAGATACTATCTTTTGAATCACTTGGTCCTAAACCATATATATCATCAAAATTAATATTAAAGTCTTCATTTTCTTTATATGGATCATAAAAACTAACAGAAAATTTTATCTCTTCTTTATCAAATGTTCCTTTCATTTACTGAACTCCTCCTCTTTCTTAATATAAATTATTATAGATAAAAAGTATAAAAAGTCAATAATTATTAAAAATAATAAAGGTGATGTTATGCAAATAAATTTAGGTTATGTAGGTAATCCTCCTACTCTTTTAGATATATATTCTCATAAT
>CALYAC010000041.1 GCA_944393405.1 uncultured Clostridia bacterium | reverse complement strand
AATTTCTATTTTTATACATTTAGGGTGAAATATTCGTATATAAACTTTTAAGGTGATTTTATCATAAATTAAATACACTGCCTTTTGATTGAATTTGACAAAAATTACTAAATATGCTAAAATAAAAAACATATTTAAGAGTTTACATAGAGCTATACAGCTTGAGCTGTAAAGGGTAGTATAAAATACATTAACTACCTACACTTATAAAGTAAGATATATCAAGTCTTGCAAAGGAGTCTTAAAAGATTTTTTCGCAAGGCTTTTTATTTTTTATAAATTTTATAAAGGGGATGAATTTTTATGAAATATTATTTTGAAAAATATAAAGAAGAATATTTTAAAATTTTATATGAAATGAAAAAGGATAATTTTAAATGGTATGTAGAGAAATTATATGGTTGGGACGAAGAAACTCAAACTCAGTTTCAAAAGGATTTTATAGAAGAACATAGAAATGATATAAATGTTATTAAAGTAGATAATGAAATTATAGGTGTATTTACGAACTATATTAATGAAAATGACGAAAGTGAAATAAGCTTATTCTATATAGATAAAAAATATCAAAGACAAGGAATTGGAACAGAAATTTTACAAAAGCAGCTTGAAATTGATAGGAATAATAATAGAAATACAATATTGCAAGTTTTTAAGGAAAATCCAGCAAGATTTTTATATAAAAAAGTTGGATTTGAGGTATATGAAGAAACACAGACACATTATAAGATGAGAAGAAAAGTAAAAGGAGTGATTTAAAAATGAAAATAGAAAGTAAGAGATTAATTTTAAGAGATTGGCAAGATAAGGATGTAAATGATTTAGTAGAGGGATTAAATAATATAGAAGTTTCAAAATGGATGGCAGGAGTACCTTTTCCATATACAGAAAATGATGCTAAAAATTTTATTAATTGGGCAAAGAATCAAAATGAAAAAGAGAAAATATGCTTAGCGATAGTATTAAGAGAAAACAATAAAGTGATTGGAGGAACTGAAATTGCCAATATAAATAAAAAAGATGGCACAGCTGGTGGTGGAATATGGTTAAATGAAAAATATCAAAAAAATGGATATGGAACAGAAGCGTTTAGTGCTCGAATTAAATATTGTTTTGAAGAACTAGGCTTACGAAGAATAGAAAATGGTTATTTTTCGGGAAATAATAAATCAAGAAAAATGCAAGAAAGGTTAGGATATAAAAAAGAAGGAATTAGAAGAAAAAAATTTCTATGTCTGGCAACTAATGAATATGTAGATGAATGTATTACAGGATTATTAAAAGATGAATTTGTAGAATGGAGTGATAACAATGAATGATATTATTGATACATCAAAAAAGATTGAAAATAATTTTAGAAAAGTAAAAAAAGAAGAGTTAGAATTAGTATTTCCAACAAAAGAATATAAAAAAGAAGTTGAAGAATATTTACAAGAATTTTTAGACAATGGCGAAAACGAAATTGCAGGAGATGGCGGACTTGATAGAATTAAGGATTTTGATAGATGGTTAGAAAAAGTAAAAAATGATTTATCCATTGATACAATAGATAAAGATAGAATTCCGGCAACAGTATATTTAACTATAAGGAAATCAGATAAGAAAATAGTTGGAAATTTACAAATAAGACACTTTTTGAATGAAAAACTATTAAATTATGGAGGACATATAGGAGATAGCGTAAGACCGTCTGAAAGAAGAAAAGGTTATGCAACAGAACAAATAAGATTGGCATTAGAAAAATGTAAAGAATTGGGAATAGATAGAGTATTAATGGATTGTGATAAAACAAATATTGGATCTGCTAAAGCTATTCAAAATAATGGTGGCATTCTTGAAAATGAAATATATGTGGAAAATGAACTTGTACAGAGATATTGGATTAGTTTAAAGAAAAGATTTGTTACCAATCCTAATAATATGGAAATTGTCCAAAATGGAGATTTAAAAATAAAAAGTTTTAATAATTCAGATTTTAGAGGAGATATTGCATTAATTAACTTTAATAAAATGTATAAACCATATATGATTGAAGGTACTAATTTATGTATGGCAAAAGATAACTATAAATGGCTTGAATTTTATGATTATAATAAAAAATATAGATTAACAGCCATGTATAATGAAAAAAATGAAATTTTTGAATGGTATTTTGATATAGCAAGAGAAATCGGAAAAGAAAATGGAATACCTTATGAAGATGATTTATACCTTGATGTTGTTGTAACGCCTACAAATAAAATAATATTACTTGATGAAGACGAATTAAAAGATGCTTATGAAAGATTAGAAGTTAACCAAACGGATTACGATATGGCATATACTGAAGCAAAGAATTTAATGAACTATTTAGATAAAAATATAGATAAGTTAAAAATGTTTACAGATAAATATTTAAAGGAAATGATTGGAGATGATACGTAATGCCAAAATTTATACAAATTATTGGACCTCAAGCTGTAGGAAAAATGACAGTAGGTCAAGAATTAGCTAAAATAACAGAATATAAATTATTATATAATCATATGACAATAGAAATGGTAAGAAACATATTTGATTATGATAAAGAAGCTTTTTTAAAAATAAATAGTATTATTAGATATGAGATTTTTAAAGAATTTGCAAAAAGTAATCAAAAAGGAATTATATTTACAAGTTGTTTTGACTTTGAAAATGATTTTGAAAAAGAAAAGGAAGAAACAGATAAATGGATGGATTTATTTGAAGAAACATATACTATTGAATTAGAAACTACATTAGAAGAAAGACTACGCAGAAATAAAACTGAAAATAGATTAAAATATAAAGAATCAAAAAGAGATTTAGAATGGAGTGAGAAAGATTTGCTAAGGTCTCTTGAACGACATAGATTAAATTCTATGCCAGGTGAAGGAGAAAAAATATTTGAAAATTTTATAAAAATAGATAATACAAACATATCTGCTAAAGAAGTTGCAAAAATGATAAAAGAAAAATTTGATTTATAGGAGGAATTTAGCATGAAATATTTTAAAAAATTAATAGGAGAAAGAATTTATTTATCACCAAGAAACTGTGAAGAAGTAGAAAGATTTACAGAATGGCTAAATGATTTTGAAACAACAGATTATTTAGGAAGAAGTGCTATAATAACGACACTAGAAGTAGAAAGAAAATACTTTGAGGAAAACATTGATAAAAATTATAACTTTTTTATAGTAACACTTGATAAAGATAAGCTTATTGGAACAATAGGATTAGAAAATTATGATGGTATTAATAGAACAGCAACACTTGGAATTTTTATAGGAGATAAAGAATATAGAAGTCAAGGTTATGGAGCAGAAGCAATTAAACTTATATTAGATTATGGATTTAATTATTTAAATTTAAATAATATAAAACTTGATTTGATGAGTTTCAATGAAAGAGCCTTAAAATGCTATCAAAAGTGTGGTTTTAAAGAATATGGAAGAAGAAGAAAATGTAAGTTTATTAATGGAAAATATTATGATAGTATTGAAATGGATATTTTAGCAGACGAATTTAAAGAAAGCTACATTAAGAACAAAAATCAATAGTAGAGGTGAGAAAAATGATAATTGAAATCCCTAAAATTACAGACTACATAGAAATAAATAATTTAGCAAAGCAAGTTCATAGATTACATGTAAAATGGAGACCAGATCTATATTTAGATATAGATGAAGTAATAAAAAAAGAGGATTTAAAAGAAAAGATACAATCAAATGAAATAATTGTAGCTAAAATGCAAAATAATATTGTAGGATATGTTACATTTAATATTCAAGAAAAAAATAATCCTATTATGAGATATAGAAAGCAATTGCAAATTGAAGCAATATGTGTGGATGAAAATAATAGATGTAAAGGTATAGGTACAGAATTATTAAAACATCTAAAAAATATTGCAAAAGAAAAGAATTGTACAGATATGTATTTAACAGTAAATGAAGAAAATATAAATGCTATAAAACTATATGAAAAATTTGGATTTAAGGTAAAAAGTATAGCATATTCAATGCAAATATAAGCAAGATATTTCAAAGATCATCTAATCTGCTCCATAGCTAATATATATGGAGTGTTTTGGGTAAAAAATTTTCAAAATATAAAATAAAGATAAGTATAATTTTAGATAGAAATGTATTTTCTATCTATTTTTTTGTTAGTAATACGTTTTAGGATAAGTTTTTATTAAAAAACATAAAAAATTAAAAAATTTTTTAAAATTTGTCCGATTTATATGAATTTGAGTGGACTTTAATATATAGAGGTGGTTAAAATGGACAAATTATCGGAATCATAAATAAAATCAAAATTCATAATATGTAGT
>CALYAC010000040.1 GCA_944393405.1 uncultured Clostridia bacterium | reverse complement strand
ACCTTTCCATCACGATTAGGGCATGTGAATCCACCATCAATACATATTTTTTGAACTTTTTCTCCAAACTTTTCTATTAAAAATTCACTTAGTTTATAATATCTTTCTTTCATAATATAAATAGTATAACATAAAGTATAGGGAGTAGGCAATCAAAAAATAATTGAAAATACAGATAATTTTACAATATTACCAAATTTAATAATAATAAAAGCAAATATGCAATAAAAACATTATAAATGATAAAATATTTACAGAAAAATAGCAGTAATTATAGAAAAATAGTTACTACTATAATAGAAGCAATAAACCTTAAAAGTAAATAAGTACAAATATGAAGTAAAATAAAAAATATAAAATTAAAATAATATTATAATAATTAATATAAATATAACATATATTAAATGTCATAATCCATCGAAATTTGTAAAACGAATAAAAAAAGTTTAAAAATCATGAATTTTATGCAAGTTTTCATAAAAAAATAAATAAAAAAACAAAAAAATATAAAAATTTTAAAAAAACAATTGACAAATAATGGAAATTAAATTATAATAGTTACATAAAATTTATATCTTAGTATTTTCAAAATTTGTATGATTTAAATATCTGAGGTCATTACAATCCTTTATTCCTATTTTTATTCAAATAATTGAATCAAATAGAAAAATCCTATAAGCAAGAAATAATAATATATACGAAAGAAGAATGCTAATTACGTCTTTTTATATTATTTATTTCCCAAAACGTATTTTAATACGTAAAATAAACATCCTTAAAATAAGATAAACAATCCATCCTTAAAATGGCCTCAGATATTTAAGTTATACAAATAAACAAAATAATTTAAAAAAGCCATAATTCAAATAAAATTATGACTTAAACTGATGTGTATTCCAATAATTTTGATACTTCTCTTTAGCAGTTTCTGGATTAAAAATATCAGTAAAATCTTTAATTGGTGCAAATTCTTCATCACTATTCACTCTAAGTAAAAGCATATCATCAAAATATGAGAAAGCATCAAATATGAAATTTTCAAATTTAAAAGTATTTGGACCATCTGGAACTTGTTTCATACCCTCTTCATTAACAAATGAATTTTTCTTATATGCTCTATGATAACGTAAATTAAGTTTAGAAACCTTTTTAATAGCATCAATATTCATTAAATGAGATAAAATATTTGCATCTCTATATAAATATCTACCATTAATATCACGAGAAACTGATAAGGATATACTAATATCATCATAATCCAATATTGAAGGTTTGCCAAACTTCCTGCAATATACAGCAGTTTTTTCCATAGGCTTTTGTTTAAAAATTGACTTTGAAGCAATAGAATATTTTTTATCAATTGCCAAACCTAGGAAAAAGGTATCAACATTTTTTAGTAAAACATTATCAATTCCACCAAAAGAAACCCATTTTATATTGTTCTTTTCTAAATCTTCTAATATTCCATGTTTCTTCATAGAAACAAATACATTTCCATTGCCGTTAGAAGCCTCTTTGACTAAATAAGGTTCTTGTAAAATTAATTTTTTATCAACAGTTATTATAGGCAATTTCCCTTGAGTAAAGAATTTAACAGATTCTTTTGGGTAATTCCAATAATTATTTTCTTCAAAAAAAGCCTTAGTTTGAGAATCGTTTTCTTCACTTGTCATTATATACCAAGGAATAACAACACTATACTTTTGGTTAGCTCTTTTTATATCTTCACACATGATTTGGAATAATGATTTTTTTTCAGGTTTTAAATCCAACTTATAAGTGCCTTTTGGACCTTTATAGCCAAGCCTAGTCCCTTGACCACCAGCCATAGTAACAACTGCGAAATTGCCATTTTTAACTAAATTTTCACCTGTTTTAGAATAATTATCAAAGTCCTTTTCAGTAAAGTCACTTTTTATAAAATATTCTAAAGGAGATAATTCATTTGGAGCTAATTTTTCTGGTTTCATTGAATTATCATATAATTTAAAAATTTGTTCAAAATCAATTGACAATATTTGGTCTAATAAGGCCTCTTTTTTAGATGCATCTAATTCATCATAAAAACGAATTAAATGCTTTTGATCATATGTATCTAAAATTTTATTTACCTTTTGTAATTTATCAACCATAAGTTATCTCATTCCTTTCTAAATGCACAAAACTGGTTGCAAAAATTAATTTTATTCCATCAATAAATATAATTAAATAATCTAATTTGCAGAATAATTTGTTGGTAAAGCACCTTTTAAACTTCTATAAATCATTTCCTTATTTGGCATATCAGAAGCTTTTAAATCTTCTAATTCTTTTTCAATATTATATGGAACTCTTACAAATTGGAAAGAAATTTCGCCTAAATCTTTACTATTATAATCTCCCTCTATAATAATATAAGATGCAAGAGTTGAAAATTTGTTACTAATATCATTAATATCTGAATTCATCATTTCAACTGGGATACCTACACTTCCAGGATTAAATAAAGTTTTATTTTTAAATCTAACTAAACAAGGAGTATGAATATGACCATAACCAACTACATCTGGAACAGGATCGTTTTCTGTTTTACCAATAAATTCAGTATTTTTAAATAAATCTTCAGGATTTTCTATTTCTTTACCGGAAAAATTTGTACCTTTATTTGTAAACATAGGATTAAATATATCATC
>CALYAC010000039.1 GCA_944393405.1 uncultured Clostridia bacterium | reverse complement strand
TCCATTGTAAATCAAAAATCGAATGGTCTTTTAAAGGATAATTATCATTCATTGAAATAAATCTACGACTAATTATAACATCTTCTAGTGTATCAGTTACTGGATTCATTAGTTCTGCATAATAATATATATCATCACCATCAGAATATATTTTATCAAAAACCCCATTTACAATTAAATATTCTTGTTCTTCGTGAAGGAATTTTCTTCCACAACAAGGACAAGTTTTCCCTAAGTATTTTGGATTGTCAATTACTACAAAAACTTGAGTATTTAAGTCTTCTTTACAATATTCCATATTTTACATTTCCTTTTCTATAATTTTTGTATCTTTTTGAGCTAATGTCGCTTTTATATCAATCCATCTTTGATTCTTGGAACCAGCCCATTTTAATCTTAAATTTTTTTGTTCTTCAATAAATTGTCCACATATTATATAATCTAAATAATTTAGTATTTCTTTTTTATTTCTATTGTTTAAAATATCTTCTATTTCATATCCTGTCCAAAGCCAAATATCTTTATTTTTTGTATTTTCATTTTGTTTAAAAGCTTTTACAATTTCCAGAACTCCAGAATAATTTTCATCATTTAATGGTTCGCCACCAAGTATTGATAAACCTTTTCTTGTTGGATTAGAGCAAAGGTCTAATAATAATGTAAGGGTTTGGGAAGTAAATTCCTTCCCACCCTCAAAATTCCAAGTCTCTGGGTTAAAGCAGCCTTTACAATGAAAATGACAACCTTGAACAAATATAGAAACTCGAACACCTTCACCATTTGATATGTCCATCTTTCTAATTTTGTTATATCTCATTGTTATTCCTCCTACTCTTCATTTAAGTATAGATGATATTGTGTATTTTCTGAGTAGGTTAAATTCGGATATCTTCTAGTTAAATATATCAAGAATTCATCAATCCCAGTACAATTAAATACACATCCACTTGGGCGTAATTTACCATAATCTTCTTCGATTTGTAACATCATATCATAAATTTCTATCCAATCTTTAATATAATTTTCTAAAGGAATGGAGTCTAAGAACTCTTTTTCTTCTTGAACTTCTTTACAATATTGCTCATAATTCATAATATTATTCCTCCAAATCTTTATTATCTAAATGAATTACTCTTTCCTTTATTTCTTCTGTTCTGCCCTTGTTCCAGAAATTTGTTCCGATGTAACCGCAAGTTCTACGAGCTACATTCATTTTTGAATGGTCTCTATTACCACAGTTTGGACAATACCATTCCATATCGTCATCTATCTGCATTTCTCCATCATATCCACAAACTTGGCAATAATCTGATTTAGTATTTAACTCTGCATACATAATATTGTCGTATATGAACTTCATAACTTCTATAACTGCTTGTGTATTGTTAGTTAAGTCTGGGCATTCTATATAAGAAATCGCACCTCCTGGGCTTAATCTTTGAAATTCACTTTCTAACTTCAATTTATCAAAAGCATCTATTTCTTCAAATACTGGAACATGATATGAATTTGTAATGTAATCTCTATCTGTAATTCCTTCAACTTCACCAAATCTATTTTTTAAACATTTAGCAAACTTATATGTTGTTGATTCAATTGGAGAACCATAAACAGAATAATCAATATTTTCTTCAACTTTCCATTCATTACATTTATCATTTAAGTGTTGCATTACAGATAATCCAAATTCTTTTCCTACACCATTATCTGTATGTGAATGACCTGTCATATATTTAACACATTCATATAGCCCTGCATATCCTAAAGACAATGTTGAATATCCATCATGTAATAATTTATCTATTTTTTCACCTTTATCTAATCTTGCTAATGCTCCATGTTGCCATAAGATAGGTGCTGCATCAGATACTGTTCCACTTAATCTTTCGTGTCTACATTGTAATGCTTTATGACATAATTCTAATCTTTCATTAAAGATTTTCCAGAATTCATCCATATCTCCACCTGAAGATAATGCAACATCTGGTAAATTAATTGTTACAACTCCTTGGTTAAATCTTCCATAATATTTACCTTTTCCTTCTACATAATTTAATGCTTTAGAAGGATTACCTTCACTTCTCCAAGGAGTAAGGAATGACCTACATCCGCATGCATGGATAACATTCTCCATTACCATATTTATTTATTTTTAATTGTAACATTACTTTTTCAGATATATAATCTGGAACCATTCTTTTAGCAGTACATTTCGCTGCAAGCTCTGTTAAATACCAATATTTACTGTCTTCATGTATATTATCTTCTTCAAGAATATATAGAAGTTTTGGAAATGCTGGTGTTATATAAACCCCTTTTTCATTTTTAAATCCTAACATTCTTTGTTTTAAAAACTCTTCAATAATCATTGCAAGCTCATCTTTATATTCATCTGTTTCACCTAAATACATACATACTGATAAAAATGGTGCTTGCCCATTAGTGTTTGTCATTGAATTTACTTGATAATTAAATGTTTGGACTCCATCAGCAACTTCTTTCCTAGTATCTTGCATTGCAAATTCTTTACATTGGTCTTCTGATAGTCCTCTATCTTCATATTTTTTTAAAAATTTATTATAACTGTCTCTAACAAAAGGAGCTAAATGACTTAGTGTAACAGTACAACCACCATAACTAGAACTTGTTACAGCAAGTATTATTTGAGTTGCAATTGTAGCTGCTGTAATAAATCTATGTGGTTTCTCTATCATTACGCCATTTATGATTGTTCCATTTTGTAACATATCTTCTAAGTTTACAAGTTCACAGTTGTGAAGAGCATTTTGGGCGAAGTAATCTGCATCCAATGTTATTTTAATAACATCTGACTATATCATTACCTTATATTCTATTACCGTTTATAAGGTACTAGGCACTTGGTAAAAAGGAATTTCACCTTTTTACTACTCTACTCATTTATTTTGCTAAATATTTCTTTTAGCATATACTTTCGATAGTCGATTAACTTTGTTGTTTTATGTCTTTTATTTTTATATTGTATTTCTCAAAAATAGGAATTTTCTCTCCATTACTAGCTTTTCTTATACAAGAGTCCGTATATGATTGACTTCTTTTTATTAGCTTTGCAAGCTCTTTTCTATTATATTCTTTTTCTCCGTTCCCAACTCTAATTTCGTATCTAAACCTTCCATTATTCTTCCCAGCAGTACATCCACTCTTAATTAGTCCTTGAGAAATATTTTTTGAAGTTCTTTCCCTAAATTCAGGGTTTTCCCATCTTTTAGAATTGCTAAAGCAAATGTCATTCAACTTCATATCTCTTGCATGCTTGTTATTCTCATAATAGGTTGCATATTCTAAATTAGTGTAATTGTTATTTAACTTATTCCCATCTTTGTGGTTTATTGTAGGTTTATCTTTTGGAGCTTCGCCAATCCATAGTAAAGCGACTAATCTATGTACTTTAAATCTCTTTGGATTTCCATTAATATATAATGTTACTTGTTTATATCCATGTTTAGTTATGTCTGGGTTTAGAAATCTATGAACATAATTAGAGTATATTTCCCCATTTTCAAATATAATATAATTGTAAAATTCTTTTTGTTGCATCTTTAAGTCTCCTTTTTTAAACAACCTTAGCACAGGATAACAATAAAATGCTTCCCCTGTTAGCCAGTCAATTCATATTCATTTCCTAATATTACTATTCGTTTGACTGACACCCAGTATTTACTGGTTCACCTAGTTTTTCTTAACCAATTACTTGATTAAGCCACAATAAGTTTATGGAAATGGATTATTCCTTCGTCATGTGCTTTTACAACGTCTTCTGGCAATAAGAATCTTCTTGTAATATCTGTACTTGTTATACCAGCCAAGTAATCTCTTTGAGTTGTTACAACTTTTGCATTTTTATTGGAATTTTCTGTATTCCAATAATCATTTGTACCATCTATTAATTCTTTAATACTTATATCTGTTGTATTTGATTGTCTTACCATCGCTCTTTTTTCTCTGTATAATATGTATTTTTTTGCTAAATCATACTTGTCATTTTCCATTAATTTTTTTTCTACCATATCTTGTATATCTTCTACACCTAAAGACTTTTTATCATAATTCTCTATTTCTTTTGATATATCTTTTGCTAATTTTACAGAAGCTTTTTGTCTTCCAGTTACATCTTTATTTGCTTTTAATATAGCTTCTGCTATTTTACTTTTGTCAAAACTCACCTTATCTCCATTTCTCTTAATTACATACTCTACCATTATATATTACTCCTTTCATTATTTTTATCTAAAAAATAATCTAAAAGTTCTCTAAAATGGCTTATCAAAAAATGATATTCATATTTTCATAAACATCACTTCCTTCTTTTAGTGTGTCTTATAATCATATCATATAAAAAAATGTTTGTCAACTTTTTGACAGATTTTGGGAAATGCTTGTCAAGATGTTGACAAACAAGACATTATAATTCTAAATCATCATTATATAATGCATCTTCAATTTCTTGTTGAAGCTCTCTTTTTAATTGTGCCCTCGATTTATGTTGTTTCCTTTTCATTATGTCTTCTTTTGATGTAGGAAAAACAGGAATAATAATATTGTCACCTTCTTCAATGCCACCAAAGTCTAATTCTAAAGTTCCGCTATCATCTATTTCCAATCCTTTCCCCCCAGCATGAAGTTGTGCAAAACTCATTTTAAATTCTCTAAGCTTATCATTTACTTGTTCTCTTTCTGCTGAAGGTAATGATTCTAGCCATCTATGATTATAATCTTTCACCAATGCACCATTTTCTGGTGTTGCTTTACCACCCTTTCTTCTAGGAACCAAATGATGAAAAGTTATCATATCATCAGTTTTTTTATATCCTTTTATTTTCATTCTTACTTCTCTAGGAATTTTCCTAATTCCAGCCTCTTCAACCATACAGATTCTTCCATAGTATCTTATCATTCTGTTTTTTGCTTTTTGATTCCCACTCATTTTTTCTCCTCTCTTTTAGAAATTAAGGAGTTTGTCTTTCTAAATATTCTTCATATAAATACCCCTTATTCCTTACGGTTCTAATAAATCTATCTAAACCATATATATCTATAATTTCTAAAAAAGTTTCCACTAGCCATAAAGTGTCTTTATGATAATGTCTTTGCTTTTTTACTTTTTTATGGTACTCTAAAGGCTCATGTTGAGTCCATTCTTCTTTTGAATAAGTTTTCCCAGCAGCAACATAGTCACAAATCATTTCCACGACATATCTCCAAGGAATTTTATGTGGGAATATATTTCCCTCTTCATCAAAATCAACCCAATACTCCCAATGATGTTTATTATGTCCTTTGTGATGCAACCAAGCATTAGAATATCCTATTACTTCTTTTTCTCTTTCTATTGGGCTTCTATCTCCTTGAAAATATCTAGCAGAACTTAGGAATTCTGTTGGACTAAACTTTGACATATCATGTTTAAATCCGTTGCCAACCATATCCACATTTCCACATTAAAGAAAATACTATTTTTTTATGTTTTAATACAGTTTTTGTATGTTCTATATATTTATTAATTTTCGTCACCCCCAAAAGTACCTCTATAAAATGCTTGTCGAATTTCATCTTTTCTAGCTTTCATTTCTGGAGTATCTTCTTTTCCTTGTTTCTCTAAACAGTCCTTACATATATAAGTCCCATTTACATGAAGGAGTTGTTTATTCCATTCACTACATTCTGAACATACAATCCTTCCTGCTCGTTTTAATAAATCACTTCTTTTCCCCATTTGTGCCTCCATTTGATTATTTGTTTTGTAAATCTTCTTTTGACAATACGATTCTTTTGTGTCCTCTTATTCTATCTTTTATTTCACTATTAAAGTATCTTTCCCAATTTTTTCTTCCCTCTGTAATTCTTATAAAATCCCATTTATCTTGTTCAATTTCTTTTTGTGTTTCCGATTTTGTATTAAAAATAAGAAAGAATAAAACCCAGAAAATTAAGATTAGTTTAAAATATTTTTTCATTAGTTCATAGTCTACAAATCCTAACAGCTTACAACTTACAAAAGTGCAAACTCCTATCAAAAAGCAATTAATAAAAAATCGTGTCAAGTAGACTCCTCCTTATTAGATATTATCTTAATTCTATAAGGTATTTAATTGTGCATTGACATTCTTGATAAATTATAATTTCATCATTTCTTAAAGAGCTTCCTGCTTTAGCATGAACGCAATCATAATTTCCAAGCTTTCTTAAATCTTCATATCCAAAATTATAACCGAAATCATAACTGCTATATGTTTCATATGGAACACCATAATGGATTTCAAATATTGCCATAAAGCCACAGTCATTATTTCCATTTGTCCAATATGAACCATCTAAACTTGTATATCCTAGACTTTTTTTGGCTTTTGGTGCAAAATATATTCCAGACCCAAACATTTTTCCTGTTACAACTGCATTTGGTCTTAAAACTAAACCAGAGTTTATAATAGACCACCAATTTTCTGACCTAGACCCATGGAATAATAGTTTTGTAGTTTTATCTTGAACAGTTTTCATATAATTATCAAAAACTTCTTGTGTCTTTTTATTTGTAACTTTCCAAGCATCATAAAATCTGTTTGAAATTTCTCCAAGTTCTTGTTTAATGATTTCTATATCTTTTTCAGTTACCTCTTCAAATTCTAGTCCCATTGCTTCTAAAATATTTTGTTTAGTATTTTTATGAGTTTCTTTCTTCTCTTTTTGTTTATCAATTTGAACAACTTGTCCTTTCATTATGTCCAAGAGGTCTTGCTCTCTTTGATATATTTTAGGAATATCTTCTTTTGTTTCTGCAAGATTTTCTTTTACTGTTCTCATTTTTCTAGGGATAACTTTAAAAAGTTCTACTAAAGCATTATTAAAATCTTCTATACTGTCAGAAAATTTCCCTAAAGAATCTATCAGTTCTTGTGCTTCTGAAATCATTGTATTTGTAACTTGATGGCTAGAAACTTGATATTGCTTGCTAATTTCATCATTGGCATATTTTTGTAATCTTTCTACGATTTCTTGAATAATCTTATTTGGAATTGGAAGATAAGGGCTGTCTTCTTCTGGAGTAATGTCTTGAACTAATTCTTGTATTAATTCGCTTTTATCTTCATATCCTTTTTTTATTTTTTCTTTATATTTTTTATCCCATAAATTTATTGGATATGAAGTAGATTGAAATTTGTCATTTCCTAATCTTCCATATTCAACTTTAAATGAAGAGCCATTTGGAATCATTTTATAATATTTCGAATTATTTGCATTTGGGTCAACTTTAACCAAATATTTTACTTCTACCAATTTACATTCCCCCAAAAAACAGTTGCATCTAAATCTACAGATTTTTCTTTTTCATTTTCTTTAAAATACATATCTAAAAATGATTTAATTATATCATAAAGTTTTTTGATATTCTCTTCTGAGTCAGAATTTTCATCAATCGCTTCTTCAATCATATCAATAACATCTTGTTTCGTTGGAGTAATATTTTTAGCATCTGTATGACAAATCAATATTTCAATATCTGTATCATAAAATGCTGATTTTATTATTTTCTTGACCTCAGTCCATTTCATCCCCATATTTCCACAACAAATGGTCGGGAACGCAAGAAAATGGACACCTTCATCTTCGACCATATCTCGAAGATTTAAAATGGCTGATTTTAGATTCTCAGAAGTCACTTTGTCATAAGAATTTTCTTTTACAAATAGTGTATAAACCTTATTAAATAAGATACTATCTCCAAGAAGTCCATAAAGGTATTTTTCGTTCCAATTGATTTTTCTTTTAATTCCATCTACAAGGTCATAAGAATTATCTAAAATTTTTGCTAGTCCAGAGCTCATGTCTAAATCACAACTACTTGCATGAACAATAAAATATTTATTTGGAACTTCTAAAATATCCATAACTTTTTCTTCAAATTTCATTTTTTCACCTCTTTTCTACTTGTCAACATGTTGACAAAACTTTTAAAAAAAATATTTCTATTTTTTTCTTTTTCTAAGCATCTCTTGAAGAAAACTTTTTCTGTTTGCTTTTGGATTTTTCCAAACATAATCTTGAAAAAATTTTAGCCATTTTCCAACTTCTTTTCCTTCTATATCAAAATCTTTTATGTCATCTCCATTTATATCTAAGTCTGAAAAAGAAACTGGTTCTTCTTTTGAAATAATATCATAAACTATGTTTGTTAAATTATCCATTTTTGTAAGCATAATTCCTATTCTATTTTGACATATAAACATGGCTTTAAAAACTGTTTGTCTATCAAATCTATCTAGTAAACATTTCTTTATATTGTAATTTGTGACTCCATAACTTTGTAAAAATAAAGTGTCATTTTTTTCAATTTCCTGACAACACTCTAATAAAGAATTAGTTTCTTTTTTAATTTTGTTACCATATTTTAGTCTTTCTAGGAAATCTAAATCTAGTATATCATAAAGAAACATACTTGTCAAGTTTGTGACAAGGTCATTATCTTTTATAAAATCTAAAAAGTAGTTGCACATATCTATCTTTTTTATAGCATCTTCTTTAAATAACCAAGGAAGCATTTCTTGTAAAAGATTAAAATATTTTATACTGTGTCCTGTTGTTAAAATTTTAGTCATTTCTTTTTCTATTCTTTCTGCACTAACATTTTTCATTTTACTTTTTAAATTTTTGATTGCAATTTTTATATCCAAATCTATATTAAAATCTAACACATTCGCAAACCTAATAGCTCGTAGCATCCTTAAATAATCTTCTGAAAATCTATCTTGAGCATTTCCGACACATCTAATTGTTTTAGATTTTAAATCATTTAGTCC
>CALYAC010000038.1 GCA_944393405.1 uncultured Clostridia bacterium | reverse complement strand
TAAAACTTTTGTTTTTTGCTACAAAGGAGTAGCAATATGGAAATTGAAAATTTGAATTTACAAAAACAAATAGATAATATATGGGAGAAAATATATCCTATTGGAAGTATATATATAAGTACGGTTGCTACAAGTCCACATTTTTTATTTGGTGGACTTTGGGTTCTTTGGGGACAAGGTAAAGTTCCAGTTGGGGTTGATACAAGTGATAGTGATTTTAATAGTGTAGAAAGAATTGGTGGAGAGAAAAGACATACTTTAACTCTTGATGAAATGCCTAAACATGCTCATCCTTCAAGAGCAGTAGGAGAGACTCATACTCAGTTTATAAATGATTCTTATGACCATACATCTAGTTTATGTCTTGCTTCAAATTCTGCGGGGAATAATAAAGGTTGGAGTGATTTTAGTACGGATTTGGAGAATGTAGATAATGATTTTGTTGGAGGTTCACAACCACATAATAATTTGCAACCATATATTACTTGTTATATGTGGAAAAGAGTAGGCGAAGGTTATAATTTAGAGTATTATGACAATGAATCAATTTTTCATACAGAGCACTATAGTACGATAGATGATTTAGAGACAGCAATTCAAGAAAATCAAAATATAAAAACTTGTACCTTATATAGTTATAAAATGGAGACTACCTCTATAAATGGTCTCTTTGGGAGAAGTAGTGTAGAAAGTCTTAATTTAGACAATTTTGATATGTCTAATGTTACATCTATGAATATGACATTTACGAGTTGTGAAAATCTAAAAAGTATTTATTTTGGAAACTATAATACTGAAAAGTTAACAAGTACTCTGTATACATTTTTAAATTGTACCAGTTTAGAATATCTTGATATTTCAGGACTGTCTTTTAACAATGTAACATCAAATACTCAAATGTTTAAAGGTATTCCTGCTGATTGTCAAATTCTAGTTAAAGACCAAACTGCTAAAAACTTCGTTTTAAGTGCACGTTCAGATTTAACAAATGTTCAAATAAAATCATAAAAGAATTGCTTATAAAAAAGATATTTAGTGTTTCTCTGAAAGGGGAAATATTAAATGGAAATCACAAACTTGGAACTACAAAATCAAATAAATTCTATGAAACAAACAATATTAGAAACAATATATCCTGTTGGTAGTGTATATATGAGTTTTGCAGAAATTGGCTCTCCAGAAAGAATTCTTGGATTTGGAACTTGGGAGTTAATAAAAGATAAATTTTTGTTAGCTGCATATAATATTGCTCCAGAAGCAAATATGACTGGTGGTGGGGAAACTCACCAACATAACCTATATGCAGGAAACGAAGATGGATGTACTGCTATTGCAAGGTTTGACTTTGGAGCTATGAATATGTTATTTGATAAAACTTCCGATGGAGTATCTTTTGTTCCAACTGAATCAATAGCACATAACCAAACTTCTGTTCCATCAAATATGGACCCACGTCCACAGGCAATAGCATTAGATGGATTGACAGGTAGGGGAAGTAATTTACCACCATATATTTCTGTATATATATGGAAAAGAACGGCTTAATAAATAAAACAATAAAAGTAGTCAACGAGAATCGTCTACAATATTTTTTGTATTTAAAGTAATATAATTTCATTACCTTAATATAAAAAACCATTGTCGGCGATTCTCAATTAAATTAGATATATTTTAGAAAGGGGAGTAGTGCAATGGCTACAAAAAAAAATGAAGAAAAAGAATCTTTAAAATTTATAGATGTATTAAATGATTTTAGAGAGGGGAAAGAAGTTGAATTCTTAAACTTTATAGAAGATATAAGCATTCAAGAGCTTATGATAATCTTAGACAAAGTCTTTGTTCAGTTTGCTATTTTAGATGAACAGATAAAAGATGAAGTTCAGTATGAAATTGAAAGACAAAGAGTTATCTTTTTTTATGGGCTATTGCAGTGCACCTCTTTAGAAATAAAAAAAGATGAAATGATTTTAAATAATTATGATATAGATTTTGAAGAAGTACTTTATTCAAAGTCTTCTAGTATAAGAAAACTATATAAAATGATTGATAATGTTTCTTTAAAAATGAATTTAAAAGTAATTGACAATTTAACAAAAGAATTAGAAAAGGCTCCTAATGTAGAAGAATTAGAAGCTTTAGAGAAAGGATTGGATAATATCTTTAGTAAAAGGTCAAGTGAAGATTTAAAAAAAATAGAAAGTATTTTAGAATTTAATGACCCAAATCTAAAATTAATAAAAGATATAATTATGACTCCAACAAATTCTACTACAAAGGAGTTGAATAAAAATGGAGATAAGGTCACCAAAGGGTAGAAAATTTGCTTCTGTTGCACAAATGGAGGCTGAAATACAAAAAGAATTAGATGAAATAGCAGAAAAAGTATTAACTGAAGTTGCTGAAGAAGTAAGACTTAGAATGGAAGAATTGATTTTAGAATTTTATAGCGATTATAGACCAAAATCTGATGAAGAAGGAAACCCATTATATTATAATAGAACTGGGGGTTTATTAGATGCTGTTAGAAATACACAATCTAAAGTCTATAAAACGAAAAATGGTTATAGAGTAAGGATAAAACTTTTTGATACTGACCAAATGGACCAACAATTTGCAGAAAAACCATATTTTAATAGTTATTTAGATTTTTCTGGACATGCAACCTATGGAGGTAAACGATACACAGATTGGGTTGTTGAATGGATAGATAGTGGGGGAATTATAGGACATGATGGACTTAATTATAAACAAGAAATAAATAGCCTTTTAGATAAGAAAGTTAATGAAGGTATCTTAACAGAAATGAGAAGAGCTGGATTTAGCAGAAGTTAGTAGGAGGTGAGAAGTTTTGGCAGATGGATTTAATAGCTCATGGGATGTGTTGTTAACAGCATCTTTAGATACAAGTCAAGCAACAAAGGAATTAAATGAATGGGCAAATAAATATAAAAGTGCAAATCAAAAATATATAGAAGTTCAAGCAAAAATAAATTTAACAAATGATAAAGAAGTAGAAGCTCAATTGACTAGAAGTGCAAAAAGATATCAAACTATAATGAATAATGCAAAAAAGAAAATAACTGAGACAATAACTCAAAATCCTAAAAAATACTTAAATGACACATTTTATAGTGCATATGAAGATAATATAAAAGAGGAATTGCAAAAAATTCAAAAAGATGTTCAACAATCTGAAAGTGAGCAACAAAGAATAATACAACAAAGTGTTAATCAAAAATTAAAAATAAATAAAGAATACTACAATCAAATGGCTAAGCTCCAAAAAAGCTTACAACAAGATAATCTATCAGATGCAGACAGAAAAAGTTTAACTTCTCAATTTAATAGTTTAAAAGGTACAGTTGGAAGTAATACTCAATATATAAATGCTAATGGTAGTGCGGAAGCTCAAGCACAAAATAAGGCTTATTCACAAGGATACCAAACAAATAGATTAATTGAGCAATCTCAAGAAAATCAAAGGAGAAATGCTCAACAAATTAAAGAAGCATATAATGACGTATTAACTATTATAAGACAAATAAATACAAACAATAAGGAAATAAATCAACTTGAAGGGAAAAGTCGTTTAAATAGTGAAGAAAAAGAAAGACTTACTACATTAAAACAACAAACAGATGAGTTACAAGAGCAATATAATGAAAAAATGAAAATTGTAAGTCAAGATAATAATTTAAAAAGAAAAGCAGAACAATACACTAATGAATTAGAGCAACAAAATAAAGAAATTAATAAACAAAATAGTGGATTACAAACAACAGGAAAACATTCAAAATCATTAATGGAAACAGTAAAAAATATTGGTAGATATGTTGTAATGTACCAAGCCTTGAATGCAATTCAAACAGGGGTTCAAAAGGCTTATGAAACAATTACTGAATTAGATAAAGCATTTACTGATATTCAATTGGTTACTGGAGATACTGATGAAGAAATTAATCAATTAAGCCAAGATTATAATGAATTAGCAAAACAAATGGGGGCAACAACTCAAGAAGTTGCAGAAGGAGCAAGCGAATGGTTTAACGAAAGTCGAGACCATGTAAAAGTCCTTGAATTGCTGGAAACTCCTTAGAGCTCTTATACCACAATATATAATAGCGAATAGCTATAAAATATGACGGTTTAAAAAATAAGAGATTGGACAATCAGCAGCCAAGTCTCGAATAGAGAAAGGTTCAACGACTATCTCGCAAGAGAGTACACTTCAAGTGAAGTGGAAGTGGGGACTACCTATATATTTATAGGTAATGATATAGTCTAAACTTATATGAAAATATAAGAAATGAGGTATTATTATTTGTTTTTTAGAAAGAAGTGATAGAATGTTGTTAGAAAATCAAACAATTAATGTAAAGGTAACAAATATGACAGAAATATATTTTAAAGAAAAAGGATATAATGTAAAAAACGGAGATAAAATAAACATTCCTATTGAAGAACTTCCAAGTGGGAGTGGTTTAAAAGCTTTAGTTATGTGTGATTATTGTGGCTCTATTTTCGAAAAACAATGGAGAAAAATTTTAATTTCAAAAGACGATTGTTGTAAAAATTGCAAAACAAAAAAAATGATGAGAACGTCATTAAAAAAATATGGTACTGTTTGTTCTTTACATAATCCAATAATAGAAGAAAAAGTGAAGAGAAATAATTTAAAAAAATTTGGAGTAGAGTATCCATTACAAAACAAAGAAATTCTAGCAAAGACAAAAAAGAATATCGTAGAAAAGTCATTTTTTGAAAGAATAACATCTAAGCAACAAAAAGATATATATATACTTTATGGGGGAATTTTAAATTATCAAATTTATCCATATATAGTAGATATATTTTTCCCAGAAGAGAATATATATTTTGAATATGATGGCGGAGGGCACGACCTTTCTGTAAAATTGAAACAAAAAGATAAAAAGACTTTCGAAAGAGAACAAACAGATAGAACATTATATTTAAAAAGTAAAGGATTAAAAGAGTTTAGAATTATAGACTCATCAAAAAAAGGAAATTTATTAGATGATAATATTATGTTAGAAATAAAAGAAAGGGCATTTGATATATTGTCTGGAAAATATACATCTTATATTTATAATATAGATAATAATACCGAAACTTATTGGGAGTAACGAACTAATAAGAAATATAATTGAAGACAGGGTAAGTCTATTGAAGAAACCAACTATTTATTAAAATCTTCAATGACATTGTCAAAAGTTGGAGCCATGGAATCAGCTGAAGCCACTCAGTTATTGACCTCAACATTAAATGGATACAAGTTCTCAGCAGAAGAAGCTATGAATGTTGTAGATAAAGTCTCTGCAATAGATATGGCGGCAGCTACAAGTTCAGAAGAACTTATGACTGCTTTATCAAGAACCGCAAATTCCGCAGATAATGCTGGAATTAGTTTCGATAAATTATTAGCAATGATTGGTACTGTTTCATCTGTAACAAGAAAATCTGCTAGCACTATAGGAGAAAGCTTTAAAACAATATTCTCTCGTATGAGTAATGTTGCAGCAGGGAAAGATATAGATGATGAAGGAGAATCATTAAATGATGTTGAAACTTCATTAAATAAAATGGGAATAGCATTAAGAAGTTCTCAAAATGAGTGGAGAAATTTTGAAGATGTGATTGATGAAGTTGCTGGAAAATGGGATTCGTTTACAAGTACACAACAAGCACAAATTGCAACTGCCATTGCTGGGACAAGACAACAGGAAAACTTTAGAGCTCTTATGTCAAACTGGGAACAGGTAGAAGATTTAGTTGGAGTTGCAACAGATAGTATGGGTACAGCAACTCAAAGAATGGAAATTTATCTTGATAGTATAGAAGCGAAAACAAAACAGTTAAAAACTGCCTGGGAAGGCTTTATAATGTCATTACAACAATCAGCTGGGTTCAAACAAGCTATTGAGTGGTTAACTGAATTATTAGAAAAAATGGAAAGTATAGATTGGAGAATTATAGGAATTTCTGCAAGTATTGCAGGGCTTATTTCATTACTTCCAAAATTAATTTCTGGATTAGAATTAGTTGGAAAAGCCATATCAGCAATAAAAGCAGGAGAACTTTTGGCAACATTTTCAGGTATTGGAAAGATTATTGCTGTAGTTGCTGCTTTAGCAGTTGCAATTACTGGAATAACAGTTGCAGTAAATGAAGCTAATCATTCAGCAGAAAATATGAAAAAGCAATATGAAGAGTCTGTAGACAGTATTAAAAAACTAAAAGAAGAAGAAGAAGAAGTTTCAAATTTAATCAACCAATATAAAAATCTTTCTGCAAAAGAAAACATTTACGGTTTAAGTTCTGAAGACAAAAATAAATTAACAGACATTTCAAAGACTCTTGTAGAACAATATGGATTAGAGTATGATTCTGTTAATAACTTAACAGGAGCATATTCTATTGGCGAAGATGCTATTAAAAGCTATTATGATACGAAGAAAAGTGAGCTGGCAGCTTATGCAGAAGAGAGAGATAAAAATTTCAATGCGACAATAGAAGGAGAATTAACAACTTTAAAAGAATATGAGGCAGAACTTCAAGCACAAGAGAACAGAAAAGCAGGAGGAGAAAACTTTAATTCTGAATATGCTAGCAAAGTACAGGCAAAGAAAAAAGAAATAAATGATTTCTTTAACTCATATGTGGATAATTTTTATGAAGACCCTGAAATGGTAAAAGGTGCAGATTACATAAAAAATATTTTATCAAAAAGTTACTCGAATTTGTCTTATGATGAGTTACAAAATAAATTTACAACTCAAAATGCAGAAAATATCGCATCATATGTTGAACGTTATGGTACAAGTATTCAGCAAATGAGTGATGAATTAAGCTCTGCTCAAAAATTGTATGAGCAACAAGGAGCAACAAGTCTAAAAGAGGTTCAAGATTACTATGATAAAGTATTAGACCAAGAGAAAATATATCAAAATATGAGAGAACAAGGAATAATTTCTCTTGATGAATATAATACTTTAGTTGAGCAATTAGAACAAGATGTTGGCGAGAATTTTGATGCAAAACTTTTAAATATTCATGCTATGCTTGGAGATAATTCAGATACTTTTGACGCTTTAGCAAATAATATTTTAAAAACAAATTCTCAATTAAAAACAGGGCAAATTACAGTTGAAGATTATATAAATAAATTGAATGAATTAGATGATTCCCTTGATTTAACAGCAACATTTAATGGTAATGAAGAAGCGGCAGCAAATTTCTTTTCTAGTTTAGGAGACCAGATTGCTGATGTTATGATGTTAATTTCAACAAGTTATAGAAATGGTGAAATTGACAATAAAACATATATGAGTCAATGGGAAGCTTTAGGAAATCAAATATTATCTTATGGAGAAAAAGTACAACTATTATTCCCAGATATAAAGAAAAATAATACAACTACTGGAGCAGATGGAACATTCATTTCGAAACAACAAGAAGATTTAACGCAATATTATAGAGATTTAAAAGCAGCAGAATCTTATGGTAATTGGAGCGATGCTAAAAGAGACCAAGGATTTAGTGGTTTCTGGGATTTGGCGAAAGAATATATTTCAAAAGATGTAGAACAAGAAATGATGACAGATAAGCAAAGAGATTATTATAATAGGACTGGAGATAGAATCTTTGAAAACAATAACTCTTTGCAAAAATATTTGAATGAGACATATAGTGCTTCAGATATTGCTGAATTTAATAAATACGTAGAAAATTTAAAATTAGTTGGAGATTATGCTGCGAAAGAATATAGAGAGGCAAATGCAGGAAAAGGCACAGATGAAGAAATTGAAGCTGGTGCACAAAAGGCATATGATACTGCTATAGATGAGCAATTAAGTAAACCAACTATGTCAAATAGCTTTAAGTATGATACAAATCAAGAAGCAGTAGATTATTTTTCTAATTTGAAATCTCAACAAGAGCAAGAGCTATCAGATTTACAAAAGCAATGGAATGATAGTGCTGTAAAAATGGCTAAAGCTGAGCAAGAATATAATGATGCAATTGAAGATTCATCTAAATCTTGGCTTGATGTATTTGAAGCTCAAAAAAAAGTAAAAGAGTCCCAAGAAGAATTTGCTGAAATAGATGATAAAATTGTAGACAAGCAAGAAGAAATTGAAGAATCTCAATACAACATTGATAAGGCTACAAAAAATATGGGAGATTCTCAAGAAACAGTTGCAGAACAATTTGAAGATGGAATGTCATCAATTCAACAAGGAATAAAAGATATTCAAGAATATTCAGACAGCGTAAATTCTATAGAATTGATTGATTCTGGACAAATAAAAGAAGGGACTCAAGAATATACACAAGCATTAGGAACAATTTCTGAAGATTTGTATAATATAATGTATGATGCTAATGGGAATATCAAACAAGAATATGAAAACATTATTGCAGGAAATGCTGATTTAGCTCAAGCAAGTATTGGAGAAATTCAAAATGCTTTAGCAAATGGAACTATTTCAATGGAAAATGCTAGTGCAATTATGCAGAACAAGATGCAAGGAGCATTTACTGCAATTAGAGATGGTGCCGCAAAATTATTTACAGCATTAGGAACATCATTTTCAAGTATGAACATCTCTATTCCTGTAAAATGGACTGTAAATGGAGGACTTTTAAGTAAATTATGGGAACTAATTAAAGCAAACCAAGGAGATACAATTGATTTAGGTTCCATTGATGTTGGAGATGCTGGACTAGGAGATGTATTTAATCAAATAGGAAGTGCTATACAAAGTGTTCCTATAGACTTTACTATTGGTGAATTTAGTCCATTCCAACAAAAGCAAACATCTTCAAGTCCAAGAAGAACTTCAAGTGGTGGTGGTGGATACACTCCAAAATCTAGTGGCTCTGGAGGCGGTGGAGGAAAGTCAGATGCTGACAAAGCAGCAGAAGAAGCCGCTCAACTTGCAGAAGATATTGCCGAATTCCGAGAAGAAGAAGGAACTGCACTTGAAGATATTACTGAAGAATTAATAAATCATTATAGGTTAGAAAAGACAAGATTAGAATTACAAAAAGAGAATTTAGATTATGCAAATGATTTATTAGATGCAGAAGAAAATACAACACAATGGATAAAAGTACAAAATCAATTATTAACAAATCAAAGAAAACAAATTCAAGAGTTGTATAGAACTAATAGTAAAATTGAACAACAAATGGAAAAAATCCAATCTGAAAATCCACAATATAATATCAATAGTTGGTTTGATGAAGCTGGAAATGATACACTTGGTTATATAAATTTGATAAATAGTTTTGCTCAACAAGAAAGAGATTATAGAGCAACAGTAACTTTAAATAGTCAGGAAGACATAGATAATGCAGAAAAACATATAGAAGAATTAAAGAAACAAAGAGAATATGTTGAAAACTTACATGATAGTGTAAGTCAATTAAAAGAAGCTTGGATAGATAATGGAAATGAATTACAAGATTTATTCTCTGAAATGAATGACACTCTTAAAGAGATGAGAGATACGCTTTTAGATAAATTTATGACAGCTCTTGAAGATAGAGTAGACGAGGTAAATCAAGCTTATGAGGATAACATAGACAAATTAGATTCATTAATTACAGTACAAGAAAGATATAATGATGTAATAAATAGTTCATTAGATACACAAGCAGAATTAAGAAAAGAATTGCAATCAAACAAAGATTCTTATCAATATCTTGATGACTATATGCGTTCAATTATCTTTAATGAGGATGATTATAAAGAATTAAGTAAAGAATTAGATAAAGTTATGAGTGATATGAATGCTTTATCTGACGAATATCAATATAAAATTAATAATCTAACTGAAGACGAGATGTATATGCTTGATGAGATTACTAATGAGTATGAAAGACAAGTTGACATTAAAGAAAAAGAATATGAAATTTTACAAGCACAGTTAGATGTAGTAAAAGCAAGAACTCAATTAGAGAATGCAAGAAATGAAAGAACTGTAAGAATGTTCGCTAATGGGGAATGGCAGTGGGTTAAAATAGAAGCTCACATTATATAGTAATATATATTACAAAAATACGGTGAATTGCTGGAAACTCGTGAAGATAATTAAACTACAACATAATATCTTAAATGATATAAGTGTGAATGTTAAAAATTAATTATTATATGACAATCAGCAGCCAAGCCCGAAAGGGAAGGTTCACAGACTATCTCGTAAGAGAGTACATTTCAAGTGAAATGGAAGTGCCGTACTCCTTTTAAAAAGGATGAAGATATAGTCGAATCTCTATCGAAAGATAGAGACTTTATTTTGTTTGAAAAGAGGTAATAATATGGGAGCAAATGGAAATAGAAAGACAACAGAATCTTTTGGAAAAGAAGTTTTAGAAAAAACTAATGGAGAATTTTCATTAGTTGGGGAATATGTATATTCAACAACTCCAACACAGATAAAGCACAATAAATGTGGGAAAGTTTTTACAATACAACCAATAAACTTTTTGGTAAGTAAAGCAAAAGAAAAATGCCCATATTGTTCTAAAACTCATTGTAGAATGAAGACTACAAGAGAATATAAAGAAAATGTCTGGGATGTAGCTAAAGATGAATATTCTGTCTTAGGAGGTTATAAGGGAAATAAAATAAAAATTCTAATGAGACATAATAAGTGTAATAGGGATTTTTTTATGAAACCAAATCACTTCTTGGGTGGAGAAAGATGTCCATATTGCTTTGGAGGGACTTCAAAGCAAGAAGAAAGCTTAAAAAAATGGATAAATGAAGATTTGTCTTTAGAAACAAAAAAGAAACGAATATCTGGAAAAGATAATAAAAAATATGAAATAGACATATATATTCCACAAAGGGAAATAGGTTTTGAATTTAATGGGACATATTGGCATAGTACTTTAATGAAAGAAAAAGACTATCATATAAAAAAAAGAAAGGCTTGTATAAAAAATAATATACAAGTCTTTTTTCTATGGGAGCATTGGGGAGATAGTCTATGTAAAGATATAATAAAAGAAATCCTATTTAATGAAAGTATTCCTTTTTATGAGTACCCTTATTCTATACAAAAAAACGATTTTCTATATCTTAATAAAGATATTTTTTTATTACCTCAAAAAATTCCTGGTTTTAAATACGTCGGAGAATCTAAGATTAAAGAAAATGTTGATTATAAGTCTCGAAGCTTTGAGATTTATAATTCAGGATATTTTAGATATAAACAAATAAAATAAAGTTCTATTGATTAACGCCCAATAGAAAATATAAATGAGCAGACCCCGAAGAAATTAAATCAGCTAATGAGGAACTTGCTGACGCACAAGCTAAAGTAGAGCAAGCAATAAGAGAGAAGGAACAAGAAGAATTATTACACCAAATGGAAGCTGAGCAAGATAAAAATCAAATAGCTATTGATAAGAATGAACAATTGTTAGAACAAATACAAGATAGAGTAGATGAAATAACAACAGAAACTAAGTCAATAGAAGAATGGTTGGAGTTAATAGCAACCGAGGGTCCACCAATGTTACATGATATATTCGCAGACATTGGAACAAAACTTGAGGAATTAATGAATGATTTAGGTAATGATTCTAGTTTAGTAGATGCAGCAAGTCAAAATACAACAGAGGCAATTAAACAAGGGTTGTTAAATGGAACTCTTGACCCTGACCAATGGGCAGAAAAGATAGGTTGGATAAAAGGAGATAATGGTAAATGGTATGCTCCTATGGATGACCCATATTATGACCCAGCAGGATTTGATTTTGGGAAAGCAAATGTAGATACAAGTTCTACAACAGACAAATCTGGAGTTCAAATTCAAGGTCAAGGTGAAGTTGCAGCTAATAATCAAAATCAACAAACAAGTACTGGATTCCCAAGACAAGGAAGTTTAAGAAATGTAAGTAGTGTATTAAACATAAGGTCTGGGGCTGGTATGGATTATGGTATTATTGGAAAGATTCCACCAAGTGGAAAACCTCAAGTTTTAGGAGAAAGTGGAAATTGGGCTCAAGTAAATTATAATGGAATTACAGGTTGGGCAAGCAAAGATTATTTAACATATGATAAAGGTGGTTTATTAAAAGGTAAAGGTGTAGCTTTAAAAGATACATTAAAACCAGAGGCAATATTATCACCAGAACAAACAAAAGCTTGGACGAAACTTGTAGATAATTTAACAAGTCCAATGTTAGCTCAATTAACAGCAACTCCTAGTGTGCAAAAAGATAAAACTAATAATACTGAAAAATATATTGGAGATAACTATGTATTTAATAATGTCACAGTTAAAGCTGATGACATAGACCAATTTATAACAAGTATAAAAGGATGGGTACCAATTTCTTAATTGGTACTCTTTCCCTTAATAGAGAAGGGAGAGTGAAAAATGAGTCTTTATCAACCAAGTTATATGCAGCCTAGAAATTCTACAATAGACAGTAATGTAAAAGACGAAATGGTTTTTAGTTGTCAGTTAAATGGGAATAGTTTACTATTTGGATATGATATTATGATATATGATGCAGGGACAAATGAACTTGTATACCAATTAACAAGTGACACAAGTAAAGAAATAATGCAAAATGAACTACAAGAAAATCAAGATGCTTTGGAAACAAATAAGTCAGAAATTACAAAAAGAGAAAGCTTATTAGAACAAGTTGCTGATGATGAGACAGATAGTACATTTAGGACACTAATATTAACAACAAGAGAAGAGTGCGAAACTATATTATCTCAAATGGAAGAATGTATTAGTGGAAGTAGACCAACAAGTGAGTTCTTTACTTTAGGAGACCAAGTTGTTGATAAAGTTACTACTTGTAGAACACAAGGTAAAGCAATGCAACAAAAGATAGAAACTACTTATCTTACAGTATTAGAAGAATATCAAAAAAGGATGAGTAATAATTCTATTCAATTAGATAC
>CALYAC010000037.1 GCA_944393405.1 uncultured Clostridia bacterium | reverse complement strand
TATGCTAGTCTTTGATAAGGACTTGTTTAAAGAATATTGTAAAATATGGGAACCTGCCTATTACAATAATATATGGGCTACGAAGTGGGCAGAGAAACAAGATGGGAAAGAAGTTAAAAATTATAAAGGTCAATTTTTTTATGTAGAAGATGAAGAAGTTGGTAAATATATTATTTCATTAGGATGGTGTAGAAGGAGGAATAACAATGTTAAAAGAAAAATTATTAAATGATATGAAAGAAGCAATGAAAAATAAAGACACTGTAAGAAAAAATACAATACAACTTGTTAGAGCTGCAATTTTAAATAAAGAGAAAGATGAACAAAAAGAACTTACAGATACTGAAATAGAACAAATTATTCAGAAACAAATAAAACAAAGAAATGACACAATAGGAATGTTATTAGAACATGATAGAGAAACAGAAGTAGCTGATATACAAAAAGAACAAGAAATATTGTCTGAATATCTACCAAAGCCATTAACTACAGAAGAGTTAGACCATATTGTTACAAAGGTTCTTGCCGAAGGTGCCTTTGGACCAAAACAAATGGGAGCTGCAATTAAAGCAGTTAAAGAAGAAGTTGGCACAAGAGCAGAAGGAAAGGCGATAAGTGAATTAGTAAAGGGGAAATTACAATGAGTTGGGCTCCAGATTATTCAAAACTAAATGGGAAGAAGTTTAGAATATATGTTGATGGAAGTTATAACCAACATATTGGAATGGGAGCTATTGGATATTGTTTTCCAAAGGAATATAAAGGAAAGAAAATTAAAGCTTTACAATATGATTATTCTAAACTTTTTCAGACATCTGGCTCTATAGATATGGAAATTATGGCTATAAAAAAAGGGTTAGATGCTGTTAAAAGAGTAATTGAAAACAATGCCTTTTTAAAGGAATGTGCTATTCGTATAAAATCTGACTGTATTTTTGTTTTAAAATATATATTGAAAGGACAAAAAATGGAACAAGATATTTATGACTATAATGAAGACAATCTTTTATTGATGTCTAATATAAGAAAGGAATTAAATGAAATGAAAGAGCAAGGTTATAACATAAAAATTTCATATATTCCTAAGAAATTTAATTTTGCACACCATTATTGTTATATCCCTTTAAGAAAGAAATTTGAAAAAATGAAATAATATAAAAAACAAGGCAATTTTGCTGTCTTGGTAGGTAAAACTACGGACTATGTAATTGTAGATATAAAATATTACATTTTTTGAGGTTTTGTATCTATCTAATTTAACATAGATGCAAAAGAAAGGAGCGTGATAAAAATGGAAGAACTGGGTTTTGTATCTATCTAATTTAACATAGATGCAAAAGACTGGTTTGCTAAATCTTGCTTCCTGAAAAGTTTTGTATCTATCTAATTTAACATAGATACAAAAGAATGCAATAAAAAAATAATATTTTATAAAGGAGAAAAAGAAAATGAGGTTTACAAAAAAAGAAGAAAATAATGGTTTTCATGTTGTAACTTGTGGCTTAAATAACATTTCAAAAGAAGCAAAAAGAAGTATAGACCTAATGTTTTATCAGTTAGAAAATTTTAAAAACGAATTTGTTGAATATGTAAATAAAAAAATAGAAGATATTATAAATAGTGATGAAGAATTAATTGAAATACAAAAACGAATTAATTTCTTTCATAAAACTGAAGGTAAAGTTACAAAAGAATCTGAAAAAAGAAAAGAGCTAAGAGACCTTTATATTAAAAGAAATCAAAAAATATTAAAAAACGAAAATTATAATTCTTTAAAATGGATGAATAACTTCATTAAAGAAACTAATCCAGAATACAAAATTTATTTGCATGATGATATTAGAAGCCAGGGTTGCAAAGATATTATTTTTTCTCTTGAAAAGTATTTGAAAGGAGAAGGAAAAAATATTCATACAAAAAAACATGGAAATGCAACAAGTTTGTCAAGCAAATGTTATTTCCAACCTAATGGGAAAACTAGGTCAACAGCAATACAATTTGAGTTCGAAAATGAAAAAATGTATGCACTTATTTTTGATTTATCTCCAGAATATGTAGAAAAAGCAAGGGAAGTATTAAAAGAAAGAGGAAGAGTACCTACACATAAATTTTTAAAAATAGAGGTCTATATAAACAAAAGTGACCCATTACAAAGTCAAATATTAAAATCTCCACAATATGGACAATCTAAATTAACAAGAGTTTGGAAAAGAGGGTCTTGGAAAAATGATGGATGGAAATATCAAATACAAATTTCTATTAAAAACCAATCAACAAAAATGGAAGATATTGTCCCTCAACAAGGAGTTAAAGTAGCTGTTGATTATGGAACTGAAACAGCGGCTATTGTTTGTAGTAATGGATATGTAGAAATCGTAGAAATTGCTCCAGATTCCCCAAGGGTGACAAAAAAAATACGACAAATTGATATGGCTTTATCTAGGTCTAGTATGGTTTCTAATCAAAAATTAATTAAAAGTAATGGTGTATTTATGAAGAAAAAAGAGGCAAAAGAAAATGGTTTATCATATACTTTTTCCAACAACTATAGAAAATTGCTAAGATATAAAAAAGCAGAATATGGAAAATTAAAAAGGAAAAGAAAGTTTGATAATCTCAATACTGCAAAACATATTGCTTTACTTGGAGATGAACAAGTGACTGAGAGGAATCATATCAGAAGCTGGAAACAAAAGTTATGTAGAATGAACAAAATAGCAAGAGAAATATATGACAATAAGGTCAGAATCAATAATTATTGTTGTCAAATTCAAGATAGAGCAGTGGCTCAAATTCCCGCAAGAATAAAGCATATTTGTGAGGAAAAAAATCTCTCTTATAAGGAAATATCTGGCTTAAATTTATCTACATACAATCATTTTTCACAAGCTAATGATTTATTTTTACACTTAAATGATAGATTAATTGTCAGTGAAAAATATTTTTTAAAGAATAAAGATAAATTTAAAGTAGAAGATTTTAGTAAAACTTTTCAAACAATTGAGTTTAATGGGAGGCAGTATGTCCTACAACGAGATTTATATTCTGCTGCAAAAATGTTGTATTGTTATTCTAAAATTGAAAGAAAGAAAGAAAAAAATGGAAAAATAAGAGAATTTGAAGTATGGTTCTTTGACAACAAAGGATTTACAGAGTTTTTTGATAATATCTTTTATCCAAATCAAGAGAAATACTTAAAAGAAAAATTTAAAGATTTATTGAATGGTGAAAAAATGAGTGGGACAATTTTTGGAATCTAACAGATTTTAACAAGGTGACTTTACCATCTTGATAGGTAAACTATTTTAAGAAATAGGTAACTATGGACTATGTAATAGTAGGTATAAAATTTAATATGTTTTATGTAATTTGAGGTTTTATGCCTGTAAGAAATTGCATAGGTGTAAAGGTATTTTTTATAGACAATATTTTTCTAATTTTGTTTTATACCTATATGAAATTACATAGGTGTAAAGGGATTTGATTTTTGAAGTAAATTTGGATTTTGTTTTATACCTATATGAAATTACATAGGTATAAAGGGTTTAAAAACTAACAGATAAGGATATAAATGGTTTATATCTATTTTAAAATGAAATGAGTATAAAAATATTGTTTAAAAATGTATCAACAACTTGACAAATAACTTTTTTTATGGTATAATACACACATAACAGTTAGTCAAGATTTTGACAATTATAGAAAGGTGGAAAACTAATGAAAATGGAAGTTTCAGTTTTAGAAGAAAAAGAATATGGAAATAAAATGATTCTATTTCCAACAAGTGTTGAAATAGAAACAAATGACATCTGTGTATTTAGCAATATGTTAAAAATGATTAGTGTTGGGAATGGTTTAATAAGATTAACAAATAAATCATTTAAAGCATTAAAAAAAGAGTTAGTTAGAACAAAGACTTATGAAAGATTAGTGGTTACATAAACAGTAATCACATAAATGCAGGTGTAGTTCAATGGTAGAACCTTAGCCTTCCAAGCTAATGACGTGGGTTCGATTCCCACTACCTGCTCCAAAAATCTTGACTCTTTAAAGTGTAGGTTAGGCAGCTTTCATTTTTTATGATATATAGTAAACCCTCTGTCAAGTTCCAAGCCTAGGTGGAAAAAGCTGCCCACATTTATTTTACACAGGATTAAAAAATGAGGTGTTTCATATGAAAAAAATGGATTTAAAATGTGAAAACAAAAAATGTTCAAACCTTGATAAAGAAACAGGTTATTGTAAAATTTTAAATCAAGAAGATGGTTTAAAAAGAAAAATAACTTGTGCTGAAAGAATTTTTAATGAAAATAAATAATATGGGGATGTACTTGGTTTCGACAGGTTATTAGAAAAGAAAATTGCAAGTAGTTAATGTATTCTGGGAACTTAAAAAATGAATACAAATTAAAAATAAACGCTAACAAAGAATTAGTAGCTGCCTAAGTTAGGCATGTCATCTAAAAGGTGGCTATAACTTTTAGAATGGCATAATAACAATAGTCTGTAAATTCTGGACTGTACCTCTCAAGAAAGAATTGATAACTGCCCGTAAGAGGCAATTTATATAAATCTTTGTTTATTGTGATTATATAAGTTGAATTGAACAATAAACTAAACTTGTAGATATTTGATTGGAAAGTAATTTGGACAGGAGTTCGATTCTCCTCATCTCCACCACTTTTATATGGGTGTCTAGCGAAGTGGTCAAACGCATTTGACTGTAAATCAAACGCCATTCGGCTTCCCTGGTTCGAATCCAGGGGCACCCACCATTTTTTTTAGATAAGTGAAAGGAAGTATAAATGTATGATACTTTATAATGAAAAAAATGATGAAAGACTGTTGTATGTAAAGTGTGATTGTGGAACTCATGGATTAGAATTAAAAAGATTTGCAGATGACCCTTCATCTGAAATATATCTTTCTATATATAATGACACTTTTTATAGTAGTCAAGAAGGATTTTTTAGAAGAATTTTGAAAAGATTTAAGACAATATGGAAAATTATGAGAGGGAAACAGTACCAAGTTGATTATGAAATTTGTTTAAGACAAGATGACATTGACTGCTTAATAAAAGGGCTAAAAGACTTAAAAAGGTAGGTGTTATTTATGAAAGTAGGTTCATTTAAAGAATTAGTAAAATATATTAGAAATAATATATTACAAGAGGGATATAATGATTTACAAATTTGTATATATGACGATTGCGTTACATTTTCAATTTATGAACTGTTTAATGTAGTTATAGAAGTTTCAAAAGACAAGCTTTATGATGAAGACTTGGTTGGTTTTGAAGAAAAATATATGGTGAAATTTAAACCAGAACTTGTAAACAGCGACATGACGGTAAATGAAATGGAAGAAACAAGCAAAATATGTAGCTTTCTTGAAGAAAATATAGATATTGTTACAGATTTGCTATCGTAGCCAAGTTGGCAAGGCAACTGACTGCAAATCAGTGACCGTGGGTTCGAGTCCCTCCGATAGCTCCAATTTTAAAGCTATCTAGGTGGATTTGAAAATAGTCTGTAATGTGGGTAGACAACTACCAAGCACTCGTTTTCAGAAGACGGAATGTGCTATGTATATCAGGTAACAGCCTAGATAGCTTTAGATATATTCCTGGGTCGTCTAAAGGTAGGACACGGGACTTTGACTCCCGTAGTGTTAGTTCGAGTCTAGCCCCAGGAGCCAGAAAAAAAGGAGTAGTATTTATGGAAGAAATAGATAAACAAGAGCAAAAAAGAACATAATAAAAGACTTGTAGATTTATATAATTTTCTTCATATAATCTGTATTGAAGGTGGCTGTGTTTATGATTTAAAAGATATTTGTTCTGAAATTATTATCGGAAGAATAGGCTATGAAGAAGTATTAGAAGAATGGAAAAAATGTGGACACCTTACATTAAATTAATAAAAATATGGAGAGTATGTCAGCGGCTACTGACACCCTGCCTTGAAAGCAGGTACATCGTGAAAGCGGTGGGGGTTCGACACCTCTACTCTCCGCCACATATTTATAAATAATAGAGGTAAAAAATGGAAGTATGGAAAACTTTAATTTATCAAAATGAAAAATATCCTCAATTCAGTATTTCAAATCATGGAAATCTAAAAAACGAAAAAACTGGAACAATTTATAAAAAAACAAGAATTAAATCTGGATATTTTACAGTATGTGTTAGTTTAGGAAACAAGAAAAAGAAAAATATAAAAATCCATAGAGCTGTAGCTGAAACATTTATACCAAATCCAGATAATCTACCAGTAATAAATCATAAGGATGGAAATAAATTAGATAATTGGGTAGATAATTTAGAATGGTGTAGTAGAAAATATAATGTTCAACATGCCTATATTAATGGTTTAGCAAAAGCCGTTTGTAATGAAAAAAATGGCTCAGCGAAATTAACAAAAAATGATGTTTTATATATTAGAAACAATTATATTCCTAAAGACCCAGAATTTGGATGTAGAGCTTTAGCAAGAAAATTTAAAGTTTGTCATAAAACTATCACACAAATTATCCATAAACAAACATGGAGAAATATATAATATACATTCCTCGTTAGCTCAGTTGGTAGAGCGGCAGACTGTTAATCTGTAGGTCGCAGGTTCGAGCCCTGCACGAGGAGCCAGGGGTTTATGGCATACCTGTTAGGGTTTTAGTTGTACCAATGAAGCCATATAAACAACTACGGTTTGGCTGATTTTAATCGTTAGGTGAATTAGCAAATCAACTAAAGTAATGAAGAGTAATGATAAAGTTTGTTGGCGTTATTCTTTGGAAAAAACTATAATAGATATATGTAAGGTCAGTCAACATATCCCTTGCATGAACATTCCAAATCTATTTAAGAGTAGTTTTCGTTGTTTTTTTGCTCTTATCTATATGTGTCCTTAGCTCAGTTGGATTAGAGCACAAGCCTTCTAAGCTTGGTGTCGGGAGTTCGAGCCTCTCAGGGCACACCATAAGGTCGTTTAACTCAGCTGGGAGAGTGTTACCCTTACAAGGTAAAAGTCGTAGGTTCGAGCCCTACAACGACCACCATACTTTTAGACAAATAGGAGAAATAAAATGGAAAATAATAAAGAAAAAATGGAAGACTTTCGAAAAAGAGTCGAAGAATTATTTAATTCAGAAGATTTTAAAAAGTATTTAGATGACATTATAAAAGAAGAAAAAGAAGGACTTGCATTTGTTGGAAATAAAAACTACTTTAGTTGGGTAACAGAAGTATTTCTACAAAAACTTAATAACAAAACATATGATAATGAAGATTTTCTTTATACAGACAAAAAAGATTTTACAGAAATAGACATCAAAAATGAAGAAAAAATTGCATATGTCGGAGACTTCTTAGAGACAGTTAGAAAAAAACAAAGGGCACAAAAAGATGAAGATTATTCTTTCCCTTTTGAAGGAGTAAAATATTGTTTTAAATTTAACAAGAAGTTATATGTATACTTCTTTACAATAGGGCAAGGAACTTCAATAGTAATTAGAGAAGCAAATAGTGATGAAATATTTACAAAAAATATAAATTTAGACAAATATTTTGGAAATAAATGAGGTGAAGACAAATGTCATACAAAAGTAAAACTTTATTTGAAATGACAGACGAAGAAGCAGAAGAGTATTTTAACAGCCCTGAAGGAAAAATTATGCTTGAAAATATGTTTAATGCAATGGAGAAAATTCAAAATAAAAATGATAAGAGTGAGGAATGAAAAATGGGATTTTTTAGAAAATGGAGAAATAAAAGAAAAGTAAAAAAAGAAAAAGCAAATATGGCTTTAGAAGAATTAAACAATTTTAGAGAATATAGAAGAAAAGGTTTTATTGCTGAAAATGTTTGGAATTTAGATTGTTTCTTAACTGGGACTTTTTCAAAGATGATTCGTTCTCTTGCAGATACAACTCATGGCTATCCACAAGAAAATTTTGAGGAAGTGGAAAAATTTCCATTAGAGTGGACAAAAAATACTATTGAAGAAATAAATAGAAGAAGACAAAATAAAATTGAGGTTACAAGTCCTTTTGATATTGACAAACCTGCTGATAGATGGGAGTTAGTACTTTTAAGAATGGCTTATTGCTTTGAAAGAGCAGATAAATTTGAAGATTTCGAAGAAAACGAATATTCTGAAGAATACTTTAACCAAGTTTTTGGTAGAGACCACAAAATGAAAAAACATGAAAGCTTTAGAAAATGGTGGAAAAGAAGAACAATAAAAGTTGAAGGCGGTTATCAATTAATTGAATATGAACCAGACAAAGACCTTCAAGAGAACTATTATAATAGAGAAAGAGAAATATGGGAGAATAAAGTAGCATATAAAAATGAAGCATTAGATTTATTAAAGAAATATTTCTATAATTTATGGGATTAGTTCCCATAATATGAGTGCGTAGCTCAGTCGGTAGAGCATTTGACTTTTAATCAAAGGGTCGGAGGTTCGATTCCTCTCGCACTCACCATTTTAGATACTTTTTAGATAAAGACTTAAAAAGGAGACATTTATGAGAAAAGTATTTAAAAAAATATTGAAATACTGTTGTAAAATTATATTTCTTATGATATTATTAAACATATTGTCGATATTAAATTTATTTTAGAAATGAGGAGTTTTAATGACAAAAGAAGAAGTTTACCAAGATTTGTATAATATAATACAACAAAAAGGTGTAGATATTTATGAAAATCAAACATTATCAGACCAAGAGAAATTAGATTATATTGAAGCTACCCTTGATGTTATGAGATTTATTAGAGGAAAACAGAAAGAATTGATTTCGAATCAAGAAAAGAAAGAAAAAGAAGATTTGTCTCGATAGCTCAGTTGGTAGAGCAAAGGACTGAAAATCCTTGTGTCACTAGTTCGATTCTAGTTCGGGACACCATAAAAATATGGCGATATGGACAATCGGTTAAGTCACCAGCCTTTCACGCTGGAGTGCCCAGTTCGACTCTGGGTATCGTCACCACCACCCCTTTTGGAGTTCTTCGGAACAGACAAATGAAAGCTCGTGTCTTCGGATATAATGAGAAAGGGGAACAATTAAATATTTTGGTTTTTTTAATCTATATTGGGTTGGCAAGAAATGGTAACACTTGTCTGGCAAGAAGAGAATAAGCGTGGGTTTTGTAGGTTACCCCAGAACTATTATTTAATAGGAAGCAGGACATGCCTATGCCACAGCCCAATATTTATATGGGGTCTTAGTGATAACGGTTAGCACTTCTGCTTTGCAAGCAGAGAGTAAGGGTTCGATTCCCTTAGACTCCACCACATTTTTAGAAAGGGAGAAATAAATATGTTTGCTTATTTTGTAACAGGAGTTACTTATGAGGACAAAGAATTTAAAGACAGAGACCAGAGATGTTTTGGATACTTTGAAACCTTTGAAGAAGCGGAAAAAACTGTATTAAACAATCGTTGTGATATATGGGAAACTATTCATGAATATGTAGTTATCGAAAAGATTGAAGATGGAATTCATCAAATTGATTTAAGTCCTACATGGTACAAATGGAACTTTAAAAAAGAGTGTTATGAAAAAGTTGATAGACCAGATTTTGCTAAAGGATATGTTGGTTGGGGAATTGGTTAATTTTATATAGGTGTGTAGCTCAGTTGGTTAGAGCACTTGTCTGATACGCAAGATGTCACTGGTTCGATTCCAGTCACACCTACCAGCTGGGTTCGGATATACTTCATATAACTGAAAGGTAGCTCCTTTTAAAGTGTATGAAATGAAAACTGGGTTACAGACATGTTGACTCCGATAGAAACCAACCCTGGCTCCACATTTGGTAGGGTACTCAAGTTGGTGAAGAGGACAGTTTGCTAAACTGTTAGTGCCAGCAATGGCAGCGTGGGTTCGAGCCCCACCCCTATCGCCAATTTGTCAAGATTTTAGCATAATATATTATAAAAATTTCTGTCAAAATCTTGACAAAAACAAAAAATTATATTATAATATGTATAGAAAACCATTAAAATGGCTTTTCAAATTTTTATCATCTTTTCGACTAGAGTCAATACCTAGTAGTTTGGAGAGGTCGTTCAACTCTCTGCATATTTAGCTCTTTCAGACACAAGAAAGTTCCAGTATTGATAATGGGAGTAAAGGGAGAAGTCTCTCTCCTAGGTTAGCATTTTTCGGCAGTCCCTTTGATTATTCCTTAAATGAGCAAAGGGTAACAGTTTTATGGCTTGGTAGTTCAGTTGGTTAGAACACCAGTCTGTCACATTGGAGGTCGTGGGTTCGAGTCCCATCCAAGTCGCCAATCAAGGCACCTTTTACTGTCTTGGCGGAAGAGTCCGCAAAGTATGTTATTAAGCTAATGACGTCCAAAGCAACATACAAGTAAAAGACCCCATATATATCATTTTTAATTTTCCGTCAAATTTTATATATGGGAACTGAAATTGAGAGAGAATGGATATGTTACAGTTTGTGCACAGATAAAATAAGAGACTGGAAAATATCTAGGTATGGAGATTGTCTGAGAACTAAAACCATTGTGAAATTGTGTGAGGGTAAAGCTTTCCCAGAGTATACGCAAGAGCTAGATGTGATAGGAAACGATTTCTCTCTCCTACTCTTATATGCGAGGTGGAGCAGTTGGCAGCTCGCTAGGCTCATAACCTAGAGGTCGCTGGTTCGAGTCCAGCCCTTCGCAACCATTTTTTTTGGAGAGATTGTTATGATAAAAATAAATAAATATTTAGAAGAACTTGGATTTACACAAGAAGATTTACCAGGCTATTACAATGAAAATATAATTAATGAAATAAAGCCTTGTAATGACCCAAGAAATAAAGATATTCCAGAATATGGATTTTCTCCATATGAATTTTTCAATTTAGACCATACTTTTGATTTATTAATTTATCCAAGATTATGTTATTTTAGAGAGTTTTGTAATGTTGGACATCCAATGGGAATGACACAAGAGCAATGGGATAAGATTCTAAATACAATGATAGAAGGTTTTAAATTAAGTCTTACTGTTGATTGTCCTAAAATAAAACAACAAAAAAAGATAGACAAAGCAAGAGAATATTTCGCAAGATACTATCACAATTTGTGGTATTAAAAATAGGCGAGTAGTATAATGGTAGTACACGGGTCTCCAAAACCCTTGGTGAGGGTTCGATTCCTTCCTTGCCTGCCAAAAAATGGGGTTGTGGCGGAACTGGTAGACGCACTGGACTTAAAATCCAGTGAGCAGTAATGCTCGTGTGGGTTCGATTCCCACCTTCCCCACCAAAAAACAAGCAAGTATAATTTAATGGTAGAATGTCATGTTTCCGACCTGATTGCGAGAGTTCGATTCTCTCTACTTGCTCCAAAGGAGAAGCAAATGGAAATTAACAAATTATTTGAATTAAACCTAGTAAAAGAAATTGAAAATAATAAATCTATTATAAAAAGAAAAGTGAATAAAGAAACCTTTATGGGAGAATATGTAGCTTTTCTTCAAGAATTAAAAAACGAATTCAAAGAGCAGTATATTGCATTTTTAAACTTCAAGGATTTTAATTTACCTTTAACATTTAAAAATATTCCTATAAATTTTTATGGAATTAATACCTATGATATAAAAATGTTAAAAAATGAAGTTCTTTTATGTCCCTATGATATTGGAAATGATTCTGTAAAATTTGAACATATGGGACTTGTTATATATTAATGGGTATATGGTGGAATTGGCAGACACGTTAGCCTTAGAAGCTAATGCCGAAAGGCGTGCAGGTTCAAGTCCTGCTATACCCACCAATAAAAAAGAGCTAAATGCTCTTTTTTTCTTTCCATATAATTTCATTATAAAAATCATATAATATATCTATTATTTCTAAAGATATTTCTTCAATTCCTTCTTGTGTTTTTATTCTTTTATCCTTCTTTGGAATTAAGTACAATAAGAAAGATGTTCTTCCATCTGTATCATTCTTTTTATAAAAGTCTATAAATTCTTCTGGTTTGTGATTGTCAAATTCAAATCTGTAATTATTTCCCTGTTTATCCCAAATATCCCATACAAAACCATAGCCTTGTATCTTTTCTATTTCTCTAATTAATATATCCTTCTTATCATCAATATACTCATGAAGAAACATTCTATCTATAGCTCCTTCTGCAACAGCGTGATATAATCCAATTGCAATGCCTTTACTTTCAATATTTATTTGGAAGCATGCATGTTTTTGGAATCCTTTTCTTTCTTTACTGTTTGCTCCAAGATTACAATTTAATTGGTTTACTTCTCTTTTACTTCTTCCATATCTAATGCCCAACCAGTTTACTTTACCTAAATTAAAGACACATGGATAGATTAAAGATGTAATATTCTCATTTCTCCAATGATTGTGTAAATTCTTTTTTAATAGTTCATCTTTAATATTATCATTAATATCATATAGCTTTTGTTGTACTATTTTTCTTTGTTCTATAATTTCTGGTCTAATTGAAGATACATTCTCCTCATTAAAAATTTCATAATCTTTTTCATTAAAATAATAATTTTCTAACATATTCTTTTTCTCCTTTTTTATTATATTATATCATACTTTTTTGAACAAGTCAATAGGGTTTACAAATTTACAATAATCTTCAAAACCGAACATCTATTTGACAAACAAATTTTTTTATGATATATTATAAATATGGTTTGTCAAGATATTGACAAAGGAAAGGAGAGATTATTTTAATGAAAATTTTAGACCCTTGGATTAAAGTAGAAAAATTTAATGGTGTTGAAATTATGAAAAATATTGAAAAGGCTTGTAGAAATTGTTATAGGTCAGAAGGGAACATTACAGAAGATAGTTATAAAAAATTGTTAATGAATTGTATTAATCGTGGGCACGAGAGTGTTTTAGAGCATGAAAAAATAACAGTTAAAATGTTGTGTGATGTAGGATGTTATAAAGACATTACCCGTCATAGACATGCTTCATTCTCAATCGAATCCACACGTTACTGTTCGTACGACAAGGACAAATTTGGGAATGAAATTAAATTCATTAGACCAATATTTACTAGAAGTGAAAATAGTTCATTATCTATTCTTCAAAAGAAAGATTTATGGGAAGACTGTATGAGAAAAATTGAAGAAACCTATATGGCAATGAGAAAAATTGGAGCTACTCCAGATGAATGTAGAATGATATTACCTCATAGTACAGCAGCCGAAGTTTATATGACTTGTAATATTCGTGAATGGAAACATATTTTTGAATTAAGAGCTAATAATCATGCTCACCCTTCAGTTCAACAAGTAATGATTCCATTACTACTACATTTTAAACAAGAAATGCCAGAAATCTTTGGAGATATTCAATATAATGAAAACTTTCCGAAAGACAAATATGCTAAATTAACAGTAGAAGGAGAATAATATATGAGTAATATTCCAGTATATATTCGATTTGGAGAAATCCCAAGTAATGAACAAAGCAAAATCTTTTTTGGAGACCAAGTTGTCGGTTTAGAACCAGGAGTTTCTGTGTATGAAACAGTGTATGCAAATAATAAGTATTTTCCCATACTCCCAAAAAACACAAATGAAAATGGAATTTCTGATTATTTTGATTTCTTGTTGAATTCAGATAAACCAATATATCTTGTTGTTGGAAACCGTATAAGATGCGAAGGGCATGGTGGAGAGCCATTGTTACAAAATGTAAAAATCATAAAACAAATATTCTTTTAAAGAGGTGAAATATATGGAATCTAATAGTTATTCTTTTTTTATAATGTTAACAGTAGTAATAGGAGTTTGTTATTGTTTCTATAAGGTTTGCGAAGTCTTTATGTATTGTATGTCTTTAAAATATGGAAAACCCCTAGAAAGGAACAAGGATAATAAACCAAAAATTGATATAAAAGTAGGTGATGTAGTAGATGAGAATAAAAATAACACGGAGACACTCACGGAGACAGACAAAGAATGATGGATTATATAGAAGCACATAAAAAGAACCCAGATTTTGATATGTTACTAATTTGTGGAGATTTTGGATATATTTTTAGAGGAAATAAAGATGAAGATAGATTTCTTGACTATATTGAACGTGAAGCAAACTTTGATATAGTTTTTGTAGATGGGAACCATGAAAATTTTCCAAAGATATATTCTTATCCACTAGAAAAATGGAATAATGGGCTAGTACATACAATTAGGAATAATATCAGACACTTAATGCGTGGAGAAATTTATACATTTGGAAGTAAAACATTTTTCTCTTTTGGTGGTGGCTATTCAATAGATAAGGAATTTAGATTAAGTCATGAAAAAATATGGGGAAATAAAATTTGGTGGGAAGAAGAATTCCCTACACAAGAAGAAATTGATTTTGCCTTTAAAAATCTTGAAGAATACAATTGGGAAGTAGATTACATAATTACACATTCTGCCCCAACAAATATCTTGCCATTAGTCTCAGAATTTTTTATTAGTGGAGCTAAAGCTAATATAGATATAGTTAATTCTACGCTTGAAAAAATTAGGCAAAAAACAACATTTGACCATTGGTATTTTGGACATTACCATGGAAATAAAGAAATAGATGACAAATTTACAATTCTTTATGAAATCAGTAAAAATATAGAAGTATAATTTTTGTCAAGATTTTGACAAAAATCTATTGACATTTTCTGAACTTTATGATATATTATGTGTAAAATGGAGGGAAGGAAATGGAAATGAAAAAAACTACTAAAAAAGGATTTTTTAAAAATTTATTAGCAAAAAATTGGATACAATTTAAGCTAACAACCAAAGAAGCACAAGACATTACGAAAACAAAAGGCTTTGAAAATTTGAATATTGTTTTATATGAAGACCCAGAATTCCATTTTAGAGAATATTTTGACAAAGAAGATGGTTTATGGATTACTGGAGATTGTAAAGATGGAAGCTCTCCTTTTAGAAGAAGTTTTCCAAGTCTTTTAGATATAGGAATTATGGGGCATTGCCCAAATGGTAAAGCAGGGATATGTGCAAAGGCAGGAATTCAATGTTATCAAAATGCCCCTAATTCTATAAGAGAGAACATGAAGTTAGAAGACTTTAAATCAATTATAGACCAATGTAAAGGGAAGACTTTTCAAGTTGCATTAGGTGGAGCAGGAGACCCAAATCTTCATGAGAACTTTAAAGAAATTGTTGAATATTGTAGAAGTAATAACATTATTCCAAATTATACAACAAGTGGTTTTAATTTAACTGATGAACAGGTAGAAATCAGTAAAAAATGTGGAGCAGTTGCAGTTAGTCAATATAGTAGATTAGAGATTCAACAAATGCCATCATATCAAATCTTAGAAGATGGAAGCAGAATTCCAACAGAAATGACACAAGTTTTTTCAGAAACTAATCCACAAACTAATAATGCAATACAAAAATTTTTAAATGCTGGAATTACAACAAATATACACTATGTTCTTGGAAAAAATACAATAAAAGAAGCAATTATTCGTTTAAAGAATAACTTATTCCCAGAAGGAATAAATGCAATAGTATTTCTATTACATAAACCAGTAGGTCTAGGAAAAGAAGAGAATATGTTGCACTACAATGACTCAGAAGTAAAAGAATTTTTTGAATTGATAGACAGTCAGCAATTTCCATTTAAAATTGGATTTGATGCATGTTCAGTTCCAGGAATTTTAAACTTTACACATAATATAGATTCTAGGTCAACAGAAACTTGTGAAGGCTCAAGGACAAGTGCATACATAGATGCACAAATGAATATGATGCCTTGCAGTTTTGGAAATCAAAACAAGTCTTATTATGTAAGCCTATATGACCATACAATAAAAGAAGCTTGGGAAGGAGAAGTGTTTAGTAAATTTAGAAATCATTTATTTAATGCTTGTCCTAACTGTAAGAATAGAGAAAACTGTTATGGTGGTTGTCCAATTATTTCAGATATTGTTTTGTGTAATAGAGAAGAAAGGAAATACGAATGAATTTAGGTAATGGATTTGACTTATCAATAAAAAGAAGTTATTACAATAAAACAATAGTTGGAGAAGATGGTATTACACAAACTGTAGATACAAAACATCAATATCCACTATATCAATTGCAAATATTTAAGAATTATTTTGATACTGATGACAAACAAGTTGTTCAGCAAATAGTTTCAGACCTCAGAGAACTTGTAAATGAATTAGAAAAGTTGGAGAATAAAGAAAACAAAGATATAGAAAGTGAGAAATAAAATGAAAGTAAGAAGTGATTTTGTAACAAACTCAAGTAGTTCAAGTTTTGTAATTTTTGACAAATCAAAAGAGTATCCAGAATACTGTAAGCCTTTAAGTAAAGAACTAATTAAAGATTGTGTTGATAGTATTCTTGCTGTATATAAAGATGTTGAGAATAAGCTATGTGCAGAAGGAGAAAAGGAATTTTTAAGTCATATCCCTGAAAGAATAAAAGACTATCAAATATTTGAAGAAGGGGAAATAAAAGAAATCGCAGAAGCTTTTCGAAACGAATTCTGGTCTGCAAGTGGGGTTTATATTCCAGATGAAATTCATAATGTTTTAAAACGAGCCAATTATGACACCTATTATAAAAGACTAAAAAAAGAAGAAGTTGAAACTGCATATGCAAAACTAACAGAATTTTGTGCAAAAAATAATTTAGACATAAATGAAATTTTTGGCAACGAGGGAATATCTCAAGACTATGATGAAGTTGATGGTTGGTGGAGATATTATTATGATTTTGAATATCAAGAAGCTTTGAGAGGAAATTTTTGTATAATTACTGGAGAAAATGCTTTTTCATATGGAGTTATACAATTTATTGAAGATACTTTTGGTGGGAAAGTATTCCATCTAGGATAAGGAGGGATATATTATGAAAATCAGAGAATCTTTTGTAACGAATTCAAGTAGTTCAAGTTATATTATTGCAAAGAAGAAGACAGCTTCTGAAGAAGAAATAAAAACAGCTATAGAAAACAAATATTATAAAAACAAAGAAGAGTATCTAAATCTTCTAGGAAATATCATTGAGGAATATAATGTAGACTTGTCTGACTATGAAGGAACAGATTATTATGGAGAGGCTCCTTTAGTGAAAGCATATATAAAAGAAGAAAATGTTGATGAAGAATTTATTAAATATTTGACAAAAAGAACTTTGGAAATTTTTGATGACAACTGGAATGGAAGTGGGGAACTAGATTCTTGGGAAGTAACAATTTTTGAAGCTTCAAATGAAAATGATGATATGTTTGAATGGTTATTATATGATGATGTTTCAATAATAAAAAATGAACTAATAAAAGTCATATAAATTGGAGGTGATGCAAATGAAAAAATTCTTTACTGTTTTTGGCAAAATCTTATTCTTGATTCTTGAAGTAATTTGTGCTATAGTTTCTGCACTATTGGTTGTTGGAACATTTTGTGTTTCTAAATCTTTCGCAGTTCTTGGTTTAACACACATCTCTGTATTATTATTAATTGCTTCAATTTTAGGAGTATTTAATGTTTTTGTAACTCTTTATACTTTTTTAAGAAAAGAGGATGATTAAAAATGAAAATAAGAAAATCTTTTGTTACTAATAGTTCAAGTTCTAGTTTCGTAATTGACTTGTCAGAACTAACACCATACACTATTGAAGTTTTCAAAAACCCAAAATTAGTTGAAGACCAGTTAATTCCAACTTGTGATATGACACGAGAAGAGTATATGGAAGAAGCAGATAGATGGGACATAAGAGAAGAAGATGGTAAGTTATATGGTTATACGACAATGGATAATTTTGATTATTCACAACTATTCTATATTTGTGGTTTAGACTGGGATTCTCACAAATCAGATGAAATTGCACCAAGTTTATTAAAAGAAATGGTAGAAAATGCAGATAAATTTTTAGAAGAGATAGGAGATGATAGCAATGAAATTTAGGAAATCTTTTGTAACTAATAGTTCAAGTTCTAGTTATATTATTTCTACCTCAAAAGAGAATAAAGAGAGAATGAATGATTTTTACAATATTGTAGAGAATATAACAGGATATGAATCTGATGCTCCAATATTAATTACTTCAGAAAGCAAACTAAACAGCTATGTAAAAGAGAGATATGATATGTCATTACCTGAATTATTAAATGGCGATGACGAATATTATAAAGAAAGATATGGAAAAATCTTAGATGAATTAAAATCTGGAAATATTGTTTTAATGCAAGAAGTAGATTATGATGTTGAAGATTTATATGACAAAATTTTATATTATGTTTTGAAAGACTATAAAAGAGTTACTGAATATTAAAAAATGACTCCATAGGGGCTATTTTGAGCGATTTTATTTTTTGACACGAGAGGGAACATATCTAAATTTTTAAAACCCGTCTATGACCAACCTCGTAAGAATTAAGCCCCTTTCCTCAATGGTCTGAGATTATATCAAAAATGCAAAATAAAATAGTAATTTTATGTTGTTTTTTATTTAATATTTTTGTCAACATGTTGACAAAATAGGTTACATAATTTTTAAAAAGGAGTATAAAATGAGAAAAGAAAGATTTGGAAAAGAACATGTTATTTGGAAACTTAAAAATGTTTTAAGAGGTCATGCAATGATAATTACAGAAGCAGATTATATGTCCGCAGAAGAAAGAAAAGAACAAATGCAAACAATTGAAGATTTAGTTCATTTTTTAGATAATTATGATGAAGATATGACTTTCTTAAAACAAATGAAAAAGAAAAAAACAAGAGAAGAGATGGACATGATTGAAAAAGAAGATATGGGTTATGGAGGAAGATAGTTATGAAATTTAGAAAAAGCTTTGTTACAAATTCAAGTTCAAGTAGTTATATTTGTGACTACTGTGGAGAAGAAGCTTCTGGTTGGGATATGATGTTGTCTGAAGCAGAAATGGTGGAATGTGTTAATGGACATACTATTTGTGAAAGACATATTGATGAAGATGAGTTTGGAAAAATGATAGAAAAATTTGAAGACGAAGAAAGCGAAGATTTTAATGAAGATTGGAGATATGAATTACCAGAAAAATATTGTCCAATTTGTAGCTTCGATGTATTTTTAGATAATGATATATTAAAATTTTTAGAAAAATTCCATAGTATAAATATGGATGACATAAAAAATGAAATCAAGAAAAATTTTAAAAATTATTCCGACTTTAAAGAGAAAATTGGCTCTTAGAATCGGTTTTAACAGGTTTTTATTTTGAAGGAATATAACTTGTTGTCTAACGCTACAAAATCGATTCTTGGTAAACCTCAGTTGAATCTGACGATTTTAGAGATTTTTTAGAGAAAGAGGTGATATATTTTGGAATTTACAGAACATATTTTAGAAAGATATGCAGAAAGAATTCAAGACAAAACGAAAAAAAATGAAATTAAACAATTTGTTGCTCAGAATAGAGACAGAATAAAAACAAATATTCAAAAATTATTTGATAGTGCGGACTTCTTATGTCAAACTAAAATAAAAGACCATAATGTAACAAATTTTTATGTTAATAAAGATGGGTGGGTTTTAATTTCAAATAAAGAAAATAATAAATTAATTACTTTATATAAAGTAGATTTATTTTTAGGAACAGAATTCAATAAATATTATATAGAAAAAATGACAGAAGATATAAAAAAGAAAATGGAAGAATATGAGAGTTTGGAATATGATATCGAGTTAGAAAAAGAAAATAGAGCTAACGAAAGAAAAGAGTGTGAGGCTGGAATATCTTCCTACAAAACACAAATAAAATGGCTGGAAGAAAATATAAAATTAAGTGAGCAACAAGACAAAGAAGCTGATGCAAGACTTAAAGTAAAAAAAGATGAAGTTCAACAACAAATTGAAAATTTTGTTGGAGCTAGAATCTTTGAATAAATTTTTTTTAAAATGTTTGTCAAGAAGTTGACAAGATAAAAAATCTATGTTATAATTCAGATACAATAAAAAATAACAAAAGAACTTTTTTAAAAATATTTGTCAAAAACTTGACAAACAAAAAATTATATGATAATATATAAACACAACAAAGATACATACAGCAAATTTTTTAGCAGAAAACTTTTAATTTTCCAAGCTATTTCGTATCTTGTGAACTTTGAAAAATTAATATAAATAAAGATAGTTACAGCAAAATAAAATGCAAGTTTTTAGTTTTATATTTGGGATTTAAAATAGTAAAAACATTTAAAACTATCTTGTTAGTTAAAGAAAGTATTCCTATTTTAGATAAGTTTTAAAGATGTATACAGCAATCTATTTTATTTGGTTAAAGATTTTCATTGTCAAGAAATTCGAGATGGTTCAATTCCATTAAGTAGGTTTCCTACTAGATTAATACATCTTGTTCTTTTTCTCCTATTTGTCAAGATGTTGACAAATAAAAATTTACAAATAATTTAATTATGTTTACTTAAAGATACTTACAGCAAATAACAGAAACAATTGTGGGGACTGTTTGTTATTGGTTCAAGTCCAATCTTATTAGTTTTAATAGGTAGCTCAACTGGGAGAGCGACAGTAATTTTGTTTTTAGTATCTTGTTATTTTTTCTCATTTTATATTTTTTGGGAGAGATACAAACAGCGATATTTTAAATTTGTTTGAAACAAATGCAGGGAACAAACACCCAAATGTATCTCGTTATTTCTCCTGAAAGTTTTTTAGAAAAGGAGTGAAGTAAAATGAGCTTTTTAAAGAATTTAGAAGACAATCTTTTAGAAGATTGGAATGTGTCAGTTACAGAAAATGGGGCTGTTGGGTACAAAACAACAGGAAGACCAATGTTAGATATGAATTTTAAAATATCTAGCTATAGAAGTATGTCAGAAATGGAGATTGTAGATGATTTTAAAAAATGTTTTCTACAAGATGAAGTTTTAGCATTACAATTCTTGTTCTTTATTAGAGATAGAGAAGAAGGGCTTGGGGAAAGAAGGACATTTAAAGTTATTTTCAAAGCTTTAGCAGATGCTTACCCAGGATATGTTGCAGAACTAATTCCACTTGTTGGAGAATATGGTAGATTTGATGACTTATTACCATTATTGGACACAAGAGAAAGAGAAGATGTTTCTAAATATTTAACAGAAACAATGATTTCTGACTTTAAGAAAATGGAAGAAAATAAACCAATATCTTTATTAGCAAAATGGCTACCAAGCATAAACACTTCAAATAAAGACCAAAGAAGATATGCAAACATCTTAATAAAAAAACTACAAGAAAAAGATAAGACATTTAATGCTGGTAGATATAGGAAAGCGTTATCAAAAATGAGAACATATTTAGATGTTGTAGAAAAGAAAATGTGTGCAAATGAATGGGACAAAATTAATTATGAGACTGTTCCAAGTAAAGCAAACTTAATATACAAAGATGCATTTTTAAGACATGATGAAGAAAGAAGAACTAATTATTTAGAATCACTTAAAAAAGGAGAAGTCAAAATCAATGCTAAAAAATTATTCCCATATGAAATTTACCATAAAACAGATTCTTATGATGAAACATTACAACAATTATGGAATAATTTACCACAATTAAAAAATGATTCAGAATCAGTATTGGTTGTTGCAGATGGTTCAGGGAGTATGGATTGGACTAATGTTGGCAATACAAGTATAAACGCATTAGATGTTGCGAATTCTTTAGCAATATATTTTGCAGAAAGAGCAAAGGGAGAGTTTAAAAATACATACATTACTTTCTCTTCAAGACCTCAATTGGTTCATTTTAGAGAAGGAGACACTCTTTACAATAAAAAACAAACTGCATTATTACATAGTGAATGCTCTAATACGAACATTGAAAAAACATTTGACTTAATTTTAGATACTGCTGTTAAAAATAAAATGGCACAAGAAGATATGCCAACAACATTATTAATTCTTTCTGATATGGAATTTGATGGAGCAACTTGTGATTTTGGATATTATTCAGACTCAAATACTCAAAAGAAATTATTTAAAACAATTGACGAAAAATTTAAAGCAGCTGGATATATAATGCCAAAGCTTGTATTCTGGAATATTTGTGGAAGAACAAATACTATTCCATTAAAAGAAAATGAAGCAGGTGTTGCTTTAGTCTCAGGTTTCTCTACAACAATATTTGATATGGTCTTAAATAATGAAACAGACCCATTAAAAATGCTACTTAATAAATTAAATACACCAAGATATTTAAAAGTAAAAGAAGTTTTAGAAAATGATTAATTAATAAAGATACTTACAGCAAATCAATAGCACTGTTAATGCCGTTGTCGTTGGTTCGACTCCAACATTACCAGCCATGTTTTTGGTAATTAGCTCAGAGGGTAGAGCACGAAAAACGTATCTTGTAAAAATAAAAATAAGAGGTGAAATTATGAGGAGACAAGAATATCCTGATAAAGCTCCATATAAACATTTTATTTTAGTTAAAAATGGGGCACAAGACAAAGAAATTGAAGAACAATTAAAAGAATGGCACGAAAACAATCCATCTTTTTCTATCGGACAACATCAATATACATATGTTGGTGGAACAGAAGGTAATGGAATAGAAATTTTGGAATTAACATATTTTGACCTTGATGAGGCAGAGAAAGATGTTGCCCCAGAATATAGAACTCCAAGAAATGAATTCTATTTTAAGAAAATAGTTGACCCATTAAGTTCTGGAGAAAGTAAAGTTACAGATTGGTATAATGAAAATGATATTGATATAATATCAAAAGTTAGTTTCGTTGATACTGTAAACTTAGAAATTGTAACAGGAATTGTATATGTCCAAAGAGAAGAAGCAAAAGCTGCATATGATTTAAAATATGAAAGACAACAAAAACAAATTCAAAAAATGTCAGAGGAAATGGCGAAAAAACAAATTAACAAAGAAACAGATAAAAGAATGAAATAAGGAGTTTGTTATGGAAATTTATGTTATTGCTGATACACACTTTTATCATAATAATATAATAAAATATTGTAATAGACCATTTGAAGATGTAGAAAAAATGAATGAATTAATAATAAATAAATGGAATAGTGTGGTGTCTAATGAAGATATAGTCTTGCATCTGGGAGACTTTGGTTTTGGAAGTAAAGAGCAGTTAACTAATATATGTCAACAACTAAATGGATATAAAATCTTACTGAAGGGCAACCACGATTTAAGAAAAGGGAACGGCTTCTTTATAGACTGTGGTTTTCAAGAAGTCTACAAAAATAAGGAAATGTTGTTAACAGAAATACTCGGAATTCCACAAGATTTTATAAAAACAGATAGCGATGTAATCCTATCACATTACCCTAGAGTAGTTCCTAATGACAAACTAAATATTCATGGACATATACATAATGCTCCTTTAGATATAAATCAATTTAATCAAGATAATCATATATGTGTAAGTATAGAAATGATAAATTATGAGCCAGTTAGTTTAATAAAAATAGTTGAAGAATGGAGAGATAAATATGAAAGAAGAACGAGTTAGTAAAATATTTATGGAAGATTCACAAATAAAAGGTGGATGGTTAGATTTGAATATCAATAATGATATGATAATTCCCGTAAGTTATTTGAACAGTCGTTTTTTTTATGACCTTTTAAGCCTTGTCCAAGTCTTAAACAATTATTGCACTATCGGCTGTAGGAATTTATATTTAGAAATAGATTGTGAAGGAACTTTTGCTTATATTAGTATATATACATTTGCAGAGGGAAGACTACCAGAAGATGTAGACTATGATGCTTTAGATGACGTGAAAGTTTCTGTTATAAAGGAATGTTTCAATAAAGAAACTCAAGAAACTTATGAAAAGCAATATAATTATGTTATCTCAAAAAAAGAATTCATGGAGAACATAATTACATTTGTTGAAAATAAAATAGATGAATATAATGTAGATTTTTGTTGTGATGATGTGGCAGATAAAATAAGTAAAACTTATGTAGAAATTATTAAAAGGGGACTAATAAATAGATATAGATTAATATAAATTGTAGAGAAGGAGAAGAAGGAAAATGAAAAGAGAGCCAAGTAAATATCAAAAAGAAATTTTAGATTGGGTGAAAAATGGACGTGGAAGTGGATTAGTTAATGCTCTTGCAGGCACAGGAAAAACCACTACATTAGAGATGGTGGCAAAGGCAGTTCCTTCTAAAATGTTATTCTTGGCTTTTAATAAACATATTGCAGACGAGTTAAGCGAAAGAGAAGACATAAAACCTTTAATAGATTCGAAGAAGCTAAAGATATATACTGTTAATGCTTTAGGAAATATGACTTTAATTGATTATTGCAAAACCAAATTAAACAAAGACCCTGTATTAAAAAGTAGTAAATTAACATCAGACATTTTAGATGGAGTCATATTAGATAGATTACGAAGAGAGAACAAAGAGCTTCCGCATGGTGCTATGGAGTCAAAATTAGCAATGGATACAATAAAAAAACATGCAAAAACCTGCTGCGACTTAGTAAGGTGTCATTGTATAGATTATAAAGACCATAAGGCTATTGACCACTTAATTTCTGATGAAGGCTTGTTTATTTTTAGAAAAGAGATTCTTCAAATAACTTCAATTCCAAGATTAGAATGGAGTTTTATAGTTTCAGATGCCATTGAAGAATCAATAGATTTTTTTGAAAAAACTGGGGAATATGATTTCCTTGAACAAATATATCTTCCTGTTCACCTACAATTATTTCCACCACCTTGGCTGAAATGGTATACAGAATTTGTTGGGGTAGATGAGGCACAAGACATATCTACATTACAGCAACGCTTTATAAAAAGACTTCAATATATGAACCCATATAAGCCAACAAGGTACTTGTTTGTTGGAGATGAACACCAAGCAATTTATAAATTTAATGGAGCCGATTGCAATAGTATAAACCATATTAGGAATCAGTTTGATGCAAAAGACTTACACCTAAATATCTGCTATAGATGTCCAAAAAAAGCATTAGTTTTAGCAAGAGAACATGCTCCATTAATTGAAGATGCTCCTACTGCAAAAGAAGGAACAATAAATATTATATCAAATCTCGATGTAGTAAAATATGCTGATTATGGAGACTTGATTATGGCAAGAAAGAATAAAGACCTTGTAGAAATATATTTAATGCTAATAAAAGGGAAGAGAAAAGTATATTTCAAAAAGAGCGAATTCCTTTTTAGAATTATTAAAGAAATTGATGACAGAAAAAGGATAAAAACAATAGAAGATGTAGAGAAGTTTATTGAAAAAGAAAGTCGAAAAGAAAATAATAGAAAAGAAGCAGAAGAAAAAGAAGTGAAAAATGTAATAGACATGGAAGAAGAAGATATTTTTAGTATTATGTCACAATTATTAACTTTTTTCCAAATGAACTATGAAAGATATGGCTTTAAAAGTAATGCTAAAGGATTTACCGATTTTATTAGAAGTATTGCAAAGACAGAGCCATCAGAAGAATGTATAGTTTTAGGGTCTATTCATGCAATGAAAGGTCTTGAAGCAAAAAATGTTTTTATTGTAAATTATTTTGGAATGCCATATGAATTTGGAATGGGTGGAGAATATTTTATTCAAGAAAAAAATCTAAAATATATTGCAGAAACAAGAACAAAAGAAAACCTCTATCTTTGTTATGATTTAGAGAAGAATACAAAAGAGTTCATTAAAGAACATCTCCCAATTATTGATAGATGCTCATTTTGGGAAGAAGATGAAGAGGAAGAATAAAATAGATATTAAAATTTTGTCAATAACTTGACAAATAAAAAAATATATTATATAGTAACAACAAGCTAATTTTTTTTACATAATGTTGTCAACATCTTGACAGAAAGGAGGGAAAGAATGGCAGATTTAACTCTATATAATGTATCTGCGGAATTTGATTATTTATGTGATTTAGTTGACAGAGATGTTTTAACAGAGGAAGAACAAGCAGAACTAACAAATATCTTAGCCAATAAAATCCAAAATTCAGCAGAAGAGGTAATTCAATTCTTTAAGACAAATGATTCTCATATTGATGGGCTAAAAGCAGAAATTGCAGAACTTCAAGCTAGAAAGAAAAAAGCAGAAGAAAGAAAGGAATACCTAAGAGAAGCTATTACTCAAAATATGAAAAAACTAAACTTAAAGAAAATTGAAACTACAATAGGAAATATGGTAGTTCCTAATAGGGTTGACATCAGTATTGAGGTAACAGATATAGATAAAGTTCCAGAAGAATATAAAAAGACAAAAACTGAAATATCTGTAGACAAATCAGCAATAAAAAAACATTTCAAAGAAACTGGTGAAATAATCGAGGGAACTAACATTATTCAGACTCAAGGGAAAGTTCAATTTAAGTAGGTGATAACCGTGTCAGAATCAGGAAAAAAGTTTATGAATTATAAAAAATGTAATGAAGTTATCACGAGTTTTGCTAAAAAATTAACAAAAAACAAAGAGCTACAAAAAGATTTAATTCAAGAGGGGTATGTAGGATTGCTGAAAGCAGAAAAAAATTATGATTCTACATTAGGAGTTGAATTTTTAACGTATGCTTATCCATATATCAAAGACCATATATCAAGGTATTATAAAAAGAATAAAGAACAAAATGTAAAATTAGAAGAAGAAATGTATGATAGTATAAACTTAGATAGTGTATGCTTTGATGATGTAGATAATTTTTTAGAAGGTTGCTCTGAAGACACAAAAAAAATAGTACATTTAATAATTGATGAAGACAAAACTTACAGAGAAATAGCAGAACAACTAGGGTATTCTAAATCAAAAGTTAGTTATATATTGTCTAAAGATAAAGACAAGTTATATAAAAATTTAAAAAATAAATAAAAAGGAGAGAAAAGATATGGCAGAAAAACAAAAAGTAGAACAACAAATACCAGCAATGTATGGTACATTTAGATTAAAAGGAAGAGTAGACAAAATTGACACAACAAATTATGACTCAGAAACTTCTACAGGAAGAAAAAGAAGAGCTATAACTCTTATAATGAGAACTTCAAAAGACAATACAGTTTCTGTTCCTTTAAGTGCTATAGCACAAGATAGTGTTTACTTTGTAAAAAGAGATGAAAATGGGAAAGAAGAAGAAAGAAAAATTATTCCTTGGGATGAAAGAAATACTACACCATTACCAGAAGGATTCTATCCAATGTCAAGAATTATGGTTGGAGTAGAACAAGAAATTGATGAAAATGGTCAAGAAAAAAATAAGAGTCAATTTAAAATCTTATATGATGTAATAGAAGATGTTTACAACTTTGTAAAAGTTGGAGATGAACTATTCATTAGAGGAGATGTTACTGTTGAAAGTTATGAAAACAGAAGAGGAGAAACTGTAAGTACAGTAAGATTAAATCCAAATCAAATTTCAATGAGAAATAAAAATGATAAATTAGATTTTGATGACCCTAACTTTGCTGAAGACAATAGCATTACTCAACCATTAATTATCCAAGATGTAGAAATAGATGAAGATAATGAAAAGGCAGCTGTAAATGGGCTTGTTATTGGTAGAAAAAGAGAAGGTACTATTGAAATAGAAATAGAAGGAAAAGATAATCTAATGTTTGCTAAAACATTAAAAAATCTAAGTGTAGAAAATCCTTATGGAGCAATAACATTACAAGCTAGAATTTCTAACGAAGGTAGCGTTGGTCCACAAAAAGTTTGGGATGATGTATTCAACACTTGGGTAGTTCCAAAAACAAGACAAGGTGGATTTAGAACTAGATATGTTTATATCGCAATGGTTGCAGAATCTTATGACAATGTAACTTATACAGAAGAAAATGTTGCAGAATTTAGAAATACTTTCTGTAGAGGTAAACAAGAATTTGGCTCAAATACAACAGAAACAACAGCTAATACAACTACTACTCATGGAAGCGAAGACATTTGGGGAAGTATTTAATTTTAAAATAACTTGTCAAGATGTTGACAGATAAATTTACATAATTCTTGTCAACATCTTGACAAAATAAAAAGGAGTGATTTTATAATGGCACAAATTAGAAGAGGAGGAAAGATTCAAAGTAAATTAGCTTTCCTTATTTATGGAGATAAAGGAACTTGGAAATCTAGTCTGGCATTGGAATTTGCAAAAATGAAGAATGAAAAAGGAGAACCAATGAAGGTTCTTTATATAGATACAGAAGAAGGTTCTATTGATGACTACTTAGATGGACTTGCAATAGAAGGAATTGATATTGATAATATTATAGTTGCAAAAACTAAAAGTTTTAATGAAACATTAGACTTAGTTAAACAAGCAAAAGATGTTTCTGCAACAAAACCTATGAGAATCAAAAGTCAAGATGATTTAGGAAATGTTGAAATAGTCGAAATAACAAATGAAGATGGAAGTTCATGGATTCCAGATGCCATTGTTATAGATTCATTAACAGTTCTTTACAATCAATTAGTTCAAGCTTTACTTGACATGTCTCAAAGAAGAGCAGGACAAAGAGCAAATAAACAAGGTCTTATAGGAGCTGAAAAAGCATTAGCAGTTGAGACAGCAGGACTTGAAATAAAAGATTACCAAACTATAGGGCATAGAGGACAAGAATTAATTTTAGACTTGATGGCTAGTGGAAAACACTTCGCAGTTATTGCAAGACAAAAAGAAGTTAAAGAACAAAAAATGAACTCAAAAAATGAATTTGAAACTATTTCTACTGGAAAATACCAACCAGAAGGTTTCAAAGAGGTAGAATATAATGTAAAAACTGTTCTTCACACGTTTAATGAAGATGGTACAACATATGCTGTTGTTGAAGATAAAGATAGAACAGGAGTTAAAAAACAAAATGAAAAAATAGAAAATCCTTCTTTATTAGACTGGGAAGTTATAATAAAAAGAAATGTTGGAAAGAAAGAACAACCTATTAGAAATACAGTTGCAGAAAGTGTCCAGGAAGACATTTCAGCAATCCAAGATAAAATTATTAGAGAAACTGGAGAAGAAATTGTTCAAAAATCAGATTTTGACCAAGAACTTCAAAGCTTAAAAGATAGTATCTTTGATATGATTCAAAAGATTTCTTCAAATCAAAAAAGAAAAGAATTAAAAGACGAATGTGAAAAATATAATATTCCTGCTGGAACTTTCCAAAAGATTACAGATAAAAGCCAATTACAACAAATGAAAGAAATTACAGCTGCTTTCTTAACAAGAAATAACATTCATTAAAAGACTACAGGGGAATTTTTATTCCTCTGTTTCTTTACGAAATAGGAGGGAAAGACTTTGAGTAGCAATGTTGGGAAAAAGAAAATACAATATTATTGTGATTATTGTGGAGAAATAATAGACCTAAATAAAGATGATTTGTTTACATATAATAGAAAATATTATCATATGGATTGTTTAATAACAAAGCTAAAAAGAGCTAGAAAACATAAATTTACTCCAGAAGAGATTAAAGATATTATAGAGGAATCTAGGCAAAAAGGTAGAATTACTAGAAATAATGGAGAAGGTAGAGGTGGGAAAAAGTCAAAACCAACCGTACAACTTCCAAAAATGAATTCTTCTGATTTTGGAAATCTAAACTTTTTGTTAGATTATCTTGATAGAAAATACCATTTTTCTAAAAGAGACTTAGGCTTTATAAAAAAATCTATAATATCAATAGAAAATGGAACTTACAAGAAAACAAATGGACAAAAAATTTCAAGTGATGAATTGTATAATATGTTCACATATTATGCCCTAGAATTAGATAGGATTCATGCGAAATTAAAGTCGCCTATAGATAATGGTAGGTCTCTATTTTACTATGATTTAGCAGTAATTATAAACAAATATGATGATTACCAAAAATTGATTAATGCAAATTTAAAAAATGAAGATAACATACAGGGCTTCGAAGTCAGTAATTACTTTACTGGAAGAAATATTGATGAAGAAGATTCTGATGATGACATAGATTTAGATGCCTTTCTTGAAGGGTATTAATAGGAGGTGCATAAAGCTTGGCAACAGATGAAGAAAAACTACAAGATTTGACTTCTGAAATTCTTTTTATTGGGACTATGTATAAATATCCTGGGATAGTTCAGAAATATAGAAGATACTTAGGAGATGAAGATTTTTCTACTCCAGCAAGTAGATTCTTTCATACTCTTTTTGAAAAAGTATATGATACTTACTCAAAAACTCCAGATGAGGTATCTATTGCAGGGTTCTTGACAGGGAAACAAAAGATATTAGATAAGTTTAATGAATATGGTGGTTTTACCACAATTCAAGGATTTATGGATTCTTGCAACTCAAATGATGTAGACAAGTATTTTGACAATATAAAAAAATATTCATTATTAAGAACTTATCATGCAAAAGGGTTCCCTGTTATGGATTTACTTAATGGGGCAGTCAATAGCAAAACGCATGAAGTTACGAAATTTGAAGACATTAAAGCAAAACATATTCTTAGAATTTTAATTAATAGAATTTCAAAAATATATACGAACTTAAAAAACACAGAAGATATGCAAGACCTTGTTGAAAACTGTACGGATTATGTTTTAGAAAAATTAGACAGACCTCAGATGGGATTAGAATTTCCATATCCTATACTTTCAGAAGTGTTTTCAGGTATAAGAAAGAATCAATTTATGGCTTGGGGAATGTTGTCTAATGCAGGAAAATCAAGGTTCCTTATGAAAATTATAGCACACATTGCATTTGTTCATGATAAAAAAGTTTTGTTATTAGCAAACGAAATGTCATATGAAGAAATGAAAGAATGTATGATTACAACTATACTAGACAACCCAGAGTTCCAAGCAAAACATGGATTTAAACAATTAAAACCACAAAAAGAAATTGTTAATGGAATTTATAGAGACCAAAATGGGAAGATAATTCCTAGAGAAACAGATGATATGGGAATTCCAACAATGGAAACAAAACAATTTATTGAAAAATTAAAAAGAGAATCTCCAGACTTTAATTTAGTAATTAATACTACAAAATGGTTAGAAGAGAATTTTAGAAAAAGACTTTATATTATCGACATGGGTTCAGATTATAGTGATGGAGCTTTACAAGAAACAATAGAAAATGCAAAAAATATTGATGGAATTGATTATGTGTTTTATGACACCTTCAAGGCAGATAAAGATGCAAGTGGAGATTGGTCTAAACTAAAAAACACAGCAACAATGCTAAAAGAACTTGCTAAAGAATTAGACATCTTCATTGGAGCTAATATACAGTTAACAGATGATGCCATCGCTGTTGACCCATTAAGTTTAAGCTCTATGAATATAGCAAACGCAAAACAAATAAAACATGTTATGGATGGACTTTGTTTGTTTAAAGAAATTCCAAAGAAGGACTATGAATTATATGGATATGTTCCAGTTACTAAAGACCCTCTTGGAATGAATGTAAAATCAAATGAACTACAGCTTTTAGATAAAAATAAAAGATATTATGTTTGTAAAATAGACAAAAACAGAAGTGGAGAAAAACCAAATGTTTTATTTGAATTAAATCTTAACTATAATACTTGGTTTGAAGTTGGTCTTGTATATTTAGTTAAGGACTGGGAGAAAGAAGAAAATGCAATCGCTGCAAAAAATACTGAAAAACATAATGAACAAGTTAGACAAGCAGCTGCTAAAAAAACTTCTTCAAGAAAAAGAAAAACAATTTAATGAAAGGAGAATAATATGGATGTAAAACAAGTAAAAGAATATATATACGAACATAACAAAATAGAAGATATTTTAATTGAACTTGGAATGCATCATATTAAATGGCATGATAACAATAGTTACATTACTTGTGGTATGCCTGATGGAGATAATCCGCAATCTACTACAGTATATAACAACCTTTCATTAAATGTAGTTGCATATACAAGAGATATTGTTGACGAATATGGAGTCTCTGATATCATCTCTCTCGTTTGCTTTATAAAAGATTTATACTTTTCAAATGCAGTTCATTGGTTATGTTCTTTTCTTGGTTTAGATTATTATTATACTCCACCAAAGAAAGATAAGCTTTTAGAATTTTTTCAAAATATGATTTCTATAAAAAAGAAGTCTGAAAAGCAAGAGCCACCACTAAAACCTTTAGATGAAATAAATCTAATGCAATATGGAAGATATTCTTTTCAACAGTTTGTAGATGATAATATTTCTGATGAAACACAGCTTGAATTTGAATTAGGTCTTGATTCAACAGTTGATTATTGGGGGATGCCAAGACCTAGAATTGCAATACCAATAAGAGATGAAAATGGAACTCTTGTGGGAGTAAAAGGAAGACTTCTTAAGAACGTATGGAAGGGTTCAAAATGTGTAGACAAAATGAGAGAGGAAGACAATGAGCCAAAGTATATTTACATGTATCCATGTGCTAAATCTCAAATATTATATGGTCTTTACAAAACACAAAAATATATAAAGGAAAAAAAGGAAGTAATAATATGTGAAGCCGAAAAAGGTGTAATGCAGTTATGGACTTATGGATATAAGAATTGTATTAGTATTGGTGGTCATAGTTTAAGCCCTAGCCAAAAAGAAAAAATAATAAGACTTGGAGCTACAATAACTGTTGCATTTGATAAAGATGTAAATGAAGAAGAAGTAAGAAAAGAATGTAAAGAACTATCAACTTTATGTAAAAGTATATATTACATTTTAGATAGGGATAATATTTTAGGAGAGAAAGAAAGTCCAATGGATGACCCAAAAAAATGGGAGCAGTTATATAAAAATAACAGATACAAATATGTTTAGGAGGACTTAAATGAAATATCAATTAATAAAAAATAGTAAAAATGATATAAACAACTTTTTAGAAACAGTTTTAGAAAATAGAAATATTACTGATATAGATTCTTTTAGAAAATCAAATTCAGAACTTTTAGAAAAAAATACATTTGAAGATTTAGATAACATTAATGAAGGAGTAGAACTTCTATTAAAACACATAAGAAATAAAAGTAAGATTACATTAATCGTTGACCCTGATGTTGATGGAATTACAAGTTCTGCTATCTTATATAATTACTTAAAAGAAGCATTTAAAGATATATCTTTTATTACTCCAATATCTCATTCTGGAAAGGGACATGGTTTAAGTAAAGATATCGAGATACCAGAAGACACTGACTTTGTCATAATTCCAGATGCAGGAAGTAATGATTATGGAGAAATAGCCAAATATCATGAAAAAGGAATAGAAATCTTAATCATTGACCATCACATAATTAGTAATGGATATAGCCCATTTGCAACAGTAATCAATAATCAAGAGTCAAAAAATTATTCAAACAAAGACTTCTCTGGGGTTGGTGTTGTTTATAGATTTCTTCAAGCTTTAGATGATGCTTTGTTTCTAACAAATGCAGATAATTATTTAGACTTGGTTGCAATAGGACTTATAGCAGATATTATGGATACAACAGATTATGAAACAAGATATTTTATACAACAAGGTTTACTAAAAAAACACCTAAAAAATCCTTTCTTAAAGCAACTATTAAAGTTAACAAAACAATCTGACAAATATTTAGACAAATATATAATAATATCTGATGTTGCTTTTGGAATTGCTCCAGCTCTAAATGCCACAATGAGATTTGGGACAGCAGATGAAAAACTTGCGGTTTTTAAGTGTTTTACATCTACTGAAGAAGAATTACAACAAGATAAGTTTGGAAAAAAGGTTTATGATATGTGTATTGACAATAAGACAAAACAAAATGAAGATAAAGCTATTAGTTCATCAAAGATAATAAAAACTCTTACAAAAGAACAAATAGAAAATGACAAAATTCTTATTGTTGATGCTACAGATATTATAGACAAAACATTAACTGGAGTTACTGCAATGGAACTTGCAGCCCACTTTAAAAGACCAGTATTAATTGGGACAGTAAATAAAGGTACTTTAAGTGGCTCAATTAGAAATTATTCTGGTTTCCCTTGTGAAAAGTTAAAGACAGAGCTAGGAGAAACAGAACTATTTACTTTCTTAGAAGGACATGAAGGAGCAGCAGGTTTCTCTCTTCCTATTGAAAATAAACAAAAAGTAATTGATATATGGAATGAGAAATATAAAGATATAAAGATAGAAGGAAATTATGCAGTAGATTTTATTTTGGACTTTTCTGTACTTTCAAATAGTGATTATTATTTAATAGATACATATAGATATTTGTGGGGAACTGGAGTACCAGAACCATTATTTGCAATAATTAATATCCCATTTTATCCAGAAAACTTAAAGGTTATGGGAACAAATAAAGATACTGTAAAATATGAATATCAAGGCAAGAGCTTTATAAAATTTCATTTACCAGAAAATGATAAGCTTTTAGAAATGGCAAGAGATTATGACATTACAAAATCTTATATTTTAAATGTTGTAGGGAAAGTAAGTATGAATCATTTTGCAGGAAAAACAACTCCACAAGTAATGTTGGAAGATTATGATATTATAGATGTTACAGGAGAAGTAGACCCAAGGAAAGCACCAGAAAACAATAATGATTTTAGTATTTGGAGTGATATTTAATGACTGATTGTAGAAATTGTGCAAAAATTTTTTGTAAAAATAGAGATAATGTTTACGAATGTAATGAAAAGATAACTTTTGTTCAAGCAGGAGTGTTAGAACAACCAGAAAGGAAAGAAGATGCCTAACAAATCCTCTCCTAAGGGAGAGAGTTCACGAATGGTTGGAATATATAAAATAACTAATTTGTTAAATCAAAAATGTTATATAGGACAATCAAGAGATATAAAGAGAAGGTGGAATTTTCATAAAGCTGAAGTGAAAAGAAATCATATTGATACATATCTATACAGAGCAATGAAGAAATATGGAATTGAAAATTTCTCATTTGAAATAGTTGAATTGTGCAATCCAGAGGAATTAAATGAAAAAGAAGCTTTTTGGATAAAAGAATATAATTCTTTCAAGAATGGATATAATTGCACAACTGGAGGATATTATGGAAAAATGAAGAATTGTGGAGAAAAACACAAAAATGCGAAATTGACTAATAAAGATGTATTTGAAATTAGAGAAATGAGATTACAAGGGAAATCTCGAATGGAAGCATATGAAAATTTTAAGAATAAAATATCTATAAAAGGATTCCAACACATATGGGAAGGAGATAGATTTACAAAGATACATATGGATGTTTATGAAAAGGTACCAGTTCACAGAAAACCAAAACTTTCATATAATAAAGTCCAAAATTTAAAAAGTGACTTTAAAAATGGTATGACAAAAAAAGAGCTAATAAAGAAATATAATGTAGACAGAAGAACTGTAGAAAGAATAGTCCAAAATAAAACAAGAAGGGAGAAATAGAAATGGATTGGAATGAAATATTACAAGAGGAAAAAACAAAGCCATACTTTCATCTTCTTCAAAAATTTGTAGACAATGAATATAAAAAAAATATATGTTACCCACCGAAACAAGAAATATTTACTGCTTTAAAATTAACTTCATTTAATAATACTAGAGTGGTGATTCTCGCACAAGACCCATATATCAACCCTAATCAAGCTCATGGTCTAGCTTTTTCTGTATTATCCAATAAATTACCACCATCACTAAAAAACATATATAAAGAAATTGAAACAGATTTGGGAATAGAAATGGCTACAACAAATGGAAATTTGACACCATGGGCAGAACAGGGAGTTCTTCTTCTGAATACAGTTCTATCTGTTAGAGCTGGGCAATCTAATTCTCATGCGAAGAAAGGATGGGAGAGATTTACAGATAGAATAATTCAATATTTGGGAAGTGAAGATAAACCAAGAGTATTTTTACTTTGGGGAAAAAACGCACAAGCTAAAGAAAAATTAATAACAAGTAAATCTTGTTTAATCTTAAAAGCTCCACATCCAAGTCCACTTTCTGCATATCAAGGTTTCTTTGGTTGTAAACATTTCTCTAAAACAAATAAATTTTTAAAAGAAAACAACTTACCAGAAATTAACTGGCAAATCAAAGAGGAGTGATTTTTATGATTAAAATCAATGATGAATATTATATTAATGCAAACTCTCATTGCTATATTTTACAAAGATTTGGAATCGTTCAAGACAAAGAGAGTAAAAACTATGGTAAAGAAGCTTATGAAAATTTAGGTTATTATCCAAGTTTAGAAGGAGCAATTAATGGTCTTATCAAGTATGAAACAAGAAAATTTATTAGCAAAGAAGATACGAACACATTAAAAGACCTTCAAAAAGAAATTAAAAAAATAGAGGGAATTATTAAAAAAGCCTGTGAAGGAGTATTGGAAAAATAACTTGTCAATATCTTGACAAGTTTCCTTCTATATAATATAATATTATCAAGTTAGAAGGGAGGATTTTTTGTGGGAAATTCTGAAGAACAAAAGATAGATAAATTTGTAAATCTTCATGTTCACAGTGCAATAGGTTCATTACTTGATAGTGTCGCTCGTATTCCTGATATTGTAAAGTTTGCTAAGGAGCACAATCAAATTGCTATAGCTTTGACTGACCATGGAAAAATGTCAGGTTTTGTTGACTTATATAAAGAATGCAAAAATGTAGGAATAAAACCAATTATGGGTGTAGAAGCCTATGAAGTAGATGATATGTATGAAAAAGCTGATACAAAAGAGTATGTTCAGCCAAGATACCATTTATTGTTACTTGCCAAAAACAAAAAAGGTCTACAAAATTTATTTAAAATTGTTACTGTAGCAAATACAGAAGGCTTTTATAAGAAACCATTAATTACACTAGATTATATCAAAGAACATAATCTTGGAGAAGGAGTCATTTGTTCAAGTGCTTGTATGGCAAGTAGACTTAGTAGAGCTTTAGAAAAAGATGACTGGGAACTAGCAAAAGAAGTTGCATTAAAAACGAAGTCTATTTTTGAAAACTACTATATAGAAATGCAGTCTCATGCCAATGATATACAAATGGAATTAAATATAAAACATTTAAAACTTGCTAAAGAGTTAAATATTCCTTGGATTATCACAACGGATGCTCATATGATAACAGAAGACCAGATGGACATACATAGTGTTTTTATTAGAATTGGGCAAGATAGGGATGTTGGTGAAAACTATGATGGTTGTTATTTACAAGATTCTTCACAAGTAGTTGACCATTTCCATCAATATGAACATTTGGGCTTTACATTTCAAGACATAAAAACTGGCGTTATAAATACTTTTAAAATAGCAAATGAAGTAGAAGATATTGATATTGGATACAAACAAGACAATCAAATGCCTGAAATTAATATTCCAGAAGGTTTTAAAGATAGCAATGAATATGTAGAACATCTTATATGGGAAGGATTTGAAGAAAAGTTTAAAGGAATGTCAGAAGAAAAAAGGCAGAAAAGAAGACTAAGACTTGAAGAAGAAATTCCTGTTATTGAAGCTCTACATTATAGTGATTACTTTATAATGTTGCAAATGCTTACAAAAGAAGCTCAAAAAAGAAAGATTCCATTAGGCTATTCAAGAGGTTCTGGAGCCAATTGCTTATGTTTATATTGCTTAGGAGTTACTCAAATAGATAGTGTTAGATGGAAATTAGACTTTTCAAGATTCGCAAATTTAGGGAGAAGAAGTATGGCAGACTACGATATGGACATAGCGAAAAATAAAAGAAAAGAAATGGTTACCATTTCAGAAGACTTGTTTGGAAAAGAAAATGTTGCTCCAATATGTACTTTTAATACTTTATCTACTAAAGTTGCTATTAGAGATATTGGAAAAGTTCTTAATGAAGACCCAAATAGTCCTTATTACAACCAAATACCATATAGTATTAGAGATGAAGTAGCAAAACAAATACCTACAATAAAAACACTCGATGATTTAGGGCAAGAAGTTGAAAAAGACATGCTTTTAAAAGACTTACTTTCAACTGACCCAAAACTTCAAAACTGGTATCATAAGTTCCCTAAATGGTTCTATTATGTAATGTATCTTGAAGGACTTCCAAAATCTATGGGAAGGCATGCAGCTGGAACTATTATAGCTCCACATCCTATTACAGATTATGCTCCATTATGTTATGATACTGAAGGAAATCCAATGCTTCAAATTGAAATGCATAATGCAATGGATGATTTAAGCTTAATAAAAATGGACTTCCTTGGGCTTGAAACATTAGATATTGTAGATGAAGCTTTAAATATAGCAGGACTTACTTGGCAAGATGTTGACATTAACCACTTGAACCTTGATGACAAAGATGTTTATGATAACATTTATAAAAGAGGAAATACTGTTTCAGTATTTCAAATGGAATCAGCAGAAGCAAAATCAATGTGTATTCAAGCACAAGCTGACAATATAGAAGATATCATAGCCATAAATGCCGCTAATAGACCTGGAACTAAAGACCAATTTCCAGATTATTGTGAAAATAAATTACATCCAGAAAATGCTAAACTTATTCACCCAGATTTAGGAAAGATTTTTAAAACAACAAATATGATTCTACTTTATCAAGAGCAAGCATTACAAATATTTAGATATGCAGGATTCCCAGAGGATGAAGTAGACAATGCCCGTAGAGCTATTGGTAAAAAGAAAATTGATGTAATGGCAAAACTTGAAGTTGAATTTAGAGAATTACTAAACAACAAAGGTTGGACAGAAGAGCAAATATCTGCTCTTTGGGACTTAATATTAAAACAAACAGGATATTCTTTCAACCGTGGGCATTCAGTTTCTTATGGTTTATTGTCATACCTAACTGCCTATTTAAAATATCATTATCCAGTAGAGTTTATGACTGCTTGTTTAAATATTAAAGCTGACAATATATCAAAAATTGGGATTCTTATAAATGAGTGCTATAATCTTGGTATAGAAATTCTTCCACCAGACATAAATAAATCAAGAAAAGACTTTACAGCCTTTCCTAAAGAAAAAAGAATATTGTTTGGTTTCCTTGCCATTAAAGGACTTGGACTATCTTCAATAACTTCAACTTTAGAAAATAGACCATATAAGCATTTACATGATTTTTTAGACAGGTCGGGAGCTACAAGCAAAGTAATTATAAGCTTTATAAAAGCAGGATGCTTTGGAGCATATAAAAGAAGTCTACTACTAGATTATTTTGAGTACACATATCCTAAAAAGCAATACAAACCTGTTAAAACAGTTCCTACTGAACAAGTTTTAAGAGAGCAATGGGGTATTATAAAAGGAAATAGAAAAAGTAAAGATGAGACTCTTTTAGGAGAATATAACTACAAAAGGGAACAGGCTTTTAAACAAAAAGAAAGAGAAACTTATAACAAAAAGATTCAAGATTTTAAAGATAAATATATGCAAAATGAATATATGTGGGAATTTGAGACATTATCAATGTTTGTAACAGATAATCCATTAAAGGAAATGAGTCATTATGTAACTGATTGGAATTTAGTAAAAGATGGAGAAGAACCTTGTATATTAGCTGTTATAGTTGATATAAAACGAAAAAAGGATAAAAACAACAATGTATTTGCATATTTAGATTTATATACAGTTAATGGGATACTCGAAGCTGTTGCTTGGTCAAGTAAATATAAAAAATATTCTGATTTAATAGAAAAGGGAAAATGTATTTCAATTTTAGGAAGAAAAAATGAAGGAAAACTATTTGTAAATGAAATAAAAAGTTTTGAACAATGGAAAAAAGACAGATATTTAGATAGTGAGGAGAGTTAGTATGGATAATTGTGAAGAAAATGTAGGAAAGATTTTTGAATTTGAAATGAAACCAATCAGAGAGCTTTATTACAATGAACAAAATTTTTATTCTATTTCTGTTATTGAATTAGATGAGGAGTTGCCTGGAACAGAAAAAGATAAAATTAACAACAAATATACAACAAAATTAGTTGGAAGAAGTATTCCTTTAAGTACATCTTCTAAATATAAAGTAACTGCCAAGTTCATATTTAACGAGAAGTATGGATACCAATATGAAATTGTTTCCATAAAACCTATCGTTTCAGAAGAATCACAAAGTACATTAAATAATTCATATTTACAAGCAATTATTACTCCAAATCAATATGAAACTCTAAATAATGCTTATCCAAATATTGTCCAAAATCTTTTAGATGACCCAAATTTTGAACCAGATTATACAAAACTAAAAGGAATAAAACAAAAATCTTGGGAAAAGATTAGAGAAAAAATATTAAAATATCAACAAATAGGGGATATTTTAGCATTACTTGTACCTTTAGGTGTTTCAAATAATATGATAGATAAACTTGTTTCCTATGAACCTAACGTAGATATACTAAAAACAAAACTAAAATCTAACCCTTATGAATTCACAAGAATTCAAGGTTTTGGATTCCTAACTGTTGACAAGCTAGCATTAAAAATTAATCCTGATTTAGCGACTTCTAGTTTTAGAGTTGCTGCTTGTACTAGACATGTACTAGAAGAAGAAGCTATGAATGGATATTTATGGGTTAGTATTCAAGATTTTGGAAAAGATTTCTGTAAAATAATACCTCCAGGAGCACCAGAATTTAATGAATGTTTTAAACATGTAAAAGATTTAATTCAAGTTGAAAGAGAACTAACAAAAGACAACAATAGTACATTATTACATGTTGTAGATGATGTTATAGGTTTACAAAAATATTATAATATTGAAGAATCTATATGGAAATATCTAAAAAGATTAAATAATACAACAAATTATGAACCAAACAGAAGTCTTGAAGAAGCAATAGAAGAAACAAACAATTACTTCTCTACAGCAGATAGAAGAGTGGAATTAACAGATGAACAAATTTCGGCTATAAAGAGCACGATTGAAAATAAAGTTGTAATTATTACTGCTAATGCTGGAGCTGGTAAAACGGTATGTATAAAAGGAATCTTAAATCTTTTTAGGAACTATAATGTTGCTACCGCAGCCCTTTCTGGGAAAGCAGCAAGGAGAATTGAAGAAGCTACTGGTGTCCCATCGAACACAATACATAGACTTTTAGAGTGGCAAGTAGATGGAGGCTTTGCTAGAAATGAAGATAATCCATTAAATGTTGATTTAATTATTTTAGACGAATGTTCTATGATAGATGATGTATTACTATTAAACTTATTGAAGGCTATGCCAGCAGAAGCAAAACTTGTTTTAGTTTTTGATGATGCTCAATTATCTCCTATTGGGGCAGGGTCTCCTGCAAAAGATTTGCTTTCAAGTAATTTATGTATTAACAGACTAACAAAGATTCATAGACAAGCAGAAAGTTCTGGAATAAAGTTAGATGCAAATAAAATTAGAAAGAATCAAGACATTTTTACAGATGAGGATATAGATTATGATGAATTTGGAAATAGATTTATTACTTCCCCTGTAATACATGGAGCTGATAAAGATATGGAAATTTATATGTATACGGACTCAAAAATGTCTCAAGATAAAATTTTTCAACAAGCATATGATTTGTATTTTGATTTATTAAGAGAAAATGATGGAAATGTAGATAAAGTAACAATTGTAGTTCCAAAAAAAGATGGAGTAAATTCAACTAGAAACTTTAATAATAGAATTCAAGAAAGGTTATTGGGAAGAGAACCTTCTGAATTAGTTATAAAAGAATCTGATGATGGAAAATATAAAGTCTTCAAAAAAGGTGCAAGAGTTATTCAAAGAAATGTCAATGATTATGAAAGAAATGTTATGAATGGAGAAATCGGAATTATAGAAAGTATTTCTGAAAAGTTCTGTACTTTAAATTTTGATAATGGCGAAAAAATTGTTCAAATGCCGAAGCCATTAATGCGAAATATGGAATTAGCTTATGCAATTACCGTTCACTCTATGCAAGGTTCTGAATGTGAAAATGTCATTGCAATTCTTGATAATTCACATTATATATTATTAGATTGTGCATTATTTTATACAGCAGTTACTAGAGCACAGAAAAAATGTTATTTGTTAATGCAACCATCAGCATATAAGAATGCTCTTTTAAAGAACAAAACAGAAAGAAGAACATACTTAAAAGATATTATAAAAGAGGATATTTCTTAATATCCTTTTTTTAAAAATTTCTTGTCAAGATGTTGACAAAAAATTTACATAAAATCTGTCAAGAAGTTGACAAAGTAAAAAGAATATGATAGAATAATACCATAAGAAAAACAGGTAAAGAAATATTTTTTTGAGGAAGGAGGTATTCTATGGAAACAGAAATAGAAGTTAGGGTTTCAAGAAAATCACAAATAAGCTTTTCAAAGAAATATTCTCAATTTCTTTCTATGGATGAATTTGTAGAAGAAATGAAGTTTTTCTTAGAAAATAATCCAAGATACTTAACAGAAAATCTATTTTCTCTAATTTTTGACCTAGATATTGGAATGTGTGTAACAATTCAATTTGACAGAAACTTTTATAGAAAACACAAATATCAAAAAGGAAGATTTACTGTTATAGGTTTTACAGACTATGAAGAAATGGAGGAAGGAATATAATGATTGTAGAAAAAAAAGGATATGTTATAAAGGATATCAAAGAAGATGAGTATTTAGTAATATCATATGAATTTGATTATGATACTACTACAGATGTATCAGGAGCAGATGTTTTTGAAACAGCTGAAGATGCAGAAGAATATTTGGAAGATAATATTGAAGAAGAATATCTTGAAGACTTTGAAATAATTCCAATTGAGATTACTTATTGGGTAGATGATGATGAAGAAGAAGATGTATATGAATTGGTAGTTCCAAACATACAATTCGCAAAAGTAAGGGAAGAGGCAATAATCCCATCAAAAACAAATGGGAATGTGGGATATGATATATATGCTTGTTTCCCAGAGAATCAATTAAAAATAGAAGCTCATGAAACAAAGTTAGTACCAACAGGAATTGCAAGCATAATTCCAGATGGATATGCAATGATTCTTAAAGATAGAGGAAGTACAGGTTCAAAAGGATTATCTACTGCTTGTGGGGTTATAGACTCTAGCTTTAGAGGAGAATGGTTTGTTGCTATTCATAATGAAAATGATTTTCCAGTTTATATTATAAAAGATAATGTTGAAGCTCCAGAAGGAAAGTGTATATGTTATCCATATAAAAAAGCAATCACACAAGCTATTTTAATTGAAGACATTACAGCAACAGTAGAAGAAATAGACAAATCAGTATTAGAAGCCAATGTTACTGATAGAGGAACAGGAGCTTTAGGAAGTTCAGGTAAATAATGTTAAATAAAAAAGAGAAAGCTCAAAAAAAAGCATTAGAAAAGAAAACTGGGAAAAAACTTTCTGACAAACAATATGAAAAAATTTTAATGATGGCTCAAGATATTTTTCAAACACAAAAAGAGAATTTTAGAAAAGAGGTAGACAAAGATGGCAATGGTTAGTTCATTAACATATGACTATGGAGAAACTATATGTAGTAATAATATACAAATTGGGAGTTGTATGAATGAATTGGAAGAAAAAGTTAGCAAATTAGAAAACATAAAAAAAGACTTAGAGCTTGCAGTTCATTTAGAAAAGATAAAAAAAGAAGAAGATAATTATTTCTTCTATATAAAAACTGATAAAAAATTAAAAGATGGAAGCTTAATTTTAGATGAAAACAACATTACAGTTTATTTTAAATATGAACCAAAAGATATGAAACTATATTCAATAAAGAATAGAGCAAAGGACTCTGATAAAGAGAAGTGCTGTGATTGTTCTAATTCTTCTTTCATTGAAGATAAAGCATTAGTTAGTTTACTTAATGAAGACATTTTCTTCTATGAAGTAAGAGTATTAGAAGAAGATATAAAAGAACTAAATGAAGATAGTGCAATTGTATCAAAACTAAATATTTCAAAAAGAGTATTTTCTGATAAACAAAGTGAAAATGCTCCTGACCCATTTGTGGATATTAAATATAAAATTAATAGGATAGACACAGAAAAAAATACTGATGGAAAACAAAAACATATTGCTCTTCACTTAACAAATCCTTTGTGGAATAATAACACTGCATATATGCAGGTAGATGTTTCAGAAGAGGAATTAAATTCTACATTAACAAAAGAAGTTTTATCTTCTATCCTAATTGAAAGAATAAATAAAGCACAAACAATATCATATTTAATTGATAAATTAGAGGAGGACTAAAAATGAATTCTAAATTAAAAATAGGAATTGATGTTGATGATGTAGTCAATAATTTTTTTCCACACTGGGTTGAAGAATACAATAAAAAATATAATACAAATTTGGAATATTTAAGAGTTGATGATTGGGATTTGAGAAAGATTTTTAAAGAAGACTCTGACTGGGAAGCTTTCCTTTCTGTAATAGATGAACCAGATTTTTATGAGACACTAGAAGTTGATAAATTATCACAAGTAGTCATTCAAGAGCTTCAAGATGCAGGTGCTGAAATTTATTTTATAACAGGGACATATCCAAATCAAGTTCCAAAAAAATATCAATGGATAAAAAAGCATTTTCCAAATATTTCTGACAAAAATATACTTTTTGTTCCTGCTGAAAGTAAAATGAACGTAGCAGTAAATGTTTACATAGAGGACAATCCACAGAACCTAGATAAATACTGCGTTCCAGTCATCCTACTTAACAAAAATTACAACATAAAATACGATTTTTATACTAATACAAATATTCATAGAGTGAATAGCTGGAATGACATTAGACAAATTTTTGTTGAGAAATATGATTTGCTTCCTCAAACAAGTAAGGCTCTTGAAGATTTTGAAAAGAGTTGGGGGGAACCAACAATTAGTGATTCATATAAAGAGGTACAAGATGACAAAACTTTATTAGAAAAAATTATGGATTGTAAAACAGAAGATGATTATGCAAATCTTTTAAATCCTTACTTTAAAAAAACATATGATGCTGGATATAATGCAGCATTAGGAGACCTTGCGAATTATATGAAAAAATTAGATAAATTTGAAAAATAGTATTGACTTTTAAAAAAAGTGGTGTTATAGTAATGCCATAGGGAATTTTTATTCTAGGTTGAGCAACCAAGTAATAGAAGTTCATTGAAACATCCTATAACAAAAATCTATTGAAAGAATGCATCTGCATGTGCATTCTTTTTTTATTAGAAAATCTAAAAAAGAAAAAAATTGGGGATATAGCACTTAACTATATCCCCAAAATTACTTCCGTAGGCTTACGAGAATGACCTACAATTGATTTTTATATTTAAGTAATATAACTTGTTGCCTAAAATTAAACTTTATATAAGTT
>CALYAC010000036.1 GCA_944393405.1 uncultured Clostridia bacterium | reverse complement strand
AATTCTTCTGTCCTGTGTAATCTGATCCTTCAGCGCATATGCTCTCTTCTTTATCTCTTCGGCTGATATTGCCATATTTTATGCTCCTTTCCGACTTCTTCACATATCTCCTTATAAAACGAAAAAACTCCGGACATCTTGTTGTTCCAGCCTCGGAGTCATCTGTTCATAATTATAATATCTGTTTGCATAAATATTCTATATGCTAACATTTTTTATTTCATTTTACAAGGTTTTTAAAGATTTTTCCTGACAAAAACAGGCCATTCTGCTATCATAGACACTAAAGGAGTGTAAAACAGCATGAAAAAATCTGAAAAACATATCTTTATTAATGGAAAAATATTTACATCAGATGACAGCTGTCCTTACGCAGACATTATGGTTGTCGAAGGAGGACGCATCATCTGGATCGGAACAGAATCCGACATGCCAAAAGAATATGCAGAAATAATTTCAGGTCGGCCGTACGCACAGGATGGAGTTTCTTCAGTGACTGACCTGAAGGGCAGACGCGTAATCCCCGGATTTGTGGACGCCCATATGCATCCGGTCATGCTTGCGGATTTCCGCAAGAAGATCACGGCGATGCCGCCGGAGATCAATTCTATAGAAGATCTTGTCGAGGCAGTCAGAGAACGCCGCGGACAACAGGCCGCCGGAGAATGGATCGAAGGATGGGGCTATGACGAGCAGGGACTTCTCGAGAAGCGTTCTCCCACCCGCTATGATCTGGACCGGGGCTGCAGTGATTCCCCTGTATCCATTATGCGTACATGCGCACATATCCGCTGCGTCAACAGCATGGCACTCGGACTGGCAGGCATTGACAGAAATACACCGGATCCGCCGGGCGGAGAGATCGAGAGAGACGAAAACGGCGAACCCACGGGGGTCCTCAAGGAGAATGCCCGTAACCTGATCGTACCTCTGATGCCGCAGGAATCTGTCGAACAGCATGTGGACAACCTGCTGGAGCTGGGCGGGGTTCTCATCTCCCAGGGCATCACTACGATCTGTGATATGGGCAATCTGGACGAAAGCGATAATATACCGGTCTATGAGGCAGCCGCAAAGCGAGGCTTCCATCAGAGGGTCGGTGTTTACTACATGTGGGATTTCTTTGCAGATGATAAAGGATTCCATATCCCGGAAGAAAGATACGACCGGAACCGTCAGATCTTCGCAGCAGGCTTAAAGCTTATCGGAGACGGCAGCATCTCCGGACGGACTGCATGGATGAACCGGCCTTATTACGGCTCTGAAGATGAATACGGCATCTCCGTATGCAGCGATCACCTTGTGGAAACTGCCATTGCTTTCTGTAAAGAAAATCACTGCCAGCTCTCCATGCACGCTATGGGCGGCAGGGCTATCGCAAGAATGATCGACCGGGCATGTCAGGAAGCGCCATGGACAACAGGTGATATTCCATATGTGCGGGTGGAGCATGTCACAGATCCCTCCAAAGACAGTATCACAAAAGCCGCCGAACACGGCATCTCCTTTGTGTCCCAGCCAATCTTCCCGTATGCGGAGAGCAAAAGCTATCTCTCCAATCTCGGTGCAGACTGGTTAAAACAGTGCTATCCTTATAAGGATATGCTGGATGCAGGTGTTTCCCTGGGCTTCTCAACTGATGCCCCGGCTACTTTCTGGTCAGATCCCTCTGATCCTTTTCCCGGCCTGAAGCTTGCAGTGACACGTACTGCTGCCGACGGGTCAGACTGTGGAAAAGGCCAGGCTGTAGATATCGAGACAGCGATCAGACTCTATACAACAGGTTCCGCACAGGCTGCAGGTTTTCCTGATACAGGAATGCTCGCCCCCGGATACCATGCAGATTTCGCCGTGCTGAGCGACGATATCCTGAATATTCCGGCTGAAGATATCGATAAAATCAAAGTCATTCAGACCTATGTGGACGGTCAGTGTGTGTATGAGCGCTGATGCGGATTCTGCTGACTCGATATTTCACCGACATTACATTAACAGAAAAGAGGAGTTTTAAACTATGTTTCATTTACCAGAATACAGAGAACCTGATTTCACACAGGAGCGTTTTGTCAATGCTCCGGATGCAGCATGGGAGAAAGTAACCATCAAAGGAGCTGCTCCCGAAAATTACCACAGCACTTCCATGTATCCTGAATACTTCAAAATAAATGGGAAATGGACGCTGGCCGAAGAGAGCCGTATGGACTCAAGCGTCGTGCTCTGCGATGACGGGACTTTAAAAGTCGTGGAGAACCGCAATCTTGAGATTGACGACAAGGTCATACTGGGCCGCTCGGAAAACGCCGAAGAGGGCATCTATCTGCACTCCACCGGTTTTGAAGATCCGGAGGAGGCAGAGGGCGACCAGTTCGTCTTCCGCCAGGGCAGGAGCCGCGAGACATCCTACGCCAGAGACTATGACCGGCTCTTTGAACTTTTAAAATACGAGAAAGACCACGGAAATATCATATGGGTCATGGGACCTGCATTCTCTTTTGACGCGGATGCAAGACGTGCCATGCAGGCCATGGTGGAAAACGGCTATGTAGATGGTCTGATGGCCGGAAATGCACTGGCGACCCACGATCTGGAAGGCGCTATGTTCCACACTGCCCTCGGACAGGATATCTATACACAGAAATCCCAGCCCAACGGACATTACAATCATCTTGACGTCATCAACCGCGTAAGAAAAAGTGGTTCCATCGCACAGTTTATTGACGACTACAAGATTGATAACGGGATCATGTACAGCTGTGTCAAAAATAACGTTCCTTTCGTCCTTACCGGCTCCATCCGCGACGACGGGCCGCTCCCCGAGGTCATCGGAAACGCTTATGACGGACAGACCGCAATGCGCAGCATGATCAAAAAATCTACCACGGTCATCTGCCTTGCCACCATGCTCCACACCATTGCTACGGGAAATATGACGCCGTCCTACCGTGTGCTTGAAGACGGTACGGTACGCCCCGTATTCCTCTATACAGTAGACGCCGATGAATTTGTAGTCAATAAGCTTCTGGACCGCGGAAGCCTTGCCGCGACTACGATCGTCACGAATGTACAGGACTTCATCATGATCGTTGCAAAAGGGCTCGGACTGCTGTAATTAAAATATTTTCTCCGGTCATATCACGCAAAATGATCCGGGGGGATATCGGCTCAGATATCTTCCCGGATCATTTTCATTTTCTGCTCTCTCGTCATCTGCTTGATCTCCCACTCCCGGCGCATCGCCTCTTCTTTCGTATGAAATTCCTCATAATACGCCAGGACCACCGGTCTGCGGGATTTTGTATATTTCGCACCTTTCCCGTCGTTGTGGGCCTTGATCCGCTTCTCCAGATCATTGGTCCAGCCGGTGTAGAGTGAACCGTCACTGCATTTGACAATATATGTATAATTCACATCCGCCACCTCTGCTCTCTGGCACAGTGCCTCAAATAAAAATCCAAGTGTATTGTGAGCTTCCAGAGAAACCCTACCGCCGGAATCTCCGCCTCATACAGGAACATGACACTATCTGCCTGTGTATATTATGATCCATTCTGTGAGATTATGCAATTTTAATCCGGGATATTTGTTTTTTCTACTACAATATCTTTCCTATAGATTATTTTAATCAGCAAAATTCATACATCTGTGGATTTAACATTCCACAGATGCATGAATCTTAACATTCAACTTATTCGCTTATTTCAATACCCGGTTTTTTCCGATAAAACATAACTAATGCCGTTGCCGCCAGCATGAATATGTCTAAACCAACAAACAGTAATGTCCATGTCGGGAATGCCTCTCTTGCGATTTCCTGTGCGTCACTGTTAATAAATGTGTAAAGGATATTGTGAGAAGCTGTCCTGAGAGCCTGGCGCCCTGCTGCCGTATCTGTAGATAGTTCTGTCGGTGTCAGATTGCCAAGTGTTGTCAGGCTTAAATCCGTACCGCTTCGAATCATCCTGTCTGCATCTTTGCTGTCGCTTGTAACAAAATCTGTGATTACCATTCCGTCGAATCCCCACTCATCCCGGAGTACAGTATTCATCAGCTCGTCTCGCAATCCTGCCCAAGTACCACCGATGAAGCTATCAGATGCCATTGCCGCTGTTACGCCGCCTTCTTTGACGCAAAGCTCAAAAGGTTTGAAATAGATTTCTCTCATCGCCTGCTCATTGCACCAGATACTGATATCCAAACGTTCAGTTTCCTGTTCATCCATAGCGAAGTGTTTCATATAGCAGTAAATCCCCGCTTCATTTGCTCCTCTTACAAAAGCAGCAGCTGTTTTTCCTGCAAGGACACCATCTTCTGAATAATACTCATAATTTCTTCCGCCAAACGGAGATCTATGCGTGTTCATTGCAGGTCCATATAGGCCTGTGATTCCATATTCTGCCGCTTCATCTCCAAGCGCCTCTCCCATCTTCTGGGCAACCTCTTTATTGAATGTAGATGCAACAACTACTTCCGAGGGGAAAACAACGCCTTTGACATCTCCGGAAATCAGACTGTTGATTCCCTGCGGTCCATCCTGATCCATACCTGCATTTTTCCCAATGCTTTCTAGCTCAGCCGTTGCATATCCTCCGGTTGAAATTAAAGTAACCATATCCTCTACACTGAGCTGCTCTAACAGATCGTTCCATGCCGGATCGTCATAATCTAATCCTTTAACATCTTCAATCGTCATTCCATGGTCTGCTATAACGATATCTTCCGCCTCTTCGCTCAACTGCTCTTCTGTAAGGCCCTGATTCTCAAGCTCGGCAATGAGCTCTTCTGAAGCATCTTTATTGGCCGGTCTCTCTGTTGGCAGAGTTCCTTCCCAGTCTGCTCTGGAAACATAAGTCACATCATTTCCGTAAGAAACATCATCAAACTGATTTACCGCCGCAACATCGTCTGTAGAACGTGCTCCTGCATTTTCATCATTATATATGATATCAGAATCTACTGTTACTGTACGGCTGTCAATCAGATCATGAGCATTGTTCATAACTTTGATCTCATAAGTGCCCTGCTCCAATACATAACATCCATTTCCTTCATAGTCGTAAGATGCCATATCTTCGTAGTTGAATGTAATAGAAATTGTCTGAGACTCTCCCGGCTCAAGAAGGTCTGTTTTCTCATAGTCTACAAGATTTACAAAAGCTTTCTCGATGCCGCCCACATAATACGGCGGTGTATAATAAAGCTGCACTACATCCTTTCCTGCTGTATCCCCCGTATTCGTTACTGTTACATCAACGATAATTGATGTCCCGTCGTCTGTAAAACCATCTATTTTCTGTTCAAATTCTGTATAAGAAAGACCATAACCAAATGGATATTGCACTGCAGCCTCATAGGCCGCCTCGTCACATTCATTGGTCTCATTGTCTATCCATCTTGTCTCATAATATCGATATCCGACATAAATTCCTTCTGCGTAATCTGCATACGCATAATGCTCACCATTAAACACCGGAGGATTATTAAAAATCAACGTGTACTGGTTATCCGTATTTTCATAAAGGAATTGTCCAAAGTTATAATAGGACGGATTACTTGTCAGATCATATGCATAGGTATCAGCCAGCCTTCCGGATGGGTTGATCGTTCCTACAAGGATCTCTCCAAGACTGTCGCATCCCTCACATCCAGGACCGCCAATCCACAACGCCGCATCAACTGCTTCATCCTCCAGGAAACCTAATTCCATTGCATTACTCGAATTGATCACGACAATAATGTTTTCAAAATTTTCTTCTACCATAGCAACCATATCGCGCTCATTTTTATTTAGTTCGAGATAATGTTCTCCTGCCGCGCCGCCCTGATAGTCTTCCGTGTCAAGAGGAAGATCGCTGCCTTCACCGCCATTTCTTGTTAGTACGATAATCGCTGTATCTGAATAGTCTCTGGCATTTGCGATCATTTCATCCGTATACTCATCAATTGACGGCTCATAAGAATTATAATCACCGCCTGTCATGGCCATAACATTAGATTCCTGTTGTGCTGTATATGAGTCATTATAGAATTCTCTCAATTCCTCATTTACTGAGATTCCTGCATTTGCAAGCCCTTCATAAAATCCAACATTGTATTCATCGCTTCCGGATCCTGAACCTGTTCCTCCAAAGTTAATGTCAATGGAGCTGTAGCCAAACACATTGACTTCTGTGTGTTCCATAGGAAGGACTTCGTTTTCATTTTTCAATAAAACAATTCCTTCATCTGAAATTTCTTTTGCCACCTCGGTACTGTTTGCTCTGACTTCCTGAATGGCCGGATCATCCAGATCAAGCGTTGTAAAATACTGTGAAATAACCGTTGTAAAGTTCAGGGCAACAAAGTTTGCCACACAAGTTACCATCAAAAGGAAACTCAGAACTATACGTCCTACTTTTCTGAGGCTTTTTCCTGACGGAATACTCCGCCTCTTTACGAAGCATAAAATAAATAATGCTGCTGAAAGACATACCATCACAATGGCCGTCACCAAAAGAATTGTATTTCCCATAGTGTTCTCTTCCTTTCTTTTTTATGATTTTTACTTTTGGTAACTTAAAAATACTATATGCAGTCAAAAAAAAACGCCTTTTACACAAAAGCGCTTTTTTTTGACACAAGATGTAGAAAACATCTCACATTTTACGTTTGCAACGGTATTAAGATCTGTAAAGTGAACCACTGGTCTTTTACAGAAAAAAGTGTGCTTCCTCCATATTTTTGCACTGTATGACAAATACTTCTGGTTCCATATCCATGATCTGTTTTATCTTTATATTGTGTTTTCGGTATGCCATCTACAATCTGAACCGGCGTCTCGCAGGTATTTTCAACCACAATTGCTACAAATTGCTTTTTCATTGTCACTTCCAGATGAATCAGTCTTTTGGTAACATCTTCTACCGTGGCAACACTTTCAATTGCGTTATCCAGAGCATTTCCAAAAATCGCACAGATATCTGCTACATGCATGAAATCCAAAAGTTTTCCGTCAGCTACTGCCGTAATCACAATCTGCCGCCTGCGGCAGAACACCTGTCTGCTGTCAAGAAGCGCGTCTAAGACCTGATTTCCTGTTTCGATACTCGGACTATATTCTGTCAGTTCGGATTCAATATTATTGATAAGAAGTTCCTGATTCTTTCCAGCTCCCAGTCTTTTCAAATCCTCCAGTTGATGCTTCAGGTCATGATATTTCATATTGATCAGCTCAATATGCTCCTGATAGTTTTGATATTTTATGTATTGTAAGCGCAGTGCCCGATCCATTTTTTCCACATCCACCCGCATCTCGATCTCATTCATCCTGCTCTGTAAAGCAAAAAGCCCCACAACCCCGAGCAGATCAAAAATAGTACGCATATTAAACATATCAAATAATCCGCTGCCCGAAAAAATTGTGTTCAAATCAAAAAAACTAATATTGCTCAGAAGGAAAATAAGGACCGCTATGCAGACAGCCATCATAATTTCCTGGTTAGAGATCATCCTCGTCATGGATTCCTTCGACCATTTCTTTTCAATCAAAAAGAAAACCGCGCAAAACATCAGATATACACCAATTGCCATCAAAAGCTCGACCACGTATGAATTCATCCTGTTCCATTCATAATACACTGCTGCCTGCCATTCGAATGATGCAATAAATTCTGCGATCATAAATGCCTTTAATGTATAAAATATGATAGTCGATTTTTCCCTGTCAAGTGATAGATACAAATAGGTAAACATCGCCGTCAGTCTGAGCAGCATATAGATCGGCCACATCCACCGTGGAAGCAGATCGCTTACTTCTCCGAACAAAACCTGTATTGCACTCATTACGATCGTAAGTATAATCACATGAAAAGTAGATATTTTTTTTCGCAGCACCAGGATGTAAAGTAAACTTGTAAGTATCTCAGCAATCCCTGTGTACAATACAGGAATGTTCGCTAATTCATTTCCATTCATACCTGTTCCTTTCATCAATGCCTGTTCATATAAAAATTCATTTTTTCCATGAATTCCTTCTTTTTTCCCCGGCTGATCGGCAACAATTCATTTTCGATCACACAGCAGTTGTCTTGTACTCCGTCCACATACCTCAAATTTACAATACACCCTTTGTTTATCCGATAGAAGGAATCTTCCGGCAATTCTTTCTCCAGATCCATCATTCTCATATAGGTTTTATATGTTCCTTTTCCCGAAACAAACGTAAGGTAATGAGCGTTACTTTCAACATAATATATTTCTGTCAACGTCAATTTCTGTACGCCTCCGGAAATATTCAATTTAATATACTGTTGTTTCTTATCCGGATTTTCCAGCTTCGGGATTGCTCGGTTCAGACTTTTTTCCAGAGCATAATATGTAATCGGTTTTAAAATATAATCAAATGCGGCTACCGTATATCCCCTGATCGCATAATTAATCATATTTGTAATAAAAATAATAATAACGCTGTCATCATATCTGCGAATGTTTTCAGCAGCAGTCATTCCATCCATGAAACGCATCATAATATCCATCAGTATAATGTCATATTCACACCGATAATTCTCCACGATTTCATCTCCGTCTTCAAAAAATCGAACCGAGATTTCGCAAAACTGCTCCTTGGCATATTGATTGATATAGTTTTCCAGCAGTTCTCTGCATTGCTGTTCGTCTTCTACAATTGCCATCCGAATCATTCGTCTTCTCTCCTCAACTGGTCGATACTGCTTCAGCAGTCGTTCTTTCACTCCCGTCTCATCGCCACTTCCCTCGTATAAAATTCCTCATAATACGCCAGAACCACCGATATGCGGGATTTTGTATATTCCGCGTCTTTCTCATTGTTGTAGGCTTTGATCTTCTTCTCCAGATCATTGCTCATCCTACACACCACACTCCTACCAGGAGCTGTATCATCGCGTCAACTTCTCGGTTCTGATAATCCTGATAGTGATAAAGCTGTGTCTCAAATAAGAATCCGAGTGTATATATTGTAATCCATTCCGTGAGATTCTACAATTCTATTCCGTGAGGTTTTGTATTTTCATTCCGTATGATTTTGAATTTCCATTCCGTGAAATTCATTTCTTCCATTTTACAGTTTAACAATGGAAATCCGTGTTTGTTGATAAAGCTCTCCCCTTGACCGTTTTTTTGTAAATTCAGTGATTGTTGGTGAGGCGTTTCCGATTGAGAAAACGCAGAAAATCAAACGGATACAGCCTAAATGATGCACCTTTCGGATTAGGCGGGGTTGTAATGCGGACGGTGACTGTAGAGAAAGGGTAGATAAACTTTAACCCTGAGATATAGCGTTGATCAGCCGGACGGACTTGTTTGAGCATCGCGAGTTGTCTGCCCGGCTGATCGGTTTTAGCTATATTTCAGGGTTATTAGTTTTTCTTCCTTTTGTAACCGGAGCCGGAAGCATTACAATCCC
>CALYAC010000035.1 GCA_944393405.1 uncultured Clostridia bacterium | reverse complement strand
AAACGTCAGTTAAATCTGACGATTTTAGAGGGTATTTTAGACTAACATAATAAAATTGTCATTTTATTTACCAAAATTTATAACTTATTGGTTAATATTTACTATATTTTTCCACCTCGATTTAAGATTGCAAGTTGCCCTCGAGTAATTAATTCTAAATTTGATATATCTAAATTATTAGGGTCACCATCTATACAATGTACTACATAACCTTTTGGAATATCTTGTTGATGAAAATACTCCCAAATAAATCTTTTATATAGATTATTTGGTTTCCTATTTCCTTTCCAATCTATATTTATGTAGTATTCATACTCTATCTTACCTTTATTCTTTCCAGTTCTATGTATATGCTTCCTTCTTTTTACAGTTCCTTTTTTATAGGCATTGTGTGGTAAATATCTACCTTCTATATAAGATAAGACTGATTTGCAATCCTGATTTTGAATTTGGGTTTTACTAATTTTTTTAATTTGTTCCTCGGTTAGCCACTCTTTTTGTGGTTTCCCTTTGTTAAATGTTTTGTGTCCTTTTTTAAATGAATTTTTTAAAAAGCCTTCTGAAGCCAATAATTTCATATATTCACTATAACATTTTTCACTACAAGTTTTCTTTTTTTTGTTAGTTCTTGGCGGGGAAAATTTATCCCCACATATTATACATTTATTCACTTTTTTTCTCCTTTACCACTAATTCATATCCATTTTCTAAAAAATTTTCAGATATAATTTTTAGATATGTTTTAAATTCATTAGGAAATCTCTCTTTTTCCTTGAATTTATTTTTATGTAATAATATATCTAATAGATTTTCTGGGTCTATATATGTTACAAGATTTTCTTCTACCTCCTCATAATATGGATTAAAGAAATCCTTTTCTTTTATGTCCAATTCTTTACATAAAGACTTTATATGTTTTTTAGGGACTTTTCTATACCCATTTTCCCAAAAAGTTATAGCATTTTGTTTTACTCCTATCCTTTGAGCTAACTCATTTTGACTCCACATTTTTTTTATTCTATTATTTCTAATTATATTTCCTTGAGTTACTATTCCATAAATTTTCTTTTCCATAATAATACCTCCAATAAAAAATCTATCAACTTATACGTATTATAACATAATTTTTTGTATAAGTCAATAGATTTTTAAAAATTTACATATAAACTTTTGGTGTTATCTCTACTGTTGTATCACCTATTGTTATTGGTGGATATGGATATGTAGGCATTGGGTGGTAAAGTGGGTATGGATTCCAAGGAGTAATTTCTCCCCAATTTTTTCCTACAATATATCCTTGACTTCTTAAAAAATTTATCATTTCTTCAATACTATCAAATTCTAGTTTCATATTATCACCTACAAATCTATATCATTATCTTCAATATAATTAATTACTCCATCTAGGAAATCTATTACATCTTCTTTTGTTTCAAAATAAGCATATCCTAATAAATTATCATTTATAAAATCTTCATACATCTCTTCTTCAGGATTTTGCTCATGTTCTGTATTCATTTCAAGAAACTCTGTTACAGTTTTTATGCACTCTAACATTAAAGATACGTTTTCTTTCCCCTCTTTTTTAATTATATCTCTAATTTTCTCACGATATATATCTAAAGCATCATTACAGCTTTCACATACATATTCTCCAGTTTCTATTTTTCTAACATCCTTTGAAACTTTTCCACAACAAGTACATTTATGTTGTTGTTTTTTCCTTTGAAAAGCCTCAAATAAATCATCTACACTATTCACTTCATAAGTAGATATTTCTCCTTCTGGATTATTAACCCTTACAACATTCTCTTCTTGTGGTGGTCTTATCTTCTTTACACTTACGTCTATTTTTACAGACTGAACTCCTCTGTCATGTAAATTTTCTATCATTCTTGTAATTTCTTCTCGAATAATTCTTTCCCACTTATCCACTTTTCTATATACCTCCTTTTTATGCAGTTAAATCATCCCACATTTTATCTAATATTAAATTTACTAGACTATCTGAAGGAGATGTACCTTTAGCTTTTTCTATTTGTTCTTCCATAATTTCATTTAAGGCTTCTATTCCAAGTTTCCCTTTTTCTATTCTTTCTGAAAAATCCTTTCCCATTAGAATTTTTTTATAGAAATTTGTTGTTAAAACTTGCTTAAATGTCCCTCTTCTTATTCCTACATGTTTTCTTTTTAAACCTGGACAGTCGCTTTTAAATTCTTGAAATAGTTCTTCATCAGTTTGTCCTTCATCTTTTTTTACAAAAAAATCATTTTCAAAATCTTTTGGTTTGATTTTTCCATGTTTTAATACAACTAGAAACACTCTTTCATTTAACATATCTTCCTCAAACTCTGTTTTTATTATATCATCTAGTGTTCTTTTATCTGTTGCTATCTTTGGTTGTAAAATCTCTTTTGCTTTTGGAAGGTTCTCTATGATTTCTTCTGAAAAATCAGATTCTCCTTCCCATTCCTTTATAGAAACTTTAGTAATACTTCTAATTTTAGTAAATGTTCTTTTAATATAAATATCTAGTTGTTTTCTTGCATCTACTTCATTGTCAGCACCATCAATTTTAGTTCCTTTTCTAAATTTCTCTGTCCCAAGTTTTATATTATATTCACAAAACCAAGATTTTACTGTAGCTTTCACTGTAGCAGCAACTTTCTCTTGTTTTGGCATTTGAGGAACTTTCATTATAGGAGTTTCTTCTATAATAGGAGCTTTAGTTTCTTTTATTGCAAACCCATAATATTCCTTTATTTTATTTATAGGAGTTAATTCTCCCATAAATTTTAATTTTTTATTATCTCCTCTATTATCTTGATAATTCAAATATCTTTCTATTAATTTCAAGATTTTTTTCTTATCTGTTGCCTTTTGTAAACTTTCATCTTTTACTTCTGCAACACTTATTGTCATTCCTATACCTTCAATAGGAAAATCTTTTTGAAACTGTTCAGTAGCCATTTGACTAATTGAATTTTTGTTTCCTTCAAATATATAACAAATTGTTCCTTTATCTTTATTATCTACTGTAAACGTAATTGTTGCTATATATTTTTTATCTTGTTGTATAATAACCTGTGGCTCTTGACGTCTGGGAGCCACTATTTCAGGCTCCGAATTGTCAGGCTCCCTCCTTCTGTGCAAGTTCCATAGGCACTGCTTTAATGTCATTATCTTTATATGTAACATTTGGAAATTTTGTTTTTAAAATTTCTCTTAATATGTCTTTTGCTCCTTCTTCATCATAAGCTAGAGCTCCTCCATTTAAACGGAAAATATCTAAATTTTTATTTCCAAATAAATTATAACAAGGAACTGAAACATCCCACCTTTGCTTAAATGCTTTCTTTTCAGGAAGTACATTGCCAGTATTTAAGATTATTTCACTTGCTTTACTTTTATACATTGGATGTTCTTGTTTATTTATTGTATTTTTTAATGCAATTCTTGTATCATTTATTAAATCCATAAGTTTTTTGTCTGATTGTATATACTCTCTTAAATCTTTAGTACAACTCATTTGGTCTACTATATCTTTTACTGGTCTTCTACGTCTTAATGCTTGATTTTCTCTAATTCCTGTAATAATAAAACTCCTTAAATCTTCTAATGAAGAATTTTCGTTTTGATGTTGAAAATCATTTACCAAATCTGTTAAAGCCATTTCTGCTTTTGAATACTCTGTTAAGTAATTGTCTTCATTACATACACACCATAAGGTTTCAAAAGCTAAATCTAAAGGTATGTAGTCTTCTGCTTTTAATGAGATTCCCCTTCTAGTGTATTCTTTTGAAATATCTTCATCGACTTCTTCTCTTACTTTATCTTCATAAATGTTTAATAGTTGTAATATTTGTTGGTATAGTTTTAAATCCCCTTTCGCAATAGTGTTTACAAAGTCTTGATATTGTTGTTCGGCATTTTCTTTTTCTTCGACTTTAATCTCTTTTTTAGATGAATTTCTCGCTTTTCTTTCTGCTCCTTCTTTAGATTTTCTAACTCTTAATTCTAATAATTTTTGTCTTTCCTCCTCTGGTAAATCCTTTAATGGAATATATGCTTTGTGATTATATTTCATGTTTTGGTATCTTGAATAACATTTCTTACAAATTCCATGTCGTGTTAATTTCTCTACATCTTCTAAACAATCTTTACATATCATAACTCTTTTTCTCCTTTTTATCTAAAATTATTTTCCAACTGCATAGTGTCTTATGGCACTTTCTAGTTCTGCCCTAGAAATCTCTTCTTTGGTCTTATAAAACCTACACCTCTCAACTTCACAAGGAAGGTCTTTTAAGCACCAACACTCTTTTTCTCCCTCTCTTGGATATGCAAAGCAATCTGTTTGTTGTCCAATTCCTTTCCATTCACTCATAATTCTTTTTCTCCCTTCTCTAAAAAAATTTTTGTTAATTTCTGGATTTTCTTTTTATCCCATTTCTGTAGTTGCTCATTAATTTCATCTTCTGTTATATTAAGAGAAGGCTCTCTTATCAGTTGTTTCTTTATTAATTCTATATTTAATTCTACATCATTTATTTCTTCTAATAGGTTGTTAATTTCAAAACCTTCTCCATAATATTTCTTTCTTTGTATTTTAGAACATGCCTGTATAAGTTCTGCACATTCTTCACTAAGGGTAGTATATAATAAATCTCCTTGTTTTTCAAGTATTTTGTTATATAATTTTTCTGTTTCTTTATTGTCCATAATTTCCATTATTTTACCACCCTTAAATAAACTGTTTTTCTACCAAAATTAAGAGCATCTTGGTGGTTATCAAAATAAATGTCTATCTTATTGCCTTTTATTGCACCACCTCTATCTTCAACTGTATATGTACCATATCCCTTAATTTCTACTTTAGTTCCAAAAGCATATTTACTACTCATTGCAACCGTTCTACCAGCAGTTGCTTTAGTTCCAGAAGCGGTTCTTCCAGTTGTTTTTCCACAACATTTACTACAAGAACAATAACCTGTTGCTGTAAACCTTATCCAACTTCCAGTATTTTCATTTGTAGATACTTTACTTTTTTTATTATCGCTATTATTAGTTATTTTTGTTCCTTTCTTTGGTTGTTCTATTACTGGTTTAGTTGCTGATACATTATCTAATAATATCCATTGATTTTCTCCTATCTGTCCCCAATTATCCATTTTTGCCGTTACCTTAACTTCTGTTCCATAAACTAATGATTTTACCTTATTTCCTTCTGTTGAATAAGTATCTCTAACATTTATTCCCTTTTTTACATTTACATATAATATTTCTGGAGTTTCTAAAACTGTCGGTGTTTTCAATTCTGCTCTTGGTAATATACTACCACGACTTGTCACTTGTATATCATTACTTGTTGTTATATTATTTGTAGTTTCTACAGTTTCTATCATATTGTCTATCATTTCATTAGTTATTGGTTCTACATTACTTTTTGTTGCCACCTTAAAAATAATAACTCCAATTAATACTAAAAATAAGATACAAAATGTTATCGACCTTATAAATTTCTTTTTGTCTACAATTTTTAGCTTCTTTTTTTTCTTGTTCTTCTTTTCATTTTTCGAGTGTTTCCCTTTCATTTTTTCACCTCCTCTTTTGAACTTGAATGCATTATACTAAAAAATTTAAAAAATGTCAATAGTTTTTAAAAAAAATATTAAAAATTTTTCCAATAGTTCCAAAAAATACTAAAATATCAATACTTTCAAGAATAATAAAAAATAGGTTTCCCCTTTTACAACCCAATATTTTCAATTTCAAAATAGATAAAATCAAAACTTTTATATTTGTCTGTTGCATGTAGCAACCGAAATTAAATTCTATTTTTCCAGTACCTAATTTTGCGTATATGATGCGATGTATGATATATAATGGATAACGTTATAAAGTAATATAGAATGGTGTACCTCGAATAACTATTAATGAAGCGTTGTTATCGACTAATGAGAATTGTGAAACCCATGTATAAGGTCAAGATTTTAGATATGACCAATATCTTTTTTCTATCTTTAAATCTTGCAATAATTTTTGCATTGTTTTCATCAAACTTTCTGTAATCTATTTACTTACATAAATGATAATCCAAAATATCAAACTTTAGACTGTATCATTTTGGCAAACTGTTAATACTATATAAAATATTTATTTTTTAAAGGAATTATAACCTTTCATTTTTGTTTCTATCATTTCTACTCTTTACAATATTGGGTTATAAAAAGGGAAACCCACACCCTTTTAGTTATACATTTTTATAACTTTATCCACATTCTTAAATAATGGGAATTTATTTTCAAATTCAAATGAAGTAGAACTTAATGCAGTATCTATTAAATCGCTGGCTTCTTGTGTCTTTTTATGTAATTCTGCATACATTTCATTTACTTTACCTTCATCTACTAAACTTGTTTTTTTAGTAACTACAGGATATTCAAATACCATATTTTGTCCATCTATTGAAAGACTCATTCTTTTTGTTAATTCGACTTCTTCGTCCTCAACCCCAAGTAAATCTTCCATATTTTTCATTACCATTCTTCTATATAATGTATTTTCCTTTGTTGCTAAATCTACTCCAATTTTTTCTCCTGAAAATGGACTTGTAATAGTTAGGTTTTGTTTTGCTTTGTTTATTTCATAATCAATTTTATTTTTTTCCTCAACCAAGTCCTTTAGAATTTGAATTCTTGTCATTGGGTTTACTTGTGCTATTTTATTAGTAGGTTTTATTTCTTTCTCTTCATCTTCAAAAGTTAGTTCTGGTTTTCCAGTTACTATTTTTGATTTTTGAGAAATTTCTGTTACTTGTACTAACCCATCTGCTGTCTTGTCATATCCTCTGAATGAAAAATTTGTAATCATATCTGACAATACATTAGAATATTGTCCTGCTGATTTAACTGTAAATTTCATAATACTTCATTTCCTTTCTTCTTTTTTCGTTACCGAAAGTAACATTTTCTTATATACTATCACAAAAAAAAATATTTGTCAAGTTCTTGACAACAAATATAAAAAAATGAGGGAGCTGTAATTGAACCCTCATTTTTTCGTGTTCCGCCAAGAACAACAATAATTAAAATCTTCTCTCAATCTAAATATAACATATATTTTTACACTTGTCAAGATATTTTACAAAAAATTTTCAATTTTTTTAATTTCTAAAACTATATCCTGAATTTTTCCAATAATATCTTCTAGCTTCATATCATATAACTGTAAACTTCTTTCATCAGTTTCATAATGGTAGGAATTTAATATACTAATTAATTCACGAATTTCGAAATTCTTCTTATATAATATAGTATATATATAATGATATTCCAAATTTCTGTTATTGAAGAACCTATATGTACTATTATAATGATTTTCTACATAGTCTAATATAGCTCCTAAATGAGGCGGAATATCACTTTCTCCCCAATATATTTTTTTATAATTTTTAGTTTCTATTTTAAAAATATCCATAAAACTACATATTTCAAAATCTGAATAGTATTTCCTATCTAAATAAAATATGATATTCTCCTGGTTAATTGCTGAAATCTTATCATCATACACGTTTCTTACACATAATATTGTGTTCTCCCTTAACATCATTTCTATATATCTTCTAAATTCTAAAAGTATTTCTCCCTTATTTTTAATTTTTAGAATATCTTCACCTTTTTTAAAAACTTCCCTAAAATTTAAAATTATGTCATTTTCTCGTTTTTTTAAACTTTTTCTCAATTTTTCTTCGTTTATCTCGCTATTGACACATTTTAAATCTTTTAGTAGAATAGGATTGAGTTCAATCATCTTCTGTAACCCCCTATTTTCAATAACTTTAGAAATCCAATATTTTTAATTTTTGGAAAATTTTGACAAAAAAATAAAAATTGTCAATTTCTGACATCAATAAAATCTATTCTAACCTTACTCTCCCAACGGTTTTAGAGATTTTTTAGCTCTTCCCCCCTAATACCCTTAATAGCTTGCCCACCCATTCCTTGTGACATTAGACAATCGCTTTAACAAGCTCGTCTACTGCTCACGAAATTTCTAATCTTCGTCGCTTGTCAGGTTTACTGGCTGAGCTCCTTGAAAGAACTTCAAACCCATTATACCACAAACTGTTTTATTTGTCAAGTTCGTGACAAAACCCCTAGAGCCTAAGGCTGTTGAGATTTAACAAATGTCAACAAGAAGTTGGACATATTGACAAAGTAAATTTTCCTTGATATAATTGACTTGCTTTTATTTTATCACAAAATTTTAAATGTGTCAATAGCGAAAAAATAAATCTCGAAAGGACTTGATATACTTGGGAAAGAGAATAATTGAAGGTCAGAAATTTGGGAAATTAACTACAATAAAATATGATAATGTTCATTATAATCCACCAAGATGGAAATGTAAGTGTGATTGTGGAAAAACAATTTATGTTAGAACTGCTTTGCTTAACAATGGTCAAGTAAAATCATGTGGTTGTACTAGAATTAAACAAGGAGATGTTACAAAGAATCCTTATTATTCTGGATTTATGAAATATAACCAAAGACATAAAAATAAATTTCCCACAATAGAAGACTATATTATATATAGGAAGGAAAAAGATTATTTTCAAAAAAATCAACCTAGCCGTAAAATTAAACAATGGTGGAAACAAATAGATAATGACCAAAATGGAGATTTTGAAAATTTAGAAGATTTTTCTAAATGGTGTGGAGAAAAAGGTTACAATAAGGATTGTTTCATTATGAGAAAAAGACATAAAACAAAACCTTATTCTAAAAGAAATTTACAATTTGGAATTTTTTATAAAGATTTTTTTATTACTGCTTACAAATTTAATATATATCATTTTAATTTTGACAAGAATAAAAAACTGTTTTATGGGTATATTAAATTTAAGGGAAATACAGTTCTTACAGATAAATATGAGAACTTTGAAGATATGATTTTTGAATATTGTTCTTTATATAGAAGATATTTTGGGAAAGATTTTTCCTTTACATAAAGAACAAATTTTTAAGAAACATATTGACAAAACCTAATAAATATGCTAAAATAAATAGACTCAATAAAGAAAATCTAAATTTTTTAAAAAAACTATTGACACATTAAAAATTTTGTGTTATAATAGTTTATGAAAGGAGAGATGAAATATGGGAAGACTTTTAAAAACAATTAAAAAAATGATAAAAAAAGTCGACACTAAAGATAATCCAACTCCTATAAGTGAAATTACAGTAACAGAGGAAATTAAAGGTAATAATATAGAAGTAACAAAAAGCAAAAATGAAAATGCTCAAAATAGAAATGTTACAAGATATGCTTATGGAGATAGCAGAAAAATAAGAACAGTTGAGGATTTAGAAGACTATCGTAGAAAACAAAACGAAATAAACAGAGAAGAATACGTTAGAAAAGTAAAGGAATTAAGTAACAGTATAAATCCTAGAACTGGAAAAAAATATACTTATAGGGAAATTGGGTTGGTAATGAGTTGTTCAAGAACTACTGTTGGGAATATCTTAAATAACAGAAGTACAGGAAAATATGCTAGTATCAGAATAAATGAAAATACAATATTATAAAAGCAGATTTTTTAAAAATGAAATTTTTCAATTTTTGGATTTTCGATTTTTTCAATTTTCAAATTTTTCAAGTTATCAATTTCTGGAATTTTGAATTTTTGAATTTCTAAAAAGCTGAGAAAAAGAAAAATGAAATTTTTTAATTTACGAAATCTCAAAAATGATTTTTTTAGATTTTTGAATTTTTGAAGAAAGGAGAAAAAAAATGGAAGAAGAAATTTTACAAAAATTAATTGGGCAAAAGTTTGGTAGATTAACAATTATAAAGGCATATGTAAATCCAGATGGGAAAAGTCAAATTATAGTTGATTGTAAATGTAAGTGTGGAAATATCTTGACTGGATACCCACTATATCAATTAACTAATGGAAATATGAAATCTTGTGGTTGTTCAAGAAAAAGTAAAGAAATAAACCCTAAAATGGGTGGACCAAAAAAAGATATATTTAATATAAAATTCAACAAATTGACACCAATATCAGAAGATGAAAATGGAACTGTTACAGCGAAATGTGATTGTGGAAATGTTGTAGAAATTCCAAATTTTCGTAAAAAAATGTCTTATTTAAAGAAAACTGGTATGTGTGATAATTGTAAAAAAAGAGAAAGAGAAAAGAAAAAACCTAAAAAATATACTGACTTCAAAAAAGGAGATAAATTTGGATATTTTACAGTAATCAAAAGAGTTGAAGATAACAAAAATGGAAGTGCACAATATGAATGTCAATGTCAATGTGGAACGAAGAAAATTGTTCAAGGTAGATATTTGGCTAATGGACAAACAAAATCATGTGGTTGTATGGTAAAACAAAACTTTAAAAAAAGTCATACTTTAAATGGTGTAACTCAAACTAGAGCAGGGTTTAAATTGTATGGAATTTGGAATTATTACAAGAAACACATTAATACAAACAAAGAGAAAGGAGAAATTAAATTCTTTCCAGAATGGGTTTCTCAAAAAGATGGTTTCTTAAAATTCTATAATTGGGCAACTTTACAAAAAAATCCTTATGATGGAATTACAAAAAAATACTTAAAAAGGGTTGACGAAACAAAAGATTATACTCCTGAAAATTGTTATTTCTCAAGAATAAGATAAACACCACATAATATAATGTAATGCAAATATAGTATATATAGGGGGAATCACAGAATTCCCCCTATATACATATACATATATATATTTGCGGAATCCTCGAATTTTTCCAATACAGAAGCCTTTTCCTCGATTTTTTTCGGGGAAATTTTTTTATTCCAAAAAAAAAATTTTCAAGAATAAAAAAATTTTTTTTATTTTTTTTCAAAAAAAATATTTTTTTAAAAAAATTTTCAAAAAAATCCAAAAAAATTTGACAAACAAAAATTGAAGTGATAAAATTAGAAAAAAATTACTTGACAATATGTTGACAAAAATTTTTTTAAGGGGGTAAACAAATGATAAACTTTACTGAAAGAGATAGTGTAGATAGTTTTGAATTTTTTATAGAAAATTTTGAGTTTAGAAAATCTACATACAACTTTCACATTCTTTTAGGTATTTTTATGAAATCTTTAGAACAAGAAATTCAAGAAGGATACACAAAAGAAGAATGGCAAGAGGTAAGAAATTTAATTAAAAAAGCAATTTACAAACACTTCAAAGACATAAATTTTTCTACATATTATAATAAAGAAGAAATTTTGAAAATTGTTTTGTAATTTTTCCTTCCTATTATATAAGGCGATTTTACCGTCTTAGTAGGTAAAACTACAGACTATATTTTTATATAGAAGTAAAAGTCCTATTATATATAAGGGAAATTTATCCCTTATATTTTTTTAATAATTTTTCTAAAAGCTATTGACATATTTTAAAAATTGTAGTATAATGTTTATAGTTTGAATGAACAATAATAAGAAATGGAGGAGATATTATGGATTTTATTGATGACAAAGAAAAAATGAGAGATTTATTTGATTTATCAAGAGATAACTTTTTAAAAATGTATTCTTATTTAAAAGAGGAAGAATACGACAACACTTTAGATATAATGTGGGAAAAATTTGGAGATATTCCAGTAGATGAAAATGGAATTACAATAGAACAAGATTTTTATATATGGAAAAAAGGAACTGAAAAAGAAGAAATATGGCATTGGTTTGATAGTAGAGTTGATGGAGGAATAGGAAAAAAATATTTTAATTAATTTTCAAAAAACTATTGACTTTTTGTAAAAATAGTGCTATACTATGTATAGTTTGAAAGAAGAAGGGAGATAATATATTATGGAAATGAAAAGTTTATTATTAACAGAAAAGGTTAAAAGATTATTAAGTAAAGACAACAAAGAAAAACTTGGAATGGTTGAAGAAGAAAACGATTTAATTGATAATTGTAAGTATATAGTATATACTTCTAATGAATATTTATTTGAAGATGGTGGAAATTCACTACCTTGTAGGAGTTTAAAAGAATGTGCTGATTTTATCAAGAATAAAGCATATAAGAAGGAGGGAATATTATAATGGAAAGAAATAGAGAAATTGCTTGTGAAATTATAGATATATTTGAAAACTTATTAGAAGAAAAAAATATCACAATTCCTTCTAAAGATAGGGAAGGAAATGAAGATGAAAGCAGAATTTTTGGGGAAGAATATTATAATTTAGAAGAAAAAATAACAGAACTATTAGATAAAAAGGAGGAATTATAAATTATGGAAAAAATAGAAGTTTTAGAAATTGTAAAAACAATAACAGATTTTGTAAAAAATGAAGAAGTAGAATATTTTGAGATACATTCATATTTTGAAAGAGAAACTTATAAAGTAAATATAACAATAGACTTATCTAATTGTATTAATATTAGTATAATAAGTGTGAATAATAACATATATATATCACATAATACAATGAAAAGTAATAGATTTAGTAAAGAAAAACTTATAGAAAATATAGCCCAATTAAAAGAAATTTTAGAAAAATTAAAAGGAGGAATTTAAAAATGGGATTAGATATGTTTTTATGGAAAATGAAAAAACAACAAGGAAAGACTTTTAATGAGGTATTAGAATTAAAACGTAAATTTGATAATGAAGAAATAACAAAGGAGCAATTAAGACCTTATATGTTTCACACAAAACTTGAAAGTATAAATTATGAATATGACAGTTTGTTTAAAGAAGTTTATTATTGGAGAAAAGCAAATCAAATTCACAGTTGGTTTGTTAGAAATATACAAAATAATGATGACGATGGTGGAAGTTATAGAGTTACTCAAAAAGATTTAGAAATATTAATTGATACATTAAAAGAAGTATATAACTCTTTATGTAATAAAGAAATGGTAACAAAAAAAGTTCAAGATGGTTCAATAGAATATGAAACAAAAGTGTTCAAAGAAAAAGATTTAGAAATAGCAAAAGAATTATTACCAACGCAAGAAGGATTTTTCTTCGGTAGTACACAATATGATGAATATTATTTTGAAGATATTAAAAAGACATTAAATGATTTACAAATAATTAATGAGTGTTTTGATTTTGAAAACAATTATTTAATATATGGAAGTTCTTGGTAAAATATTAATTGGGGGTAAGAATAATGGGAATAAGTTTTGATTTTGTAAAAGAATGTAGTAGAACATTAAAAAAAGAATTTAAAGGAATTGAGGCATTTTCTTATGGATATTGTTGTAATACTGATTATTATTCAATGTGGGAAGATAAACCCAAAAATGAAGATGATTATGTAAATGCAAAAGTATATAAAGGTGGATTAAACAACAATTATCATAAAGGAAAATGGGAACTTGGAAATAGTGTTTATTATAACTGGTGTTTGACAAAATTTGATTTAGAAGATATAATAAATGTAATGAAAAAAGTTGCTGATAAATATGGATATATTGTAGAAAAGCCAAAAGATGAAACAAAATGTATAAAAGTTTATATAAAAAAAGAAAAGGAGAGTGAATAATTATGGGAACAAGAGGTTGTTATGGATTATATAAAAATGGAGTAACAAAAGCGACATATAATCATTTTGATAGTTATATAGGAGGTTTAGGAAAGGACATATTAGATTTTGTAGAAAACACTTCTATACCTATTATGAACAAAATTTTTGATAAAATAGAATTAGTAAGAGAAAATGATATTCCAACTATTGAACAAATAGAAAATTGTCAAGAATATACAGATTTAGATGTAAGTAATAAAAGTATAATGGACTTCTATTGCTTGTTAAGAAACGCACAGGGCGATTTAAACGCATATAAAACAGACCTAAAATATATGATAGACAGTAAAGAATTTTTAGGAAATAGTCTATTTTGTGAATATGCTTATATAATTAATTTGGATAAAAATGTATTAGAATTTTATAAGGGATTTAATAAAGTTCCTCAAAATAATAGATATTCAAAATATGCAGATGAAAAAGAAGAATATAAGGAATGTAAACTACTTGCAGAATATCCACTAACAGAAATTTATGAAGGAAAAATCACATTAGATAATATGGAAGAAGATTTAGAAAAATATATAGAAGAAAACGATTAACTAAAGAGGACATATTCTAGTCCTCTTTTTTAAAATTATTTTAAAAAAACTATTGACACATTTAAAAAAATGTGTTATAATATATATAGTTTGAAAAAAGGGAGTGAATGATATGGAAAATAAAATGAATGAAAAGAAATTAGTTGAAATTTTACAGGCAATATTAAAAAAGAGAAGATTTAAAAATATTGAAGAAGTAAAAACTACAATAAAAAGGTATATGGAAATTAACCTAATAAATGTAGAAAATTATGATATAAGATTATCATATAAACCAGAATATGAAATGGGAGAATATCCAGAAGATACAGATTATGTACTAATTGGAAGTATTGAAGGAGAGAATGAAGTATTTGATTTTGACTTATATTATGCGAAAACAAGAGCAGAACAAATATATATAACTGAATTTATAGTAGTATAATAACAACATAAAAAACTTATTTTATTTCTAAAAAGAAAGGAGGGAGATATTTTGAAAATTAGGGAAACTATAAATGAAATTAATAAATTCTTTTTGGAAAATAAAATAAATTCTAAACATATAAAAACAGACAGTTCGGCTTATTTATATACACTACATTTTCTTATTAAAAATACGGTTCGCCCTAAAAAGTTGTTAAAACTTGAACAAGATATTTCTTTCCTTTTAGGAATAGAAAAAATTAGAGTTACTATCTCTAATTTAAGAGATAACACTTTAGCAATAGAAATTCCAAAGGAAAAACGTGGAATAGTAAAATTAAATAAGGCAACAGAAAGTGAAGAATTTAAAAATAATAAGGGCGAATTAAAGTTTGTTTTAGGAGAAAATTTAAAGGGAGAATATATAGTTAAGGATTTAACTGAAATGACACACTTATTAATTGCAGGACAAACAGGAAGTGGAAAGTCAGTTTTTCTTAACACGATTATTAATTGTTTAATTCAAAACAAAGATTGTGATTTTATAATGGTAGATACAAAAAGAGTAGAATTATCTTTATATTCTAATTTACATTCTTTACTATTTCCAGTTTGCGATGACGTTGAAAAAACAATTATGGCATTAACTTGGGTAGTAAATGAAATGAATAAAAGATATGAAACATTTGAAGAACTTGGAGTTAAAGATTTAAAAGAATATAACAAGAAAACAAAACAAAATATGCACCGTATTGTTATTATAATTGATGAATTAGCAGATTTAATGATGCAGTCTAGCAAAGAAATGGAAACTTTAATTTGTAGAATTGCACAACTTTCAAGAGCGTGTGGTATTCATTTAATTATAGCAACTCAAAGACCATCTAGGGAAGTTCTAACAGGACTTATTAAGGTAAATTTGCCTACTAGGGTTGCGTTTAGTGTAAATAGTAAAATAAATAGTAGAATTATATTAGATGAAAATGGAGCAGAACAACTTTTAGGAAAGGGAGATATGTTATATCTACAAGCAGGAAAAGAAAAGGAAAGGATACAAAGTGCTTATATTTCTACAAAAGAAATAGAAGAAAATATAAAAAATGCAAATAAACATATTAAAAGAATAGTTAAAAAACAAGATATTCTTTTAGAAAGTGTTTTAAAATACTTGAAATTAAATAAGAAAAATGCTATAAATGGAACTGAATTACAAGAAGTTTTTAAAATTAGTGAAAAACAAGCTAGTGATTTAATAAATAAATTAGAGAAACAGAAAGTTGTAGGAAAATTTAGAGTATTTGCACCACGTCAGGTTTTTTTAGATAAAATAAAAATTTAGGAGGTTGATATATAATGGGATTAATAGATAGCACTCAAAATATTTCAAAAGAAATACAAGTAATGGCAAATGTAACGCAAGAAAAAGAAACAAAAACTGAATTAAATGCAAGACTTGAAAGAGAGTTAGAACAATATATTGGGGCTTATTTTGAACAAAGGGGAAGTGTTGCAATATTTGATTTTTATAATTTGGAAAAAAGAGAAAAAGTAATTCAAGAACTTGGAACTTGCGATTATGAATATGTTAGAATTAATAAAATCTATGATAAGGTTTTAAGAAGAGTGGCAAAAATATATGAAAATCATCAAAAATATTTGGATTGGAATGCTCATCACTAAAAATAAGAATTGGAGGAGTTTGTTATGGAAATATTTGCAATATTATTTAAAAAAAATAAAACATATAATAAATTAATATTAGGAAAAATTGGAAAAGACAAAAATGGAACTGAAAAAATTGGTATTTATACATTGGAAGTAAACAATACCGTCAATTTAAAATATTATTATAAATTATTAAAAGAAGGAGATTTTTCTAATACAAACTTTAAAATTGTTGAAGAAACTGATTTAGAAAAACTTTTAGAAAATAAAAAAGATAAGATTTTAAAAGCTATTTTTTCAAATAAAGATAGTAAAATAAAATTATTTTTAAAAAATCTATTGACACAATAGAAAATTTATGATATAATGTATATAGTTTAAAAAGAAGGGAGATAATATTATGGTAAAAGTTGGAGATAAAATTAAATTTAATATTGAAAGTGATGATGAAGAATTAACAGATTATTTAGCAGAAAATAAACTATTTGGAAAAGAATTAACAGTTAAAGAGGTTGACAATATAGCAAAAGTTTTTTGGGTAGATGGTTGCAATTATGCAATAAATGGAGATGACAACTATGTGGAATGTATTGATAAATATAAAAGTTTTGGAAGTTGTGAAAGATTTGTAATTTTAAAAGATTGCGTAAATGAAGATACTATTTATGGAATATTAAAGGTAAAATTAGACAAGGCAACAAGAACTTATAGGACAGATGACATTCAAAATAGAATTTATGAATTAAAAGAAGAAATTGGGGAAGAATATACAGTAGAAGATATAATGGAAGTAATTTTGAATGAATTTGATAATATTGTAGAATTCAATGATTGTCTTGAAGAAGATTTAGAAATTTAAAGGGAAGTGAACAGTAATGTGTGATTTTGAAATAGTTTTTATTGTAAAAGGAAGTATTGAAGAAAATAAGGCAAATACTATAATAAAAGAACTATTGGAAAAAATTTACAATAAAGTTAAAAATGATATGGATAAGGTCTTTATTCGCAAAAAAGATTTAGTATGGGAAATAAACAAAGAAAAAACAGGATATTATTGTTTAGTTCCATATACTTCCAGTCAAGAAGTGAGTTCAAAACTCTCAAAAGAAATTAGAAGTAATAAAAATGTAATAAAAACAGTTACAGTAAAACTTTAAGTAGTAGAGAATATATTTATATATTCTCTACTTGACACATTGTAAAAGATATGTTATTTTGAATATGAATTTTTTTTGACAAATTTTATAAAAACTATTGACACTTTAGAAAAATTGTGTTATAATATAATTAAGTTGAAGGGAGATAAAGAAAATGCAAGAAAGATTTAGTTTAGTTGAGGAAAACAAGGAAAAGAATTACAAGATATGGAAAATCTTTAATTTAGATACATTAGCAACAAAATATGAAGTTGCTGAATATGATACAGGAAAAACTTTATATACAGGAACAGAAGAAGGTTGTAGAGATTTTATAAAAAAGAGAGAGGTGTAAAATATGAGTTTATATATAAATGTTGAAAAAAGTGATTTAAAAATAAAAAGAGGGAACTTTAAAAATATTATATATGCTTTTCAAGAACTAGCAGAAAAAAATGATAATTTTGAAAAACTAAAAGGTGTTAAGACAATAAAGGATATTTTAGATTTTATTGGAATACCTTATGAATATGATGAATTAGAAGATTATTATATGATAGAAACATATAGTGATGACTTCTATGAAATCTATGATTTTGAGGTCGCATTAAAAACTATTGCAGAAAATTTACAAGAAAATGAAGAATATACACTTGTTATAAATTGTTATGAGTATAATGAAAAAACAAAATATATATTTAAAAATAAAGATTTAATAATATATTATCAAAATAAAGAATGGGTACAAAGAGGGAAAAAAGATAAAGATATTGAAGAACTTGAAGGATTTGCACAAAGAGAGTATTTACAAGAATTAGAAAAAAGTTCAAAATTAACTGAATATGAAAAATTAAAAGGATATTTGGATTAGGAGGTAATATTTATGAGTATGCGAAGATTTGGAACATATCGTTTACAAAAACAATTTAAAAGAGGTTGTGATGATTTTTATGTAAATATTTGGAAAATTCTTGAGGATTTGAAACCTTATGAAGTAAATTTAAGTAAATTATGTAAAGAATATAAAATAAAAATTCCTGATGAATTGAAAAATAACGCACTAATAGACATTAATACAGAATTAAGGTGTTTATTAGAAAATGAAGGAATTTTTGAGGAAGTAAGAACTGATAATACTTATAATTATTATGGAAGAATAGATAAAGACATTGCATTTACAACATATCTTAATAAAAAAGATGGTATGTATTATGTTGATTTGAGTGTGCATTATGGAGGAGATAGTAGGGTAAATTATAGCGACAGTGTTATATATAGGTTTGAATATGAAACAGAATTTTACGATTTTCTTTTGGATAAAATGAGAGTTGATTGTGTGAACTACAAAGGAATACAATATAAAATAATAACTTGTGCATTAAGAGATACTGTTGAAGTATATGCTGGTTCATTTTATGAATTAGAAGTGTTAGAAAGTTGTGAAATTTATAAAGAAAATGTAAAAGATATGTTACAAGGATATATCAATAATAGGAATAAAAATATTGAAGTAGGAAAAGTAATTGAAATCTATGATATGCAAGATGAAGAGAAAATGAAAATAGTAGATTTTGATAAACAATATAATAATATGTTTATTTATAAAATTGAAAAAATAGGAAGATATGACTTTATAGTTGCAAGTATTGATAATCCAACAATAAAAATTAGAGTAAAGAAAAATGATTTATTTGAAATCAAGGAGGGATAATAAATTAGGATTAAAAGAAATAGATTTAAAAAATTTGTAAAATCTATTGACTTAATTGAAATTTTATGATATAATATATATAGTTTAAAAGAAAGGAGATAATATATTATGGAAGAAAAAAAATTAAGTTATGAAGAAATGGAAGAAATGTTAGAAAATGAACTAAAAGAGGTTGACGGAAGAAAATTTTGGAAAACTTTATTAATAGAACAAATAATTAATAATGATGAAATTGAATATAACTTAACTAAAAGCGAATTAGATAATGCAGTAGAAAATTTGATGGCAAATGATTATATGTGGCAAGAAATAGACAATGCACTTGCCGAAGAACTTGGAAATTTTAGAAAATAGTGAGGTGTAATTTATGAGTAAATTTTACAAATGGAATAAAAGTGGAAGTAGAATGATATTAGATACAAAATTAAAAACATTTAATACACAAACTGATTTAATAACTATTGGAAATATAGTAGCTGATACACAGTATTCTAATTATATTCGTCCTTATAATGAAATTGAATGTAATGGAAGAACATTACAAAAAGGGGAATTAAGAGATTATGACTTGCAATTCTTTACATTAAATGAAAAGGTTAGAAATTATGTTTTAAAACATACAGAAAATGAAAGTGGTATTTTATATCAATTCCATTTTTATAATGCAAGAAAAGAAAAAGTAATTATTGGGTGGATTTTTGAACAAAATAAACAATTTGATATGTTTGTAAATTGTCCACATTGGTATATAAAATTTGAAAAATATGAGAGTGTTATGGATACTTGTTTAAATATTTTAAAAGAAAAGGAAGGGATTTTATAATGAATGAAATAGGTTTTTTAATGAATTATAAAGATTTACAAAAACTTTTTACCCCTGAAATAAAAGAATTATTAGAAAATGATGGAGCAGATTTTGATGATTTGGATACAGATATGCAAGAATTATTGCTTGAAAGTGGCTTTGATGACATAAGATTTTGTGATATTGCAGAAGTTTTTAATATTGAAAATGGTGGAAGAAAACAATATTTGAATGAAAATGCAATATTTATATATGCTGAAAAAACAGGACTTTATGAGAAATATGAAAATAAACAAGAATTATTTGAAGAAATAAAAAATAAATTGAATAATATGGAATATGAAAATATAAAGATATTTAATGTAAATATTGAAGATATAAAAGAAAATATTGGAAATATAAACATACAAATATGGGATTAAAGCTAAAAGTAAAAAACTTTTAGCTTTTTTATAAAAACTATTGACTTATTTTAAAAAATATGCTATAATATGTATAGTTTGAAAGGAGAGAGGGAATAATGAAAGAAAAAATAAAAGAGAATTGGTTTTTAATTGTTGTTAGTATTTTAATTCTATTATTAATAATAACTGGAATTTATTATAATATTCAAATATATCAAGTTAGTGAACAAATAAAATATGAAAAAGAAAAAAAATTATTTGAAACTTATAATGTAAATGATAAAGTTTATGAATTTACAGATGGAAGTTGGTTTATTTGTGATAACACTGAAAATGAATATGTATTCCAACCTGTTGAATTAGGGGATTGGGATTATGAACTTGAAAATCAAGAACAATTAGGAAAGATAATGGCAACATACTTTATAAACAAATATAATATTGAAGAAAAAGAGGTAATAAAAGAAATTAATAAAATATTAGAGGAGGTTGATATATAATGGATAATTTAGAAAATTTAAAAGAATTATTTATGCAAGAATTTAATATGGAAATGGTGGCAAGTGATTTAATAAATATGGTTGCACCAAAAAAATTGGAAAAATATCTATATGAAAAATTTAAGAAAGAATTTAATGTTGAAGAACTTGAAGAATTATTTGGAGATTTTATGGATAAAAAAGAAATTGAAGAAACATTTAAGAAAATGGGTGTTAGAAAAGATATATTTATAGTAGAATATGAAACATTGAAAAATGAAACAAAAAAAATTGCAGTAAAATCATATACTAAAAAAATGGCTATTGAAAAATTTGAAGATTATTGTACGGAAAATAAAATTGATGATATTGTAGATTGTTGGATTAAGGAGGACTAAAAAAAAATGGAGAAAATAAAAGAATATATAAAAAATTATATTTTAGGATTATTTGAAGGCGATTTAAGAGGAGATATGAAATATTTAGAAAATGAATTAATAGAAAATGATTTAATTGCAAGTGATGATAATATTTCTTATAATTGGAATAATGATAAAATGGAAGTAAATATTGAAAATAAAGGTTTGGTAAAGAAATTTGAAATAAGTATTGAAGTGAAAGAGGTTGAGTAAAATGGAAATGGTTTATATAAGTAAATTACAGGAAACTACTTTAAAATTAGTAGACAATATGATAAATGAAGGAAAAACTTTTGATGAAATTGTAGCTGAACTATGTAAACAACACTACTCTTTTATGGTAGAAAAGAAAAATGGTAGATATAATAAAAATCATTTATTGTTATATAAAATGAAATTAGATGGGAATAAAATTGTAAGTGAAGATTATAGTTTTGTAGATTTAGTACAAAAAAGAGGGAAAGTAACTTGGGAAACTGTTAGATTATTTTAATAAATTTTCTAAAAACTATTGACACATTCTAAAATTTGTGCTATAATAGTATTAAGTTGAAAGGAGATAGGAAAATATGGAAAAGTTTAAAGGTTATAATGTAAAAGATTTAATGAAAATTGATATTCAAGAAATTGGAACTTATGGCGAGTATAAATACGATGAGGACGATGTAGTAGAATTTTTAAATCAATTTTTAAAGGAATACGACCACTATTTGGTAGTTGCATACAATTCTAATTGGAGAGGACAAACAGGTTATAGATTTACAGATAATATAATAGATACAGTATATAGAAATTATGACGTAACACAAAATATAATTGGTGGCACTAACTCAAAAAAATCTTTATTAATAATGGAATATCATCATGACGTACCGATGGGGCATGAAACTATAATAGTTGGATTAACAGAAAAAGAGTATGAAAAATTAGATTATTCTAGTTTTGAAGATATTATAGAATTTGCTGATAGTAAAAGAGATAAAATAATAAGATTTTAGGAGGTGTTATTATGAATGGTTTATATAAAAAATATACAATGTTTAAAATTGCAACAGTATATAGTGATGAGAAAAATGAAGAATATGAACTTGATAATATTTGTATTTTTAATAAAGATGGTGGAATTTTTACTACAAGAGCATTTATTTGTGAAGAATTAGAAAAAATAAAATTTGATGGCAAAATTTTATTAAAAAGAAAAAAGGATTTTGATATAAAAGATAATTATGTAATTAAAGGGGAATTTGATAAATACACATTATATATTTATGAAGAAAATATAAGTTGGAAATATTTAGGACTTGAAAAACGAGGAATGTATATTTTTAGAACTTATGAAATATGTGGATATAAGGTTGAACAATTTATAAAAAATTTGGGAGAGAAATTATATACACTTGATAGTATAATTGAAGAGAATGCAAAAAAGATATTAGATAAAAATTCTCTTGTATATTTTAGTGAAAATGAATTAAAAAATATTTTTGATAAAATTAGAAAAGCTAATAATGATGGAATAAAAGAACTTGAAAGAATAGAAAAATATATTCCTGATGAAAATGATTTTAAAAATGAATTTTAGGGGTTGAAAAAACTTCTAAAATTTTATATAATTCACAAAAGAGGTGTTGAAAATGGAAATAATAAATAATAAAGAATATAGATTAAGACAAGCTATTTTAAATGGTAGTAGTAAAAAATTACAACAATATTTTAAAGATAAAGAACAACTTGACGGTAAGTTGATTAATGCTTATGAAAATACTTATAAATTTATGAATTTTAACTTGACTATAAAATTAGAACAAATAAAAGATATTCACAATGTAGTAAAAAATCTTTTAGAAACAGCGAATTTTACAGTAGATAGTAATATTCCACTTGCAGAAGTTATTAATGACTTAAATAGAACAAGTGTTTGTTTGAATTATTGTTATAATGCTGATAAGTTTATATTGACTTTTAAAAATGAGGAACTTGAAAAAATAGAAGATATTGAACTTGATGAAACATTTAAGGATTTTATAAAGGACATAACACAAGGAAAATTAACGGCATTTTTAAAAAGTTGCTTGTATAAATATAATGTAGAAGATAAAAAGGAATTTTAGGAGGAAAAAATGGAAGAAATAGGAAATGTATTAGAGAAGTATTTAGAATGGGGAAAAAAGATAGATTTTTCAAGTTTTGAAAGTTATATAAACAGAAATTTAGTTGTAGATTTTAGAATAAAAGAATTTTATGATTTTAATTATGTAAAGAATACTATTAATGAAAATGTGGCACTTGGAATTGAGCATTTTGCAAGAGAAAACGGATTATTTGCACCATTTTTTGAACAGTTGTTCGATTATGATGAAAATAAATTAAGTTTATATTTAGTTGGAAAATATAAAGATATAACCGTAAAATATGAAATTGGAAGAATTTATTTGAATTTTAAAGATAGTAAGGTTAGAACAAAAAGGAAAATGCTTGATTTTCCAAAGTTTAAAATGAAAAAAATAGAAGATAAAAATGTAGTTTTATTAACTGATTTTCTAAAATATATTATTAATAATTCTTTAGATAACAAGGTCTTGGAATTGGAAACAAATATTAAAAATCTTGATAACCTTAAAAAAGAATATAATTCAAGAAAATTAAAATATAAAAAAATGAAAATAAAATAAAAAAAACTATTGACTTTTCTTAAAATCTATGTTATACTATATATAGTTTGAAAGAAGAGAATAAAAAATGAGAGAGGTGTGTTTTATGGAATTAGATAGTAATGAAATAATTATACATAATTTAAAACAATGTAATTATAGAGATGAAATTGAAAATTTAATTAATGGAATACAAGATGAAGAATTACAAGAATTAGTAAAAAAAGAGTATGACACCACATTAAAAGAACTGTTAAAAACAGGTTGTTGTGAAAGAAATATAATAGAAACAATTAAAAATAAATTGGAAAAAATCGTGGAAGAAAACATAAAAAAAGATTATAATTCTCTTAAGGAAGTTATAAAAAATATTGAAAAAAGATATGAAGAAGAAAAAAATTTAATGATAAAAGAAATACAAAAAAATAATGTAGATATTCAAGACTATGTAGAAGAATTGTTTTTATTTAATGAGTTATTGCAATTCTTAAAATATGAAGATGAAAATGTTGAAACAGGTATGAAAACACGACTTGATAAAAAAGATTATGATATTTTGCGTGAATATTGGGATTTAGCAAGTGGATTTAGTGAAATGTATTATAACACAGAAGATTTTAGCACAAGTTATGATAGTATAGAAAAAATATTAAAAGAATTAGTTTTTGAGTGGCAAGAAAATAATGAGGAGGTAGATTAATTATGAGTATGAGAGAAAATCCTGTTAGTGATTATGGTTTGGTTTTAAATTGTGAAGAATTTAGTGATTTAATTAAAAACAATTATTTTGGAGAAAATAGAGAAGAGGTTTTGGAAGATTTAGATTGTGGCGATATAATGGATATTATGTATGCTTATTTTGAAAAATTTTATTCTATTTCTCAATTTGATGGAGAACTTGAAGGAATTAGAGAAACTGAAAACAAATATTTTGAAGATGATGAAATATATGTACTTCCTTTTTTAAAAGCTGATAGCCTTTTTGAAAAATATGAAAATATGGAAGAAATTTATAATGAAATAAAAGAAGAATTTGAATATATGAATTTAAAATTTGATTTAGATTTTGTTAAAAAACATATTGGAAAGGTTATAGGTAGTTATTGGGGATAATTTTTTAAAAAAATTTTTCTAAAAACTATTGACAAAATTAAAAAACTATGCTATAATATATATAGTTTGGAGGGAGAGTTATGAAAAAAGTAAAAGTTAAAATAAATCTAGGAGATATACAAGATAAAATTTGGAGAGAAATCGTACAAGATTTTTCTATACAAGATTTAGAAAATGCAAAACAAGAATGGATTGAAAATCTTATAGAAATTGGGGCAAAACAAGTAGGCGATGAGGCACTATTAAATGATTTATGCAACTTTTTAAATAATATTGAATTTGAAGAGAAAACAGAGAATACTACAATAAATATTGCACTTGGAAATTATAAGGAATTAGAATTAACAAGAGATGAACTTGATATTTTATATACAAACTATATATATAAGAACATTCCTGATAATTATTATAGGGAAAGAAATGTAAGTATTCCTGAAGGTTTAGAATTATATAGAAGTGAGTTCTCTATCTTGGAATTTATAGAAAAAATTGAAAATAGAGAAGTTGTAATATTAAAAGGGAATGATATTGAAGAATTAATGATAAAATATGCTTTTAAAGGTAAAGAAAAAGAAAGTTTAATTGACGCAACTTATGACTATGATGATATACAAGATATTTTAAAAGAATATAGGAAAATTTTAGAAAAAAAAGAAGTTGAAATTTTAAAAAGTAATGATGGAAAACATTTGTTTATAATGGAGTAGTGAAGAAAAATGGAAAAGATTTTAGAAGAAATTAAAAAGGTTGAAAAAGAATTAAAAACTTATGAAAGTTTAAGAAGTTTTACAATGTCTAGGACTTGGAGATTTGACATTGAGGAAAAAGTAGAAAATGGAGAAGTAATAACAAAAAGAGAATTAGATGATTATGCAAAAAGATATTGTTGTGATTATATTATAGAAAAATTAGAAAACAAACTTGAAGATTTAAAAAATGAATTTAAAGATAAAAAAGAGGAATTTTTTGACTATTTGAAAAAAATATAAAGTGTTGACGTTTTTTATAGTACAATAGAAACAATATATTGAAATTATAAAAAATTAAATTATTTTTCAAAATACTATTGACAAAATTAAAAATTTGTAGTATAATATGTATATAAGAGAAAATGGAAACTCTTATAGAACAGGTAGAAAACTACTTGTTACACTATATTTCCATATTTTCCATAATATAGATATAAAAGGTGGTTAGATTTTCAATTAAGATTATCTATCCACTTTTTTATTTTGGTTTAAAATGCCCCTAATTCGCTTGAGAATGACCGACAATGGATTTTTATATTAAAGTAATGTAATTTGTTATCTAAAAAAATTAATGGCTTATTTTTTATTAAAAAAATTAAAAAAAACTATTGACATATTTCAATTTTTATGTTATAATGTATATAGGTTGAGAGGAGAGTGAAAAGTATGGAAGAAATATTTGTTATTATTTGTAGAAACAAAAATAGAGAAGATTGGACGACAGTAGGTGTTAGTCAAGAATGTTATAAAGACATTGAAAAAGCTATTGAATTTTGTAGAGGTAGACTTAATAAAGAAGAATTAGAAAAACACGATAAATTAATTAAAAAAAATATGATACAATGGTATGAATTTGATAGTAAAGACTATGTTTATGAAATCAAGGTGTTATCTCTAAAATAACACCTTGAAAAAAATAAAAAATTTTTATAAAAACTATTGATATTTTTTAATTTTTGTGTTATAATAGTTATAGTTTGAGAGGAGAGATATTTATGGAAAAGAAATTTATGTGTATAAAAGATTTACAAAATGGGAATTTTGGAGTTGGGCATTGTATGACTATTGAAGAATGGAGAGGACAAGCTATGGAATGGGCTGAAAATGACGGAGATAGCGAAACCTATGAGGAACTTGAAAAATTGGATACAAGCGAAGTTTTAGATTATATTAGAGAAATTTGGGAAATTGAAATTGTGGAAAGCGATGATTTGGCTGAAAATATTTTATTTGAAATTGACAATGTTATTGATGATTATTCAAGAGAATATAACAAGTTAGAAGATGAAAAAGAGAAAGAACGTATTAGAGATATTGTAAAAGGGCTTGAAGAAACAAGAGAAATAATATACAATGAATTAAGAAAAATGGATAAAAAACAAGAAATTAAATAGAGGTGTTGAAAATGAATAAATTAAGTAATTTTTATGATATGTTAAGCGAATTGTATGATACAATTCCTGATGATGAAAAACATTTAAAAGAAATTAGGGCTTGTGAAACTTTAATGAATTATATAAATGAAGAATTAGAACAAGTCGCAAGTGCTTGGGCTATTCCTGAAAATGTTTTGGTAGCTATGAAAAATGAAGAAAAAAATAATGGAGTTTTTGATATTGATTATTGTAAACATGAAATTGATAAAATATGGAATTATAGAAAAGCTATGTTTTCTACTTTAAAGTTTACAAAAGAAAATATTGATTTTTTAGAAAAAACTCTTATAAAAGATTTACAAAAATTCGCAATAGTTGACATAATTTTACATTGTAATAAAACAGAAAATTTTAATTATGGTTATATTGTAAATTTGGGGAATGACATTTGTTTGAGTTTTGAAATTACAATAGATGATAAGTTTAATGAAAACATTTGTTTGGGTGGAATGTTTGGAGATTATAAACTTGTTATTATTGATAGGTTAGAGGAAAGATGGAGTTAGGAGGAATAAAAAATATGGAAAAAGAATTAACTGAAAAAGAAGTTGAAAAAATAGAAAAAAGAATTGAAGAATTACAAGATATGATAGATTATGAAGAAAAAAAATTAAAAGTTTGTGGTTATGGAAAAAGTGATTTATTATATGTTGAAGGACTAAAAGAAGAATTACAAGAACTAAAAGGTTTAATTTATGAATAAATTTTATAAAATCTATTGACATATTGAAAATATTATGATATAATATATATAGTTTTGGAGGTAGAGAATATGGAAATTTTAAATAATATGTATAAGTTTACAGATACAAATAGTGATATTAGTAATAGTTTAGTTTATGAAACTATGAGGGTTGCTGAAAATGGAGATTATAAAGAATTTAAAAGATTATATAAACAACTTTTAAGAGGTATTCATTGTGTAAGTGATTTGGAAAAAGGAACTTATAGATTAATGGGGTATGAATTTAATTTTAAGCCGTTTTTAAAACGATTTTTGATTAGATATAAATACGATAATGATTATAAAGTGGTTTATGCAATTAATAAAACTAATATTTTTGATAATTCCTATATTAGTAAAAATCAGGTGGACGATATTTTAGAAGATACTAGACACGTTCCAATTAAGGAGGTATAATTTATGGAATATATGGATTTTGAAGAAAAGGAACTTATAAATAGATACAATGAATACATTACAGAAATTGAACCTAATTCAAAATTGAGTTATAAGGATTTTGCTGATGGTTATATAAATTCTGTTATTGTAGGTGGAAAACATTTAAAACTTGTAAAAGATAGAATAATAGAATATTGTGGTAATTGTGGGCAAGAAACTGAAATTGATAGAAATGGTGGTTATTGTGAACATTGTAATAGTTGGGTAAAACCTTGTAGTTTATGTGATATGGATAAGGTAAATTGTGCGAATTGTAAAAAATTTGAAAGAGGTGTTTAATGTGATTGGAATTTTTAATTTTTATAACTTTTTTTTCTAAAAACTATTGACACATTTAAAAAAAAATGTTATAATAGTATTAAGTTGAAAGGAAGGTAATTATTATGGAAAAGATAACAAGAAAACAAGTAAATATGTATAAAAATATTATATGCGTTCCATATTGTGATTTGTGGTATTTATTATATTTTAGAAATAAAACAGGATACAACAGTGGTGTTTATGGTTGGAATTATGATTTTTACCATATTAATTTACACACTTGTATTGTTACAGGTTATAGACCATTTGGAAACATTAAAAATTATGATTTGTGTGATGAATATAATGAAAAAGCTAAAAATATTATAGAAAATAGAACTTTAAGTAATGAAGAGAAAAGAGAAAAAGTTGAAAATCTATTGGAAGAATTTATTGAAAAAATAACTGAATAACAGGAGGTTAAAATGGTTAGTAAAGTTAAATTAATTACAGATTTTTCTACTAAAGATAATATAACTTTACATAACACTAAAGATATTTTAAAGTTTTTACATGATTTTGAAAATCTTGATTTTCTCGCCGAAGAACATACGTTCGCTATTTTTACAGATACAACTCATAAAATTATAAACTATTGTTTGGTGGCAAAAGGTAATGAAAGAACTTCTTTGTTAGATTTTAAGACAGTTTTTAAAGTCGCTTTGCTATCTAATGCAAGTTGTATAATTTTGGCACATAATCATCCGTCAGGTTGTTTGAAACCTTCTAAAAGAGATTTGAGAACTACAAGATACCTAAAATTTGGTTGTAAAATTTTGGGATTTGAGTTGTTAGATAATGTAATTGTTGCAAATAATGACGTGTTTTCTTTATATAAAATGTATGGAAAGAATTTTGATAAAAAAATGAGGAGGTAATCTTTATGTTATATTCTTATAAGGGGAAAGCTAAAAATTTATTGAATGATTTACAAGATTTTATTAATAATGGAAATAAAAATATTGTTCCTTGTGAAACAAAAATATTGGAAAATTTTGGAAATTCATTAAAATCTTTAGGTGTTAAAAAGTTTGAAATTTATACGGATTTAGAAGGTGTGAAACGTTTAAAATATGAAATTGGTGGAAAAGTTTTTATTGTTAGTATAGAAGAATTATATAATTAAAATGGGGTTGTTTTAATTCCATTTTAATTTTTTTTGAATAAATTTTAAAAAATCTATTGACATTTTTTGATTTTTGTAGTATAATGTATATAGGTTGAAAGGAGAGTGAATAGTATGGAATTAGAAAATATTTTAAATAGAACAATAGAAATAGAGGACACAGAAGGAAATACAATTATGGCTTTTTCTATAAATGAAGAAGGAAAAATTGAAAAATATTTGAATTGTAATATTGCTGATTTGGATAATGATTATATTTTTAATACAGAAAAAACTTTAATTAGAATACAAAAAGAAGATTAAAAGGAGGAAAAATATGGAAAATTTAGAAAATGAATTTGAAAAATTAGGATTTAAAAAAATTAAAGATGATGGGAAATTTTTAATATATAGAAAACAAGATACTTACTTTGGAGAACAAGGTATGATTTGTAAAAAAGAACTTGTAAATAAGGAATATGAGGATATAAAAACAATTATTTTTAAAGTTCCTAATAAAAGATTATTTTTGAGAAGGGATATTGTGGCACAGGATTATAGAGGGTTTGAACCGTTTTCATTAGATTACAAACTTTTAGATTTAATTAGGAAACAAGCTGAATTTTTTAATTTTTAAATTTTTTTTCAAAAAAACTATTGACAATATTTAAAAAGTGTGATATAATAGTTATAGGTTGAAGGGAGAGAGAAAAAATGGTTGATTTTAAAATAACAAAAAAACAAAAAATTTTAGAGGTAAATAACGATAAGGCACATAATTTTTACTTTTTGATTTATGGAAGAATTTACAATAAAGAAAAGACAAGATATAGAAAATTTAAGTTTGTAGAATGGTTTGATATATTCGACCTACAAGAATATTTTGACAAGGATTATATTACAGAAGATGACATAAAACAATATGTTAATGAATTAATTGATACTACTAATATTACAAATATTAAAGATTATAATGATAAAGAAGGTTTAAAAAACTTTTATGATTTTTGTAATGATACTATTAGAAGATATAATAATATTTGTTGTTAGGAAGGAATGATATTTTATGGAAGAAAAAAGAAAAATAGCAATAAATTATTTGAAAAAGTTAAAACAAGATAAAAAAATAGAAGATTATGGTTTTGAAAAATGGAGTTATTGGGATAATGTACCATATATTGAAATTAATGGAAAACAAGTATTTTTGGCTAAAACTTACTATTATTTAAGAAATTTATGTATTAAAACAATTTTTGATTATAAATCAAAACAAGGAATGGAAAATTTTGTAAAAAAATGTATTGAAGAAAAGGGAATTATTACAGATATTTTTTAAAAATTTTTCAAAAAACTATTGACTTTTCCTAAAATTTATGATATAATATATATAGATTAAGGGAAAAGAGGTAAAAAATATGGAATTATTAGAAATTAAAAAGAATTGTAAAATAGTTGAAAATAAAGAACATAATGGAGAAGAATTGTATTTTGATGAGAAACCATCTAAACAAGTTTTAGATACTCTAAAAGAAAATCATTATAGATGGCATAATGTAAAAAAATGTTGGTTTAGAAAATTAACTTATACAAGTAATGAAAATAATTCTAAAAAAACGACTAATAAAAATAACAAAAAATCTAACTATTTGGGTGTTAAAATTGGCGACATATTCCATTATTCTTGGGGTTATGAACAAACTAATGCTAATTATTTTCAAGTAGTGGCATTAAAAGGTCAAAAATCTGTTGTTGTTCGTGAAATTGCATATAAAAGAATAGAAACGACAGGATTTGATAGTTACAAGGTTGCTCCATGTAAAAATGAATTTTTAGAAAAAAGTAATTTTATAAAAGATAATATAGTAGGTGCAACAAAAATGGTAAAAGGCTTGAAAAGTGGCACTATATATATTAATATTGAAAGTTTTGGCTTTTGTAGTTTATGGGACGGAAAAGCCGATAACATGACTTGCTATTATTAATTAGTTATTAATTTTCCATTTTTATCAGTGTAGCTTTTTTAAGTGAGGTTATCCCTCACTTTTTATTTTTTAGTGAACATTTGTTTGTATTATACCCTAATTTGAGCGACGTTGACCGATAATGGATTTTTATTAATTAGGAATATAAGTTTATGGGTAGAATAGAAAAACGGCTTATTTTTGATTTTAAACGGTCATTTTTATTTTTTTTGAGAAATTTTGTAAAAACTATTGATTTATTTTGAAATTTATGATACAATATGATTAAGTTGAAAGGAGATATGAAAATATGGAAATATTTTGTATTAAAAAAAGTAAAAAGTTGAATTATAGAATTATTGAAAAATTTGATAACGGTTATAAATATTATGTTATTTATGATTATAAAATGGAAAATGTAATTAAGAAGGTAGATACCATAAATGAGGCATTATTGTTTGAAAATGACTTGTTATTAGATTATTGTAAAAGTTTATAAAGAGGTATTTAATATACCCTAATTTTAACGACATTGTCCTACAATGGATTTTTTGGGGTTGGTAATACAACTTTATGGGTAAATATAAAAAGTGGTTTAAAATTGATTTTAAAAGGTAAAATTTTTTTATTTTTTTTAAAAAAACTATTGACATATTGAAAATTTTATAGTATAATAGTATTAAGTTAAGAGAAAGAAGGTAATTGTTATGGAAAATGTAAATGTAAATGGTTATGAATTTATAAATGAATTTGGAGGTACTAGAAACGGTTTTTATCATAAAACTATTTTAAAAGATAAAAACGGTAATGAAATTGCTGATTATAGAATAAACTATTTAAACAGAACGTGGGAAAGTTATACTTTTCAATCAGTTATGAAAAATTGTGTTTATACTTTAATAGAAAATAAATTTGATGACTTTTTAAGAGTGGCAAAAGAAAAATATGGTATTAAAAGATTATCTAAAGAAAAAAAAGAACAGGCTAGAAAAGTTTTTGAAAATCTAACTGAAATTAAAGAATTACAAGAAGTTTATTGTGAATTATAAGAGGTGTTTTTTATGAAAAAGGTTGTTTTTTGTTTATTATTAGTTTTTATAACTTTTATTGTTACTACTATTGTTGCTATTAATACTATAAAAGTTGTGAATGTTGAAAATGGAAATATTACATTGGAATTATTTGGTAATAGTTTTGTTTATTATTTTGAAAATTAAAAGGAAAGAAGGGATTTTTTTGAATAGTATTTTTGTTATTACTGAACTTTATTTTTTGAGTAGTGGAGAAAAAAATTGTGAAACATCTGTTTTTTCTAATTTTGAAAATGCTGAAAATCATTTCTATTTGTTAAAATCAAGTTATATTGATGATTTTGAAAGTGATGATTTGAAAGTAAATGAAATTAGAAAAAATAACTCTATCGTTTTTTATGGTGTTGATGAGGAAAACGGACAATATTTTAAAATTAAATTAGAAGAAAAAATTATTGATTTTTGGAATGATTAAATTTTTTTAAAAAATCTATTGACAAATTTTGAATTTTATAGTATAATAATTATAGTTTGGAGGTAAAAATTATGGAATATATTTTAATGGCACTTTTTGGTGGTGGTAGTTTAGATTGGGAAGATGTAGGAAAAACTCAATATAATTGGAATGATATTATTGATTTTATGAAAGAAAAATTTTGTTTGTCTATTGAAAATTTAGAAATTAATGATTTTTATAATGGTGTTTTATTATACGCATTGAAAGATTTGGAAAATTCTGTTAAGGAATTTATTTCTAATAATAAAGATAATGAGGATTTAAAACAAGATATTGAAATTTTGGAAAGTTTAGATATTAATGAAGATTTTTATATTTCTTGTAATTGCTTGGATACTCATTGTAGTTTTATTGGAAATACTGAATTGAAAGAAACTTTATTGAAATATTTTCAAGAAAAAATTGATAAAATTGATGAAAATATTGGATTTACTTATATTAATATGGAAGATTAATTTTTCCATATTTTTTTATTTTTTTTTGTAAAAACTATTGACATATTGAAAATTTTGTAGTATAATATATATAGAAAGTTAAGAAGAGAGGTTTTGAAATATGAAATTTGTAGATTTTAAAAATAATTTAAAAAATGATTTTTTGAAGGTTTTTCCTAACTCTACTATAAAGGTTGTAGCACATAATAATTTATATAAAAGCATTTATATTGATTTGTATTTTGCTAATAAAACAGAGGAATTAAGCAATGGTTATCTTGCTAATGATATGTTTAAAATTAGTTTTAGAATTGACACTAAAAATGGAGAATTTGAAAATACTATTACTGATGATACTATTCTTCCTGATAATATGGTTTTGAAAAATTTAAGTAATTCCGTTGTTATTTCTCCTTCTAATGAGTTTTTATATTGTGATTATAAAAAAGTTACTTTTAGAAAAACAGAAGGCGACTATACTAAAATTTTGAATTCTTTAAGTAAATATTTTAATAGATTACATGATACACTTATTGAAATTGAAAATGATGGATTAGTACACTATGCTTATAAGGATTTATTCGCTAAAAAATTACATTGATTTTATAAAATGGGAATTCTTTAATTCTCATTTTTTTTAACTTTTTTTCTAAAAACTATTGACAAAATGAAAAAATTGTAGTATAATATAATTAAGTTAAGAGAAAAGAGGTAATATATTATGGAAAAAATGAGTTTATTTATAAATGGTGGAGAAAACTTTAGAATTGAAAATGGAGAATATTTTGTTAGTGTTTGGGACGGAGATTGGGACATTATGAAAAAGGTTACTAAACA
>CALYAC010000034.1 GCA_944393405.1 uncultured Clostridia bacterium | reverse complement strand
GTTGTGTAGTATCTACTACAGAACGAATACAAGCATGTAACATTTCTTTTGGATTAATATGTTTTAGATTTAAAACATATCCATTCTTATATGCCAACTGTCTGATAAATTCTCTAATTGTTCTTCCATTTCCTTCCCTAAAAGGATGCAATACATTTAATTCTGCCATATAATAAGATAATCTTTTGATAAATGTATCTCTATCTAAGTTCTGTAAATAATTTTCTTCCTTTAGCTGATCTAATAGTTTTTTTAATTCATCTTCTATATATTCCCATTCGGCAAAACTAAAATTTCCCTTTGCAATATTTTCATTTCTAAAAAGTCCTGCAAATGGATAAATATCCTCAAAAAGAAATTTATGAATTCCAACAAAATGGGCAATGTCAAAATTTCCTATCTGACGGTTTTGTCTTAATTCATATAATTTTGCTAAAACAATCTTTCTTTCAATTTCTTCTAATTTTTTATTATCATGTATATCAAACTTATTCACTAATACATCACTATCTTTATAGCAATATATGGAATTTCTAGCTTCATATAAATCACTCATAAGACATTCTCCTTACATGGTTGTTTTCTTTATTATATCAATCATCTCAGGCATTGTGATTTCATTATCAAAATATCTTCGTAATAGTGCCACATCTTCTTCTGTAACATGCATATCTTCTATGGCTAAATCTTGTTTTAAATTGGCTATATCAAATTCAAATTTTTCTTCTCGATTCATGTTTCCTCCTTAGATATCTCTATTTTAACACACATATATATTATACCACAAAAAGCAGTAAATTACTACCAAAATTTACCGCTTTTTTATAAATATAAAAATGTTCAAAGTCCAATTCCTCGGAGGTATATATATTATATTTTAAGCAGGTTTCGTGGGGACCGACACGCTACATACTCTTAATAAATCAGCGACAGTCCCGTGGGAGCTGATTTAGTTAGAATATGTAAAGTGTTGGAATAGCGAAAAATATAATATATATACCTCCGAGGAATTGGACTTTGAACAATCATAATTTTGTTGCAGATTATCTTTACTTCTATTTAATTTTCAATCCTAATAGTTTTGATAATTCCAATGCTTGAAATTCATTCACAATAGCACCATTTAAATCTGATATGTTTACAGTAATTCCATTAAATTCACATGTAGAAAAATCAATCCCTTTTAATTTTGTTCTAACCAATTCAGCTTTATTGAGATCACATTCTGAAAATGCAATATTTTTCCATGTAACTTCATTCATACTGCTACTTTGTAAATTCGTATTTTCCATTTTCACATCTCTAAAATTCGCCTCTGAAAAATTCACATAAGCAAAATTAGATTCTTTTACATATGTATTGAATATATCTGCTTCTATCCATTCACATCCAGTTAATTTGCAATTGATAAATTCTACTCGGTTGAACCCAGCCTTACTGAAATTCGAGTTAGATAAATCACAATTTTGAAATATAACATCTGAAAAATAAGCATTTTCAAAATTAGATTGTATGATTTTACAAGATTCAAATAAACAATTTCTAAATTCATATTTTTCTGCTTTTATATTTTCCTCTTCTACATCCTTAAATTGTTTTTCTCGTATTTCATATTTTTCGGAATTTTCTATAATTTCTTTTCTGAAATCTGCTATTTCTTCCATTTTGAATAGTCTTGGTTTTTGTATTTCCAGCTTACTCACTTTCCTTTCTAAAAAATAACTATGATTGGAAAAGAATTAAACTTCAACTTTTTTCCTAATCTTCCCTATATTCTAAAATATCTCCTGGTGTACAATGTAATGCTTTACAAATTGCATCTAATGTTGAAAATCGAATTGCCTTTCCTTTATTCGTTTTTAATATGGAAAGATTCGCTTGTGTAATACCTATTTTTTCTGCTAATTCTTGTGAACTCATTTTTCTTTTTGCTAACATAACATCTAAATTTACAACAATTGACATATCTTTCCCTCCTTTATATGGTTAAATCATTTTCATCTTTATATTCAATTGCTTTTCTATAGATTTCTTTTAAAACAACAATACCTATTCCAAATACTAAAAATATAATAGATATGGCTACATTTGCTAATGGATATATGATGAAAAATCTTTCTTGTACCATTCCGACACCTAAATAAATTAATAGGACATTGATAGCATATATAACTCCTATCACAATAGATGCTATACAACTAGTTCCTAATCTTTTTATATTTTTCTTTTCAAATGGATTTTCCTTTTTTAAAGTATTGAATATTTGTAAAAATGCAATAATCATAACCAATGCTGGTATAGCTGATACATAAATCAAAATATAAGTAATACTTAATAAATCTTTTGTAAAAAATGATGCATTACTTAATACAAATATACCACCTGCAACAATTGCAATTATACAAAGTACTAATAATACACATAAAAATAGCATAACAACTGATGATAAACTTTTCTTTCCTAAAATTTTCATAACAAATTCCCCCTACTTAATATTCACAAGTTCTTCTTTTGCTTTTATTTCAGATAAATTGGTTTCTTGCCAACTCGTTTCTGTATTTTGTAATTCTTCTTTTTCACGAAGTAAATATTCTTTTACTCTTATCACTACATTTTCATCTTTTGCATTTAATAGTCGTTTGATCTGTCCAATCGCATCTGTTCCTGTATGATGAAATAAATATTCTAAATCAATTTCATTTTCTTCCTGGTTTTCAAAATATCTATCCACATTTCGTTTCGCAATTGTGGATTCTATATTTGAAAAATTTAATATTAGATACATAAGCGTTACAATTCCTATTGTCCATTTTAATATATCTATCTTTTTATCTAATATCCATAACCCTATTGGTAAAACCAAAATAAATTCTGTTGCTAAAATATAATAAACAAATAATCTTAAATAGGTATATCCATATGCTTTTTCATATAAGTTCATTCTGAAAAATGCAGATAGCAAAATAACAATTGTAAATAATAATGTTAAAATCGACATTCCTTTTGTATAATTAGTTATATTTCCTTTATTTACTTTTGCAAGTATAATCATAACAATATTAATAAAAGATATGATCATTAGTTGGAAAAATCCTTGTCTTGCATATGTTGCATAATCCAAATCATTTGTATTCATGTTAGAAAATAAACTTGTAAATTGTATGATACTAAAAATCAAATAAAATATATTTAAAATGGTTAATATCATATTTATTGTCATTTTCTCTACATGAACTTCCGTTATCTTTTCTTCACTTTCACTATTAAACATCGTATCCTTTTTTAAAAGATTTACGAAAAATCCTGAAAAGATAAAGAAAAATATCATAATAATACATAATCTTAAACAAAACATCACAAAATTTTCTGCCATAAAGATATTTTGAAATTCACCAAATATCCCTTCAAATATATTGGCAAATACACTATCTGCTGACATTAATAATATAAAAACAATTAAAATCACTGGAATTGCATATACAAATGATTTTATTCCTTGTTTTAGTTTAGCAGATTTCTCATTTTCGATATCTTCTTTTTTCTTAAATTTATTTTTCAAACTGTCTATTACATCACTAATACTCTCAAAACTTCCTGCTAACAATTCAATTATCTTTATCAAGAATTCTTGTATTTTGACATGCATTCTAGTGGCATATATACACATAATCATCATTAAAAGCACAATCACAAGTACATTGATGGTTTGAAACAATGTATTATGATACATAAAATAAGTGGCACTTAATAATATGATAGGAATTGCGAATATAAGTGCTTTTTTATTCTCCACCTTTTTATGTTTATACATTAAATATATTAGCCCTATGATAAAAGAACTCACAAATAGTAGTACAGAAATTCCTGGTTCTTTTTCCCAAAATAATATAGATTGCAATATACTAAAAATGATTCCACAAATAAAAATCGAACTCATAAGCTTACCTCCTATGGCTACTATTTTATTCGCATTTTTATTATTTGTCAATATTTTTTTATTGTTTTTCGATAATTTTCTATATTTTTAAAACTACATATATCACTATATGTAACTTCAAACTATTGCATTTCTTGGATAAATTCTTCTATAGAAGCAATCTTTTTGACACCTTCGCGTTCTTTTATTTCATTAAATAAATAGTCTATATATAAATTCACAATATATAAAAATTCTTGTTTCTCTAAATTTTTTAATTCTTTTTTGCAAATATTTTTTTCAACAAACTTATGTAAGTTTTTTTTCATAGATATAGTTTCTTCATTTAATGTATCTAATTTTAAAACAGACAGTTCTTTTATAGAATAATAGTCTCCGTTACTAACACAAGCTATCACTTTTTTCAAATAATCTATATATTCTTCATTTTTTATCATTTCTAATTATTTCTCCACCTATTAATTTTTTTGTATAACTTTTAGTTATACATTGTATTTAAATTAATATTATCATTAGTAGTTTTATTTTTCAAGTTTTTTAATATTTTTTAGAATATTTTTATTGTTTTTTTCTTATATTATTACTGTGTTTTATGTTAGCTTTTAGCTTGTTATACTTATAATAATACTTTTGAATTATGGAGGAATAAAATGAATTCTATCTCAAAAAGTGATATTGATAAAACATTCGGAAAAATATTAAAAGATTTTAGAGTAAAAAACGGCTATACGCAAGAGGTTATGGCAGAAAAGCTTGGAATCTCTTTAAAATATATATCTAGAATTGAAAACGGATATAGCGGAATTAAAACCCAGACTTTGATTAATTATATGAATATTTTAGGTATTACTCCTAATACTATTTTTAAAGAGCTTATGACAAACAAAGACATTATAAAACAAATTGAAATATCTGAAAAACTAAACTATCTTTCAGAGGAAAAACTTAATTTTGTTGATAATATGATTGATCTGTTGATTAATTTTAAATAATTTTTCATTTGAGCATATATTTAAGATTAAAATTTAGAGGTTACAAATACATTTGTAACCTCTTGTTTTTTATCATTTTTATGCATTCCAAAATGCTTTATATGTCTTATATGCAGAATAAACATCATATTTACTTGTTACTTCATAAGGTGCATGCATTGATAATACTGGAACACCACAATCAATAACATCTGCTCCTTTATTGGCAATGATATAAGCAATTGTGCCTCCACCACCAATATCTACTCTTCCAAGTTCTGCAATTTGATAATGAATATCATGTTTTTCTAATACATTTCTTACCCATGCCACATATTCTGCATTTGCATCAGAAGCTCCTGATTTTCCTCTAGCACCTGTATATTTATTTAAGCTAATTCCTTTTCCTAAAAATCCTGCATTAGTTGTATCTGATACAGAAGCATAAATTGGGTCAAAACCTGCATCTACATCTGAAGATAGCATTTTTGAAAAACAAAATACTTTATCTAAAAGATTTGGTTTGTTTACACCTAATTTATTTAATATTTCTGAGATAAAGAAATCAAACATATGTGATTCCATACCTGTATTTCCTATACTTCCTATTTCTTCTTTATCAGATAATATACATACAGCTGTATTTTTTACATTTTCTAATTCCATCATGGCTGCAAGTGATGTATAAGCACATACTTTATCATCTTGACCATATGCTGCTACCATACTTTCGTCAAATCCTAAACTTCTAGCTTTAAATGCTGGTACTAATTCAATTTCTGAGCTTTTTAAATCTGCTTCTGTGATACCATATCTTTGGTTTAATATATTTAAAATATTTAATTTTACTTGGTCTTTTCCTTTTTCTCCATAAGGAATGCTTCCTATTAAAAGATTTAAGTCTTCTCCATCAATTCCATTTTTTAATTTTTTCTCCATTTGGTCTTGGGCTAGATGTGGTAATAAATCTGTAATAGTAAAGATTGGATCATTTTCATCTTCTCCAATACAAATATCAATAGATTCTCCATTTGCTTTTACAATTGTCCCATGAATACTTAGTGGAATAGTTGTCCATTGATATTTTTTGATTCCACCATAATAATGGGTATTAAAATATGCCATTTCTGTATCTTCATATAAAGGATTTGGTTTTAAATCCAATCTTGGTGAATCTACATGTGAACCAATAATATGTAATCCTTGTTCGATACTTTCTGTTCCAATAATTGCTAAATACATACTTTTCTTTCTATTCACAAAATATATTTTATCGCCTGGTTTTAAAGTATCAAATTCCATGATATCTCTAAATCCATTTTCGTCAGCAACTTTTCTTGCCATTTTGATAAATTCTCTTTCTGTTTTAGCCTGATTTAAAAAATCCATATACCCTTTTGAAAAATTAAAAATGTTTTGTTTTTCTTCTTCATTTACTGAAAGCCAACCATTTTCTTTTTTATCAAAAAGTTTTTCCTTTAGTTCTTCACTCATCTTTATCCCTCCTATATATTCTTTTTTCTGTTTCACAGTATATCATTATATTATTCATTTTTCCACTATTTTTATAATTTATTCCAAAAAACTGGTTATACTATCTGTAAAGATTATTACGAAAGGTGGAATTTTATGAATTCTTTATGGATAGATTCTGTAAAAGGAAATTCAAAATTTGAAGCATTAGATAAAAATTTAGAAGCTGATATCTGTATTATTGGAGCTGGTATTTTCGGAATGACTTGTGGTTATTATCTGAGTCATTTAGGTTTTAAAGTTATTTTAATCGATAAAAATAATTTAGCAGGTACAACTAGTTTTACAACTGGTAAAATCACTAGCCAACACGGTCTATTTTATTCTTATCTGAACACTTCTTATGATATGCATTTTGCAAAAGATTATTTAGAAGTCAATGAAAAAGCAATCAAAAATATGGAAAATATTATTAACAAAGAACAAATTGATTGTGATTTTGAAATACAAAATAGTTATGTATATACAACCAAAAAAGAAGAAGTAGATTTATTAAAAAAAGAACAAAAAGTTTTGAAAAGTTTAGATTATCATGCAGAATTAACGAAAAATGTTTCTTTACCATTTGAAGTAGAAAGTGCTTTATGTTTTAAAAATCAAGCGAAATTTAATCCTTTAAAATATATTTTAGGATTATCGAAAACCATTATTGAAAAAAATGGACAAATTTATACAAATACCATTGCAGTTGATATCGAAAAAGATAAGAAAAATTATGTGGTTTATACAGATAATGGCAAAATGATAAAAGCAAAACATGTCATTATGGCAACACGATATCCTTTTATGAATGTTCCTGGTTTCTATTTCTCAAAATTATATCAATCGACTTCCTATATTATTGCTGTGGATACAAAAAAAGAATCATTAAAAGATATGTATATTAATGTTTCCTCTCCTATTTACTCTTTTAGAACTGCAAAATTTAATGGAAAAGATATTTTATTATTAGCAAGTGGCAATAGTAAAACCGGTCATAATAATTCTCATGAAAATCCTTATAATACCTTAAAAAATTTTGCTAAGCAATATTATCCAGATTGTGATGTTTTATATGAATGGAGTAGTGAAGATTGTATCTCTTTAGATAAGCTTCCTTACATTGGTAAATATTCTAGCTTATTACCAAATGTATATGTAGGAACTGGATTTAAAAAATGGGGGATGACATTATCTAATGTTGCTGCTAATTTAATTGTTGATGAGATTTGTGAAAGAAAAAATCCTTATGCCTATTTATTTGATTCGACAAGATTTGGATTATTTAAAAACTTTGATGAAGTAAAAAATATGGTTGTGGATTCAACAAATTCTTTATTATTAAATAAATTAAAATCTTCAAATACTTCTTTAGAAAAAATCAAACCAAATTCCGGAGATATTATTGAGTTAGATGGAAAAAAAGTTGGAATTTATAGAGATAAAGAAAATCAAATTCATGCCATCAATCCAATTTGTACGCACTTAGGATGTTTACTTACCTGGAATGATATTGATAAAACTTGGGATTGCCCTTGTCATGGTTCTCGTTATGATGCTATGGGCAAAAATCTATATGGACCTGCTTTTAAAGACTTAGAAATTTATCAATAAATTTATGCTTTCAGATGAATTTTTTCTCATAAATTTCTTCATCAATTTCTTTTGTAATATTTTATAGAAATTTGTTGTTTTTTGTGTTTTTTTATTGACTTGTTTTCTTTTATTTGCTACAATACCAGTAATAAATCATATATTTATATATCGATTTATCAATTATTTTTTGTTTATGAACTAGATTTCTCCTATAACAGTAATCTAGTTCTTTTTTTGCGTTATTATAGGGTAAATCAGGACTGATCCCAATTGTCCCATAAAAAAAATGAACCTTTATGATTAAACTCTTTGTTTAATTCGTTTAGGTTCATTTCCTTATTTTTTTAGTTCACATTGATTATCTCTATTTATTCCTTAGCTGATCTCTTTTCTAATTGATAAATAATAAAAGATAAAATAACACCTAATGTAGCTGTAATCAATTGTGTTGTACTCATAGCTGTTTGTAAGTTTGAAACTAATTTCTCTGGGAAAACACCAAAAGCATTTAAAATTCCAAAGAATGCAAATATAATAGCTACTTTTACAACAACACCTACTACTCCAGCTAAGAAATAATGTTTATTTTTTCCTAACATAATAAATTTATAAGCATATACTAACGCAAAATTTCCTACCCATATTGCTGGTATCATATATACCATATATGTAGAAGCTGTTCCAAATACATATCCACTTAATATTGTAGAAATACTTGGCATTGTTACAACTCCAAGAATTTTAGCCCAACCTTTTAAATTGATAGCTGTTGTGACTAAAGCCATATTGACAATTGTTCCAACAATCAATTGAGAATTACTTGCTATCACACTTGTTGATCCAAATAAACTTGTAATAAGCTGTCCTAAGAATGTTGGGACTAATAGGGCAATTAAAAATATAATGATTGTTTGTGCTATATCAGCACCTTTTGAAAAATCGGTTATTCTTTTATTAATAACACTTTCATTCTCCATTTTAAACTCCTCCTTTTATAGAAATAGAGCTTTAAAATAAGAATATATCTTTACTATACATTGGAATAAATCACTTTACTTGTAATTCCAGAAAGTTTGCCTATTTTTCCTGATAAAGTGTTTATTTCATCTTGTGGTGCATCTACGATAATATTAATAATATTGATAGATTTTTTAGGATATGGCATACCCATTCTTCCAATAATCCATTTTGAATAGTCATGTAAAATAGAATTTAGTTTTTCTACCTCGTCCTTTTTTTCTAATATTATTCCTATTATGGCAACCCTTGTATCCATGATTTCCTCCTAAAATTATGTTCATACTTCTACTTCAATAATATTTTAGTATCAGAAATTTTTAAATACTTTGCTATAAAGATATTCTTACTAGCTCAGTCCGTTGTTATTATATCATATTCATGAATTTTTTCAATATTTTTCTTTATAGAAAATTTTTACCATAATTATTTGAATAATCAATTGATTGTTTAAATTATGACATAGTAAAATTATTTTTCAATAGTTATTGTGTTTTGAACATATGTTTGATATAATGCTGTAAAAGAACACAGGGAGTTGATTGTTTGAACGAAAACAAAATTAGAATAAAAAATAATGTTATTCTTCACAAGAATAATTCTTTAAAGAGATTAAATTTGTCATTTGTTAAACATATAGAATTAAATGAATATAAGAAGAGTGAATTATTGGCTTATTGGATATATGACTTCGCTGAATATCACGATGAAGAAAAAACATTCAATATTGCAAAATCTGGTATGTACTCTCGTGGTGATATAATAAAAGTAAACTTGGGTTTTAATATAGGAAATGAATTAGGAGGATTACATTATTGTATTGTATTAAATAAATATGATAATACTAGAAATGGAGCTTTAAATATTATTCCATTAACATCTAGAAAAGATAATAAAAAATATGATTCTTCTTCTGTAAATCTCGGGAAGGAGCTTTACAATATCTTTCAAAAAAAAATTGAAAAAGAAAAAGACAAATTGCAACAAATACTAAATGAATTAGAAAAGATAGAAGATATTCCTATTAGTATTCAGAATATAATAGAAAAAGAACAAAATTATATTGAAAAAATGGAAAAGGAAATCAGTAAAATGAAAAAAGACAGTATTGCTTTAATTAATCAAATAACGACAATTAGCAAACAAAGAATTTTCAAAGATACTGTGCGAAGAAATGTAAAAATATCCAGTGAATCACTTGATTTGATTGATAAACAAATTATCAAATATTTTACGAAATGATTATAGTACTTAAAAAGGAGAGTTGCTATTGAACTCTCCAAAATCATTTAGGCTCCCGTCTTACTACAAAAGTAGTAGAGGGTTAAGTTAAATATATTCTAACATACAATATTTAACTTGTCAAACTAGTTTTGACATTAATATTATATGAATGTTTATTAAAATTATACATTATAATTTTGACAAATAATTATAAAATAATACTCCCATAAAATTCTACATCCATTTGTTTTAAATAATTGTAAAATTTCATGGGAGTGATTTTTGGAGCAGGTAGTGGGAATCGAACCCACGTCATCAGCTTGGAAGGCTGAGGTTCTACCATTGAACTACACCTGCATAACTCTTAACATTTATAAATTATACTGGTTTTTCTTCATTTTGTCAATACTTTCTTTAAATATTTTTCTAATATCGTTTTATATGTTATAATAAATAAAAAATATATGGAGACAAATCATGAATTTAAAAGATTTATTTTTTACTATAAAAACACCTGAAGAATTATTAGATTTTATGGATAAATATATTCAATATGGCTGGATAGGAAAAGATAATATCATTCGCTATTCTAATATTGGTAATCTATTAGAAAAATATAGAATGGCTAGTTTAGATGAAGTTTTTGAATATGGCATTGGAATTTGCTTTGAACAAGTTGCTTTAGAAAAATTATTTTTTGATTCCCAAAATTTAAAAAATGAATCTTATGCAATTTATAACCATCATATGTGTCATGCCTTTTTGCTTTATGAGTATAATCATATGTATTATAAATTTGAACATGCTTCTTATCAAAGTAAAGGAATTTTTAAATATCCAAATAAAGAAGAATTATTAATTGATGAAATAAAAAATTTCTGTGATAGGCATAAAATAAAAAGCATGAAACATTTAGTTTTATTACAATATGATACTATTCAAGCTAATGCGGATTCACAAGAAATAAAAGACATGTTTGATCATCAAGAAAATTTAATACATATTTTAGATAAAAAATAAAAGTATATATGCATTTTGCTATATACTTTATTTTTCTGTTTCATTTTCTTTTTATAGTCTTTATTTATATAATACAAAATAATGTAATTACCTATAATTCTTCTTTTAAATGATATTTATTTATCATTTCTTTTGTTGCAAATCCATTATGCATATTTACTCTTTCTAAGAATACAATTCCATCTAGATGGTCACATTCATGTTGAATATCTCTTGCTGTGAATCCATGAACTTGTTTTGTTATTTTCTCTCCCAGCTCATTATAGTAAGTAACTTCTATGTTATGATATCTTTCCACTTTTCCTCTAATAGATGGTACACTTAGACATCCTTCATACTCTACATAAGTTTCTTCTGATAACTTTTTCCAAACAGGATTTATCATAACTGTTGTTGGGATATCTTCACAATCTTGATAAGTACACTTGTCTTTTTCTACTTGTATAACAACAATTCTTTTATTCACACCTATTTGTGGAGCTGCTATTCCAAAACCACCTGTAAAATTCAAAGTTTCTTTCATATCTTCTATAACTTCTATTATAGATTTATCTATATGTTGTGTATCTATTTCTTCGCACTTTGTTATTAAAACAGGATCCCCTACTTCCCTTACTTTTAATACTTTTCCCATAGTATTCACCTCATATAATAAATTTAAAGTTAATTTTACATCTGTTTAAATTCTTTTTAAATTATTTTTTATTTGAATATTTTATAATTCAATAAAAAATTCTATATATTCATTATCATTTTTAACATAAATTCTACCTTGATGCAACTCTATAATTTGTTTGGTTATAGCAAGTCCTAATCCTGCTCCACCAGTACTACTAGTTCTTGCATCATCTCCTCTATAGAACTTTTCAAATAATTTATCCAATTTATATTGTGGAATTTTATCTCCTTTATTCCTAAATACAATAGATATTTTTCCTTCTTTTTCTTCTAATTGTATTTCTATTGTGGTATTTTCATAACTATAATTAATGGCATTTTTTAATAAATTATCAAAGGCTCTTGCTAGTTTATCTCCATCTCCCACATACATTACTTTATCAACAGATTCCAGATGGCATTTTAGGTTTCTTTTTTCAAGCATTGGATAACATTCATCAATCACTTGTTTTAATAGATATACTAAATTTATTTCTTGTTTATTAATCGGCATATTTTGTAAATTATATCTTGTAATATCAAAAAATTGATTGGTTAAATCTTCTACTCTTAAGGCTTTATCTAATGCAATTTTAATATACTTTTCTTGCAATTCTTTTGATATTTGTTTTTCATCTTTTAACAATGTTAAATATCCAATAATGGAAGTTAATGGTGTTTTCAAATCATGTGCCATATATACAATTAAATCATTTTTCTTTTGTTCTGCTTCTCTTTCATTTTTTTTGCTTAATATGTAATCATATTTAATTTCATTGATTTTATCTGAAAATTGGCTCATTTCAGTTGGTAATTTAATGGTTTCATTATCTTCTTTTAATATCAAGTCTAATGCATTATATACTTCTTGCATTCCATTTACGTATTTTGACATAAATCGATAAATAATCACTGCTAAAACAATTCCAATATACACATATACAACAATTTCTCTATTATATACAATCCATGAATATATATCATAGTTCAAATTTGCTACAATATCTGATATAATTCCCTCAAAAAACATAGCCATAATAAAATATACAATTAAGGAAATAATCATTGCTACCATGATGTTGGCTATTAAAGACATGCTTAATCTAATTTTCCTTTTGGTTAAATCATTCATTTTCAATTTTATATCCCACTCCCCATACTGTTTTTATAAATTTTGGATGTTTGGTATCTTCATTTAATTTTTCTCTTATCCTTCTAATATGCACCATAACTGTATTATTACTGTCTAAATATTTTTCTTTCCATACCTTTTCAAATAACTCTTCTGAAGGAATCACTTTTCCTCTGTTTTCTGCTAAGTATAACAATATTTCAAATTCCATTGGTGTGAAATCGATTTCTTTTTCATATAGTGAGCATTTGTGTTTATCTTTATCTATCACTAAACCATTAATTTCGATTATACTATTTGATGTATGTTCTCCATTATATAATGTATATCTTCTTAATGCTGATTTTACTCTTGCCACCAACTCTAACGGATTGAAGGGTTTGGTAATATAGTCATCTGCTCCTAACGTTAATCCTTTTATCTTATCATTATCCTCTATTTTAGCAGTTAGCATAATGACAGGAAATTTAAGTCCTTTTTCACGGATATATCTACAAATTTCAAATCCATCTTTTCCTTCGATCATCACATCTAAAATAGCAACATCTATTTTCTTTGTATCAATACAATTGATTGCCTCTTCTGATGTATAAAATTTATATATCTGATAATTTTCATTTTGCAGATACAATTCTACCAAATCTGCAATTTCTTTTTCATCATCTAATACTAAAATATTCATTTCTACAATTCCTTTCTCAAGGTTCAAATTATATGAAAAAATTAAAATTTTGGCAATAAAATTTTGTTTTTTCTCTTTATCGCATTATACCATATAAATCCCCTATTTTTATTCATTTTTCAGAAATGTAAGAAAATGTTAAGAATTTGTTAATCCTTTCTTAAAGTTCTTTTTGTATTTATTTTGTAAAATTTATATGAAGTAAAAATAAAGAATTTTCAGAAAGAAGGTTATAACATGAAAAAAAGAATACATAAAAAACTAAATAAGAAAAGATTATTTCTATCTTTACTCCTATTATGTGTCATTTTTTATTTATATATAAATTCTCAAGATATTTCTGTTGAAAGTACACATTTTATTTCTTCTTTAAAAAACAATTCTGAATATGATGTTATCAAACAAGATACTAATCGTAATTACACAGGAATTGGTCAAGAAAAAGTAAAACATAAAGATGGCTATTTTACTACTTTTACAACAGAAAAAAATCATCAAAAAACTTATGTGGAATATAAACAAAATGGAGATGCCTCTTGGAGCAATAATACCTATTGGGGAGATACCATGGCTCAAAATGGATGTGGTATAACCGTTATGTCTATTATTTTAAGTGGTTATAACAAAAATTACACTCCTGAAGATTTACGACAAAAATATTATCCTGTTATGGATTATGAACAATTTCCAAGTGAATTAGCTTCTACCTTTGGAATTAAAAATTCTGGTTTTTACTATGATTCTGACCATTTATCTAATACATCCATTGAAGAACATTTACTTACCAATAGGCCAATTATTGTTTGTGTTTGGAACCAACCACATAATAACCGATGGACGACTGCTTCTCATTATATGGCTCTTCTTGCTACTGATGGAAAGGGAATGGTTTATGTTTCTAATCCGAATGGTTTAGAGAATGATAGTAAAAGTTCTGGTTGGTATAATATGAATGAGATTACTCCTTATCTTGCAAAAGCAATTTATATTGAGGAATATTGAATCCTCTTTTTCTTAATGATATAATTCTAATAAATATATGCTAAATTGTAAGGGGATTTATGATTATGAAGAAATGGAAAATTATTAGAAATATTACTCTAGCTTTATTAATATGTTTCATGATATTTGCAGGATATATCATAATAAACGGTTTTTTGGCTGGTAATTATTATGATGATATTTTTGGTGTTACTATATTTTACTGGTTTCAACATGTTTGGGTAAGTCTATACTTTTACCTATATGTTTTTGGAATTCCTTTATTGATAGATATTATCATTCTTATTGTTTCTATAATAAGAATAAAAAAATTGTCTAAAGGTGTCATGGAAAAATAATATCATAAATTTTATAATGCAAATTATCTTTTGAATAGATGATTTACAATTCTACTATAAGTAAACTAATAGTCGAGAAAACTAAACTGATTATCGGTTTACTTTTTTTATGAGACATAGTAACATTGAATTATACGAAAACACAAATATTGTTAGGTGGAAAAATCATTATGTTTTTGCAATTTTTCCAACTTAACTTATCCATTAAGAAAGGAAAGGGATTGATTATGAAAAGTATAGGAGAAACCATTGCTTCTTTAAGAAAACAAAAAGGTATGACTCAAAATGAATTAGCTGAAAAAATGAATGTTACGGATAAGGCTGTTTCAAAATGGGAACGAGATTTATCTTGCCCAGATATTAACACCATTTCAAAATTAGCAGATATATTAGATGTATCTGTTGAAGAATTATTGAAAGCTAAAAAGAAAGAAGATTCCAATACAAAAATGAAAGATTTAATAAATTTAATTTTTAAAGCTATTGCTTTAGCTATGGGAATTGCTGTTGTGGTATTAAATATATTAAATCAAATCGATATAAAATCATCTATCATTATGTTAGGAATTGGAGTTACTTGTATAGCTATTTATTTGTTAGATAATAAGGAAAATACTAACTAATCCTATAAAAATACTCATATCATAATACATAATTGAATCCCAGAAGTTACGATATCATAACCTCTGGGATTATATTTTATCCTTCCCATTCCTCTGGTTCAGGAATATATTCTTCTATAAAAGTCCATGTATCTCCCATATCATTTGACTTATAAGCTGCTTTCGTTCCTCCATTATAATCCCCATCACTACCTTGTCCAACAACTAAAATCAATTCATTATTTTCATTGATATATGGCATTTCTGGTGTATCATAGACATCCTGCCAATTTAAATTAAGTGTTGTGTCTTCTAAAGTTTGTGCTGGTATTTGTACTTCTGAAAATGTTTTCATTCCATCTGTTGTTTTATATAAAATAGCTTTTTCTCCTGCTGATACAGGATTTACCAAAAATCCTACATTTTCATCAAACATTTTAAACTGTGCACCATCTCTGATAGAACCATTCTCATTAGGTCCATTTCCTACACTCGTCCAGGTCTCTCCCCCATCTTGTGTTTTTAATATTTCTATAAATCTTTCTCCTCCTAGTGCAGCATCTACAACTTCCACTAAATATCCTGTGTTTGCATTTAAAAATTGTAGATACATAGGATTTCCTTCACCCTTATATTCTTTTAGTTCCCAAGTTTTTCCTTTATCTTTTGAATATATCATTTGATTATCCATATTCATAATAGCTGTCACTTCTTCAGAAATTGTATATAAATTATCTGTTAATTTGTATTTTTTAGAGCTATCTCTAAAATCTATCCCATTCGTTTCTACTTCTTTCCAAGTATTGCTATTATCATAGGTTACATATATTTTTTCATTTTCTATCTTATAAGTACATTGTTTCTCTTTATCCTCATAGTATTTTTTATTTTCAAATTGAAATTGTTGTTGTTCTGCTTCTGCTTGTCCACTTTCTTTGTACTGCTGTATTTGATATTCTACTGGTTTCATTCTAGCAGTTACAAAATATTTAGAAATTTGATTTTCTTCTCTTAATAAAAATTTCAAAACCCATTGGCAAGAAAGTATATGATTTTCTTCATATATTCCCCATTCATTTTCTAGAAAATAATCGCTTTCCTTTTTAGCTGTTTTTAATTCAAAATCAATTTGCACATATTGGTTTTCTTCTTCTAAAACTTCCACATTTTTAATTTCTATACTTTTTATTTTTTCCGTTCTTGGTACATATTTTTGCATATATTGTCCAACATATTGATTGATCCAGTCAGTTGCAATTTTAGATAAATCTTGTTCTTCTGTTTCTATATAAAATGTTCTTTCTGATTTGATATCAATTTTACTTTGTTGATAAAAATAATAACCTATATAGCTACATATCATAACAGCTATTAATATCAATATGCAAAGAATAATTAATATTGCTTTTTTATGTTGTTTGATAAATTCCATTGTAACTCACATTCCTTCCTAAAACATAAATCATGAAGCTTAGCAACACCAAAATCGTAATTATTTTTCAACTTTTCCACTATGTTTTCTTTTCATATTATATCATATCACTTTTTTATTTTGAATGAACTTGATAAATTTTTATATATCAGCTTTTCAAAAAATAATTATGCTGAAATTGGGTATACTCGTTATAAATCTAAATAGTATCAAATCATATGTGATTTTTATGTGTATTTTATTGACAACTATCATCTGAAAAAATAAAATATAGATGAAAATAAAAATTCATTCAATATATAAGAGGTGAATTAAATGGATAAAAAACTCATTGATCATATATTACAAATTGATGAGCTTGCTAAAAAAAATGTAGCAGAAATTGAAGAAAAAAATAAAGAAGTAGAAACATATATAAAGCAAGAAATTACAGCTAAAGAGGTTGCTCTTGAGGCACAATATAAAAAAAATATATTACAATTTCAACAAAATCTTGAAGATTCTTTTGCCAAAAAAGAAAAAGAAGTAGAATCAGAAACTTTAGAAAAATTAAACCATAAAAGAAATACATTTGAAGCCATGAAAGAAGAAAATGTAAATCAAATAATAAATCATATATTAAAAGAGGTGGTTTCAAATAATGAGAACAATGAATAATCCTGGTTTAAATGCAAAATTAAAAGCAATGTATGCACAAAAATTGAAAAAAGAGGATTTAGAAGATCTAATAAAACAAAATAATTTAACTGATGCGATTATCCTTCTAAAATCTAAATTACCTGAATTAGATAATTTATCTGATAATGCAAAAAGAATGGAATTAGAAACAGCACTAGATACACTTTTAATATATGATATTCAAAAAATTCTTAAGTATTTGCATGGTGCAAACAAAGAAATATTTACACAATATATTATAAAATACAAAATAGAAACTATCAAAAAGCTATACGAAAACATAGATAGTCCAAAAGTAAAAACGATACAAAGTAATGATTGGATTGAACATATATTTACAGATTTAAAAGTTCTATATACAGCCACTAGTAAAGAAGATTTTATTGATAAAATTCCTGATAAAAATATAAAATCAATTTTTGAAAATAGTCACACAGATTTTGAAAGAGAAAATACATTAGATAAATATTATTTTGAAAACTTATTCAAAACAGTAAAAGGGAAAAATAAAAAAATAGAAACATTATTAAATATAAGAATTGACTTATTAAATATCCTTTGGACATATCGATGTAAAAAATATTATGGAATTGTCAATCAAGATATATTAATTCCTCATTTTTACAAAATCGATTTAAATACCATTCAAAAAATTGAAAATGCGAACACCCGAGAGGATTTAAATCAAGCTTTAGCTGGTACTATTTATCAAAATATGATTGGTACACATATTGAAAGTGATATTAAAAAATATGTATATCAAAAAAGTAAAAAAGCATTTAGAAATGAACTATTAGATTTAAGCATGATTATTAGCTATTTTAAAATATTAGAAACAGAAAAAGAAAATATTGTAACCATTATAGAAGGCATTAGATATAAAATGTCTAAGCCAAGTATCGAAAGTAAAATTATTATATAAACAAAAGAGGTGAAAATTTTGGCTATAGAAAGAATGAAATTTTTAAGCATGACTGGTAAAGAAGAACATTTAGATTTTATTATCGCCAATGATTTAATCGGTTCTGGCTTTCAACCAGAAAATGCTTTAAAAGTTTTAGAAAAAGGTTGGAAACTTACATATTTTTCATATGATTCTCGTATAAAAGAATATATCAAAAAAGCCGAAAATTTACTAAAGAAATTGGATATACATTATGAGGAAAAGTCAGTTGAATTAACACAAAATTTTGATGCACTCAAGCAATTTATAGAAACTTCTGAATCAAAAATAAACAATGTATATCAAGAAATTGCAGAAAAGGAAAAAGAAATAGAAGAATTAAATACGAGTATTGTTCCGATTGAACATCTTAAGAATTTTCCAGAAACATTAGAAAATTTATACAATTTAAGATACATGTCGTTTCGATTTGGTGTGTTTTCTTTAGAAAATTATGATGAGCTTTGTAAAGAATTAGAACATATAGATGCCATTTTATTAGAATTGGATAAAACCGAAGATGAAGTTTGGGTAGTATATTTTACACCTAAAGCTCTGTCTGAAAAAGTAGATAGCTATTTTAAAGTAATGAAATTTAAAAGAATTTGGCTTCCAGAAGATTTTAAAGGAATGCCATCAGAAGTAATTACACAAGTAAACACATATATAAAAGAAAATCAAACACAAATAGAAAATCAAAAAATAAAACTTTCTGAATTGAGAGAAACCATCGGAAGAGAATTAATCCATACTTATTTACAGTTACAACTTTTAGAAAAAATAAATAAAGTAAAAAAATATATGGCACATGATAATAAAGGTTCTTTCTATATTGTTGGTTGGATTCCTTATCATAATTTAGAAGCTCTAACAACTAAATTAAAAAATCATCAAGTAGAATATGTTGTTAAAAGTCATGATGAAGTGGCAAGTACACCACCAACAAAATTGAAAAATAATAAAATTATAAAGCCTTTTGAATCCATTGTAAAAATGTATGGAACACCAAATTATACAGAAATGGATCCAACACTATTTGTTGCAATAACTGCATTTTTAATGTTTGGTTTTATGTTTGGAGATGTAGGACAAGGCTTTATTATCGCACTAATTGGATTTATTTTAATTAAAAAGAAAAAATCTTTAGGTCCTATATTTACAGCCGCAGGAATTTCAGCAATTTTATTTGGATTCCTGTATGGTAGTATCTTTGGAAAAGAAGATATTATCAAAGGAATCGTACCAAGTCCAATGGACAATATTCAAAACATGTTAGTTTTTGGAATTGGTAGTGGATCTATATTAATTTTAATTGCCATGATATTTAATATTAAAAATGGTATTAAAAATAAAGATATTTCACGTGTTCTATTTGATAAAAATGGATTAGCTGGATTAATTTTTTATAGTGTTATCTTAATTCTAGTCGTAGGATTATTACAAAATGGAAAAATGATTTTAAGCTTAACAATTACATTGGTATTAATTATTATACCTTTACTTCTTATTTTATTTAAAGAAAAAATTGAAAATCTTTTAAATAAAAAGAAAGCAAAGGAAAAAGTATCCATTGTAGAAAAAATATTTGAACTAATAGAAATGCTTTTAAGTATGGCAAGCAATACAATTTCATTTGTTAGACTAGCGGCTTTTGCCATCAATCATGTTGGTTTATGTATGGCTGTATATATTTTATCCAATATGTTTGGTAGTACTGGAAGTTTAATAGTTGCTATTATTGGTAATGGTATTGTTATCATTCTTGAAGGTTTAATTGTTGCCATTCAAGTATTAAGATTAGAATATTATGAATTATTTAGTAGATTTTATTCTGGAGATGGAAAAGAATATATTCCAATTGAAAATGAAAAATAAAAAAAAGGGAAATTTAAGTCCGTCCCCAAAATCCCGATTTAGAGAAAGGAAAGGAATTTAGTATGAGAAAAAAAGTTTTTAATGTAATTTTAATATTTGCTATTATTTTTGGAGTTTTAAGTGCAGGTTCTGTTTATGCTGTGAGTACTACAAATTCTTCTGCTAGTGTAAACACTAGTAACGCAAATACAACTTCTTTAGAAAATACAACTATTAATACTTCATCAGAAAGTATTGTTGGTGAAGAAACCACTAGTCAAGCTGAAACACAAGAACAAACACAAGATCAAGCACAAACAACTTCTGAGCAAGCAACATCTACTGAAAATGAAGGTTTATCTAACCATGATATGGGATTACTTGCAGCTGCATTAGCAACAGGACTTGCTTGTATTGGTGCAGGTATTGCTGTTGCCGTTGTTGCTTCTAGTGCCATTGGTGCTATTAGCGAAAATCCTTCTTTATTAGGAAAAACAATTATATTTGCAGGTTTAGCAGAAGGTATTGCCATCTATGGTTTAATTATATCTATCATGATATTAAATAAAATATAAAGGAAGATCTTAATTGAAAATTGTAGGAATATTTAATAAAAGAGAAGAAGAAGTTGGTTTTCGATTATCTGGTATGGAAACCAATTTTATTCAAGATAAAACAGAACTTTTAGAATTTTTAAAAGATTTAAATAAAGATACAAATGTAGGTATATTAGTCATTAACAATGACATCTATCACTTATTACCCGAAGAATTTGATAAAATAGAACAATCACAATTACCATTACTATTAAAATTAAAGTAAGAGGAGTGTATCATTTTGAGTATAGATGAAAAGTTAAAAAAGTTTCAAGATACTTGTTTAGAAATGTCTGAAAATGATAAAAAAAACTTGCAAGCTGAATTAGATACAAAAGCAAAAAGTAAAATAGAAAAAGAGTTATCTATTTTCGAACAAAAACTTGAAACTAAATTTGAAAAAGAAAAAATGCAATTAGAAAAAGAATATAATAAAAAAATAATTCATATAGAATTTAATGCCAAGAAACAATTATTAGATGAAGAAGCACAAGAAAAACAACAACTTTTTAAAGAATGTGTTCGAAAATTAGAGGATTATACTTCTACAGAAGAGTATATTCATCTTCTTGAACAAATTCTTGAAAATACAATGTCTTATTTAGAGAATCGCTCAAATATAACGATTTGCTTGACAAATAGAGATGCTCAAAAAATAGATTTTAAAAATTACGGAAATATTGAAATCATGGAAGATGCATATATTGGTGGACTTATATTAAAAAATGAAAATATGCTGATTGATAATACATTTTTAACAAATTTAAAGGAGAAACTATATGGAACCAAAGAAAATAACGAAAATTAATGGACCTGTTATCATTGCAACTGGTGATGAAAGTTTTGCAATGCATGATATGGTGTATATCGGTGTTCATAGATTATTAGGTGAAGTCATTAAATTAGATGGAAAAAGTGCTACAATTCAATGTTATGAAGATACTTCTGGAATGAAGATTGGTGAAGAAGTCATAACCACTAACGCCCCTTTATCTTTAAGTTTAGGACCAGGAATGATTGGCAGTGTATATGATGGTATACAAAGACCTTTGAAAATGTTAGAAGAAATATCTGGTCCTTTTATCAAAAAAGGTGTCCAAATTTCTTCATTAGATGAACAAAAAAAATGGCATTTTACTCCTACAGTATCTATCGAAGATACTGTAGAATATAATTTCATTCTTGGTACTGTAAAAGAAACGGAAAGTATTACACATAAAATATTATACCCAAATCACCAAAGTGCAAAAATCTTGGAAATCGCTCCTGAAGGAGACTATTGTATCAATGACACAATTGCAAAAGTCCAATTTCCAGATGGGCAAACTCTAGAACTTACCATGGTTCAAAAATGGCCTGTCAGAACTCCAAGACCTTATAAACAAAGATTACAAGCCAATATTCCTTTGCTTACTGGTCAAAGAGTCATTGACTCTATATTTCCTATTACCAAAGGTGGTACTGCAACCATTCCTGGTGGTTTTGGAACAGGTAAAACCATGTTACAACATCAATTAGCAAAATGGTGTGATGCTGATATTATTGTATATATTGGTTGTGGTGAAAGAGGAAATGAAATGACACAAGTACTAGAAGATTTTCCTAAACTAACAGACCCTAGAACTGGTAGGCCTTTAATGGAAAGAACGATATTAATCGCTAATACTTCCAATATGCCTGTTGCTGCCAGAGAAGCCTCTATCTATACAGGAATTACCATTGCAGAATATTATAGAGATATGGGATATCAAGTAGCAATTATGGCTGACTCAACATCTAGATGGGCTGAAGCTTTAAGAGAAATTTCTGGTAGATTAGAGGAAATGCCAGCAGAAGAAGGCTTTCCTTCATATTTACCTTCAAGACTTTCTGAATTTTATGGAAGAGCTGGTAGAACCTTAAACCATAATGGAACAGATGGTTCTGTTACTATTATTGGTGCCGTGTCTCCACAAGGTTCAGACTTTTCAGAACCAGTTACGCAAAATACAAGAAGATTTGTCCATGTATTTTGGGGACTAGATAGAGATTTAGCATATTCTAGACATTATCCTGCCATTAATTGGATGATTAGTTATAGTGAATATATTTCTAATTTAGAAAATTGGTATGATAAAAATGCAGAAGAAGATTTTTTAGTATATAGAAATAAAATTGTCAAATTGTTAAATGAAGAAAATGAATTACAAGAAATTGCTAAAGTTGTTGGACAAGATGTATTATCAGATTCTAAAAAATTAATTTTGGAAATTTGCAAATGTATCAGAGAAGGATTTTTACAACAAAATGCAAATTCTGAAATTGATACTTATGTACCTTTATTAAAACAATATAAAATGATGAAATTAATTGTGTCTATATACGAAGCTTCAGATACCCTTATCAACAAGGGCATCCCTATGTCTAAAATTAAAGAAATTGGATTTTTTGAAACTTATCCAAAAATAAAAAATGAAGTTGCGAATATTGAAATGGCAAAAATAGATGAAATGGAAGAACAATATTTAGATAGTTTAGACAAAATAGCAGAAGAATATAAAGAAGTATTATAGAAAGGATGAAAAATAAGTGGATATTCAATATATTCGGATTAGAAAGCATAAATGGTCCTATTGTATATTTAAAAACCCCTAAAAACATCATGTTTAATGAACAAGTAGAGTTCATCTTACCAAATAATGAAACACGTTTGGGAAATGTTATTTGTATAGATGAGAATGTTACAATGATACAAGTATATGAAGGGACAAATGGAATTGGACTAGACAAAACAAAAACCATATTAAAAGGAAAACCATTAAGTATAAAACTATCAGAAGATATGTTAGGTAGAATTTTTGATGGAACAGGAAAACCGATTGATGGCTTAGGCGAAATCCATTCTGACATTGAAAGAGATATTAATGGTAGTAGTATAAATCCTATTTCTAGAGAATATCCAAGAAATTATATCGAAACAGGTATTTCTAGTATTGATGGATTAATGACTTTAATTAGAGGTCAAAAATTGCCTATATTCTCTGGTAGTGGAATTAATCATAATGAACTCGCCAATAAAATTATTACAGATTCTAATATTGGAAAAGAAGAGAAATTTGCTATTTGCTTTGGATTAATGGGTGCAGAATTTGAGACAGCTGAATACTTCAAAAATAGTTTAAAAGAAAACGGATCTCTTTCTAAAGTCGTTATGTTTCAAAATCTTTCTAATGATCCAAGTATAGAAAGAATTTTGACACCAAAAGTTACTTTGACTTGTGCAGAATATTTAGCTTTTGATTTAGGTTATCATGTATTAGTTATTCTAACAGATA
>CALYAC010000033.1 GCA_944393405.1 uncultured Clostridia bacterium | reverse complement strand
ATGTACCGATTGTCAAAAATCAGCAAAGTGCCATATGCTACGCTCAACGACATTTGCAACGGAAAAACGCAGCTGACCAAATGCAGCGCCGAGACGGTGTACCGTCTGGCCCAGGCACTGGACATCCCCATGGAGGACCTGCTGCGTCCCTATTTGGTCAAACGCAGCAGCTTTGAAAACTTTAAAAGTACCATCTGCCACCGCGTGAAGGAAATGGGCGATGTGGGGTTTATGATGGACCTGCTGGACAGCAATGCTATCCGAATCTATTATGACCGTCACTGGTACCCCGAAAGCCTGTATTTACTGGCCATGCTCGATTACCTCAGCCGCGTTCACAACTTGCCGCAGTGCAGCGACTACGATGATCTGCGTCAGTTCAAGCTGGAAAAAACAGTCTATCCGGCTAGCGTTATGGCGGTGTCTTTGGCAGCGGGCAATGATGAGGCGCTAAAGCAAGCCGAAAGAGAAGCGATCCCTGAATTTATGAGATTCAATATAGTGGAGAGCGAGGTGCGTGACGTCATCTGAGTAATGCTTTCAGCCGAGACGAAATCGGGCATTTTGCAGTATGGTACAACTGGGGATCGGGATGAAAAAATCTTGTTGATTCTTCAGTGGGTATCAGGTATCATGATTATATGATTCGTTCAACGCCACCGCAGTGACAAGTGCAGGAGAAATGGTATGCCCAATATGTATGACATGGCAGTTTCCATCTGGAAACAAAAAAACATTCAGACAGACGCAGAATTGGCCGCGGCTTTGAATGGCTATAGTATTGCCTTTGCCTATCACTCTGGAAACATTGAGAATAGCCACGTGACGTATAACGATACCCGTGAAATCTTTGAAAATGATGGGGTTACGTCCTACACAGGAGATTTGAGAACGCTGTTTGAAATTCGCAATTCTAAAGAGGCTTACGAGTATTTCCTGCAGGCCTTCCAAAAGCGTCAGCCCTTGGACGAGGCGTTTGTACGGGAACTCCAGCGGCTGTTGACGCAAAACACTTACGATACGCGAAGGTATCAGTTGGGAGAACGGCCGGGTGAATATAAAAAGCACGACTATGTAACTGGCAGGGAAGAGGTCGGTGCACCGCCAGAAGACGTTGCGGAGGAAATGGCTGAGTTGTTGGCGGATGTGCAGGATATTACGGAGCAGCAGGCACTGACAGCCGCAGCTTTTTTCCATGCAAAATTTGAAAACATTCATCCGTTTGCAGATGGCAACGGCCGCACCGGACGACTTGCCATGAATTACCTGTTGGTTTTGCATAATCATCCGCCCATTACGGTACACCAGGAGGATCGTAAGCTTTACTATGATGCTTTGGAAGCCTGGGACACGCGGCAGGACCTGTTACCGCTGAAATATTTCCTGCAGGGCCAAACCGTAAAGACGTGGTACAAACAGATAGAGCGGGCACACAAGCCGAGCAAAAGGCCACCAGAACCCACACGATAGAATTACAAGCCAACCCCTGCCTATATGATAATCCAGGCAGGGGTTTTAACATGGGAAACGCAAGTGTTGTTGGCTTTGCTTGAATTTGACCCAATCGGGTAATAAAAGGTTGTTGCGTTTCGTGATGGTTTTGTCCACCTCATTGTGGTAGTGTAAAGCCAGGGTAATAAGCTTCTACACGAGCAGGAGGTAACCATGAGGAAGAATGACATCCATATTATGAAGATGGACCGCAACAACCGCAGCATCCTGATGCGGGCATTGTATGCGGATTTCTGTGCCTACAGGTAAGCAGGGCGATCGAATGAGCACTGCGCGGCTCTCATCATTAAGGTACATAATACCCCGCCCGGCAAATTTCCGTTGAACGGCGCTGAGTTCCGTCTGGCCCGCAACTCGCTCAACAACCTGCGCAATGCGCGCATCGCTGCGGGCGGATACACCGAGGCAGCTGATATGGCCCTGATCAAGCTGGTGAAAGCGAAGCCGCCGTTTTGGCCACTAGGATAAACTGCCACGACCACCATATGGACAACAGCCCGGATGGAAAGTCCGGGCTGTTGTTGGTTCTGGTGGATGTTCAGACAAATTTGCATCAAAAGTCTGTTGAGTATGGTGATAGCTATCTGGCGCAGAGGTTGGTATGCTGTGCAGTGCAAACGGAAAACGATGCTGCACCAACCAAAGACACATTGACAAAGAAAAGGATGGGATGCGAAATGAGTATAATCATGGATCTTTTTGACGGTTCCGTCTATCCCTATGAGCAGGTAGTGCCACACACTGAAGCATACAGGAAACTTCGTAGAGAAATTGCTGACCTGAGCCAAGAGCTGCAGAAGGAACTCAATAGCGAGGAATATGGCAAGGTGGAACACTATCGGGATATGCTTTCAGACTCTTTCCATTTGGAAGGGGTGGCTTACTTTGGAGAAGGCCTTCGCCTGGGAATCGGCATCATGACTGAACTCTACGGTGTTTCCTCAAAATGTGAGACAGATGGAGCGGATGATCCGGGCGAGAAATAAGAAAAATAAGGAGAAAGGCCGGATGCCACAGGTTGGCATTCAGCCTTTTCTGTATATGCGTTAGTCTGGATGGAACGTCCAGGCTGTTGTTGGTTCTGGTGTATCGTGTGGCAGTATTGCTGCCAAAGTCTGTTGGGTTTGGTGATAGCTATATGCCACAGAGGTTGGTATGCTTTGTGGTGTGGATGGTCAAAAATGATGAACAGACGCAAAAAAGTATCCAAGGCAAACCAAAGAAAATCACATCAGAAAGGACGTGGCAATATGGCATCCATTCGCAAGCGGGGAGAGAACAGTTATTTAATAGTTGTATCCCGCGGGTATGACTACGAGGGCAACCGGCTGAAGTAACCGTACATCCGCCGGTGGAGTTGAAACCCAAGCAGCGCGAGAAGTGGTTACAGGAGCAGGCGGTGTTGTTTGAACGGGAGGTACACCACACCCCGGAGCCGGTGAACAAGAGCATCACGCTGGCCAAGTATATCGACCACTGGCTGGCAGAGGTGGCACCCAAGAAGTTGGCGAAAACCACCTACTCCCGCGACCAGCAGGATGTGCGGCGGATTTTGCCCGCGCTGGGGCATTACAAGCTGACCGACCTGCGCAAAGAGGTCATCCGGGATTTTTACGAGGAAATGCGTAAGGCACCCAAGCTGACCGACGGCAAGCCGCTTGCTGAAAAATCGGTGGAGGGCATCCACAACACGCTGTGCAGTATCTTGAGCGACGCGGTGGAGGAAGGGTACTTACTACACAACCCTGCCTGGAAAATGTACAAACCCCAAGGCGAGAAGAAGGAGCGCCCGGTGGCGGACGAAGAACTGGTGCAAAGGCTAATTACGGCGCTGGAAGGACAGAGCCTGAAATACGAAACTTACTTCAAACTGGTGCTGGCCACTGGGATGCGTAGGGGCGAAGCTTGCGGATTACGCTGGTCAGACATCAACTGGAAGAAGCGTAGCATTCACATTCAGCGCAATGTGGTAAAGTTGAGCCACGAACCCATCTTCGTGAAGACGCCCAAGACCGCCAGCGGCGACCGTGTGGTGTACATCAGCAAGGAGATGGCTAAATTGTTGAAGTCGTGGAAACAGCAATGTGCTTGGGAGCGGCAGCAGGCGGGCGAAACGCTGCAGGAAGATGACTATCTGTTCCGCCAGCCCAACGGCGAACCGATGGTGCCGACCACGTTTACCTTCCGTTTCAAGAAGATCTTGCGCCAGAACGGCCTGCCGGAAAACCTGAACGTACACAGCTTGCGCCACACAAACGCCAGCCTGTTAATTGCCCAAGGCGTGGACGTGCGCACCGTGGCCAGCTTGTTGGGCCACTCCCAGGCCAGCACGACGCTGGATATTTACGCCCACGCCTTTGACAAGAAGAAGCGGGAGGCCCAGGAAAAGCTGGGGGAGGTGATAGGGGTGTAATTAGTCTGAGGAGAAATTACTAAATAGAGAGACTCCTCATGGGATTATAATGATTACATAATACAGTCGATAGCTCGTGCAAGGAAGTCATAAGAGTTACCAGCTAAATCCCTGCAGTACTGATGCGGGTTCATAACCAATCACTTTATATGTCCCTGACAGTGATCCTGTCCCGGTATCGGCGGCTGAAACTGAACCACCGCCAATAGGAAGCAAATAATCATTATATCCATATCTAATGCCATTAAAATAAGTGGTAAAAGTTCCGGTAAAACCGATTGTGATTAAAGAAATCGCAACATTTGCAGGAGTGAAAAGAAAAGTCGCTAAACCACTACTTACAGAAATATGTAAAGTCGCGACTTCAGTAAGAGTTCGTGAAGATGCATCCTCCTTAACCGCAAAAATGGGTATAGAAGTTGTAGAATCGTCATAAAGTGTGTATTTGACATCATTACCGTTTTCATCAACAACAGTAATGGATGCAACCGGTTGTTGTTCAGTAATTTCATTAGCAAAAACGCTAGTAGACATTACGACAGAAAAAGCCAGGCTCAAAAGGAGACTAATTATTTTTTTCATAAAGTATTCCTCCCGTTTGACAACACAAAATCGACGTATATTTGAGGCTCTTGATACGTTGAGATTATAACTTCTTATTTCTTACAAACGTCGTAAAGAGATGCATAAGTTTTAACGTCAAAATAAAAGAGTTAGGATACTCTTCAGGGGTTAACAAAAAAACATTAAGTTCGTCTGTTGTTAGTTGAAGATAATGAGCTATTATGATATAAGATAATCCAAAATATGAAACAAGAGTTTGAACAATATTTTCTAAATACTTGCCATCACTTACATCAACAAGGTATATTTGAGACAAAAAATAAAGCAGCACATTTAATTGCGCAACATCTGATTGTGTCAAATTTCCCTGCTCGATGCGATTGATTAACTCAATAGGGACACCCGTAACATTACTTAAAATTTCAACTGTAAAGCCATCTAAAAAGGCCTTTTTAAGTAAATGATGTAAATCGACAGATATAATAAACATCCCTTCCTTCTTTGCTATTTGTAACGATATCGAGAACCAAGAATTGATTCGATTTGTATTTATTTTATAATTCTGACAGCAAATTGTCAATATTATTTGTGCGTTTTTTTTGAATCTCCCAGGAAACATATATGTTTCCTGGGAACATTCTGTCTGAGCAGGGACAAGGCCTTTTTGACTTCTTCTGCCGCGGCCGCAGCTGTTGGATTGGTAACCATAGGCCAGAGCATCAATGGATGTACGGACAGGTCTCAGCCTGTTAAGGCATTCCCGAGCCAGTATGACACTGGACATCTACGCCCACACCTTTGGTAAGAAGGAGTTGGAAGCCCAAGAGAAGTTAGGGGAGGCGATGGGACTGTAACAAGTTTCGGGTTAGATTCTCCGGCCAAGAAACGGCATGATAACAGGCTGGCCGCATTCCGGCCAGACAGGAGCACCCTAATATTCGGCCCGCGCCTGCGAGTATCGGCCCCTACAAATTAGGCGAAGCGGCCGGTCAATACCCTGCTACAGCCGCAACATTCCCAGCAAAACAAAAAAATGATAAAACAGTCCCTGTGCCAACTGCTAGCTAAACAAACCGGCACAGAAAGGAGAACCTTTATGGACTATCTTATCAGTTTTGCTGTATCTGTCATGGCCAATATCGTAGCGTACATTGTCGCAAAGTGGATCGACAAGCACGAACCATGACAAAACAAAAATGTCGCTGTACGGCAATACAGCAACATTTTTTGGTGCGGCTGACAGGATTCGAACCTGCGGCCTTTCGGGTCGGAGCCGAACGATCTATCCAGCTGAGCTACAACCGCACATGTATGAAAATCGTCGCTGGGACGAGATTCATCGTGTGAAATTTTGTGAAAGTTTGGGGTGAAAAGTACATGGTGGTCATTTCGTGGTCAGACCACCGGGCAAATCGGCGCGGCACCGGATTTTCGAGCGGCACATCGCCAAAAAGCGGCGCGCCAGGCAACCGCGTCACGGTTGTCGGAGTTCCCAGACACACAACGCCAAACCGCGATTTCAAGCCGTTTTTCGTCGGTTGTGCACAAAAAAGAAAACTATACAAAAAGCCCGCGAAGCCTTTTCAGCACAGGCTTCGCGGGCTTTTGCATGCGTGGTGGTCAAATGGTGGTCAGGGTGGTCAGGTTTGCCTGAAAAGAGGTGTGAGTGACAAGGGAAAGTGGTCAGCGGCAGATACTATCTTCCAGCTGGAAAAGCAGTGCCGGGCGAAGGGATCCGGCGCTTCCTCCTGCCCGGACATGAGACAAAAGACAGCAGCACCAGAACAGGAATGATACAACAGGTTACTAACATAATGGCCAATGTTTCGATAAAGTGATTAAACATTTCACCAGCTTTGTCGGTAATATGGGATACGGCTCCTGTGACACTTTCAGTAACCGAGGAAGCCAGACCAGCTATATGCGTGAAAGTTCAATGGGGCATGGCGATTAACACGGCTGCCGAGTAAAACAGACTGAGTATTTTAGCGGCCTTTTTGACAATAAGACCCTTGAAAGCCCTGTCTATGGAACCTGACATGTGCTATGCTTAGAATAAGCAAACTGTGATGGCTTGCGGTGAGGCAAAAATGTGAGGAACAGGGAGGAATCAAAGTGGCACTGAATCGGTACGCAACCGCTATGGAACGGGCGATCTTCAATTGGTATTTTGGCGGGGAAAATGCCCCGGTGGAACCGGTGTTCAACACTCTGCAGATGGGAATCAGGCATGGTATGCAGGTGTATGTTCCCATTAAGACGCCGGATATTCTGGCCCGGATGTTGGGGGATCCGGAAAAATTGAAAACGGGGGATACCTATACCTGTGATCAGGAGGTGCCCATACGTTTTCGGCACATAGCGGAGGATCCGGAAGGAAACTACCTGATTCCCGTCTTTACCAGCCAGGAAGAGCTGGATAAAGGGGAATCCTCGTCGGTCATCAACCAAACCTTTGGAGATTTGATAAATGCGCTGGACCGCTGGCCGCACTGCCAGGGCCTTGTGATCAACCCTTGGGACAAGAAAATGATCCTTACAAAAGAATCTCTTGAAGTTGTAAAACAGCATGTTCCGAAATCGCACATCAGCTTTGTGCGCGGGAGCGTACTGGACCTGCATGTGGACGCGATCGTCAATGCGGCCAATACGAGCCTGCTGGGTGGCGGCGGTGTGGATGGGGCCATCCACCGCGCGGCCGGGAAAGAGCTGCTCCAAGAATGCCGGAAGCTGAACGGCTGTGAAACGGGGGAGGCCAAGATCACCGGTGCGTATGCGATCCGGGATGTGGATCATATTATCCACACAGTGGGGCCGGTTTACAGCGGAAAAAACAGGGATGCCGACCTGCTCTCCGCCTGCTACTGGAACAGCTTGGAAGCAGCGCGCCAAAATGGCTGCGGAAGCATTGCCTTTCCCGGCATTTCAACGGGAGTGTACGGATACCCATTGGACGAGGCGGCCGTGGTTGCGCTGCGCACGATCGTCCGCTGGTTCGAGGCCCACAAGGAGACCGTGATGAACGTTTACCTCTGCTGCTTTAAAGACGCCGAATACGAAGCGTTCATGAGAGTGCTCCAATAACAAAATATGAAAGCATTACAAAATGATATCCGTACGCAAATACTATCCGATTAAACCCTTGAGCGGCAAATCGTTGAAGATAGTTGAAGATAACAGACGCACTTTTATTGGATATTGGGTACGGATTAAGTCCTATCGGCAGGTGCAGCTTTAGCTAGATGGCTCTCTATGAGCTTTAGTTGACGAACAAACTGGGAAAAAGGAGAAAACTATAATGCTTGCTTCCGGCGAAAAGGCATCTAATATCGTGCAGGAAAAGCTTCTGACAAGCGGTGGCACTGCCATCATCCCGCTCCAGCAGGGAGGCCCCTGCACAATTTCCTTGACAGACCATGGCCGCGCGATTACCAGCGACAAGTTGAACGGATTCCAGTACGAGCTATCTGTTTTTGATGTTATTGTGGAACTGCTGCAACACTCTCCGCAAGGAAAAGCTCGCAAGGGAAATTCCCGCGGCCCGAATGATAAAGTTGGCCACGGCCGCTGCACATCGGACACAGTCGTAGGTGCTATTGCAATCCACTACTTTGGAAAGAAAACCGGCGAGTCCTGCTTTGATCCAGTGTTTGTTTTAGCCGCCATTTTGGAATGGGTCGGTGTTGCCAAAAACGGGCGAGGATTCCTCCAACTGCTTTAAAAACGATACGGCTCTGAAAAAATGATTATTGCGAAAAAGTATTGCATGTCTTATATACTTATGCTATTCTAAAAACAAGAATTGGAGGTCATAGCCAACAGACGATCCACAATTTAATAGCAAACAACGAGTGATCAGGAGCTGGCTTTCCAAAGCTAAGACTACCAGGGCCGTGTGAGCAGGTGTTCGGGTTTTCCCGAAGCCTTTGTTCACGCGGCTCTTTTTTATTGCTCTGCTCACACGGTTTTCGGCGGCCCTTCTCCCGGTCACGGAAAGGAGAATCTATGTGCCAACTCACTCACAGGAAGAAACAAAGTGACGGATACACCCTGCCCGAGCAGGAGCCTAGACCATTCTCGATGTATTACGAACTGTATCTTTTGGGGGGCTTTATGGAAGAAACCCGCTGTCTAAATCGCTGTTTATGGCGGTTTCGCAAGACTTTTGGAACCGAGACGCTGTCTTTTTGTCGGTGCTGCACTGTTCGCATAACCGAGTGCAGCCAAATGAACAAATGGTATTCCCAGACCTGCAAGTGCGTTTTACAAGTCATTTTCGATACTCGAAATGTGGAAATTCCGGTAAAGACGCGAACGCTTTGCGAGGGCCGCACTCCATGTATATAAATCAAAGGCTTTTCTGAACGGCAAGGAACCCTACATAAGGAACCCTAGAATGCTGCTGGACTCGGCACAAGGAACCCTACATAAGGAACCCTGGAATGTTGCTGGACTTGACACAAGGAATCCTACCTAAGGAACCCTTTGCCATCTCTAGACAAAAATCTACGATCCATACTTGGAATAAACGGGAAAATGTAGCAAGAAAAATAATAGACTGGAATTATAATCCCGTTTATAGTACTCGTGCTCTGCTATGATTATAAGGGGTAGTGGAGCGAGGCATTCTCTCAGAATCTCTCTCCTGGCAGGTGGCTCACTTTGCAAGCATAGCGTTTGGATATCCAAACGCATTTTGCCTTGGGAGCACCCAAACCCCTGCTGTCGCTTTGTCCGGACTGCCGCAAAGACGGAACACCAATGGCGTGCCACGGCGCAGCAAAAGTTGCTTTTATCGTGACAGACCATTCCCTCTCATTGATGACTACCGTTCCACCTTTGTGCAGAGCATAAGTGCTCCAAGCAAAGGTGCCGACCAAGCCAACTAAAATGATGTATGCTTGATATTTTGGAGGCAATCTCTTAAAAATCTCCATAAATTCATTTGTCCAGTGCGACGAAGTTGTTTTCTCGGGCAACGTTAGAATAATCTGTTGCAAGCTATCTGGAATAAGCTTCGTATTCATATAATCACTCCTTTGTTTTCATGACCGGTTTTTGTTTCGATAAATTTCCGCTGTATAATCTTAATTATACATATTGTTTGTGTTTTGAACATTCGACAAATATCAGATTTAATGTCCGGAAATTGGAGGGATAAAATGGCAAGTAAAAAACGTGGGAGACCTTTAATTAATAACGTGCCTATCAATCGACAGTTATTTGATGCTGCTAGAGATCGCCAAGGAATAAGCATGACAGAATTAAGCAAACTTCCGGAAATAGCTGTTGATGAAAAGACTATTCGTAGAATCCGCAAGTCACAGAAAACCAATTCTAAGATGCTGAACTTAATAGCTAAGCATTTAAATGTCGATCCTTACTGGCTTACCGGTCAAACGCTAACAATTTTGCCATCACTTAAACATGACACAAAATATATGGATCCAGGCAACCATCCATACGATGCAATAAAAGAACAGCGTAAATTCATTGACTCAGCTAAACTTCTTCAAGATATTCTTATCTTACACGGGGTATCTGAAGAGCAATATATTTTATTGTCTGAGGGGCAACGAAATAGTTTGCAAATGGAACTGGATTTGGTCATTCAGATTGTGGTTATCAGTTATTTCGGCCCTCTTGCTAAAGATGATGATCTGTTCCTGTCAAATAAAGAACTATATCAACTCTCTATAGAGGCTCTTAATACTAGTGCGCATAAAAAGCTTTTTGAGCTATTGATGATCTGAAATACTATAAAATGCACGAAATAAATAATTAAACATTAACGCCAGTGGAACTATTTTACCCTCTAGGTGTCGTTTGCATTATTGACGCTCTGATACATAGCAACGAGAAATAACAAAAAGACTGCTGTGTGAAAACACAGCGGTCTTTTTGTGGTGCGCCCGACTGGATTCGAACCAGCGGCCTTCCGGGTCGGAGAACTGTGGCATCCGGCAAATAACAATGATACAGCGCGGGAATTTGTGTGGCATGTACAAATTCTCGCGCTGGTTGTTATGCAAAGAAAAGAATGTTGAAACGTGAAAAGTGGTATGGTGGGATAATTCGGAAAGAAAAGTGGTCACATGGTAGTCAAACTGCCGGCATTAGCATGTAGGCTCCTCCAAGAAGGGTCTTATGGATTCAAGCGGAGCGCTGTTCGGCGGGCTTTATCTTGCTCGTATGTATGCTTGCTTTTTAAGCCGTCACCATGACAGCATGGCAGGCCTGCAGGAAAATGGTTGATCGTTGTACCGATTTTGTGCGGGCCGGTTTGAAAGTCGGCCCGGCATCCTGTGTCTTATTGCAGGTCGGCCCGGAGGGCCGGCAGACGCTGTGCCGACTTGCACAGCAGGTCGCGGCCCACGGCGTTGACATACTGGCGCTTTTCCTCCTCGTCGACGCGGGTGAGGACACCGCTGCGCACCACCGTCTCGCCGTTGACGATGACGGTGTCCACCATCCGGGCGTCGCCGCTCATGACGATGCAGTCCACCGGGTCATAGCAGCCGCCCGCATAGGACAGCTTGCTCCAATCCAGGATGGCGATGTCGGCCGCCATGCCGGGGCGCAGCACGCCGATGTCGTCGCGGCCCAGCGCGCGGGCGCCACCCGCCGTTGCCATGTACAGGATGTCCTCCGCACTGCAGGGCTTGTCGCCGTAGCACAGGCGGTTGAGCAGGTAACAGACCCGCATCTCCTCCATCATGTTCGAGGAATTGCTGCTGGCGGGGCCGTCCACCCCCAGCCCGATGCGCTGGACGCCGGCGTCCATCAGGGCCCGCACCGGGCAGGCGCCGGAACTCAGGTACATATTGGAGATCGGGCAGCTGGCAACGCCGGTGTGGCTGTCGGCCAAAAGCTGGATGTCCCGCTCGTCCAGCTGGACGCAGTGGGCGTAGTAGAAGCGCTCGCCCAGCAGGCCGTGGCGGCGGAACCACTCCACCGGGGTGCAGCCGTAGCGCGCCTGGGTGTACTCCCACTCATAGCGGCTCTCGGCCAGGTGGCCGTGCACCATCACATCGTATTTCTCGGCAAATTCCAGCGTTGCCTGCAAGATCTCCTCAGTGTCATACTGCGCGATGCTGGGGCCGATGCCCACCCGGCACATCGAAAAACGGCGGCTGTCGTGGTAGGTCTTGACCAGGCGGGTGGCATCGGCGATGACCCGCTCGGTGGTATCGACAACCTCCGGCACCACCACGTCGCTCACCTGCGAGTGGTAGCTGCGGATGGGGTGGAAACGGATGCCAAGTTCGGCGGCCGCCTGAATCTCGGCGTCCATCAGCCGGGCCGTTTTGACAGGGTGCGGGTACCACAGGTCGTTGGAGGTCGTGCACCCGGTCTTCAGGCAGTCGCCCAGGCTGGCATAGACCCCGGCCCGCGCCACCTCCGGCGTCAGGTCCTTGTAGACTTCGTACATGACCTTGAGCCAGGGCTCCAGCTTGAGGCCCTGCGTCACCTTGATGTTGCGGATCAGCGCCTGCCAGGTGTGGTGGTGGGCGTTGACAAAGCCCGGCGTCACGATCTTGCCGGTGGCGTCGCAGACCTCGTCAAACCGGCAGCGGCCGCGCCAGCTCTCTTCCAAGTGCGGCCCCACGGCCACGATCTCGTTGCCTTTGTAGATCAGGTCGGCGTGGCGGTACCGGCTGTGGTGCTCGTCCATCGTGACGATCCAGTCGGCGTTGCGGATCAAGCGATAAGTCTCCATAATTCAGCTCCGTTTCTCTCTCAAAATCAGATTCAGGACGATGGCGGTGATGGCGGTGCCCGGCACGCCGCTGAGCAGCGCCGACGCCCGGAAGGGGAAGGCCGCCAGCGCGTCCGGCACCATGCTGAAGCCGGTGCCTATCGCCAGCGATGCGCACACGATGGTCGCCTTGCACGCGTCCGGCTTGCTCTCTCGGATCACGTTCATGCCGGAGACCGAGAGGCTGCCAAAAGCGGTGAGCTCCACGCTGCCGGGCGTTGCCCTTTGCGGGCAGGGCCCGCAAAAAACAAAAAAGCCGTACACCCCCGCGAGGGTGTACGGCGAAAAGACAAGGATGAAAAATCCGCACGAATTTTACGATCACATTATACTACAGTCCAAAATCCTGTCAAGTGCAATTTTGAAACTTCACAAATGCTTTTTTGGGGCTGCCTGCCCCCTTGACACACGCCGGCCGGGGCGCTATAATAACGACGTAAAATTTCAGGTGGTCTTTTCCGGATTCCGGTCATCTTTTTGCCACACAGCAATCCCTTTGGGCTTGCTGTGTGGCTTTTTTATTTTCCGTTCCGGGTTCGGGAAGGCCGATTAGAGGAGGTACTATCCATGAACACCGTACAACATGATCTTTTGACCCTCATCCGGACCCGCCGCAGCGTCCGCGCCTACAAGCCGGACCCGGTGCCCGCCGACCTGCTGGACGCTGTGCTGGAGGCCGGCACCTGGGCCCCCACCGGGGGAGGCCGTCAGTCGCCTACCATTGTGGCCGTCACCGACCCGGCTGCACGCCGCCAGATCGCCGCGCTGAATGCCCGGGTGATGGGCAGCGACACCGACCCCTACTACGGCGCGCCCGCCGTGGTGCTGGTGCTCGCCGACGGGGCCTCCCGCACCTTTGTGGAGGACGGCAGCTGCGTGCTTGAAAACATCATGCTGGCCGCCCACGCCCTGGGCCTGGGCACCGTCTGGGTGCACCGGGAGCGGGAGATCTTTGACAGCGAGGAGGGCAAGGCGCTGCTGCGCGCCTGGCACCTGCCCGAGACGCTGCGCGGCGTGGGCGCCGTGGCCCTGGGCTACCCGGCCGTGGAGCCCGGCGAACCGGCGCCGCGCAAGGCAGGCTACATCGTCCGCATCTGACGGGGCGGACCGCCGGAAAGAGGGTTTAGGAATGGATAAAAAACAGTGGGCGCTTAAAATCGCGGTGATTCTGGCCGGGTCGATCCTCTCCGCCTACGGTATCACGCTGGCAATGTACGCCGGGTTTGGTAGTGCGACGCTGGCCGTGCTGTGGCAGGGCATCTCGAAGGTCACCGGCATGAGCATCGGCATGGCGTCCTTCGCGGTGGCGGCCGTTATGATCGTGTTCGTCTGGTTTTACGACCGCAGCCAGATCCACATCGGCACCATCCTGTATCAAGTGGTGTACAGCGGCTTTGTGGAGATATTCAGCGGCGTGCAGCGGTACCCCGGCATCGCCTGGCTGAATTTCCTGTTGATGTGCGCCGGGGTCGTACTGTTCGCGGTGGGGACCGGCATCTATGCCTCCGCAAACCTTGGCCGCGGCTCCTACGAGGCGCTGACCTTCGCTCTGGCCGGCAAAAACGCATGGCCAGTCAAGATCGTGCGGATGGTGCTGGATGTGCTGATGGTCGTCATCGGCGTTTTGCTGGGCGGTAGCTTCGGCGTCTGCACCATCGTCACGGTACTTGTATCCGGGCCGGTGATTCAGGCTACGGTGCAGGGAATGAACAAATTTGTATTGGGAGGAAAATGACACATGTATGACCTGAAGATCACAAACGCCCGCCTGCGGGGCCACGGCGACGAACGGTTTACCATCGGCATCGAGGACAAGCGCATTGCGGCCATCGCGCCCGCGCTGGACCAGCCGAGCGCGCAACAGCTGGACGCGGGCGGCAACCTGGTCACCGAATCCTTCGTGAACGGGCATCTGCACCTGTGCAAGGTGTACACGCTGGAGCGCGCCGGTCAGAAGGCCCTGGAGGAATACCAGCAGGACGGCATGAGCCATGCGCTGGATTCCATCCGCAGTGCCGCGGCGTTCAAGACTCAGTACGACCGGCGCTGGATCATCGAGAATGTCCGCAAGGCTTGCGACCTGGCGGTCCGGCACGGCGTGACCCACATCCGGGCCTTTGCTGATGTGGACAGCAAGGGTAGGCTGGAGGGCGTTGCCGCCGTCCTGCAGGCCAAACAGGAGTACGCCGGGAAGGTTGAACTGCAAGTCGTGGCTTTCCCGCAGGACGGGCTGATCCGGGAGCCGGGCGCCCTTGAACTGATGGACCAGGCTATGCAGATGGGGGCCGATGTCTGCGGCGGCATTCCTTGGATCGAGACCACCCGCGAGGAGGAGCAGGCACACATCGACGCGGTCTGCCAGCTGGCGGCGCGGTATGACCGGGACATCTCCATGCTGCTGGACGATGTCAGCGACCCAGAGGAACGGACGCTGGAAATGCTCTGCAAAAAAGTGCTGGAGATCGGCTGGCAGGGCCGCGTGACCGCGCAGCACTGCCGGGCAATGGCGCTGTACCCGGAAAATTACTTCTGCAAGCTGACGGAACTGGCCCGCCGCGCTGGCATCGGCTTTGTCACCGACCCACATACCGGCCCGCTGCACCTGCGGGTAAAGGAACTGCTCGCCGCCGGGTTGCCCGTCGGATTGGGGCAGGACGACATCGCGGACGCTTATTACCCCTACGGCGAGTGCAATATGCTCGAGGTGGCGTTTCTCGCCAGCCACCTGCTGTGGATGACCAGCTTCCAGGATATGGAGCGTCTGTACGATATGGTCACGACCACGGCGGCCCGGGCGCTGGGGCTGAACAACCACCGGCTGCAGGTGGGCGGCGACGCTGACCTGGTGATCCTGACCCAGCCGGACGTCTACCACGCGATCTGGCGCCACCAGCCGCCCCGCGCCGTCGTCAAGGACGGCAGGGTGATCGAGAACCCATAACTCGTATCTAACAAATCCCCGGCACTGTTCAATTCTGCCAGAGCACCCCGCGCAATTCGTGGCTTGCGCCTAAAGCACCGCTGCGACGCCTGCGGGGCATAGCTGGCGCCGAGAAAGGAAATCCGTTGTAAAATAGCTTGCCCCAAAATAATGTACAAAATGTGCCCCTCAAATGAAGTCAAAACAGCTTCTTTTGGGGGCAATTTGTCTTATTGGGTGTATTTGTTTGTACAAATTGCTATTATAGTTTTATTGTGCAACAGGTTCGTGTCGAATTTATCGACACGCTGGAGCGTACCAACGCTTTTCTCCCCCTTACCGAGTATACTTTTCTCGCCAATAAAAGCTGCGATTTCCAGACTGTCAAAAAAGTTAAAATTCGTCGCCGTCGGCGGACATGCGCCGACGACGGCGACACCACCAGGGAAATTTTGCGACAAATTGTGTGCGAGGAGCATAGCGACGAGTGCGCGATTTGCCGTAAAATTTTGTCGAAGGGGATTCCAAAGGGGGAAATAGCCGCGGTAGGCGCAGGCGTGCACGGCTGTTGCCCCCGTTGCAGCGTGTCGAATTTCTCGACACGCTGCTGCGATTCCAAAGGCATCTACAAAATCGTCAAGGATATGTTGTCCTGGAGAAAGTTACTGTATCTTATTTGTGCGTAGCAAGCCGCACCGCCCCACCGAACCCCGCCCGTGCCTCCGGCACAAACCCCTGGTCCAGCCAGTAGGCCAGGCGGAACCGGCTGAGCGGGTCGCCCAGCGGCACCTCGATGGCCAGCCGCGGGCAGCAGGCCTTGCAGAAGGCGAGCATGTATTTGGAAGCACCTGCAAAACGGGGGCTTGTATAAGGGCCCAGCATGGTGGCGCGGGGCAGCGGCGCGGAGGCCGTTGCCTTCGCGCCGCCTTTTCGTTTGTTGGCGGCGGGATAGTCGTCTGATGCGGGCAACTGCAAGACGAACCAGGCCTCGGGGCGGCCGTTGGCTTCCATCAGGAAGCACTGTCCGGCGCTGATCCAGGTTACGAGAAACATACCATGGAAGCGAAACCCGCCCCAAACAGCGAATTTGGGGCGGGTTTGGAGGAACAGAAAATCGACCGAGAGGCAGCCCTGCCAAATCATATTGTATATGATTTGGTTTGTGACACAATGTGGTACAAACCAAAATCCATACAAAAAGACCGCTGCGTGAACACACAGCGGTCTTTTTGTGGTGCGCCCGACTGGATTCGAACCAGCGGCCTTCCGGGTCGGAGAACTGTGGCATCCGGGAAAATGCAATGAACCATCGCGGGAATTTGTGTAGCATGCACAAATTCCCGCGATGATGGTCGTGCAAAGAAAAGAATGATGGAACGTGAAAAGCGCTTTGGGGAACCATGACCTGCCCGCTGAACAAGCAAAGTGGTCAAATGGTGGTCAGCTGGCAGTCCGGGCCGCTCTCACCCCTCCTCCCGCAGCCACTGTGACAAATCCCAAATGGCGATTCCTTCGTAATCGTATACCGGGTGGCGGGTGCGGGCCAGGATCATCTTGGGGTAGGCATCCTTGATGGCCAGCAACGGTGAGACTTCCCGCTCAAATGTCGCGCTGCGGGAAATATCATCACTAACCTGGATGTACAGCTTCTCGCTGCCTCGAAGCGCGACAAAGTCTACTTCTTTCTGGTACAGCTTGCCCACATACACGTCGTAGCCGCGGCGGCGCAGCTCGATGTTGACGATGTTCTCATACAGGCGGCCGTAATCCAAATTGCGGTGGCCCAGCACCGCATAGCGGATGCCGGTGTCACACAGGTAGTACTTGTCAGCGGTCTCCAGATAGCGGCGGCCCTTGATGTCATACCGCTTGGTGTCGTAAAACACGAAGGCGTTGCACAGATACTTGATGTATCGTCCCACCGTAACATGGTTGGTGGTGATCTTGTTGGCAGTCAGCGTATCGCTGACCCGGTTGGGAGAGGTCAGGTTGCTGATGTTATCCATCAGATATTCGCTCAGATGTTCCAGCATGGCCGTGTCCGGCAGACGGTATTTCTGTACGAGGTCCTGCGTGACGATGGTGCGGTACACTTCCTGAATATAAGCCACCCGGTCCTGCTCACTGCGGTAGGCGTAAGAACCGGCCAGACCGCCTTGCAGGGCATAGTCATCAAAGGCGGCCTGCATATCGGTCTTTTCCTCAAAATAGCGGCAATACTCGGCGAAGCTGAAGGGAAAGACCGGGATCTCTATATAGCGCCCGGTGAACAGCGTTGCCAGGTCGCCGCTGAGCAGAAAGGCGTTGGAGCCGGTCAGGTAAATATCAAACTGCCCGGCGGCGTGCAGGCTGTTGATGGCCAGCTCAAAGTGCGGGCAAAGCTGGACTTCGTCGATCAGCAGATAGTTGGCAGTACCCTCTTTAACGTGTTCTTTCGCGTACCGGTGCAGCGCGCGGTAATCTTTGAGATCTTCCCAATCCAAATCGGTGAAATCGAGGGAGAGAATATTGGCATTTGGGTCCTGTTGCTGGATCTGCTGCCGGAAGGCGCGCAGCAGGCAGGACTTGCCGCAGCGGCGGATGCCGGTGATGATTTTGATGTCCGGGGTGTTCTGCAGGCCCAACAGGCGCTGGAGATACTGCGGGCGGTCAATCCATTTCATAGCGCAAGCCTCCAGTTTCAAAAATGAGGAAAATTGGAAGTTTTGAAACTGAAACCAGTATGGCATAAAGTGAAAGGAAAAGCAAGCGAAAGTTTCAATGCACTGTACCCCTTAATGGTAAAGTGTATCCGATCCATCAAGAATGTTGAAAAATACGCTAAAGAGTCATGGATGCAGTCGGACCATTTCTGTACCGCCAGGCCCGGAACAGTTCGTGGCTTTGCGCGAAAACAACAAAAACTGCCGCTGGAAAAGACCTCCACGCACGGCCGGCGCAGCTTGCAGGGTTACAGCGTTTAGGTGGCGGTGGGTAGGTAACACCAGCAGAACCAAAATGGAAGCATACTGCCGACGGGCCAGGCCAGCCAGACCCCGTTCAGGTCGTGCAGCCTCCAGACGCCGGTGGGCTACCAGCCCTACCCGGACGGCCAACTGCACGCTGCCCCCAGCCAGCGCCTGGTTGGCATGGTTGACACCCCTGTGCCAAGATCAGTCGTCCACAGCCCAGTTGGACGTAGTAGTCAGGCCGGAGAACAGTGAAACCGGGAAAATAGCAATGATACAGCGTGGGGATTTGTACGGCGTGCACAAATTCCCGCGCTGGTTTATATGTAGAATAAGCGATGCTAAAGCGCAAAATTTGTCGAGTGAAGCCAAGGAAAAATCAAAAGTGGCCAAACGGTAGTCAGGCAACCTGTGGTCAGCACGCAGGCACCCCGAAGAACGGCCCTATCTGTGACCGGGTAGCCACCTCAACAAGAAACGTGAGATGAATCGAGCTATTAAACTTCCTGCACTGCCATGGCCGGCCGTTGTCCTCGCAGTACAGTTCCTCTACAAATTCGTATATCTTTTTGAAATCGCTTGCTGCACCGATCTTCCGCAGCAAGCGATCCTGCGGCACCATGGTTTCCAAACTCACAAATTCCAACTGTCCTCTATTTTCTGTGTTCTTTCCCGCATTTTTATCACCTTACGACATTATACCGTATTCTTTTCCACAATACGAGAAAATGGCCACCTTACCGTGACCTTTTTCGACAGGCTGTGCCTTTCCTAATGGGAAGGCGTTCCTCTTTTGACAGAGCTCATCGGGATGAGGACAACAGGATTGTTTCGGGAAGCTGTTTTGGGCCGAATCAGTCTGCTGTGGGTGAAAAAAGAGGCGAAAGTGCCTGCTATACAGACCCGGCTGGTTTTCGCTCTGCAGGCCAGATAATTTCACACGTTCCTCTGTAATAGGACAGTAAAAGCAAGCCCAAACAAAATGCATACGAAACCTGTGCAAAAGCTGGTCCGCCTTCTGCAATCGCGTCAATTTGCACTGCCTGCCACTGAATTTTGCCTTGTCCCTTAACGTTCAGCTTTGCTATAATATATGTATCTGCTGTATCAGCAGTGGCAAAGTGAGGAGGAAAAGCGTGTATCAGATTGCTATTGTGGAGGATGAGGCGTCAATCCGCGCCCAGCTCAGGGAGTATGTACGCCGCTACGGAGAGGAAACCGGCCAGCAGCTCTCGGTACAGTGTTTTGCCGGCGGCGAGGCGCTGCTGCAAGACTATGATGGCCGCTTTGATCTGATCCTGATGGACATCGAGATGCCTGGTGCCGATGGGATGCAGATCGCCCACCGTTTGAGAGAGCTGGACAGCCAAGTGATACTGGTGTTTATCACCAACATGGCCCAGTACGCGATCCAGGGATACTCGGTGCAGGCGCTGGATTACATCTTGAAACCGTTGTCCTATGTGTCTTTTCGTATGCGGTTTGCCAGGGCATTGGGACGCATTGACCGTCAGCGAGATGCACAAATTCTGCTGGACTGCCATGACCGGCAGGTCCGGCTGCCGGTGCGCAGTATTCTGTATGTGGATGTGCAGCAAAAACGACTTTGCTATCATGCCGAACAGGGCGACTATACGCTGCGCGGCACTTTGAAGTCCGCTGAAGAACAGCTCGCCGCGTACCCATTTGCCAAAGGCAACTATTGGTATATCGTCAATCTTGCGCAGGTGAAAGAGATCGCCCTTAAAACGCTGCGGGTCGGAGATGTGGAACTTCCGGTCAGCCGGGGATGCCGCCCGGCGCTGCTGGCGGCGCTGAACGCCTACCTTGGGGGAACAGCCAGCCATGAGTGAGATTGTCAACGCTCTGGACGGGCGGTATTATGTCAGCCTGTGGGTGGTTTTGCAGGTGTTGGCCTTCCAGCATCCCATGCCCCACCGCAGGCGCTACCGGGTGCGGGCGGCGGCAGGCGGAGCGGCGCTGCTGTTTGCGGTGCGATGGATTTTACTGTTTCAAAGTTATGTGTTCAGCGTCCCTCTGGCCACCCGCCTGATGATGGGCTGCCTTGCCACGCTGCTGATCCTTCTTTGCTGTGATGTCCCGCCGATCCAGGCTGCCTATGCGGCGCTGTGGGCCATGGTGACCCAACAGACGATGCAAAACGCCAGCAGCGTATCGCTCAACCTGGTGCTTCGGCAGGGATTTCCGCCAAACTATGGGCTGTATCTGGCAATCTGGATGGCAGCCGTGCTGCCGCTGAGCTATCACCTGCTGGCCATCCCTCTGTTCGGCGGCGACTGTAGAATCACACGGCGGCTGTTTGCCACAGCTTCGGTTCTGTTTTTGGAATTTGAGCTGGTACAGAACGTGCCGGCCATAAAGATCAGCCTGGATGGGCAGTCAGGGCTGAACCAGAATTATCAGTTTGTGCTGATGAACGGCGCCTGTATCCTGGTGGCGTTGTATCTGGTACATACGCTGTCGGTCAAGCGCCGGGCCGAGGACGAGCTGGCCATTGCCAACGCGCTGCGCCGCAGCCAGCGGGAACAGTACGAGACGGCCCGCCGCCATGTTTTGCTGATCAACCGCCGCTGCCATGAGCTGAAGATGCGGCTGGCGGATCTGAGCCGCGCCCGTACCGCCAGCGAACAGCAGCAATGCCTGACCCGCCTGAGCGAGGCGGTGGATATTTATGACAGCCGCCTGGCCACCGGTAACGATGTGTTGGATATGGCTCTGGCCGAGCAAAGGCTGTATTGCCGGGAACACGGCATACGGATGCACTGTGTGGCGGATGGCAGACTGCTGTCCTTTGTGGAGGCAGCCGACCTGTATACCCTGGCCACCTGCATGCTGCGCCGGGCGGTGGAACAGACGGAAAAGCTGCCTGAACTTCAGCGCGAGCTGGACCTGGCGATCTATGACCGCCAGGGTATGGCAGTGCTGGAAACCGCATGGATGCTGCAACCCGGCGGGGCAGAAGCCAGCACCCTGCCCGCCCGGCCGGAAGGGATTGGGGAGCTGCTGCACAAGTACGGCGCGGAGCTGTTTGCTAGCAGCGAACATGGCTGCGCGGTGCTGCGCTGCCTGATCCCGGTGCCAAAACCACAGGCCGGCGTACAGGACAACAAAAGCATTCCATGATAGCATCCTGCCGGAACCGGCAGGACCATTCTCCGGACAGCCGCCCCCCTGGCTTTGCCAGGGGGGCGGCTGTCGCTATGTCCCGGTGAAATGCACAATTGCAGGCTGCCTGAATTGTATACATTTTCCAACATATTTTTCCGGCCAGGGCGCAAAAACGACCGCCCGGGCCAAACCTGTTGTACCTCCCGCTGGGGGCCGCTATACTCGAACCTAAGGAAAATCCAGACGGTGAAAGGAGGCGCATGACCCGCAGCACGGACAGCGCGCGGCGCTGTCTGCATCCCGGCCGGGAAGTTCCGGCCAGCTAAGAGGAGGTAATAACGTGAAAAAATTGTTTGAAGGCCGTGCTGCCAAAGTCACGGCCGCAGGCGCAGCTCTTTCGCTGGTCTGCATGATCGTCTATATCCTGCTGTACGGGACCGTACAGCGCAGCATGGACAGTATGTCCTGGCAGGCAGATACAATTCTTTTCACCGGTTTCGGGGTTCTGTTTCCTCTGTTTTGTGCCGGAGGATTTCTGGCGCTGCTTTGCAGCGGGATATTGCGAAAAGTAAACGGAAAGCCTTGTGGGCAGACGGTGTTTTTTGCAATCGTTCTTCTGTGCCTTCTGATCCTGTTTGCAGGGCTGTTCTTTTTGACCGGGGTGCTGGGGATTGGACCGATTCCGGGATGAGGATGGTAAGTCCCGTGAAAACATTTCCCAATTACCGGATGAGATGTGCT
>CALYAC010000032.1 GCA_944393405.1 uncultured Clostridia bacterium | reverse complement strand
ATTTTGGTAAATAAAATGACAATTTTATTATGTTAGTCTAAAATACCCTCTAAAATCGTCAGATTTAACTGACGTTTACCGAGAATTGATTTTATGGTATTAGGAAACAAGTTACTAGGGTAGAAAAATAAAAACGGCTTAAAAACGATTGTAGAGAGGAGAATTTTATATGTTTGTCAAAAAATCAGATTTATGTGAAGCATTTGAATATGGAAGTGGAGATTTTCCGATGTGGTTTAATGTTTTAGTTAGAGCAGGAATAATAAAAATCTCTGACAAGATATTTCCAGAATTAGAAAATGAAGGAAGAACTTATGCTGGAATTATATGTGGGCAAGATTTCTATTTTGGAGACATTTTTGTTAGAAAAACTGATGGAATAGTAGAAGTATATGAACCAGAAGAATTTCTATCAGAATTTATTGAAGTTTTTGAAGATTGAGAGGTGAAAAATGAGCTCAAGAGATAGAAAAGCATATAAAGACCAAAAGAAATTTATTGCTCATCAAAATAGATGTAGAAAAAGAAATTATGAAATTGGAAGAGAAGGTTGTCAAAGGCATGATTGGACACAAGAAGAAGAACAACTGTTACTCTGCTTTAATGGGACTGACAGAGAACTAGCTAAGAAAATTGGACATTCTGTTCAAGCAATTCAAATAAGGAGATGTAGAATAAAAAAAGAAGTTCAAAAGGTTGTGGAAGAATAATAGGTTGAAAAAAATTAGGAAATATCTTGACAAAATAAAAATAATGTGTTATACTACTTATTGTAGTAAAGGAAGCTTTGTTCATACTATAATAAAAGTCGGAGTTGTTGCGAGATAACATCTTCGACAGCTCGTAAAATGCTACCAACATTTTACGAGGATATAAAGAGAAGGGTTGCCCCAGCGACCTTCTTTTTTTATTTGACAAACAAAAAAATATATGATATATTAAATAGCAGATAGACAGGTAGGTAGATAGAAAAAATGAAGGGTAGGTAGATAGTATGATATTAGAATATGAAGGATTTTCAAAAAGTAGAACAATGATTTTAGAAGAGGCAGAAAGCATTTCTTATGCTTATGTAGATGTTCCAGAAGATTATAAGAAAAAGATAGAATTAGAATTCGAGAAAGATGTAAAACCAACTTGTGAAAATAACTCTCAAGAAGACTTTGCAAGAATTGATTTCTATTCAAAAAATTGGTTGAAATATATAAAATCTGAAACTAATTGTATAGGAATTCCAGCAAACAAGATTCCTAAAAGTATGGAAGAAGTTTGGGATACTTCTCACAGCTTTATTGTTGTTAGTTTGTTTGGGCAAGGATTTAGCAAAAGCTATATCTTTGAGATTGGTCAAAAAGTTTATATTTTAAATGGTAGTGGAAAAACTATTATGAAATTATAAATAGATAGCCTGTCTATCTAATTTTTTTAAACAGTTTGTCAACATGTTGACAAGAGGAGGTGTATGTTCATGGAATTTTTAAAAGAGAAAGTTCAAGGTTTTATGGATTGTGTATCTATATTGCTTCTTACTTTAGTAGTTATTATAGGTTGTGTAGGGACATATCTTCTTTGTAGTTTTTTATTTACTTTTGTTTTTAATGTTCTTATTTATACATTCCATGTTGATTTTGTACTTTCATACTTGCAGGGGAATATAGTTTTTGGTTTTTTAATTATTATATTCTCCACATATAAAAAAATAAAAAAGGAGACAGACAAATGATAGAACAATATAAAATATTAGAAAAAATAAAAAATACAAGCTCAAATAATGAGAAACAAGCGATTTTAGAACAAAATAAAAACAATGAACTTTTAAAGGAAATATTAAAATTCGTTTATAATCCATATTTTAAAACGGGGTTGTCTAGTAAAAAAATTAAGAAAAAAATTGCTCCAACAGAATATAGATTATTATTACAACCAGACAATTCAATTACATACATCTTTAATTATTTGAAAGACCACAATACAGGAACAGACCAAGATATTGCACATGTTCAATGGTATATCAGGAATTATAGTGAAGGTTGTCCTGAAATTGTTGAAGAAATTCTAACCCAAAATTTAAAAATTGGAATGACAGCAAAAAGTATAAATAAAGTTTGGAATAACTTAATTCCAGAATTTAATGTTATGCTTGCAGATAAGTATTGGGAGAAAATCGACAAATTAGAACAAGAAAAACCAAGAATTCTTGTTACTCAAAAGCTTGATGGAATGAGATGTACGACTATAAAATTAGGAGACAAGATAAATCTAATGTCAAGAAGTGGACAACTTATGACAGGTTTTGTCGAGATAGAACATGAATTAAGAGAACTTCCAGATGGAGTATATGATGGAGAAATTCTTGCAGACCTTTCAATAGACAATAGTTTAGATTTGTTTGCTAGTACAGTGTCAGCAGCAAGAACAAAGGATACAAAAAAGAAAAATATGACTTATAATGTTTTTGATTATGTAAAGAGAGTAGAGGAATTTGTGACTGGAATGTTTTCTGAAAGTTGTGCTCAAAGAAAACAAAATTTAGAGAACATTTTGAAAAAAGCTCATTGTAATTATATTAAATATGTTGAAGTATTATATGATGGAGAGTATAATTCTGACATAATAGACAAATTGTTAAACAAAGCTTTAAGTCTACAACAAGAAGGAATAATGTTGAATATTGCAGATGCTCCATATCAAAAGAAAAGAACAACAGATATTTTAAAAGTAAAGAAAATGAATACTGTAGACCTATTTGTAACAGATGTCTTTGAAGGAAAAGGAAAATATAAAGGAACTTTAGGTGGAGTAGTTGTTGAATATAAAGGACAACCTGTCGGAGTTGGCTCAGGATTTTCCGACATTCAGAGAAAAATGATTTGGGAACACCCAGAAGGTATAGTAGGGAAACTTATTGAAGTTCAGTATTTTGAAGAATCTAAGGATAAAAATGGAAAGCCTAGTTTAAGATTTCCTGTATTTAAAAAAATAAGATTAGACAAAAATGAAGAAAGTCTGTTTTAATTCTTTAGAAAAAATATTTGTCAAAATATTGACAAATATAAAATCGTATGCTATAATAAAATTATCTATTTTCTTTTTATATTTACCTCCTATAAAAGAAAGAGTTTTCAATGTGCGGATAAAACAGAGTCCAATTACAGTTCTCTGTTTTATTTTTTTTGTATTCTTGTCAACAAGTTGACAAAAATATTTTTTTGTGGTAATATATTCTTGTAAAGATTTATAGTGGAGGTGGGAATATGAAAAAATACCTACAACAAGTTGACAATGAAATAGATATAGAAAGTAAACTTCAAGAAGAGTTTGAGGCAGAACTTGAAAAAGACTATATTGAAATGGTAACAGAAGAAAGAAATGGAGTAATGTAAATGAATTATATATATAAACTTTTAGATAAAAATGGTGATGTTCTATATGTTGGGAAAACGAATAATTTAAAAAGAAGACTTACAGAACATATAGCCAACCAAGAGTGGGCAGGAGAAATTGATTCATTATATTATGCAGTATGTAGAGATGACTTTGAGCAAAGAACTTATGAAAATTATTACATTATAAAAAGTAACCCAAAATACAATAAACAAGATAAGTCATTTTCTACACATATTATTTTACCAGAAGTAAAATGGCAAAAGTTTGAAGATGTTGAAACACTTGAGCAAGATGACATTTTAAAAAAGAAGATGTTTTTCTTACTCGAAAATTGGACACTAATAAATAGCATTTTAGATTTATGTGAAGAAATGTTTGAAGATGTTCAAGACCCTAGAGAAATTAGTATTTATGATGTATATGCAATTGAAATGTATATAGAAGAATTACAAAAAAGAAGAAAAAATTTTAAGATATAAAGTGGGAGAAAATTATGGAAATTATAGAAAAAATTGAGACAGTTTTTAGTAAGATTAAAAAAATTTTCCACTGGATACCTTTTCTTTGGAAATTAGATGATGGTTCGTATGAATCGTTATATAAAGTAAATATTGAACAGATGATAGATATACAAAAAGAAATTGGGAAATTTGTAGATGTTTATCAAGAAGGCTTTTCATATTGTTTACAGATGGAAGAAGTAAAGAAGAATTTATTTCTAGCGATGCAGGAACCAGATATAGAAATTGCAAAAAGGTATGTTCAAAGAGCTTTTGAAATAATGAAACAAGAATCTTTGGAATGGTGGATTTAAGGAAGGAGGATAACATGGAAATCGAAGAATTAGAAGACAAAATATCTGACCTAGAAAATGCCTATTCCGAAATTGAAGAAGCGATTAAGACATATCCAAAGGTTTCTAATGGGAAAGGAGATATTGCTGTTCTTGAGCAAATTTTAGATGGGATTCAATATTTTATTAATGAATTTACTTGGCAAAAAGAACAATTAGAAGTCCAATTAGAAGATGAATTAAATGAAAAATTTTAGAAAGAGGAATAAAAATGCACGAAGGATATATTATTAGAATTAAAGAAGTACATGAACACTCTAATGCTGACAGATTACAATGTACTACAATTTTTGGAAGTAATGTAATCGTTGGATTAGATACTAAAGTGGGAGACTTAGGAGTTTATTTCCCAGTTGATTTAAAATTAGGAAAAGAATTTGCTGAAAAGAATAATCTTTTAAGAAAAAAAGACGAAAATGGTAATGAAATTGGTGGCTATTTAGACCCAGAGAAAAGAAATATTAAAGCTATAAATCTTAGAGGAGAGAAGTCAGACGGGTTATTTGTACCAATAGAATCATTAAAAGATTTTACAGATATATATAAATTACAAGAAGGAGACAGAATAACAACTTTAGGTGGATATACTATCTGTGAAAAATATATTCCTAGAACAAAAGTAAGACAACCACAACAAAAAATGAAGAAATTAAAAAGGAAAAAGGTTATAGAACATTTACAATTTCAAGAACATGTAGACACAGAACAATTGATGTATAACTTAGACCAATTTAAAGAAGGGGATTATTGCGAGATTACATTAAAACTTCATGGCACAAGTGGTCGTACTGCTTTAGTATTAAAAGATGATAATTCTTTCTTTGGAAAAATAAAAAGAAAACTTGGAATTCAAGAATATGATGAAGTAAGTGGAACTCGTAGAGTTGTATTAGATGGTTTTGATGGCGGGTTTTATGGAACAAATGAATTTAGAAAAAAATATCATGATTTATTAAATGATAAATTATATAAAGGAATTACCTTATATTATGAAATTGTTGGTTATGTAGATGAAAATACTTTAATAATGCCTGAATGTAATAACAAAAAGGTAAAAGACAAGGAATTTGAAAAGGTTTATGGAAAAACTACAAAGTTTACTTATGGTTGTAACCCAGGGGAAAGTGAAATGTACGTTTATAGAATGACATTAACAACACCAGATGATTTGGTATTTGAAGTTCCTTATGAAACAATGAAAGTATATTGTGAACAAATTGGAGTTAAAGTTGTTCCATTATTAGATAAGTTTATGTTTACAACAAAAGAAGACTTACTTGAAAGAGTAGATAAATGGTTAGATATTCCTGACCCTATTGGGAAAACTCATGTAAGTGAAGGTATTGTTGTAAGAATTGAAAATAAAGTGAAGTTTACAGCTTATAAACAGAAACGGTTGGTTTTTCAAAATACTTTCTGGAATAGCTCAAGAAAATCTTAATGATATATATATGAATATGGGAGATGATTTGTTATCGGAAATATAAGAAAACCATTAAAAGAATATCTTGGAAAACGTTTTGGAAATGTGGTTGTTTTAAGAGAAAATATTGAAAAGAAAAAAGAATATAAGGAAAAAACTGGAGATAGTGTTATTTTTATTGATTTTAAATGTGACTGTGGTGTTATTCATACGGCAATGTTAAAAAATTTTAAGAGTGGTCATACTACAATGTGTCCAAAATGTACAAGAAAAGCACAAGGACATAGAGTAGGGAAAAGTAATAGTAAGAAAAACATATGGATAGCTAATGGAGATGTTGCTTATACTACATTAAAAAATGGAATTGTTATTATTGATACTGAAGATATAGAAAAAGTAGAAAAATATTGTTGGAGAATTGACAAAACAAGTCAAAGAGTTATTGCAAACTCAAAGGATTGTACGAATAATATTATTTGGCTATCCAGAGTAATTATGGGGGTAAATGGAGAAGATGCAAGATATATTCTTGTTGACCACAAAAATGGAGACATATTGGACAATAGAAAAAAAAATTTAAGATTGTGTGACAAAAGAGAAAATAATATAAATATAAAAAGGAAATCAAATAACAAAAGTGGTTTTACAGGAGTATATTGGAGTGAACGTTTCAAAAAATGGGTGACAAAGATATACAAAAAGGGGCATAAAGGAATAGTAAAAAAATTTTCTTCATTTGAAGATGCAGTTGAATTTAGAGGTGATATGGATTTACAATTATATGGAGAATTTAGTGGCTTATATAGAAGAAAAGATGAAATGGATTTATATTTAAAAATAAAAAAGAAAAAAGAAGTTCAATAATTTTAGATAAGGAGTAAGATATGAAAAAGATACCAAGATTTTGTATGGTGGTAGGTCTACCAGGGTCTGGAAAATCTAGTTTTATAGAAGATGTCTTATGTAGGCAAGGAATAGATATTAAATATGTCCGTTCTTCTGATAGTATTAGACAGGAATTATTTGATGATATTAATAATCAAGATAATAATAACCTTGTTTTTGAAACATTACATACCAGAATAAAAGAAGACCTTAGAAATGGTAACAGTTGTGTATATGATGCTACCAATATACATGAAAAATATAGGAAAGCTTTTCTACAAGAACTCAAAAACATTCCTTGTAAAAAAGAATGTTATATTGTTGCTACACCTTATGAAATTTGTTTAGAAAGAGATAGACAAAGAGATAGGACTGTTGGTGAAGAAGTAATTAAAAGAATGTATAAAACTTTTAATATACCAACAGACCGTGAAGGTTGGGATGGAATTTATTTGTGTTATAGTAATGGTGCAAGAGATTATTACTCTTGTGCAGAGTTATTTGATAGACTTAAAAAAATACAACAAAATAACCCTCACCATAAACTAACAATAGGTGACCATTGTATGAAAGCTTATGAAAATATGAAAGAAATTATTAAAAGAGAAGATTGGCTTTCAAGAGACCAACAGGGTTTACTTTTAATTGCTTCAATGTTTCATGATATTGGAAAAGAAAAAACAGCTACATTTATAAATATGAAAGGTGAAACAACTGAAATTTGTCATTATTATGGACATGAAAATGTAGGAGCTTATGATAGTTTGTTTTTAGATTTATGGAAAGATGAAACAGAAGAGAATGACTTTATTTTAAGTGTAGCAGATATGATACAACTTCATATGAAATTGTATTCTAATCCAGAAAGTGAAAAATATAAAAGAAAATTACAGAACAGGATTGGAGAAGAAAAATATAAATTGTTAACTTTACTTCAAGAAGCTGACATGAGTGCAAAGTAAAGGTGGAATAAAAATGACATTTACAGAAGAAATAAAGAGATATAAAATAAGAATTATTGTTGGTTGTATTGTTGTATTTTTAATTGGATACATAATTGGAACGATACTGGGGTATATTACTTGGAGAGGTTATGTAGATGATGCTGTAGAATTTTTATCTGATATACAAGTCCTTGGTAGAGGGGATTATGATATTGAAGCAGTTAAAGAACAAATAGATAAGGTTTTCGAAATACATGAAAAAGGAGATTATTTTAAAACTGTAGATGAATTAGAAAAACTTGAAGAGATATATCCAAATTTACAGATAGAATCGAAATTCCAAAGATTAATGAAAAAGATTAAATAAACTATTGACTTATTTAAAATGTTGTGATATAATATCTATTGGAAGGATGTGATTAAATGAGAAAAGAAAAAAATAGTAAAATAACAGACAAAGAAGAAAAGTTTATTAGAGAACATACAGACTGGACAACAACAGAAGTAGCTCAAGCTTTAGGGGTATCAGTCCAAAAGATATATTATTTCACAAAAAAGAATGGAATAAAACTAAAACCAACAAGAAATACAGTAAAAGAATATTTAAGTAAGTTAGTATAGGAGTAAGAATATGGGATATATAAATTATGAAATTTTAAAACATGAGCTTCCAGATAATATGAGTTGGTTAAAAAATAGAACTATTTTACTAACAAGAACTGGAAGCCATGCCTATGGAACGAATACTCCAGAAAGTGATGAGGATTATAGAGGAGTATGCATACCACCACCAGAATATTATTTGGGATTGAAATCTATAAATGAATATAATACAAGTGGTGGTAAAAATTTTACTACAAATAAGGCAGGAGACGTAGATGTTACTGTTACTCACATAAATAAGTTCGTTAGAGATGCGTTAAATGGAGTATCTAATAACTTAGATATCTTATTTTGTAGAGATGAGGATATAATTTACATAGATGAATTTGGAAAAGAATTAAGAAAAATTAGAAAAGAATTTTTAAGCAAGGCATTAAAGCACAAGTTCTGTGGATATGCTCATTCACAAAAACATAAACTTATTATAAGGAAAGGTAATGGAACTGGAAGACAAGATTTAGTTGAGAAATATGGGTATGACAGCAAATTTCGGGATGCATGCAGTTCGTTTACTTACAAGTGTTATAGAAATTCTTAAAACTCATGATTATCAAACATATAGACCAGACAGAGAGTGGCTTTTAGAAATTAGAAATGGAAAATATACACTTGAAGAATTATTTGAAATAATTGATAAATTAGAAGCAGAAGTTGAAGAATTATATGTAACAAGTGATTTGCCAGAGCATTGTGACTATAACAAAATAAATGATTGGCTAATTAATATAAACAGGAAGGCTTTAGATTATGATTTTTCTTGAGTTGTCAAAATCTTGACAGAAAGTAAAATTTTGTCAAGATTTTATTGACTTTATTTAAAAGTTGTGATATAATGGCAAAAAACAAGGGAGGGAGAGATTAATGGAGCAAAATCAATTAATGGAAATTGATGAAAGTAAAGACCTAAATTATGTTGCATTAAAACCACAAGAAAGAACAATTGTTGACAATTATATGAAATCTATTGACATAACAAACAATACTTCTTTAATGAAATTTGGGGCAGAGTCACAAAATAAGATTGCAGGATTTTCAGAAAATATCCTAAAATCAACAATGACTAAAGATAGCGGAGAAGTTGGAGATTTGTTAATTGACTTGTCAGGAAAATTAAAAGGATTTGATGCCAATCTTGAAGGGAAAGGTGGTTTTTTTGGACTATTTCAAAGTGCAAGAAAGAAAATTGAGAATATTAAGAACAAATATTCGAGTTTAGATAAAGTTATTTCAAATGTAGAAAAACAACTTGTTACCCATAAGACCCAAATGATGAAAGATATTGAAATGTTTGATAAACTTTATAAAGAGAATTGGGAACATTATAAGGAAGTATGTCTTTATATTATTGCAGGAGACAAAAAACTAGAAGAATTAAAAAATGAAATACTTCCACAACTTCAAGAAAAAGCACAAAAAACAGGAGAACAAATGGATGTTCAAGCAGTAAATGATATGCAAAGTGCTATTAATAGGTTTGAAAAAAGGATATATGATTTAAAAATTACAAAAACAATAGCAGTTCAAACAGCACCACAAATTAGATTAATTCAAAACAATGACATGCAATTAGCAGACAAAATAGAAAGCTCAATTTTTACAGCAATTCCTTTATGGAAATCTCAATTTGTTATAGCATTAGGTTTAAATAATGCCCAACAAGCACTTGAAGCTCAAAAAGCAGTTTCTGATGTAACAAATGAAATGTTAAGAAAAAATAGTGAAATGCTAAAACAAGGGACTATTGAAATTGCAAAAGAAAGTGAAAGAAGTGTTGTTGATGTAGAAACCTTGGTTGAGGTAAATAATAATCTTATTTCTACTATTGATAGTGTTATTGAAATCCAAAAACAAGGACAAGAAAAAAGAGAACAAGGGAAACAAGAACTTGTACGACTTGAAGATGAATTAAAAAATAAATTATTAAATAATTAAAATAGGAGAGAAAGATGAAGGGAATTAAATTAAATATAGATGAAATTAGAAAGTTTTCAAAACAAGTGAAATCAAATATTTCAAATTTACATTATACTTCTATAGAAGATTTTGAAAAAAGCAATCTAAATAAGTTAATTGTTAAACAACTAATGAACTCAGTTGCCTTAGGACAAGATGAGGTTATAGTAGGTTTTCTATCTTTAGACCCTATTACTCAAAAGATAATAGCAAGATATTATCAAAAACTTGGCTTTGAAGCTCAATTTATTAATGTAGAAAATAAAAATACTATAGTTTTTGAGGGGTTAGAAAACTTAAATTCCTCAGAAGAGTATAAAAGGGAAATTATAAAGCAATCTATTGGAAAGGAAGCTTTTGAGGCACTAACAGATGAAGAATATGAGAGTCTTTCTGAGGATGTAGAAAAAATAATGAAAAAAGTAACTTCTAGTATTCCTGAAACAGAAATGAAATTGGAGTTAAGAATTAGTTGGGATGGAACATTCTATTCAGCTCATCACAGTTTTTCAAACATGGAAGGGTTTGTAAGTTTTCTTGATGGGATTGTAGATGATGAAACATTGGAAAAATTAGAAAGACTTACAGACTTTCTTAATGAAGATTTTGACGATTATTCAGATGACGAAGATGAAGACGAAGACGAAGATGAGGATAAAGATTTTTAGAGAAAAAGGAGAAAGTCAATGGAAATTTATAAAAATTTTACATTAAGTTCTTCAAAAGTAGAAGAACAAAGAAATAAGTATG
>CALYAC010000031.1 GCA_944393405.1 uncultured Clostridia bacterium | reverse complement strand
GTCTTTTTATAGATAATTCTTTTTCCTTCTCCTGTATATCCACCAGAAACTCTTAGTCTGTAAGAATTCTCTCCTCGCTTTTCGATATTTCCTACCACACCTTCATCACCTCCTTTCATGTGGTAGGGAATATATATTATTTTTTTAAGAACTTTAATAAAAGTGTATTATTCCAAGACAAACCTTCTGATTCATAGTGATGTTCTGCATTAATTAATTCAGCTTCTAAAAAAGCTTTTTTATTTGTTAAATTATTGTTAGATATACCTAATTTTATTAAATTTACGGCTTTTAATACATCTTCATGAATGAAATAATATGACTTGTCATTCAATTCATTTATTTTATTTAATATGCTATCTTTTAAAGTTGTAAAGCCAGGATTTTCAATGAATAATAATGTTTCTTTTAAAATAGTTATATAGATTAATAAACTATCTTTCCTAGCGTCTAGCTGATTTTTATTTATTAAAAAAGCTAAAAACTCATAAATAGCAATATATGTAATAAAACGTTGCAATCCATCATTGAAATTAGCTATAGGTTCCCAATTATTTGAAAGTAAAGTTATAATCAAGGGAAGAAACATCATATCAATAGTAAAAATAATGCCTTGTTTAATATATTTAGATTTCATTCAATCACCCTATTCTATAAATAATAAGTATTATATTTTTTTACTTACAATATAATCTCTAACTATGTAATCGTTCTTTAAATAAAAGTCTAAAGCACTTTTATTAGGGCCAAAAACTTCAATGTTTATTCTTTTACAATTAATACATTTAAAATAATTTTCTATTTCTTTTAAGAGCAATTTTCCAATGCCATGACCACGTGAAGAATTTTTAACTATTAGCTCTAATACATTACCTGTTTTAGCACAATCATTTGTTAGTTTGTCTATTTCATCATTTAGATTTACAGCACCAAGAACTAATCCTATAATTTTAGTATCTTCAATTGCTAAAAATATTTTTCCATTCTGTTGGTTAATAAGTTCTAAATCCATTTTAAAGTAATCTTCGCGATAGTTGTCTGATAAAATTTGAGTATGCCAATCATCTATATCAATAAGATAATTTTGTAATTCTATTAATAAGTCTTTTATTTGTTCATCATATATTGAATCATATTCTATTATTTTTATCATAATGAGCCTCCTTATTTTTTACAATCATCACAAATATGTGGTAATTCAGGATTATCCTTTATCCTAGATAAAAAATAGTTATTACATTTATTGCATTTATAAGGATAATACCCATTAATATAATCTTCTATTAGTTCATAATACATATAAGAAAGAAGAGAAGTAAAAGTTAACCTTCTTTTATAAGAATTATCATAATAGAAATTAATACCTCTAAGTTTTTCATTTGTTCGTGATATAAACACAGTAGGGTAAAGTAAAAAAGTAGTTACTAATGAGTTCATTTCTGTTGCTAAATATTCAACATCATGAATTGTTTCTCTATAGCCCATTAGTGAATGCTCTTTAGCAAAAGCCTTTTCTTCTTTTGAACTACTAAATAGATTAGGATCCATCATAACTAAATTTACTAAAAAATCCATAGTAGAAATATTAAATTCATTGTTTATTTTATAAATTCCAGGCCATTGTTTTTTAAACATAGAAACATTTAAATACTGGTCATTATATTCAGTACCACCTAAAAATCCAAATTCAGATAAAAAGTCATAACATTCTTTTAAATGAGATTTAGCATCAGGAGCACATCCTAAAAAAGGCAAATAAATTCTAGTATATTTTTTCTTCAAATCTGATAAATCATAAAATTCAATATCAGTATCATTAGATAAAGCATAAATTCCATATTTATTTTTTTCATAAGGTATTGGTTTAGAAATTTTAACCCAATAAAAAGTATCTTCTTTATCATGCTTATTGACTTCATAATCATCAGTTCTTCCTGTTAAGTAATCAACAGAAACATGAAAATAATCAGCCAATTTTATTAACATATTAAATCCTGGATATACATTCTTATTTTCGTAATTTGATAAAGTAGCCCTTCTTTCATTTAAATTTTCTGCTAATTGTGCTTGTGTAATACCATATGATTTACGCAATTGTTTCAAACGATTACCAAAATTAAACTTATCCATTGTAAAAATTTCCCCCTCACTAACTAAGGACATTATATACAATAAAATACTATTTGTAAACATTTAAAACTAAAATAAATATAAAAAATCTCAAAAAAGGTATTTACAAAACAAATAAAATATTATATTATGTACGCATAATGAGAATAAAGAAGGAGGTGATAGTATGAATAGTGAGAAATTAAATGAAAACACAAAAGAAAAAAGAGTTTTAGATTCAGTAGAAGCAGCAGAATATTTGGGTATTTCATATTGGCTAATTCGTAAATTAGTAAGAGAAAAGAAAATACCATATTACAAAATTGAATCTAAAACACTATTCACGAAAGAAATTCTAGACAAATATATTCAAGATAGTCTAGAAGAACCAAAGAAAAAAGTAAAATATGATTTTTCTAATTTCTAAAAAAGTATTTTACTAAGAAAGTAGGTGATTATTAGTGAAAGGAGGAAAAAGATATTGGTTTAAGTTTTACAACAATTTTTTTGACAATGAAAAAATCAAACAAATTAAAAGAAAAAAAGATGGAGATAGGCTTATTGTAATTTTTATAAATTGTTTAGCAATAGCAGCAAATTGTGAATCTGGAGGATATTTAAAAATAAGTGAAAATAAGTTTTTTACCATAGAAACATTAGCACATCATATGGGTAGAAATCAGAAAAGTATCGA
>CALYAC010000030.1 GCA_944393405.1 uncultured Clostridia bacterium | reverse complement strand
GCATAGCTGTCTTGCCAATGAACTCTATAGCGGCTCTCAAGGCGTGCAGTCAGCGCACGGCCAGCTTTGCGCGGCAGCAGGGAATCAGTGCTTGCAAGAAATGCGGGAAAGACTAAAAAAGGGGTCTTACCCGCATTTTTTTGCGCGATAAGCCCGGCAAGCGCCTGCCATGCTTGTATGAGCAGGCATTTGCCGGGCAACGGACAGCGAACGGCTTTGCCGTGAGATGCCTGAGGTATCGCGTTGATCGGATAGGGGGAAAGGGACTTTCCCTATCCGATTGCACATACGAGAGCAACGGTGCAGAACAAAATAATACAAGGATTGTGCGAAATAGTACAAGCCTGCATGAAATAGAACAAAATAGTACAAAATGCTGACAGTTTTGTTGATTGTCTGACAAAATCTATGGATTTATACTAATAATTAAGTAAAACGGAATAGTGCGCAGTGCAGGAACGGAGGGATATGGAACAGAAAAAATTAATACAGAAAAAGGAGATTATTTGAATCAGAGGAGGAAGAAGATGAAGAAGAAAATGCAGTTTGCGAAAAAGGCAGTGTCATTGCTTTTGTGTTCAGCGATGATAATGCCGGCTCTTCCTGCGACAGTTTATGCAGCCACGGAAGAGAGTGAATGGAAAGTGCAGAAATTCGGCGACAATGTAGATCAGGAAATTCCGGAAGGAACACTCGGAGCGCCGGAAGACGGCAGTGCGGGATTTACTTTTGACTACAGAGAATTTTACGATCAGGCCGGATACGGAAGCGTTATCCTGTACAATGCGGCGGAGGAAACGTATGAAGACAGTGTGTGGACGTTTGATCTCACTGTTTCGGGAGAACCTTCGGGGTATTACCGGCTTGGTATGTTCCCGAGATTTGTGGACGGGAAAAACTGTGACGGTATCGCGGTCGATACTTCGGCGAGCATACAGCACAGTTCCCAGGTGAACGGAAGCGAAGCGTGGCCCGGCATTACGAATCAGACGGGAATCTCGTTCCAGTCTGATACGACGTATTCGATGAAATTTGTGACATGTGACGATACGATCACAATGTATGTAGATGATGAAAAGGCAGCTGAGACGACGACAAGATCAGAGATCACTGAGGGAAGGCCGGGCATACGCATCTGGGGACCCAGCGACGGGATCGGGCATAAAACAGTAGAAGTCTCGAATTACAGTTTCAGGGAGCTGAAAAAGTCTTCTGTTGATATGGACCGGATCACAGTTCTGGAAAAGGACTGGGGGATGAGCAGTATCGAGATTCCGGTCACACTGGCGGATGGAGATGCCGTGGAGTCTGTGAAGAACAGCGGTGAGCTCCTGGCGGCAGGAACAGACTACACGGTGGAAGACGGAAAGATCATCCTGAGCAGGGAATACATCGCAGCACAGGAAGACTCTTTCACTCTTGAGATTGCATTCGAAGGACTGATGACGGATACATTTTCCGTAGTGAAGTATGTAGAAGTGGAAGAAGAGGAATACATATGGACTCCTGATATGGGACTGGATGTCTGGCAGAAGCTGTCAGGATCGGGAACTGCTGAGATGGAAGAAGGCGGCCTGAGACTTACAGGAGAAAATAAACTGTTTGCTATAGACGCTCCCAGTATGATGAACGGAGAGATCGAGCTCACATTCGATCAGAAGGCGGATTACGGAAGGACTGGTTTTCTGTTCCGTGGAGATCCGGAGCAGAACAGCTGGCAGGGAATGCTGCAGGAAGATGACAGTGGAGCGATGACATGGGCATTCCGGAACAGCGGCGGAACGAAATATACTGTATGTGGAGACGGTACGTTTCTGTATTCGCGTCAGGGGCTGGCGGATACCAAGCTGAAGGTACGCTTCCAGGGAGAGACCATCAGCGTATGGCTGGATGATTATTATGTATATTCCGGCACAGTCTCCGATGCAGACGAGATAGAAGGTCTGGCAGGAATCTCTACTGAATCTCAGAGCGATATTCTGGTGAAGCAGGTGGTATGCCGTACACTTCCGATGAGAATAGCAGAGGAAGACAGCAGCACGGAAACGAGCATTGCAAAAAATGACCTGACGGTAGCTCTGGCAGATGACTTCCCGAGAGTCATCGATTATACACTGAATGGAAAGAAGCTGTATGGGTCTGAATTTAAGTATAACTATGTGACGATCAATACAGTGGACTATCCTGCATCTGCGGAAATCACATCACAGACCGATGAGTCTGTCGTATATTCCGTGAACGTAGAAAAGGCCGGTGTTACATTTGATGTGGAGTATACAGTGCTTGAAGGAAATGTCCTGGATATGCGCATTAAAAATATTAATGACGAGGCGATGAGAGTCAATTCCATCGGATTCCCGAATCAGCCGATGCTTTCCGCGACAAGCCGGCAGCCGGGTGCAAAACTTGATACGATCGTGCCGAGCCGCGGGCAGTACAATATTGACGACGTGAATGAAGTACATTATAACATCGCAGACGGGAATATATCCTTTGACGCGGACACTGCATGTATCATCCCGGTGATCACTACAGACGAGCTCTCCGCATCCATGGAAAATAATGTGCTTATGAACATGCGTGAATTTAAGTACCGTGCTTACCGCAGGAGCGACGGCAGCATTTCTGCGGGATTCTCGAGCCAGGATTTTATGTACCGCGGGATCGATGGAGAGAAAATGTTTGACGATGAGGACCTTTACTGCCAGGTTGTACTGACAGAAGATACGAATGAAGACGGGACAATGGACTGGCAGGATGGCGCAAACGCGCTGAAGACGATCATCAAGGATAAGATCAACGGTGGAGATACCATGGCAGACAGCTTTATCCATGTGGGATATAACTTTGCCAGCGGCGCACAGCAGCCTTTCCTTAAAGTCGCGGACAATATGAAACGTCTTTCTAATCTGATCGACGGATTTGACCAGATCCTTGTATTGAAAGGATATGCAAATGAAGGACATGATTCCGGTCATTCTGACTACGATGATATCAATCACCGGGCAGGCGATGCGGAAGATATGCAGAAGGCAGCTGAGATCATGCAGGGCATCAACAGCATAATGGGCATCCATATCAACCACTCTGAGTCCTATCCGGAAGCGAAGATGTATAACGATCAGACCATGTCAAGCTTCAACGGATGGGCTTGGATGGATCAGTCTAAGAAACTGCGCAGGGATGTGGACATTCTCAATGGCGGAATGGATGCAAGGCTCAACTCGATGTTTGAGCAGGTTCCGGGAATAGGTTTTGTCTATGTAGATACCTATGGCGACGACCGCTGGGCAGAGGCAAGGCTGGCACGGAATCTCGTGGGAGATCACGGCGCTATGCTCGGAACAGAAAATAAATCTGATTTTGACCGTTTTGCAGCATGGGTGCACTGGCCGGGAATCGGAGACGGAATGCACAGGTTCGTCTACCACACGCAGAAGGATGTCTATAACAGCAGCAGCATTTACCGCGGCGGCTACAGCCGGAGCGTGTCCATGATGTCATGGCAGCACAATAACAATATCAACTCTCTGGTGCAGCAGTTCTATACAGAGCAGCTCCCGCAGAGATATCTGATGAATCATGATGTCAGAAAACAGACGTCGGAAGAAGCGATATTTGAAGGAAATGTCAGATCTACAAGCGAAGGAAAGATCTACAAGGATGGCAGTCTGATCGCTGATGGAAGCCTGGTATTTATTCCGTGGTTCGCAGAGGACAGCGAGACGAAGGATCCGGATGAAGCAGCGAAGATCTATCACTGGAATCCGAACGGCGGCGAGACGACATGGACACTGCCGGAATCCTGGTCTGATCTGAGCACAGTGAAGCTTTATGAGACGACACAGAACGGGAAAAATCTTGTTGATACGCTTGAAGTAACAGACGGTCAGGTGACGATTTCTGCTGAGGCGGCAACTCCTTATGTAGTATATCCGGGCGAGGCGGAAAAGGACGAGACTGTATGGAGCGAGGGAAGCCCGCTCAAGGATACAGGTTTCAACAGCCGTGATTTCTCTGTATGGGAGAAAGGCGGAGATGCAGACATTGAGTTTAATGATGACAGCAACGGCGTATCAATCCTTACAATGAGCGGTACAGAGGCCGGACAGGTCAGCCAGACAATGGAAGGGCTCGAAGGGGGACAGAAGTACCGTCTTGTAGTTCACGCCGGGGCAGAGAATGGAAAGACGGCACGCCTCAAGGTTGAGACGCCGGACGGAAAAACATATGAGAATTATGTGGACCAGGTGGTCATGGCAAACCAGTATTTTGACAGCTATGCAAAGGGCAAGATGGTCCAGAGAATGTGGGTAGACTTCGTGCAGCCGGAAGGCGAGACAACGGCGAAGGTGACACTCTCCGCCGATGCGTGTGAGTCTGCGGACGGCGTGGCGACATTCATGGAGACCAGGATCGTCAAGACAGAAGAGCCGGATCTGCCGTCGAACTATGTGGCAAACGAGACATTTGAATATGTAGAGCAGGGAGCTTACGGTATCTTTAATCCGGAGCGCTCGGCAGACGGAGTGCCGCATCTTTCCGAAACGCATCTTCCGTATACGAGTGATACGATTTCCGGAAACTGGTCCCTGAAGCTGTACGGACTGTACGGACAGGGGGACGTTACGGTAAGGACGAGCCCGGCAACGATGAGGCTGGAGCCGAATACAACCTATAGGGTGGAATTTGATACTCTCGGCGATGGACGTGTATATGTCCAGTCAGAAGCGGAAGGCAGCGATCAGGTGCTGAATGAAAGCTTTGCGGCCGGACACAGCCAGTTTGAATTTACGACAGGAAACCGGGAGGACTACATCGTACGCATCGAGCGAGGCAGCGTGCTTGATAATTTTGAAGTATACAGCCTGAACGATCCTACAGCTCCGTCAGTTCCGGAAGGATTGACGGTAACGGCACAAGACGGCGGCATGAATCTGACGTGGAATGAATCTACAGACGAGGATACATGGGTCACAGGATACAACGTTTACCGAGACGGAGTCCTGATCGCGTCAGTGACAGACATGCAGTACCGGGATACGGATATGAGCGAGTATACAACATACAGCTATCAGGTATCTGCAGTTAATGTCGGAAAGACGGAGAGTGATAAGTGCGAACCTGTCAGCGGATATAATGGAACTGACCTGAAGGCGCCGGAGGTTATCTCCGCAGAGCTTGAGGGCACAACAGATATCACAGTCGTATTTAATGAAGCTGTTGATAAGAAATCAGCAGAGACACTTACAAACTATATGCTCTCTGATGGAGGCAGCGTGTCCGGAGCGGTCCTGCAGGAGGACGGTAAAACAGTAAAACTGACAGCTGACGGACTGCCGGCAGACAAACCGTTCCTGCTGACTGTGGCAGGAGTCCAGGATACCTCATCCGCAATGAATGCATGTACAGGCGAGAAAACGATCCAGCTTTCAATCGTTTCACGTTACTTTAAATTCGATGAAGACAGCACAGAGACGGCATATGATTTCAGCGGTCAGGAGGACGGCGTGAAGACGAACGTCGGAGTCGCAGATACAGGACTTGCCGGCAATGCAGGAGACTTCAACAAGAACAGTAACGTGCAGATTTCAGGAGAAGCGCTTACGGATGCACCGGAGTGGACATTCTCAGCGTGGATCAACTGGGACGGCAGTCCGACAGAGTCACAGACGATCATGGGTAATGAAGTCAGCGGTTCGCAGGTTGCAGGAATGTGGTTCCATATACGGACAGATAACAAGCTCTGGGCATCGCCTTACGACGGCTCCAGAGGAGTGGACCTGACAAGCTCACAGACAGTTCCGGTAGGCGAGTGGACACATGTGGCGATCACTTTCAAAGACAAAGAATTTGTGATGTATTTCAACGGAGAAGAGACCGCACGTGCGAAGTTTGAAAGCTATCCGGACAGTGTGACGAATCCGATCAATATCGGAAGCCATTATAACAGCGGCGGTTCTATGCTCCATAAGTACGGCGGTCTGATCGACGAAGTGAAGATATACCGCATGGCGCTGGATGCTGATCAGATCCTGGCACAGGCACAGAAGACAGAGCTGCTGCCTGAGGCGGTAGGCGATACATTTATCGTGAATAAGACGAAGCCGGCAGACCTGTCAATCATTACAGCTCCGAATGGATATACGCTGAAAGGTATTACGGTAGACGGAGCAGAGACAGCTGGAGAAAACTACAGCTTTGACGGAAGCACGCTGACGGTCGCAGGTGCTTATCTCAGCACCTTGGAGACCGGAGAGCATACACTGGGACTTGTATTTGACAGCAGTGACGGCGCAGATACACAGACGATCGATCTGACCTTAAAGGTAATCGAGAAAATGTCTTCTGCTGATAAGAGCAGCCTGTATTTACTGCTTGCTGAGGCAGCAGGGCTGAACGAGACGGATTATTCCGAGGCGAGCTGGGCAGCGCTGCAGGATGCAGTGGAAACAGCGCAGGAGGTGTTTGAGAATACAGATGCCTCACAGGAAGATGTGGACAGTGCGTCGGCAGCGCTCAGAGCAGCAATAGATGCACTTGTGCCGCCGGAGCCAGTTTCAACTACAGTACTCGAGTACGCATTAAGCCTTGCAGAGACCGCTGACACCGAAGGGGCGGTCGACTCCGTGCTGAATAACTTCAACAATGCCAGGGCAGCGGCAGAGGACATCCTTGCAAGAGCCCAGGCAGGCGACCCGTCTCTCACCCAGGAGATGGTGGATGAGAGCTGGCAGAACCTGATCAAGGCAATGCAGTATCTGTCCTTCAAGCAGGGAGACAAGACAGA
>CALYAC010000029.1 GCA_944393405.1 uncultured Clostridia bacterium | reverse complement strand
AATATGTTCCACATAGTCTTACCTTATATAGTGAAAGAAAAGAACCGCTTCATTATCAACATATCGTCGTCCGCAGCCTATGCCCAGTCTTTTAAGAACGAAGCGTATGGCACGGCGAAAGCTGGCCTTATAGGTCTAACAAAATGCCTCGCCTTGGAATGTGCTCCTTACAACGTCCGCGTCAATGCATTGGCTCCTTGCCAGCATGCCACACAAATGGTCGAAGACTTTGCCAAGAATGATCCCGAAAACTTTAAAAAGTCTTGCGCCGCCATACCGCTTGGACGCATAGGAAAGCGAGAGGAACTCTCAGATGCAATGAGCTATCTAGTGCATGCCAAGTTCATGACCGGCCACTGCATAGCTCACACAGGCGGAAAAGTTCTGCTCAGCTGATACCAATTTCCAATTATTACTACAAGGAGGATTTACTTATGTCGGAAAATATTGCTATTTCGGAAATTTGCGAAAAAATCAGCAGCATGGAAAAGCAGCTTCAGGAGATGAAAGACAGAGAAGAGATAATACAGAATCAGCTCAAGTATGCCTGGTGCATTGATACGCTGGATTTTGAGACGTTTAAAACTTGCTTCGCTGACAACTTCATTTATGACTTTTCTCACAGGGATCCCAGCATGGTAGGCCCCTGTACTCCCGATGAGATAGCAGAACGTTTCAGTAAAGTAGTTCGGGGCTATGTCGCAACGCAGCACTTGATGAGCAACTTTAAGATAGACATAAACGGCGACAAGGCCATGTGCCGTTGCTACCTGAAGGGGTTCCATTACCTGCCCAATCTGAATGGTGACTCGTGGTCTGAGTGCATTTCCTACTACTCTAATGAATATGCACGTACCGATAAGGGCTGGAGGATCGTAAATATAAAAATCAATCATCTGGCCTGGTATGGAAACTACGATGCAAACACTCAGGCAGGTCTAAATGTGAAAAACAACACTTGCCCGCGTCGCCCCAGCTATGCAATAAAGGACATATTCGCCGAATGAGCTGAATGATTCCAAAGAGGGGAGGGATACTCATGCATAAGATACCAGAATCTATCCGCATTGGTATACCGATAGGAGCCGTCTTTGTGGGAATACAGGCCAGTGCAGCTCTGGCCACTGGTTCATATGGCACCAATTATTACATGGCATATGGTGTTAAAGGACTTTTTCTTGGGCTCTTCCAGGCACTGTTTCTGTTTGTATTCTTTTTCAGTGGGTTTTCCCATATTAGAAGTGTAAACCAGAACCTTCCCGAGAATGAAAGAGTGTACGATTATGCTTCGCTTGCCAGTGCCCTATACGGTAAGCTCGCCCCGTTCCTTATGCCGCTATATGAGCTGTGGCAGCTGCTCACTGTGGTCGTGACCGGCGCAGGCGTTATAGCATCTGGCGTTTCGGTCGTACAGACCTTTATACCCATACTGACTCTGGTAGCTGCATTTTTCTTCTGTTTGGTCGTACTTGTACTTGCAATTTTCGTTGAGGAATTTGTAAGGCGGACATCTTCTGGTCTATCCGTAGCTTTCCTGATTTTCGTTTTGGTTTTCCTGGCTATTATTATCAGAGAACGTGGGGATAAAATAGCAGAAATGATTTCAAGCAACTGGACTCCTGATGATGCTCCAGGATTTGCCACTGGCATATTCAGAATGTTTACCTTAACTTGTGCAAGCACGGCATGGTCAATAGGCATAGGTGCAGTGGCTCAAAAAATGACCAAGAGGTCTCATTCAATTGCTGCGGCACTCACAGCAGGGGTTGGGGCAGCATTCATGATGGTTGCAACAGCGTTCATTGTTATGCCCTTCTGCCCCGATGTGCTCGACGATTCAGCTCCTATAGTTACCATTGCAAATGTTCTCAAAAGCAGTGCGCCAATACTTTCAACATTATACTATATACTTCTAATACTTGCACTGGTATCGACAGGAGGCCCCGCACTCTTCGTTTTTGCAAAAAGATTCGGTAAACTTGTTCCAGCAACCGGGCACTTCAAAAACAGAAGACTTGTAGACATCATTTTAGCCACATTTTGTATTGCCCTGTGTATAGCGCTAAGCATGCTCGGACTACAGACGATCGTTCAAAAATGGTTCCAGTATCTCGGCTATATTGCAATGCCAGTTTGCATTGTGCCGCTGGTAATAATTTGGCCGATACTCAGGAAACGAGGTGTGATTCCCAAAGTTTACAGGCGGAAAAAGTGAAGATAAGATGAAGTGAAGCATATTGCAACAACAAGCAATATGCTTCACTTTCTCTATAATCCCACCCTATGACAGATAACCCGATCACGTTATTGATGTGCCATATACTTATGCATATCTCGAGATCCTTGCTCGATTTTAAGGAAAGGCGCCTGTCAGGTATCGCTTCATTTTATTCCAAAACAAATACGTCGGCATATGAACCGCAATTTCAATGGCGTTTCTGGCCGCCCCAACTGCTGTAGCCGGGTCTGAAAAAATCACCGCTTGCATCAGGTCCCAAAAACCGTCGCCGGAGTATTTTTTCAAATCCTCGTCTTTCATCAAAGCTGCCAATTTGTTTATCTGGTCTTCAAG
>CALYAC010000028.1 GCA_944393405.1 uncultured Clostridia bacterium | reverse complement strand
TAATATATATGATTATATTTTAGAAATTATTAAAAAAGAATATGAAGAAAAATGTGAGAAGAATCAGAAAATAATGTTACAAATAAAAATTAATGGAATAGCTAAAAGTGGTACAATGGAAATTAATATACAAGAGCTTAAAAAAATTATAAAAAATGAAATTCCCGTATTATATCAAGATATTATGAATTTAATTATATATGTTGATGAACAAGAAATAAAAATATCAGAAGATGTGTCAAGAGAAGAAATAGACAAAATAGTAGTTAAAGATAAAATAGAAAAAGCAGGATATAAAAAAGATGAAATTGATGACATTTATAATATAATAACTCTACTTAAAGAATGTGCAGGAAATGGAAACATAACAATAGATGACAATAATGGGAAAGATATAGAAAATATGCTTTTGAATATAAGTAGAGGAGGATAATGGTTTGAAAATATTAGAAATAGAATTGGAAAATGTTAAATGCTATAAAAATGAAAAATTTAATTTTGAGAATGGGATTAATTTTATAAATGGATTAAATGGTGCAGGGAAAACATCAATAATAGAAAGTATAGGCTTTTGTCTTTTTGATTATAAAATAGGAAAAACTGGATTTACTTCATATTATATTAGAAGAGGGGAAAAAAAGGCAAGAGTAAGAGTTATATTTGAAGATAACGAAAATGAAAAATATATAGTAGAACGAAAGATATCAACAACTTCCAATAATAGTTGGATTGTGAAAGATATAGAAAATGAAGAAGAAATTGTTTCAGGAGAGGAAGATGTAAGGAACTGGATAAAACAACATATTGGATTATATAAAGATGATAATCTTTCTGATATATATGAGAATATAATAAGTGTACCGCAAGGAATGTTTACAAGTGCATTTTTGGATTCGGAAAAAAACAGAAAAGCAAAATTTGATCCAATATTTAATTTAGAAATATATAGGAAGGTATTTCTAAATACAGCTAGTTTGGAATCTGGAATGAAAAATAAAAAAATGGAAATAGAAAAGGAATTAGAAGTTTCAAAAACAAAAATAGAAATGCTAAAAAATGAGAAACAGGAGTATGAAAAAATTAATAAAGAAATGGAAAATAATAAGAAAATAGAAAATGAATTAACAGAAAAATATGAAAAAATAAATGAGATATATCAAAAAGAATTAAAAATAAAAGAAAGTATAAAAAAACATGAAGATTTACAAAGAGAAAAAGAATTAAAAAAATTAAATATAGAAGAAAAAATTAAATTGTATGAAAAACAAAAAGAAAGAATAGAATTGGCTAAAAAAGCGTTAAATGATAATAAATTAGGGTATCAAGAATACATAAAATCACAAAAAATTCAGAAAGAATTACAAATAAAACAAAAAGAATATGAAAAAGTTAAGGATGACATTAGAAGAATAGAAAAAGATATTGTTAGTAAAAGCACATTTATAGCAATGAAAAATGAAAATATTGAACATTCAAAAAAAGAAACAGAAAAATTAATTATGGAAATAGAGAAAAATATAGAAGATTACAATAAAAATAAAAGTAGAATAGAAAAAGATTTAATAAAAATAGAAGAAAAGGAAAATGATTTAAGAACATTTGAGGAAGCGCAAAAAAATATAATAGATTTAAAAAATAAAATTAATGAAAATATACTACTTATAAAAACAAAGAAAGAATTGCTAATAGAAAAAAGTAAATTAATAGATCAAGAAGAAAGCTTGATAAAATCTAAGTCTGAGTTGTTGCAATTATTAGAAAGAAAAAACGAAATAGAAAATAAAATTAAAATATTAGGTGAAAACAAAGTAAAGATAATATCCACAATAGAACAATTAAAAGAAAGCAAAAAGATTGCAAAAACTGGAATTTGCCCATATTTAAAAACAGAATGTATAAATGTAAAAGGAAAAACGCAAGAAGAGTATGAAAGTGAAATTATTAAGTTAGAATATGATTTAGAAACATTGGAAAATGAAATCAATAAAGTAGATAAAAAACAGAAGGAAATATTAAAAGCAGAAACTATGTTACAAAGTGCAAAAGAAAAGTTAGAAGAGAATAAGAATGTAAAAAAACAAATACAAATAATAACTGAAAATATATCAAAATTAGAAGAAGATAATGAAAAATTTAATAGTAATATTTTAGATTATTTGAAAAGAAATCAAATAAAAAGCATAGAAGAGTTACAAGAAAAAATGAAAATTTTAAGCACAAGCTTTACAGAATTGAATAAGAATTATAATATAGATAAGACCAGGTTGGAAAATCAGAAAAACAATATAGAAAATCAAAAAAATAAAAAAACAGATTTTGAAAATAATATACAAGAATTAAATAAAACTATAAAAGAAGCATTAAAAGAAAAATCAATTTTAGAAAATGATAAAAAGGAATATATTAATGCAACAAAAAAGTACATTGGAATAGAAAATATGATAGAAGAGAATAATATTAATATAGAAAAAAATCAAGAAGCATACAATATGTATATTCAAAATAAAAATGAAGTGGAGAAAGAGGCAGAAATTACATTAAATATAAATAATGAAAAAATAAAAATGAAACAATTGAGAGAAGAGATATTGGATAATGAAAATGAAATAAAAAAATTAGAAGAAGTATATAATAAAAAAGATATGGAAGAAAATGAACAAAATTTAGCTAAGATAAAACAAGATATAACAAAAATACAAACAATTATTGAAACACAAAAGCAAAGAATAGATGAATTGATAGATAAAGTTAAAAAATGAGAACAAATATTACAAAATAAGGAAAAACAAGAAAAATATTATAACAAGTATGAATTAGCTATAGAAAATATTTCAAAAATAAGACAAATAATAAAACAAGCTCCAGATGA
>CALYAC010000027.1 GCA_944393405.1 uncultured Clostridia bacterium | reverse complement strand
ATATAAGTATAAACCGGCTCAATTTCAACGTTTCCTTCCGGCATAACGAAGGTTGTATTGTTGGAATAAGCGTTTGCGAGGGTAACATTACCCGAAACGACCACCCATCTGCTGAATACAAGGCCATTGTTGTATACAGGCGCGGAGATCGAGACGGTTTCACCCGCTTTATATTCGACAGCCTGACCGTTAACTGTTACGGTGTAGGTTTTCTGTACATCGGGAGTTTCTGTCGAGGTATTTTCTTCCCAGACTGCGGTGAAAGTGGTGTTCGCAGAAACGGTTACCTTTGTACCTGCATCATAGGTATTTTCACCGTTCTTCCACCCCTTGAAGGTAAAGCCTGTTTTTACAGGTGCAGGAAGGGTGAACTCGCCATTTGCGACGATCTGGGTTGCGGTATCTGCGTTATCGAACCTTACGACACTGACACCTGCGACATTATTGGTAAAGCCCACACCCTGCTGAATCGAAACACCAGTCGGAGAAGCATTGCCCTTACCGGGTTCACCGAAGACGACCGGGCCAAATGCTATACCGGAAGCACCAGTATCAGCCGCATTATTGCCAGTGAATGTGCAGCCGGAAATGGTTACACCAGTCAGGCGGGTATCTGCGCCATAGTTGCCATCATTACGAGCCTTGATATGGAGAGCAGTACCGCGGTTAGCGCCGTTGCCAGTAAAGGTACAGCCGTTAAAGGAAATATCCTGATAGCTGCCATTTTTAAGGTTGATGTCCAAGCCACACAGCCAATTTGCATCGCTGGAAACCTTTGCAGGGTCAATACCATTGTTTGCGAAGGTACAGCCGTTAAAGGTAGAATCGGTCAGTTTTTCGAAATATCCGCCTTTGATATAGCAATTCTGAACCGTCAGGTTATTGGCAACCACTGAAACAGGATTTTCATTATAAGATCCTGCTGCACCAGTCGTGTTTTTCCCGAAATACAAACCATACGAGAACCCATCAATTACGACATTGGAAAGCTCCAGTCTGCCGACACCATAGCAGCCGTTATAAGTTCCGAGACCCATATAGGCATCTGTTCCGTCATTTGCTTTCTCAGCTGTCAAATTGCCCTGAATTGTCAGGTTCGAGACATTTAAAGAAGACAGGTCTGCACCAATCTGAAGTGCTGCACAACCATTAGCAGTCAGAGTATGTCCATTACCATTGATGGTGATATCCTTTGCAATATTAACAGCCTGATTAACCGTAACATTCTGATTCAGGGCAACGGTTGCACCGGCGGGAGCTGCCGCAACAGCCTTTGCAAAAGACACATAATATGCGGAACCGCTCTCTGTTCCGGTTACAGTTACAGGAACGGAAGATTCAGCCATATAAATGGCAGCCTTATCCTCCTTGATGCTGGTCGGATCTTCAACTTTAACATACCCAGAAACATTGACCGTGATCGGCTTACCAGCAGCATTTGTAATATCACTCAGGTCAGTATATATTGTTGCGCCATTTAATGTACTGTCAGTAGAAGTGAAATTGCAAACAGCATTTTCATCTTTTACATCACCCCAACCGACGTTGATTCCATTTCCCCAGCCGTTACCGCTAAGAGACAATGTTCCTGTTGCAGTGACAGTCGAAGCGTTAACGAGCAAACCAAGGCCACCCATATTCTGCACCGAAATATTTTCAAGGGTAACATTCGTGGATTTATACACGTTAATGCCATGTTTAGCCTGACCACCGTTTATAATAGTCAGATTCCTAACGGTAACACCATCACATCCATCAATTCCAAGGAAGTTAGCCTTAGAATTACCGCAATCAACCGTAAGGGTCTGATTATTGCCATCAATCGTAACACCATCATGTGTGATAGACAGGGCAGCCATATTATTCGCAATCCCAGACGCAGAAACAGAAAAACTTGCTTTCAAGCGAATCGTAGAAATTATTCCACTGTTTGCATCCGCGACAGCCTGTTTCAAATCTGCTTCGGTGCCAACTTCACGCACCGAGGCACTCTCTGCATCCTGAACATTCTGTTCCTGTTCACCCTGAGAAACAGAATCCAAAACTACAGACTGACCCATGTCTGTATCACCAGCCGAAACAGCAGCGGGGACGGAGCCAGCAGCGATCATAAAGGCGAGAAGGACGCCAAGGAATCTCTTTTTATACATCAAACAACCTCCATTACATTCAAACTCTCCCAGACAGTCATGCTATCCGGGAGAGATTTGAGGACCCAAACAATTAAAAAACAATTTGGGAAGTATTTCCTGTTAACTACAATAACATATTCAGGCGAAAAAGTCAACAGAATTATTTTTTGTAATTTTCTAACGGACAGGATTTAACCAAAAGCCATAAAGCCGCATAATACCTAAACAAACCGCACTTTTCCGACTATTATCGGAGCTTGAATAAAATTAATTTATAAATATTTTACTGGAAAATAAAACCAAATGATATAGAAACAAATACCAGTTGAAAAAATCCTGAAGTTATGTTAAACTAAGTCCCACAGGAACGGTAGGAATAAAGAGTCCGTTCCAATCCCCCCAACCACATAACAGGAGGAAATAAAGCATGAATCACAATTTAAAGAAAGCCATGACTGCGCTGATGCTGTCAGCGCTGATTGTATCGAGCTTTTCGGCGGTGACAGCCGGTGCGAACGACACGCGGACAGTCAGCCTGACCAGCCAGAGCGACAGCAGTGCCACATCCACAGAGGAAGCTGACAG
>CALYAC010000026.1 GCA_944393405.1 uncultured Clostridia bacterium | reverse complement strand
GAAATACGAAGGAAAGGTAAATATCTATTATCATCTATGGTGAAGAAGACAATAATGAAGGGCGTGATAAACGGTAATAAAACGGTGAAGATATGAAACCGGAATCTGTAATCATTTATGAGCGTATATTGCATGGAGAATATTGGCCAAAACAGTATGTAGGTACTCCTACAACGCTTAACCGTTCTATTGAAATCCTACAATATTTATTCTTTGAGAAACTGCAACTTCGCGACTATAATTCGGCTCGTTCTGCTTTAAATAGAGAGTTTATAGCAAAATATAGATTGTATCAGGTTATCAAAGGCATACCGAAACCTCCGGAGCTTTTGCCAGAGGAATATGATCATGTTTTGTGGTTACTTTTCCCCGGACGCAAAAAGGGGAGATATACGCTGGTACTGAAAGTGTATAGTGAAGTTCTTTCTGGAAAGCGCAATCGATTTCCCCGGTTATATTTTTCGGATCCGGATTGGGGAAAGTATCGAGCTGATGTTTGTTTTAGATATCTCTGCAGGCGGGTTTTACATATGTCAGGCGATAAAATTGCTTGGGAGTTCAGTCATTCAGAAGGAATACAGTTGCTTGCTAAATATAAATTGCGAATTATTTTAAATACCGTGTATTTTTCTTTGTCTGAGCTGGTCTATAGTGTGTATCCGCAGTTTTATCCAAAGCTAATGCAGTACCAAAAAGAACGAGATCACCGCATTAATAGGGAAAGGAGGAAAAAAGATTAACATGGAAATCATAAATGCTTTCGCAACCCATCCGGGTAAAAGAAGCGAAAAAATGGAAAAACAAAACGAAGACTATGCTCATGCATGGGAAAAGAACGGTATTTATTTTCAAGCGGTAGCGGATGGCAACGGAAGAACGGACATATTAAATCCCGCATCTTTTTTAATAAATGAAGTGCAAAGATTTATTGACAGTTATTCTGAGCCAAATATGACTGTTTCTGAGACTAAACGGATGGTGAAAGGAGCAGTTCACTGTGCCAATCGAATATTGCTTGCTTTTAAACGTGGCGGTGGTGAAAAATACCGTTCGGATGTTTTTTCTTCACTGGATATTACGGCGATTACACCGGGCGGCGATTTGATTACAGCACACGCAGGAGATAGTCGAACTTATCTTATTCGGGATAAACGCCTTCATCAATTATCGAAAGACCACACAGAAGCTCAACGCTTATGTGATGAAGGGAAAAATACAAAAGAACAGATTTTTACTCATTCTGACCGGGATGTATTGTTTTCGGCATTAGGGTTTGATCATCCTGAAATTGATATTGGGGAAGGGTGAGTGAAAAAAGGCGATATAATTATGTTGTTGACTGACGGCGACCATAAGTTAATTAATTGATAACAGTTACACGAAATCGTTTCGTCCGCAGGCAATTGTTTTAATACATGCAATGCCATCATAGAAGCCTCAAATATGTTGGGCGGACCGGATAATATAGCAGTATGTGTCACCTATATTCCAGCATAGAAAAATTGAAACGGGAGTAAAATATAAAGCAGGCAGGTCTATCCTGTCTGCTTTTTTGTTGTATAGATCTGCATAGTTCTTTTTTGTCTAATTTAAAGCTAGTTTTTCATTGGAATGGTGGACTGAAAGCGATTTAAAGCATCATGCATGGTATAAAAGTTGAGGCACTAAGATTGTTATCAAAAACGTGCAATAAGAGCTTAGATACTTGAAATCAGGTATCTGAGCTTTTATTATCTCTTGTTTTATATATATTATAATCGATTTAATATTAACAATTAGCATTTCAATTACATTGATTTTTAAAATATATGATACATAATTTTGTTTGAGCCTTACTCCATTTGAGTAGGGTGTTTTTTATTGTTTTCTTGTTTCTCAATAGCACTTTCGATAATACATAAATACTTAAATTTATTTTTATGAAGGAGAATGAGAAATGAAAACAGAAAAAAGCTTTGGATGCAAAACATTTTGGATAATTGTATCCGCTATGTTGACAGTTTTTGTTGTGCTATCTGGTATTATGCTTATCAGTATTAACAATACCCTAGATGATGTTACTGAAGAGCCCCGCATAATGACCGAAGAAACACTTCAAGACGGGAACCAAACGGATACAAGCTATGAGGCAATTAGAGATCGTGTGGACGGTATTAACGGGAACTATGGCGAGAATATTAAATCTCAGTATGCAGGAGAGAAAAGTACCATGCAACGATTGACTGAGCATCGTATGACGATAGCTGCAATTAAGGATGTTTTCTTTATTGGCTTAATCGTACTGATTGTTTTATTGGTGCTGACAAAAGGGTTTGGAATTGTATTGTTACGGGGTAAAAAAAACAAAGAGCCTGCCTCCGAATATATTGATATAAAAGTTCCTGAGGAGAATCCTTCTAAAGAGTCGGAATCCAATCCGGCTTCGTGTGGAGAGAAAGAGGATCTTTCAGAATCTGTACAAGATATGACGAAGGAAGAAATATCTGCACATAGGCATCAGAAACCGACTA
>CALYAC010000025.1 GCA_944393405.1 uncultured Clostridia bacterium | reverse complement strand
ATTTAAATGAACTAAATAACAAGCTTTAATAATCACAAGAAAGTTGAAGAATATAAAAAAAGAAAAGTAGGAGATTTAAATGTCTAATGTAGAACAATTAATTGAAATATTTGAAGAAAATAGAGACAAAAGAATATGTGTTTTAGGAACCACTTGTACAGGTAAGACAACTTTAATAAAAGGTACAAATATAGGGTTAGACATGGATGAAGAAATATTTCCATTACTAACTCAAGAAGAAACAGAATATGTTTGTAGAACACCTTGGACTCAAGAAATAGGAAATAAGATGGATGAACTTGTTAGGACAAAATTAAGTATTAAACATGGTACACCGATGTTTGGAACTGTTTTATTGGACTGTGATTTGATAGTGTATCTACATATTAATGATGATTTATTACTTGAAAGAACTAAATTAAGAAATACTGACTTTAGTAATGCTAAAAATATGCAACTAAAAATAGAAGAAGAAATTAAAAAATCAAATATACCAATAATATATGTTGAGGTACAAAATGAAAATAAGAAGGTGAAGTAATGAAAAAAATTATTTTAACAAGTACAGGATTTGACAATGAAAACATAATGAATAAATTTATAGAATTATTAAATGTAGATGTAAACGATGCTAAAGTATTATTTATAATAACTGCTGCTAATGATCCAGATGCAGTTAGAATACTATCTGGATGTTTAGATGATTTAACTAAATGTGGTATTACTGATAATAATATAACTGTTTATGATATGCATAAATTAATGTCTGTGGAAGAAATTAATAAATATGATGCTATATATGTTTGTGGAGGTAGTACAGAGTATTTAGTTGATAGAATTAAAGAATTAAATATAAAACCAGTTATTGATAAATATATAGAAAATGGTGGTATTTATATTGGTGTTAGTGCGGGTAGTGTTTGTGCTAGTGGAAAATATAAAGACGGACTTGGATTTATTGAAAATATATTAGATGTTCATTGTGATAAAGGAACACCTAATGGAGTAATTAATTCTAGTGATAATATTTATTTAACAAATAATCAAGCAATATTTATTGATGATAATAAAAAAATAATATTTGAATAAAATACACTATAAATATATGTGATGATGTATTAAATAAAAGAAATATAGGTGATTGGATGAAAATAATATTTACTGGTGGAGGGACTGCAGGTCATATATCTCTTAATCTTGCGCTTATTCCACATTTTATTGAACTAGGGTATGAAGTACATTATATTGGTTCAAAAAATGGAATGGAAAAAGAAATAATAAAAGAAATAAAAGATGTAAAATATCATGAAATTTCTACAGGAAAACTTAGAAGATATTTTTCAATAGAAAATTTTAAAGATCCATTTAGAGTTATTAATGGAGTAATAGAAGCTAAAAGAATAATAAAAAAAATTAAACCAAATATAGTATTTTCAAAAGGTGGATTTGTATCACTTCCAGTAGTAATAGGTGCAAAACTAAATAATGTACCTGTTGTAGCACATGAATCAGATTTATCAGCTGGTCTTGCAAATAAACTAGCATCTCCATTTTGTAAAAAAATATTCTTAACATTTGAAGATAAAAATAATAAATTTAAAGAAAAAGGAGAATATGTAGGAGCACTAGTAAGAGAAGAAATAAAAACTGGAAATAAAGAACAAGGCAAAAAAATATGTAATATTAATAATAATAAACCTACGATATTAGTTATGGGTGGTAGCCTCGGTGCAAGAAGTATAAATGAAGCAATATGGGAAAATATAGATGAAATATTAAAAGAATTTAATGTGATACATATATGTGGAAAAAATTCAGTAAATAAAAATATAAAAAGAGATAATTACATACAATTTGAATTTGTAAAAGATGATTTAAAACATATTTTTAAGGTTGCAGACATGGTTATATCAAGAGCAGGAGCAAACTCAATATTTGAATTTCTATCACTTAATCTACCAATGTTATTAATACCACTACCATTAAGTCAAAGTAGAGGAGACCAAATAGAAAATGCTAAATACTTTAAATCAAAAGGCTATTGTAATATATTAGAAGATGAAAAGATAAAAGATAATTTACTAGAACAAATAAAAAATACATACAAAAATAGTAATACAATGAAAGAAAAAATGAAAAATCAGAAAGAAATAGGTAATATTAAAAATATTGTAAATAGAATAATAGAATTACAAAATAATAAATAACAAATGACACTATGACACTATAAATGTGTGTGAGATACTCGCAAACAATGTGTCACTGTGTCATAGAGTATGAAAAAAATTTAAACTGTGATATAATATAATATATAAAAAAGAAGCGCTAGTACAGGCTTATGTTTTATAAGTTTTTGTATTGGCGTTTTTATTGTAGTAAGGAAGTGATATATTGAAGGCAATTGATTTACATATACATACAATTAAAACTATTTTTGATGCTGATTTTTCTTTTGACATAAAGAAATTGGAAGAATATGTTAATTCAGAAAAAATAAGTTGTATTGCAATAACAAATCATAATCTATTTGATAAAAGTAATTATGAACTTATAAGTAACACAATAGATATATCTGTGTTGCCAGGAATAGAGGTAAGTTTAGAAAAGGGACATATGCTGGTTATCGGAAATATTAATGATACTGATATACTAGTGGAACAAAGTAATAAAATGAGACAATTTATACTTGATGAGCAGAGTTATCTTACATATGAACAATTTTTATCAATTTTTGATAATTATAAAGATTATTTGTTAATACCTCATTATATTAAGGATCCACCTGTACCAATTGATGTTATTAACAAATTTGGAAATGATATAATTGTTGGAGAAGTATCGAGTGCAAAAAAATGGTTTTCATTAATGAAGCAAAGAGATAAATTGATACCTGTTTTGTTTAGTGACTTAAGAATAAAATCAGAATTGAAAAACTTTCCAGGTACACATTTATATATTGATTGTGATGATTTTACAATTGGAGGTTTAAAAAATAGCTTTAAAGATAAAACTAAATTATCATTATCAAACAATTCCAACAATGAAGAATTTCAAATTACATCTGATGGTACAACGGCATCATTAGGTTTAAATGTATTGATAGGGAAAAGGTCAACAGGAAAAACATATTTATTAGATAAACTTAATAAATCTTTTGGAATAGATTCAGTGAAATATATTGAACAATTCTCTATAATAAAAGATGCAGAAGAAGGTGCTTTTAAGAAAAAATTAGAGCTTGATAATTCAGAGTATTCAGAAAATTACTTGAAAGAATTAAAAGATATAGTAGATTTGGCATTTAAAGTTGACTTCAAAAACCAGAATATGCTACTTGAATCGTATCTTGAATCACTTTTAGATTTTGCATCAAAGCAAGATAAAATGGATATTTTTTCAAAATGTACATTATTTAACGCAACTTATTTTGAAATTAGCGAAGATGAAGAACTGCAAAACAATATAAAAGCGATTGATACTTTATTATCTTCTAGCAATTATGAAAAAATCATATTCAAATATTTGGATAGAAATAATCTAAAAGAATTATTAAAAGAATTAATCATTATAGCTAAGAAAAAAGCATTAAATAATAGTAATTATAAGTATGTAAATGATATTTTAAAAATAATAAAGACTGAATTAGAAGAAAATTCTGCTTTAAATCAAATTAAAGATTTTAATGTAATAAAATATGCAACATATAAGCAATTTATAAAAAAATTTGATTATTATGTTGAAAAAATTAAGATTGAAAAAGAAATATCTAAAAATGATTTTTATAAATTTAAAGTTAGAGCAACTCGTAAACCATATACTTCAGTTCAAAAAATTAAATCAAAAATAAAGAATTGTCCAAAAATTTCTGATGAATTTCAGTATTATAATTCACCTTATATTTACATTAATGCACTTTTAAAAGCAGATGTTCCTAAAAATCAAATATATAAAGCAATAGTTGATGTTGAATATATTGCATTAAATAGTAATGATAGCGAAATTTCAGGAGGAGAAAGAGCAGAGTATTTGTTGTATAATCAAATAAAATCCGGTGAGAACTATGACTTGATTTTAATTGATGAACCAGAATCCTCATTTGATAATATTTATTTAAATGAAAATATAAGAACTTTAATAAATAATTTATCTAAAAAAACTACGACATTTATTGTTACTCATAATCATATTTTAGGGGTTATGCTTAATGCAGATAAAATATTATACACTTGTATAGAAGATGGAAAATATAAAATATATACTGGTAAAATGTCTTCTAAAAAGTTCAAATGTGCTGATGGTGGAGAAAAAAATACAACAGATATTATAATGGAAACAATGGAAGCTGGCAAAGATTCATATTACGAAAGGAGACAAATATATGAAAATTTTGAAAATTGATAGTAAAAAAGCTAAATATTCATTAGATGGTGTAACATATAACCCAATCGTTAATATTAGTAAAGAGGATTTAAAAAAGATAATAGACTATATAATGGAAAACGATGATGCTGAACTTGATCCTATAGATGATGTTGAAAACAAAATTGAAAATAAGGCTGAAAATATTATTTATTCGGATTTATATACAAAATTAAATGATTTAATTCAAAAAAAAGAGGATATAATTGAAAAAATAGATTCTAAATTTTCAAATTTAATTGAAAAATATGAATTATATTAAAAATATTTCCAGATACTAAATCTAGATACTAATTGTAAAAAATAAAGTTATTTTAATAAACTTTAGTAAATTTAGAAAAATGAAAAAGCCTTATTTTATAAGACTTTATGCAATTATTAAATTGTTACGAACTGATATTTACATTTCCCCCTGAAGGAGCCGCAAGGCTCCACTTTTTGTTTGTATCAAAGGGTTTGTGACCTTTAAATATATTTTAGGTACCCAGCTAGGTACCCAGAGACTTGATAAAGTCTTTTTTGTTTATAAATTTTTATTTTAAATGATTCATCATATTCACAATATCATCCATTTTATTTTTAAATAAATGAGCATAAGTATTTAATGTTTCATCAATTTTAGCGTGTCCTAAATACTTAGCAACAATCATGATATTAGCACCATTATTAATGAGTAAAGATGCACAAGAATGTCTAAAATCATG
>CALYAC010000024.1 GCA_944393405.1 uncultured Clostridia bacterium | reverse complement strand
TATCAGTACTAGGAATACTAGGAACAGGCCTTACTCTAATTAGAAAATTTGTACTATAGGTGCTTTTGGGGACACTTCTCAAAAACATCTAAAAGGTGTATTTGGGGACAGGTCTCAAAAAAGATTGAAGTGTCATATTATAATAGTAAACTTCATAAAAAATTCGCTTATTAGAAACAACATAATAAGCGAATTTTTTCATATATTGACATACAAAAGACTTAAAGAAGAAGATGGAATTATATATATTCCAGTATACATGAAAGATTTATTATGAACTAGAAGATAATAAGTTTTAGTAAACATAAAACGAGAGATAAGCAAAAATACTTAGCTCTTGTTTTACATAAAATTAAAAATAACTCGTTTAATGTAGAAATAAGAGATACGAAAAAGCTTGCAATTCCAACACCTTTGTAATACTATAATTACACATATAAATTAAATTTTGTATCAAATCTAAATTTTAATTATTTTAAAAAATTTTTTATATTCTTAGGGAAGTCATTCCATGAAATGGGTGAGTTTCCTTAGAAGATGGTTATGGAAGAGTTAGATTTTCTTTGTTGCTTTGCTACTTAGAAAATCTTAGTCTTGTTTTTCACATGACAGATGTTTAATTCTAAAAGAAAAATCCCAATAAAAAATAGTAAATGTTTATTTGTAAAGGAGGTATGCCTGCTAATTTTTAATAAAACAAAAGAAAAAAGATACAAGAACAATTAGTTAGTCTCTTAGAGAATGATGTTTTGTTTTAGATGCATTTAAAAATACACATAAAATTAAATGAAAGAGAGGAAAAAATAATTGAAAGAAATAAAAGATAATTCAATGATTATTAATTATCAAGTTACAGATAATGTGCTACAAGACGTATGCTCGATTATTGAATTAGCAAGAGATTACGCATATCAATCGGTAAATGTTGCTTTAGTAGAAAGAAATTGGTTTATTGGTTATAGAATTGCTGAAGAAGAGTTAAAAGGAGAAAATAGAGCAAACTATGGTACTGAAATATTAAAAAAATTATCTAAAGAATTAAAGAAAGAATATGGAAAAGGATTTGAATTAAGAAATTTATATTATTTTTTACAATTTTACAAGAAATTTCCAAACATTTTGCATTCACTGAATGCAAAATCTAATATGATACTTTCTTGGACTCACTATAAAATTTTATTACAAATAGAAGATTCGAAAGCAAGAGATTGGTATGAAAAAGAAGCAATAGAGCAAACTTGGAGCACAAGGACATTACAAAGAAACATAGATACACAATATTATTATAGATTGTTAAAGTCGCAGGTTAAAGAACCAGTAATCAATGAGATGAAAGAAAAGAATAAAGAACATTATTTAATAAATAAGTTAGAATTTGTTAAGAATCCAGTAATTGCAGAATTTCTAGGCTATTCGTTAGATAGTGCATTTACAGAAACGGATTTAGAGACTAGCATAATAAACAACTTACAAAAGTTTTTAATGGAACTTCGGAAAGGGCTATGCTTTTGTAGCGAGACAACAACATATTCATACAGAAAAAGAAGATTATTACATAGATTTGGTTTTCTATAATTATATATTAAAGTGTTTTGTTTTAATTGATTTAAAAACAAAAAAAATAACGCATCAAGATGTTGGACAAATGGACATGTATGTGAGAATGTATGATGAATTAAGAAAATCAAAGGAAGATAATCCAACAATAGGGATACTGTTATGTTCAGAAACAGATGAAGACATAGCAAAATATTCTATCTTAAAAGGTAATGAGCATTTGTTTGCTAGCAAATATAAAATATATTTACCAACAGAAGAAGAGCTTAAAGCCGAAATTGAAAGTCAAAAAGTAATATTTGAAGCTCAACAAAAAGAAAAAAAGTAGATTAATAAAATTAAAGTAAAAGTTAGTATAGCGTAGGAGAAAAATTAAAAAAAGTAAATAAAAAGTGAAGATTTACTACGGGAATCTAGGTATTCCCGTATTTTTCGTGTAAAAAATACGATTATAAAACAAATTTAAAATTAGCAAAACACTACAAAATAAAGCACTTTACTAACAACTATTGTATAATAAAAAGTAGACACGGCTAGTTAGAAAAAAGTTTTAAATAATTAATAAATATGATAGAATTATTTAAAATGATAATCTAACAGGAAGGAGTCTATTATGTCACAACATTTAAATCCATTAGAGAAAGAATTCTTAATAAAAAGGTATAAAGGAAATCCAACAATTAAATTAAAGGAATTTTGTATTCATAACAATGTTTCGGAAACAGCTTTTAGGAAATGGTTAAAACAATATGAAGAAGGTGGAATAGAAGGATTAGCAAGAGCAGATAAAGAAATTCCAGATATCTTACCACAGGGAATAAATAGAACCGAGGAAGCATACAAAAGAGAAATATTGAAGTTGAAAATAGAAAATGAGAGATTAAAAAAAAGTTATATTGTACAGAAGAACAAGGATGGAACACAGGAATACATTCGTTTAAAACCCAAGAATTTGAAATAGTAGAGCTACTTTCAAGGGATTATGATATAAAAGACTTGTGTAATCTAATGGGAGTAAGCCGTTCAGGATATTATAAATGGAAAAAACATAAAAAAACAGATAGAGATTATAATAGAGAAGAAATGATAGAGATTGTGAGAGAGGTACATAAAGAACATCCATCACATGGGCATAGATGGGTAAATGCATATATACGAATAAATTACAACAAGGAATATAGTGATAGTTATGTTTATAAAGGATTTAAATATTTAGAAATAAAGGCAGAAAGTAAGCATCAAGAACATTATAAGCCAAGGAAAGTGAAAGATAAATATCCGAATTTAATATATACAACATGGGAAACAGTAGATAGACCAAGGCAAGTTATAGTATCAGATATGACAGCGATTAAAGTGTGGTATTTTTATATAGAAGTAACATTCTATTTTGATGTATATACCAAGCAAATATTAACATTTAAAATAGCAGAAAAAAGAGGAGATAGGAATCAATATATAGATGGACTAAAAGATGTAGTAGATTTATTAAAAGGTAAAGAAGAGCCGACAATAATACATACAGATCAAGGGTCAGTATATGCATCAATGGCATATAATGAGTTAATAAAAGACGAAAACATAGTAAGATCAATGTCAAGAGCAGGGAAACCAACAGATAATCCAGTGAATGAATCATTAAATGGATGGATTAAAGAAGAATTATATATGGATTTTAAACTTGAAAAATGCAAAAGCAGAGACGAGATAATCGAAACAGTAAAACAATATGTAAAATATTATAACAGTCAAAGACCATGTTACGCATTAGGATATGATACACCAGATAATTATTATAAACGATTTAACAAAGGAGAAATAGAACGCAAAGATACATTTTCAAAGAGAGAATTAAGCGAAATACCAAAATTTGTACAAAAGAAAATGAAAGAAAAAGATAAGCGTTGAAAATAAAGCAATTCAAAGGATATGTCTACTTATAAAAATGAAAAAAATAGAAAAAAGATGTAAATGTCTACTTTTAAAAAATAAAACGGTTAAAAAAAGTTGACAATGTTCACTTTTAAAAATAAAAAATAAAAAATAATTTTTTTCGTGTCTACTTTCTTGACATAGTACAACAATAAAAAACAAGATACAAAAAACGTGAAAGATAATCAAAAATCAGGTATAAAAAACGTGAAACTTGATTGACTTATTTGCAAAAAAAAGCTATACTATTAACAGGAGGATAAAACATGAAAAGAAAGATTTATCAAGAGTTGTTAAATTGGAAAAATACCAACATTGAAAAACCTTTAATGATAATAGGTGCAAGACAAATTGGAAAAACATATATAATAAATGAATTTTGTAAAAACGAATTTAAAGAATATGTATATATTAATTTACTAGAACAAACTGAGATTGTAAAAATATTTAAGGAAGAAATTAATACAGCCGAAAAATTTAAAAGAATGAAAATATATCTAGACAAAGATATTAATTTAGAAAACACTATTATCTTTTTTGATGAAATACAAGAGAGCGAGGAGCTAATAAGTGCATTAAAATATTTTAATGAAAGTGAAGAACCATTTAAAATTATTTGTGCTGGAAGTTTATTAGGTGTAAAATTAAAACGAATGCACTCCTCTTTCCCTGTAGGAAAAGTTAAATTAATAAACATGCATCCTATGGATTTTGAAGAGTTTTTAATTGCAAACAATAGTGAATCCCTAAGAGATGAGATAGTTAACTGCTATAAAAATAATATACCAATGGATCCAGTTTTACATGAAAAAGCCCTTAACTTATATAGATTGTATTTATGTGTTGGAGGAATGCCAGAATCAGTAAACAATCTAATAATAAATGATAAAGATATTTTAAAATATGATAGAAGCATTGTAGAAGATATTTATCAATCATATTTAAATGATATGAATAAATATGTTGCGAATAAATTTGAAGCAAACAAAATAGAGGCAATCTATAAATCAATTCCTTCACAACTTGGAAATCAAAGTAATAAATTTCAATATGGTAAAATATCATCAAATGCTAGAAAAAGAGACTATGAAACCGCACTAGATTGGCTCCTTTCAAGCACAATGGTATATAAATGCCCAATATTAAAGAAACCAGAAATACCACCATTAGGTTTTATAATAGATGATTATTTTAAACTTTATTTAAGCGATGTAGGAATATTACTTAATATGTTACAAATAAAATATAATGATATTATATTAGATAAACTTTTACAATATAAAGGAATAATTGCTGAAAATTATGTAGCAACACAATTAGTAGCAAACGATATTCAATTGATATATTGGGAATCTGGAAATCAAGCTGAAATTGACTTTATATTATATAATGACGACGGTATTATTCCTATTGAAGTAAAAGCAGATGATAATGTTGGAAGTCAAAGTTTGAATGTATATATGAAAAGATTTAATCCTAAATATGCTATTAGAATCTCAACAAAAAATTTTGGATTTAAAAACAATATTAAATCAGTGCCATTATATGCAGCTTTCTTAATTAAATAAATTAGTATATATTAGAATTTGAAAAATTCGCTTATTAGAAATTACATAATAAGCGAATTTTTTCTCGTATCCATTCTCTTGGGACACGTTCCAACAACAGGCAAGTGTCCCCAAAAAACATTAACGGAAGCCTCCTCCGGCCACCGCCTCCGCCGAAGGAACCGCCTCCTCCACCACCGGAAGAAAATCCGCCTCCTCCGCCAGAATATCTGCTTGCAGCAGCTCTTTGTGCTGAATATGCACTATTCATAGCATGTATCGTATAAATATTAATAAATGTTATATTATCATATGAATAGAAATTAGTTTCGGTAATTAAATCTGGGTATAAATTCTTAAAGTCATCAGAAACTTTTTTAGCAATTCCAAACATTTGAGCAAGTATTAAATAATCTTCAAATAATACTACATCAGGGGCTACTCTTTCAGAAATTAAAGTGTAATCATTTAAATATTTCTTTAATCCCGCAATATTTATAGCCTGTTGTCTTAATTCGGGTGTAGCGGTATATTTTGCTTTAGTAAAAAAAGTTTTAGGCTTTTCTAGGAGAAGACCATTTTGCACTAATTTAGACTTTTCACCATCTAAAACAGTATCAAACCAATTCAAAATCTTAGAATAATGAATTCTACACCATTTAGAAAATTCGGAATCTTCAAGAACTCCATTCTTACTAGCATCTAAAAACATTTTATATAAATCTCTTTCGTCAGAATTTACTATAGAATTTAATTGCTCTTCACTAAAAACAACAGAAGTTTTTGACTTTTCATCAACATCTTGTTTTAATGTAACTTTTTTATCTCTAACCCATTTTAAAATGACAGAGCCTAATAAATCTGTTTTTTTCTTAACAATTTTAAACTGATAAGCAATAAAAAATATTAAGAACAAGTCTTTATTACAAGGAATATCTCTAAAATAAGGAATATCTTTATTCTTAGGTAATTTATTGCTATTATTTACAAAGTTTAAACGAGATTCATTATATTTATCTACATATGTGATAACAGATGCAAAAATAGATACAAAAACCGTTAAAATTATTGGAAGATATAAAATAAAACTAACATTTGAATTATAATGATTTGCACCTTCTTCAGCCATATCTAAATAATATTGAAAATCATGATTTAAATTATTAGCAGTATCAAACGTTCCCGATGGAAATCTAACAAGAATAGTCATATATTCATCAGTATCTAAAGTACCATCTGATGCCATATAAATAATTCCATTATCTACATAAGCTGTTCCACCATAATTTCCATAACCCCAAACATCAGTTGAAGACGGAATACTAAAATTAGAACGAATATTAATTGTAACTTGACCAATTCTATTAGAAAAATCATAAGGAATCAAAGTCCAATATATCATTTGCGAATCTGTTAAATTAGATACAAAATTTGTAACAGTATAATTAACCGTATAAATATTTGTACCATAATCACTAATACCCCAACATAATTCTACACCATTAGACACACGATTTATACCAGCTTTATATGCTTTACTAGATAAACTTCCAGAAGTATTCCATGAAGAAAGAGTCTCAAATTGTGTTGAATCCATAGAAACCGATAAATTAGTAATTCTAGAATTTCCTAAATTATAATAAGGATGGTAAATTTCTGTACCTTCGTTAGCATAGCAATTCCACGTCTCAGTTACATTAGCATTACCATTGCTATCAACAAAAATATCCATAGAAATTCTGTTAATAGTATTTGCACTAACAGTTTTGCCTAATGTAAAAAAAGCATATGCCAGCAATGCAAAAAACAAAATTTTAAAAACTTTTTTCATAAAATAAATCCCCCTATAAAAAAGTATTAATAATTTCATAAAAAATATTCTTCTAAATCTACAATTATTATTACATATGTAAAAAAAATAATCAATGCTTTTGGGTGTTTTGGGGGACACTTCTCAAAAACATCTTTTAGGTGTTTTTGGGGACAGGTCTCTTAAATTATTATAGTTCAATTCTTTAAAATTGCCACGAAATGTTATAATTCAATAAAAAATTAACAAAAGTATTGAAAAAAAAGCAAAAACAAAGTATAATAAAAATTGTTATAAAAATGCACCTGTAGTTTAGCTGGATAGAATGGCAGGCTACGAACTTGCAGATCGGGGGTTCGAGTCCCTCCAGGTGCACCAAAAATAAAATCGTAGCAGAGCTACGGTTTGTAGTATTTTTTTAACTTTTTTACATA
>CALYAC010000023.1 GCA_944393405.1 uncultured Clostridia bacterium | reverse complement strand
TTTGCTGAAAATTAAAATATAAGAGCCTAAATTTAATCAGGCTCTTACAGGGCGGAATTTATTCCGCTTTTTTATTTACATAAATTACACAAACTAATTAATATGGATAATCTAAAAGTTCTAATAACATATCAAAATAAATATCTAAACTAGGTGCAAGCTCACCATCGTTATGCATTTTTATTAAAGTGTCTTTATCAACCCATTTTACTTCAGAAACTTCTTCTTTTTGTATATGTAAATCATTAATCTCTACGTTTATTTTTGCAAGCATTATATTTAAAAAATTATATTTTCTTTTAAATGATAACATGAATTCTATTTTATCCTCAGGAATATCTATCCCAAGTTCTTCTTTAGATTCCCTTAAAGCACCTTGAGTGATAGTTTCTCCAGCATCAACTCCACCACCTGTTTGTGACCACATTCCTGGAAATACTTTTTTATTTAATGATCTTTTTTGAATCAAAAATTCTTTTTTATCATTCATAATCCAAACATGAACAATTTGGTTGTATTCACCAAGGATTTTTTCAGAACGCTCACCAACCTTGTTTAAAGGTTCATATTTATTATTTAGCTTATCTACTAATTCCATTTTCTTACTCCTTTATAATATATTTGTTATCTTTTTCTATTAATTTAACTATATCATCTATACTTAAATTGGAAGTATCTAAAATATGTTTTGAGTCAGGATATTTTGCTATAAAATTCTCTAATAATATAGTACATCTATTTCCCATCTGACAATCCAAAGGTCTTAGTTTATCTCTTGAAAGTAATGTATCTTTATCTGACAAGAGAATAATAAATTTAATTTGATATTCATTAAATCTATCTTTAATCATTTCTAGATTTTCTGGATTTACAATATAATTAAATATTACATCAAATCCATTTTCCAAATATGTATTAATCATGTCTAAACAAATTTTCCAAAATAAATCTAAATAATTTCCTTCTTTCCAAGGACTTACACGTCCACCTATTATTTGATTATATATATTATCTCCTTCAATAAGTACAGACTTTTCTTTTATTTCAGCTAGTTTTTTGGATATGGTTGTTTTTCCAACTCCCGCAGGACCAGTTATGATATATAACATAATACCCTCCTTATAATTACATAATTATATCATAAATTTGTATAATTAAAAGAAGCAAAAAGCAAATATTAAAAAAACTTAGAAATAATGATAAAAGCATTTTGCATATGTATTAAAGAATGTATTAATTTAATTAATTAAAATTTAAAAACTGGGTCACTTTCTCCGTCCCCACTGACCCAGTTTGACACATTATGTATACTGTGATATAATTGCACAAAAATAAATGAGGAGATAGAAATGATAAAAATAGGGGTTATAGGAATACCAGGTTCTGGAAAAACAACTCTATCAAGATATTTAACTACTAAAAAGGAAGATATAACATATTTATCTGTAGATGAAATCACAGAAGCAGATGAAGGATTATTGCAACTTAGAGATGGATATTTTGTAGCTTTGCATAATAATGAATTACCAGAAGAAAAACTAAAAAACATGAAAGCAACCCTTGATGAATTAGTTAGAAATAAAATTAGTGAAAAGTTAGTTCAATTTGAAAAAGATGGTAAGAAAGTAGTTGTAATAGATTATGCTATGCTAGATCATATAGAACAAATTTGGAGTGATTGCCAATATAAAGTGTTGGTAAAAAGAAAGAATGAAGATAGAAAAAAAGGACTAACAGAAAGAGAAGGAGATAGAAGAGCTAACATATTAGAATCTTTTTGTACCATTTTAAAAGAAGAACAAGGAAGTGTTGATGTGGATTTTGTAATTACAAACAATGGAGAAAAAACAGATTTATTTGAGCAAGGAGATGATGTACTTGATCAAATAAAATTACAAGAAAAATCAAAAACAAAAAGACATTATAGCTATTATGTTATAAGACCTGATGGAATAAGATTTTTTAAAGAAATTTGTTCTTCTTTAGAAGAAAGGTTTAATAATGTTGATTCAATAAGATTTTTTAAAATAAATGATTATGGTAGTACAATGAGAAAATTATATTATAAAAATTTTGAAGAACTACCAGAATTATTTGGAAAATTTCTTGATACACATATAAAATCAATGAAAAGTTTATACGGAAATGAAGGTATATTAGTAGTAATGTCAGAAGTACATAAAACAGAAGAAGAATATAATGATTTTATGCAAAGAGTATTTAAAACAAAACAATTCTTAAGAAACAAATTAATGGATCCAGATATAAGGCTTGCTACTAAACTTCAGGGTGAAGGTTTGCTAAAAAACAAATCTTCAATTGCAGAAATGGATGGGCAAGAATTTGAATTAAATCTAGATAAAACTTTAAGCAGGATTCATTGTCCAGATGATGATGAAGAATCAACTACTGGAGAACTGAAAATATTATTAGATAGTGGTATTTTAAGTAATGAAAATATGTTAGGAGCAGTTGATATACAAAATGTAATAAAATATGGTTCGATAAAAGGTTTTAATCAAGATTCAGAAGAACAAAGACCAGATATTGCAGGATTTGAGAAAAAGAGAATAGAAGAATCATTAGAAAAATAAAAATATAAGTGATAAATTAGAGGAAACGACTCTTTTTATCACTTTTTTTATTTATTTGAAAATTAATTATTGAAATCAAAATACTAATATGATAATATATCATTGGTGAAAAATATGAATCAAACGATGAAAGATTTCTTAGAGAGAAACGGAATAAATGCGGATAAAATACCTGAAAAAATGAATATGGATTTAACAACACCAAATATTTTTAATATATACATGAATTACTATAATGTGCAAAAACCACAAGTAAAAAAATATGTATGTATAGAAGATATAATAGGAAGTGATGCGTTCAGGTGTAAAGATAATATATATGATTTAATGGAACATTTTTTTGATGAAAGAGGAGATGGCTACCATAGAAGGAGTACAGATTTACTTGAAATTTCTTCAGAAGATATTATGAAACAATTAAAAATCTCTTTTTCAGATGATCCAATTATACTAGCTGAATATGATGGAAAATATTTTGTGAGAACAAATGGAAATCATAGAGTTTTTGCTATGTATTTAAATTATTTATTAGAAAAACAAGAGGTAAAAACACCACAAGAGTTAGAGAAACTTAAAGAAAAATATACATTTCCAGCATATGTAATGGAAATAGATGCTGAAAAATCATATGCAAATTATATACTTCAATCTAGAAGCACAGGAAGATATATAGATAGAGAATTTGATCCGGTAGAATTAAGATATTCTGATAACTACGAAATAGTAGACAATGGAGAAAGACGAACAGTAAAAGATGATAAAGAAATAGATGATTTTATAAGAAATAATTTTATGCAAGCAGTAAAGAACAAAGATTCAACCTTATTAATAGGAATGTCAAATGCAGCAAAAAAACATGAATCTTTTAGAAAATATTTTAATAGATTATATCCAGAAATTGGAGAAAAAGATATATCTAAATCATTATTAAAAATAGGTAGAAGCATAAGTTATAGAGATTTAGATTTATCTAAAGCGGAAAGTATTGGTGATATACTAACTGCATTAACTCATAATGAGACTTTATTAAAAAAACAAAAAACAACATTTGATGAGTTTATAAAAATAGCTTCTAAATCAGATGAACAGGTAGATAAATTATTTGAAATAATGGGTATAGTGCCAGATGAAAGATTAAATATAGATAAGCTAGAAGAAAAATTTGGAAAAATAACTTATACAATAGAAGATATGTTTAATGAAGCTGATAGAGTAAATATTTCTAGAATATATAGGAGAGCAGAAGCGGGATTAACAACACTATCAAGTTTAGATTTTGAAAAATTAAGTGAAGAATATAGAAAAAAAGGAATAACTGAATTAAAAGAAAAAATTGCAAGTAGAGCATCAGAGCTACAAGCAAAAAGTCAGATAAAAGAATTAGATAAAAAGAAAAAAGAAGAGGCACAGAAAAAATTTGGACTTTGGGATAAAATAAGAGGAAAACAACGATTAAGAGATGCTACTATAGCAAATTTAGATATACAAAGACAATATATAGAAAGAACTATGCATACACCTAAAAGTATGGAAGAATCTGTACGAGATTTATACAACTATATGAAGGTACATGGGGAAAATGAACAAATAAAAGATTTTATGGAAAGATTAAAAAAATTAGATAAAGAATCAGAAATAATTAATCTAGATGAAGTATGTATAGAAGCTTTTTTACCAGTAAAAAGAGACCAAAAGAAAGTATCACCAAGAAAACAAGCAGCAAAATTAGATGAAGAAAGTAAAGCTATGGAAGAAAAAATTTTATCTACAAAAGGACCACGATTAAGTCAGCAAATTAAAGTAGATGACAGTACCAGAAGAGTTGGAGTGCTAAAAAGAGTTGAAAGAACAATAAAAGAAGCAGAAAGTAAAATGAGTTTAGATGGAGGACCAAGTATTATATCAATAAGAGAACATGAATAAAAACCTACCTTAAAAAAGGTAGGCTTTTATCTTAATATTTCATGAGTAAAAAATCTTTCTTGAAATTCTATTAAGGCATTTATTTCTTCATCTGTATATTCTTTGTTTTCTGGAACTATAATTAGTTTATCATCATTATCATTAAGTCTATGTATAACTGCTATACATTTTCCGATATATTCTTCAATAGGTTCAAATACACCTAATACATAACAATCTAATTCTTCTCCATCTCCACTTATAGTATTTGGTACATATCCATAATTAAATGGATAATAAAAATCATGTTTAGGGTGTTTTGTTCCTAAAGGTCTGTCTATTTTTACATTAACTATTTTACCGATATAGTCTATACTATTCATTTCATCCTCCTAATTTAAATAATTTAATAATCTATGAAAACACATTACATGACTTGGAAGAAATAAGTTTTGCTTAATCATAGGTTCCATTTCATCTTTAGATAACCATTTTACATAGTCTACTTCTTCTTTTTGTAATGTTAAATTATTTATATCAATGTCTTTTTTTAGGTAATAGATATCATAAAATACATGAGCATTATCATCTCTACCTGAAAATATTAGTTTTAATTCTGATGGGGTTAGAGTAAGTCCAATTTCTTCTTTTATTTCTGTTAACATTCCTTCTAGACTTGTTTCACCTGATTTTGGGTGACCTCCAGTTGATCCGAATTTACCGATCTGCTTGTTCAGATCTTTTTTGAATTAAAAATTTTCCTTGGGAATTTTGCATAAATGTTATTACTACAGTTATATATCTGTTATCTGGTATTTTTTCTCCTTTGTAGATTGTTTCACCTGTTAGAACTTTGTTTTTATCATATAAATCTCTTTTTTCCATTTTTTACTCCTTTAATTCTATTTCTTTAATTATTATGGACTCTTCATTTTCACCTATTTGTTCAATACATATTTTATCTATTTTAGTTTTAAATTTATATGGAAATTCTTCTAAAAATTCATTTGAGTTATTATTTAATCTTCCTAAAGTTATATGTGGGATATATTCTATTTTAGAATTTAAATGTGTTGGTAAAATGTTGTAATATATTAAATCATGTAGTTTAATTATTTCATCATTTCCTTTAATTTGATTAAGAAAAATATATTTATCTTTTGAGATAGAAGTACCTTTAAATATGACTTCAAAAGGTTTAAAGTTTTCAAGTAATTTAGATAGTTTTGAAATTAATTCGTTATTTGAAATATTATCAGAAAAAGGGAATACTAGAGTGATGTGTGACATAATTAGAGAATATAAAGGATCATATTTTTTTCTTATATTTTCTATTAATTCTATATTATCAAATTTTGGAAAGATTAAGATATCTCTTTTTCCTTTATTTGGCATTGGTATTCTCCTTAATTATTTGATTTAACCATTTATGCAGTTTTCTTTGGTTAGTAAATCTTAGTATTTTTGACTTATCTATATCAGCTATTTTATCAGTTATATTATGTCTTTTCTTTCTTCTGAAATTTAGAGTATAGAAGAAAAATTCTTTATCCATTCTTTCTTTACATCCTGGTATTTCAGCTTTTTCTTTGCCTTTATTCTTAAAGTATCTTTTTAATATACCTTTTATTTGAGTAAATGTTGAGTAATCAAGCCATATTACTAAATCTGCTTTTTCTAATCTTTGTTTTAAAGTAGACTTATAAGTTCCATCAATAATCCATTGTTCATTTTCAATTAGTGATAATATTATCTGGTCTCGCTCAGCTTTATCTCTAATTTTCCAATTTGCTAGATGGTGGATTCCATCTATATGAGTAACAGGAATATTATATATTTTTGATAATTTATTTGATAATGTGGTTTTTCCTGTTCCTGGTCCTCCAATTATACAAATTCGATTATACATATATATTTCCCTTTCTAAAAAACTATATATATTATATAGCAAAAGAGGAGGAGATGGAAGGGAAAAAAGAAATAAATTATAATAAAAGTGAATGATGGCTATAAAATTATTGATAACATTAGATTTTTTATAGTATAATCTAAAAAAGGAGAGAAAAGTGAGTATTTTAGATAGTGCAAGTAGTAGATCTGTTGATAGGGGATATATTTATTATAAAAATGGAAATGTAATATCATATTCGCAATTATTTGATTATGAATATGATGGAGAGGTTCAGGGAACAAAAAAAGAACCATATTATGTAAAAATAAATACTAGACATCCTAAAAGTTCATTTTGTAATTGCCCATTTGCTAATGGAAATACTATATGTAAACATATGGTAGCTTTGTTTTTGGCTATTTCACCTGAAGATCTAGCAGATTACGAAGAATGGATAGAAAATGATTATGAGGATGAATATGAGGAAAATGAAGACGATTATTATGATGATTACTATAATGAATATAATAGTAATAGATATGAAAATTATAAAAAATATAAAAGTGATTTCATAAAACCAATTTTATTTGATGAAATGTTGTCACGATTTGTAGATAATCTTTCAGAAAAAGAATTAAAAAATATTTTAGTAGAAGAACTAAAAAAGAATGAAGAATATACATTTGATAATTATTTAAAAAAGGAATATAAAAAATATTCTTCTGATAAAAATAATATTTATGTTATTTTAGATAAACTTAATAAAAACTTCTATAAATTATCACATAATTATGACTATAATAACAAAGATTATACAATAAATTTTTTAACAAACAATGAAAAACAAAAAATATCAAATGCATATATTCATGATGATGAGATAAAAGCAAAAATAAATAAAATATTTTTTAAGCCTGAGCTTGCTACATATAACAATTATAAATGGTTTGCTACATTATATAAAAACAATAATAATAAAATGCAAATTGATGCATATATTACAAAATTAAAATCATTTTTTGATACATTAAAACATTAAAGTATAAGAAATACACTACCAAAATCAAATGTTCTAATTGTAATTTATTTATTAAAAGATTTAAGTATAGAAGAAATAGCAAAGACTCTTGTTAAAAATTGTAAATATATAGAGTATGATAATTATATTATAAAAAATATAAAAGATATTAATAAATTATATGAGGAATTTAATAAAGTTGTAGAAAATGAAAAATATATTAATAAAGAATATATAGCTAAAATATATTATAAATTCTACATAGAATTATTAGATGAAGAAATATATAATCAATATCTTTATTATGATTTCTTATATAGTAAAGATATTAATGATTTAATAAAGTTAAAAAATAAATCCAAGCTTGATTATTATTTAAATAAAATGTTTGAAAATACAAAGGATATAATTACTTTAGAGAAAATCTATTTATTTTTAGATGATAAAGAAAAATTATTTAAATTGCTATTTAACCAAGATAATGAATATAGCCTAATGGCAAATATTGAAAATCTTAAAGATAAGTATAATGATGAGTTACTACAATATTAAAAAAATGTTTTTATGAGGTAGTAGCAATTGAAAAAAGTAGAAGTAATTATAAAAAAGCAGCTATTTATATAGGAGCAATTTCTAGACTTAATAATGGAAAAAGATTAGTAAATGAATTAATTAGTGAGCTTAAAAATTCAGAGTATTCTAAAAGAATAGCTTTATTTGATGAGATAAATAAGGCTATAAAGTAAATAACTAACAGCAAAAAAATATTAGAAAAAGAATAATAAGATTTAGAAGGAAAAGATAGTTATGAAAAAAATTGAAAATAAAACAAAAATAATACTAAGCGATAAGGAAATTAAAAAAGTATTTGAAATAAAAAATAAGTGTAGAGGAGAAAATTTGGGAGTCAAATTTGAAGAAATCAAAAAAGAAATTCCGGATTTTGATTATAATAATCAAGATAAAAAGTTTGAAATGATTAGTAATATTTTATTTGCAACAGGAGATATAAATAATAATCCAAAAGAATTACAATGTAAAGAATGTGGCAGTAAATTTGTTATAGAATATGCATATGGTGATGTGTTTTATAGATTGTTTAATGGAAACGAACAACAAAAGAAAGAAGAAAAAGAAAAATTAAAAAAATCCGGATTATTTATAAATGTGAGCCCATATGCAAAAGAAGATAAAGACTATGACTATTGTTGCTTGAGTTGTGGATATGAATGGAATAGATAGAAAAATATATAATAAAATATAGTAAAAAAGCAAAATATTACAATATATAATAAATAGACAAGGTAACTCATAACCCGAAGGTCGTAAGTTCGAGTCTTACCCCCGCAACCAACTCAAAGTCACTAGAACCATAACGGTTTTAGTGATTTTTTTATTTTGCTTAAAGGTTGCTATAATCACTAAAAATTGGCTCCTTATGTCAATTTGGGGAGAAATTGGGGATGAACTCCTCAAACTAGACCTTTGTAATACTATAAATTTCAACAAAATTCATAGCTGATAAATATGAGAGCAAAAAAGATTTAGTAATATTGAATTGTTAATGTGTGTTTGTAACTAATAAATTTTCTAGTACATTTCCTGCATGTTTATCATGTGATTTTAAAGGATGTACATAGAAATTATAGGTTGTAGTAATCTGTGCATGACCTAGTCTTGCTGATACAGTTGCTACATCTACTTGCTGAGCTATAAGCAATGTTGCATTTGTATGGCGTAACCCATGAAATGTTATAACAGGTAAGCCAATTTGTTTAATAAATTTTTCAAACCATTTACTAATTGTTGATGGTGTAATTGGTTTGCCATCTACTTGTACAAATAACCTATCAGAATCGTGCCAGAAATCGCCTATAATCGATTTTTGTTCTTCATACCATAACTTATATTCTTCAAGTAAAGAAACGATAAAATCGGGAATAGCGACTTCACGAATTGAACTTTCTGTTTTAGGACATTTTGTAAATATTCCTTTGTCAGATAAATATTGACTTGATTTGTTTATACTGATAATTCCATTTTTTAAGTCAATATCAGACCATTCAAGTCCAGCTAGTTCTCCAAGTCTTGCCCCTATGAATATATCTAGTAAAACTGCGACTTTGTATTTGACGTCATTTCCAGTTAATTTTTCTAAGTTGTCAATTAAAATTCTTGTCTGTACTTCATCATAACATTCACGTTTGGGTTTAGGTGCTTTAGGTGGTTGTACTCGATCTGCTGGATTAGTTACAATCATTTGCCAATATACTGCTTTGTTTAACATTGCATGTATTAATCTATGATGTTCTAATATAGTCTTTTTTGATAATGGCTTTCTAGTCTTTTTTCCATGAT
>CALYAC010000022.1 GCA_944393405.1 uncultured Clostridia bacterium | reverse complement strand
GAGCTTTAATCCTTCAAGCTGAAGGTGAAAGACAATCTGCAATCACTCTTGCTGAAGGTAAAAAAGAAGCTGCTATATTAGAAGCTGAAGCTGACAGAGAATCAAGAATTAGAAGAGCAGCCGGTGAAGCTGAAGCTATCAAGAAAGTAGCTGAAGCAAAAGCTGAGGAAGTACATATGGTATATGACGCTATGATGAAAGCAAAACCAGATGAAAAACTAGTTCAATTAAAATCTTTAGAAGCTTTAAAAGAAGTAGCTAATGGAGATGCAAATAAGATATTTATTCCATTCGAAGCAACAGGAGCACTATCAAGTTTAGGTGCAGCTGCTGAAGTATTTAAAACAGACAAAAAAAGGACAAGAAAGAATCAAATTGTAGATGCTTCTACAGATAGTATTGAAATACCTATAGAAAATACTAGTGATAATAATGATGTAAATCCAAACATTGTTACTATTGAAGAATAATTATTTTATTCAAATAAAATGATTTATACATGTAAATAATATATATTATAAAACTGAATTTATATTAAACTATAAATTCAGTTTTTTATTTGTTTCATTTATTTATATAATTTATTTATATTATCTTTTTATATTATTTTTCTTCATAATACTTAGTTCCAAGCATTTTATCAGGTAAATATTGTTGTTCTACATGATGCCCTGGATAATCATGTGGATACTTATACCCTTTACCATATCCAAAATCACTCATTCCTTCAGCTGGTGCATTTCTTATATGCATTGGGATTTCTCCTGTATCTTTATTTGCAACATCATCTAATGCTTTATTTATGCCTACATATGTTGAATTAGATTTAGGTGCTAGTGCTACATATGTTGCCGCCTCTGATAGTATTATTCTTGATTCAGGCATTCCTATCATATTAACTGCTTGCATTGCAGCTGTTGCCACAACTAATGCATTTGGATCTGCTAGTCCAACATCTTCAGAAGCACATATTACTATTCTTCTTGCAATAAAAACTGGATCTTCCCCTCCATTTATTGCTCTAGCTAGATAAAATATTGTTGCATCCGGGTCGCTTCCCCTCATCGATTTTATAAATGCACTTATATTATCATAATGACTATCACCATTTTTATCAAATACTGCTTTTCTTCTTTGTACACATTCTTTTGCTATTTCATTTGTTATATGAATATATCCATCTTTGTCCATTTCTGTTGTAAGTACTGCAACTTCAAGACCATTTAATCCTGTTCTTACATCACCATTTGACACTTCTGCAATTTTTCTTAAAGTCTCATCTTCTATTTTTATATTATAACTTCCTAGTCCTTCTTCACATTCCAATGATCTTTTTAAAACTTTATATATATCATCTTCTGTAAGAGGATTTAATTTACATACCATAGATCTTGATATTAAAGCTTTATTTACTTCAAAATATGGATTTTCAGTTGTAGCCCCTATTAATATTACTGTTCCGTTTTCTACATATGGAAGCAGGGCATCTTGTTGCAATTTATTAAATCTATGTATCTCATCTATAAATAATATGCATTTTCCACTAGGATTTAAAAGTAAATTACTTGCTTCTTCTATTGCTTGTTTTATATCTCCTACTCCAGATGTTACTGCATTTATTCTTTTAAATTTATATTTTGTAGTATTACTAATTACTCTAGCAAGTGATGTTTTTCCACATCCAGGTGGGCCCCAAAGTATTATACTTGAAAGTCTATCTGCTTTTATAGTTCTATATAATATTTTATCTTTTCCTAAAATATGTTCCTGCCCTACATATTCATCCAAAGTTTTTGGTCTCATTCTATATGCTAATGGTTTACTTAAATCCATATATAGTCTTCCTCTCTTTTTATTTTATTAACACCTTTTTTACATACCTAAATATTTTAGGCCTTTTCTAATTATTTCTTCTACAGTATCATTTTTTACATCAAGTTTAGATAAAGCAAGTTCTATGTCTCTTCTTGAATATCCTAATACTTGAAGAGCTTCTATTGCATCTTTAGTTCTGTCATTTTCCACATAACTATTATTTATATTTATTATTTCTTCACCATTTTCAATTGCATCTTGTGTTTTCATTTTATCTTTTAATTCTAATATCATTCTTTGTGCTGATTTTGCTCCTATTCCAGGTAGTTTCTTTAATGTATTAATGTCTCCCGAAATTATTGCTAATGCAAAACTAGATGGTGATATATTAGCTAGAATTGTAAGTGCTGATTTTGCTCCTATTCCACTAACTCCTAATAATTGTTCAAACATTCTTAGCTCCTCATTTGTGCAAAATCCATATAAGCTTATATCATCTTCTCTTACTCTCATATATGTATATATCTTTACATTATTTCCTATCTCTCCAAGTCTATTTATTGAATTAGATGACATATATACTTTATATCCTATTCCACCTACTTCTATTACTACATAATCTATATTTTTTACTTCTAAATTACCTTTTAAATATGATATCATTTGTATTCATCCTCCATTTTTTACTTTAGATATTTTATCATATTTCTAAAAAAAATCAATATTTATTGCAAATTTTTGTTTGTAAGCTTTCTTTGTTGAAATTGAACAATTTGCATGATATAATATGATACATTATTTATTTAGGAGTACTATAAATATGAATAATTGGTTAGATAGAACAGAAAGATTAATTGGAACAGAAAAGTTAAATATTTTAAAAAAATCAACTATCGCCATATTTGGAATTGGTGGAGTTGGTTCATATGTTTTAGAGGCTCTAGCCCGCTCTGGAATTGAAAACTTAATTATTATAGATAAAGATATTGTTGATATTACTAATATTAATAGACAACTTATAGCCACTCATTCAAGTATTGGTCAGTCTAAAACCAGCGTAGCAAAAAAAAGATTACTAGATATTAATCCAAATTGTAATGTAATTGCTATTAAGGAATTTGTTAATAAAGAAAATATTGTAAATATTCTTAATAAATATAATATAGACTATATAGTAGATGCAATAGATACAGTCTCTTCTAAACTAAGTATTATACAATATGCAAATGATAATAACATAAAAATAATTTCTTGTATGGGAACAGGAAATAAATTAGATGCAACTAAATTTGAAATCACTGATATTAATAAAACTTCAGTATGTCCACTATCTAAAGTCATACGTAAAGAATTAAGAAAATTAAATATACCAAAATTAAAAGTTATCTATTCAAAAGAAGAACCAAAGAAAATAAATTCTAATACACCTGCTAGTATTAGTTTTGTTCCTTCTGTCGCTGGTCTTTTAATAGCAGGTGAAGTTATTAGAGATATAATAAATTAATATATATACTTGAACTTTTTTTATTAAAACTCTTGTAATTTCTTATATTTTATGATAAACTATTAAATAGTCAGTTTTATTTTAGCATATAGGAGGTGCAAAAAATTATGGCAAAATGTGAAATTTGTGAAAAATCAATCGCTCACGGAAATAAAATAAGTATAGCTCGTTCTCACGTAAGTAGAAGAACTTCTAGAACATTTAGACCAAATTTAAGAAGAGTTAAAGCTATCGTAGATGGAAATACAAAGACTATCTCTGTATGTGCAAAATGTTTACGTTCTGGAAAAGTAAAAAGAGCTTAAGGTTATGTATATTTAATATTCATAATTTATATATATTTTATTACGCGTAATAATGTAGGTTCACCCTACATTTTTTATTTTGTTTATTTTTATTTTTTTATATTTATATTTTAGATGTTTAATTTTTTAAACATCTTTTTTTATTTTAAATTAAATATATATATTTGTATATTTTGAAAACTTTTGGAAATTATATTACTAAATTTATATAAATGGAGGTTGATTTTCAATTGGGTATAGAAAAACATTTAAATATTACTGGAACATCTAATGTTTCATGGAAAGATGCTGTAGTACAAGCTGTAGCTGAAGCATCTAAAACTATAGATTATCTTTCTTCTGTTAGAGTAATTGATCAAAGAGCAAAAATAGATGGCAAAAAATTAATTCAATACTATGTTGATTTAGATTTAGCATTTATTATTGATCGAGATAGAGATAATTAATTAAAGGATGTGAATATATGAATAAAATAGAAACAAAACAAGAATATTTAGATTATGTAGATAAAAAATCACCTAACTCTCCTATCATAAAAAATTGCTTTAATGCTTTTTGGGTTGGTGGTTTAATTTGTTCTATTGGTCAAATTATATTTGATTTTTGTAAATACAAAGGATTAGAAGATGCATCATGTTCAACTATAGTATCAATTATTTTGATTGGAATCGCTGCTTTTTTAACAGGTCTAAATATATTTAATAAAATTGGTAAATTTGCTGGAGCTGGTTCTCTTGTACCTATAACAGGTTTTGCTAATTCTATTGTATCACCTGCTATCGAATATAAATCTGAAGGATATGTTATGGGTGTGGGTGGAAAAATGTTTACAGTAGCAGGGCCTGTTCTTGTATATGGCATATCAGCTTCAATTATAGTTGGTATAATTTCTACATTTTTTGTATAAGGAGGAACTACATGAATAAAATCGGTAATCAAACTATTAAATTTAATAATCCACCATATATCTTAGAAACATCATCAATTGTAGGCCCAAAAGAAGCAGATGGTCCCCTTGCTAAATTTTTTGATCAATGTTTAGAAGATGAATTCTGGGGTGAAAAAACTTGGGAAAAAGCTGAAAGTAAAATTATTAAAGAAAATGTTAATGCTCTTATCTCTAAGTCTGGTATTCCATCAACTCAAATAGATTATTGCTTTGCAGGAGATCTTCTAAATCAATGTATTTCTTCAAGTTTTGGCTTACGAGAAACAAATATTCCCTTTTTTGGAATATTCGGTGCTTGTTCTACATTTGTTGAAGGAATGTCTCTTGGTAGTATATTAGTAGATAGTGGTGCTGCTAAAAAAGTAATTTGTGCTACTTCCAGTCATTTTTGTAGTGCAGAGAAACAATTTAGATTTCCATTAGAACTAGGAAATCAAAGACCACCATCTGCACAATGGACTGTTACTGGATCTGGTGCAGCAATTATTTCAAATGAGTCTCTTGGAAATAAATGTCCTAGAATAACTCATATAACTCCAGGAAAGATTATTGATATGGGTGTAAAAGATGCCAATAACATGGGAGCTGCTATGGCACCTGCTGCTCTTGATACATTAATTACACATTTTAAAGATACAGGAAGAAAACCAAGCTTCTATGACGCAATTATAACTGGGGATCTTGGATATATAGGTAAAGAAATATTGACTGAAATGGCTAGTTCTAAAGGATATAATATAAAGAATAATTATAATGATTGTGGTGTTTTAATATTTGATAAAGATAAACAAGATACACATTCTGGTGGTAGTGGATGTGGCTGTGTAGCTTCTGTTTTTTCTGGTTATATATATAAAATGCTAAATGAAAACAAATTAAATAAAGTTTTACTTATTGCTACAGGAGCATTAATGAATTCTACATCTTCACAACAAGGTGAAAGTATTCCAGGAATTGCTCATGCTATAGCAATAGAAAATTTATAGATAAGGAGATATTTATGGAATTTTTGCAAAGTATTGATTGGATGCAATTACTTAGATGTTTTTTGGTAGGTGGATTTATATGCATAATTGGACAAATTTTAATAGATAAAACTAAATTAACTTCTGCAAGAATTTTAGTTATTTTTGTCACTACAGGAGTTATATTAGGTGCTATAGGAATATATAAATATATTATTGATTTTGCAGGTTGTGGTGCTACAGTACCACTTTTAGGTTTTGGTGCAAATTTAGCAAAAGGAGCAATTACAGAAGTTCAATCTTCTGGATTACTTGGCGCTTTTATCGGAGGTGTAAAAGCTTCTGCTGGTGGCATTGCAGCAGCTATATTCTTTGGCTATATTGCATCTCTAATCTCAAAACCTAAAATAAAAAAACAATAAAACCAAAAGGGTTACTCCCTCTTGGTTTTTGTTTATTTTTCTAATTTATTTAATAAATCATACCAACTAAATATTCTAGGAATATTTTCATTCACATTATTTTTATTATATGGATTATCAAAACAAACTACATTTATTCCTGCATCTGATAGTTCTTTTATGTTTTTATCCCAATCTTCTATCATTATGTCTATATTATTATTTAAGCATATATTCACTTTATTTTCTGGAGAAAAAATCAATTTATCATAATATATTTTATTTTTCTCAAACCAACTTTTAGTTAGTTCTTGCATATGTCCATATTCTTCTTTAGGAAGTCCATATTCATTTCTAGATGTAATTATATATATTTCGTTTTTCTCTTTTAATATATCAATTACTTCTTTTGCAAATTTTCTTGGCTTATAGTTTGTAACATATTCTACTAAATATTTATTCCAAAATTTTTCAGCTTCATCATTTGATATTCCTAATGATTTACTTTCGTCATATTCATTAGGATGTATTTCAAATTTAATTCCATTATCATAACAATATTTAGATCCATAATCTAATATAAATTCACTTATATTTTGTAAAACTCCATCAATGTCTATCCCAATTCTCATAATATTTCTCCTAACTTCTATTATTATATAATATATTTTTTTATTTATAATAACAATAATAACATATTTATTCTTTAGTTAATAGTTTTTTTATAAAAAAATAAAGTGCTATTATGCACTTCATTTTTTTCATTCATCTTTATATATTATTTTTAAGCTTTTTTTGCTTTTTCTGCTATTTCTGTAAAAGCTTTTGGATCTGATACTGCAAGTTCAGCTAGCATTTTTCTGTTAATAACAATGTTTGCTTTCTTTAATCCAGCTATTAATTTGCTATATGTTAATCCATTCATTCTTGCAGCTGCATTAATTCTAGCTATCCATAATTTTCTGAAATTGCTTTTTCTATCTTTTCTTCCTACATAAGCATACATTCCAGATTTCATAACAGCTTGTTTAGCCATTCTAAATCTATATTTTTTTGCTCCATAATATCCTTTTGCTCTTTTTAATATTTTTTTATGTTTTTTACGAGTTATAATTGCTGTTTTTACTCTTGCCATCTATATTTCACCTTCCTTATTCTTAAATATCTCTATTTATTACCATATGGTAATAGTTTCTTTATTCCTGCTTCACATGTTTTGTCTGCATAAGCATCCATAACTTTTCCTCTAGATTTAGCTCTAGGTGTTTTATTTGCTAGAAGATGTCTTCTATTTGATTTTGTTCTTTTTACTTTTCCTGAAGCAGTATATGAATATCTTTTTTTAGCTGCTTTATTTGTTTTTAATTTTGGCATTTCTTCTTCCTCCTTGTATCTTTTAATATTTATATAAAATATATTGTTATATATTTTTTATTTATAAACTAACAATATTCAAAATTTATTTATCAGCTTTTTTAGCTAATATAATAAACATATTCTTTCCTTCTAAAATAGCTTTCTTTTCTGGACTTGCAACATCTGATAATGCTTCTATAAATTTATTTAAGTTATCTTCTCCAAGTTTTACATAGTTTAATTCTCTACCTCTAAATCTAACTGTAATTTTTACCTTGTTTCCATCTTCAATAAATTTTCTTGCATTCTTTACCTTAAATTCAAAATCATGTTGCTCTATATTTGGTGTAATTCTTATTTCTTTAACTTCAAAAACTTTTTGTTTTTTCTTAGCTTCTTTTTCTCTTTTAGCTTGTTCAAATTTATATTTTCCATAGTTCATAATCTTACAAACTGGTGGCTGTGCATTTGGTGCAACTAAAACTAAATCTAATTTTTTATCATAAGCTAAGTCTAAAGCTTCTTCTAGTTTCATTACTCCCTTTTTTTCTCCTTGTTCATCAATAAGTTGAACTTCTCTTGCTCTAATTTGTTCATTAATAGGTAATTCTTGCTTTATATAAAACACCTCCAAAACATTTTGTGCTTTTTTTGCACTAAAAAATTGATTTGTCAAAACACAAATCAATCCACAATTATTCACAAAATAACTTAATTTTACAATAAGTTATTCACATATTATTAATATTTTCTAACCTTTTCCCATTGGTTAAGGTGAGAAGTGGATTGCTTCTTCTTAATTTGACTATATAAGTTTACAACATTTTTGTATAAATGTCAAGCATTTTTTTCATTTTGCTTGACATTTCAAGTAATTTGTTATAAAATATTATAGCATTATATTGAATATGACCGTTTAATAGCTTCTCCCCGGTAGCCTATTAATATGGTTTCATATATATATTAAAATTTATTTATGAAATGGAGGATACATATTACCATGAATAATACAACATATAGTATTAAAAAAAGTGAAATTGAAAGAAAATGGTATATAATTGATGCAGCTGAAAAACCTCTAGGAAGAGTTGCTACAGAAGCTGCTAGATTATTAAGAGGAAAACATAAACCAACTTATACTCCAAACTTAGATACTGGAGATCATGTTATTATATTAAATGCAAGTAAAGTTGTTTTAACAGGAAAAAAATTAGATCAAAAAATCTACAGACATCATTCTGGATATATTGGTGGAATGAAAGAAATCACAGCAAGAGAATTATTAAATAAGAGTCCAGAAAAAATGATGATGCATGCTGTAAAAGGAATGCTTCCACACAATAGTTTAGGAAGACAAATGCTAAAGAAATTAAGAGTATATGCAGGAGCTGAGCATGAAAACGCAGCTCAAAAACCAGAAGTTTGGAATTTTTAATTAAAGGAGGATATGTAAAATGCCTAAAGCAAAAACAGATAAAATTGTTTTTTATGGTACAGGAAGAAGAAAAAGTTCTATAGCTAGAGTTAGACTAGTAGAAGGAAAAGGAACTATTACTATAAATGGAAAAAATATAGATGAATATTTAGGAACAGATACACTAAAAGTTATAGTTAGACAACCTTTAACTACAACAAATACTTTAGAAAAATATGATGTTATCTGTAAAGTTCAAGGTGGAGGATTTACAGGTCAAGCTGGTGCAATTCGTTTAGGTATTGCAAGAGCATTATTAGAAGCAAATAGTGAATATAGACCTGCTCTTAAAGCTGCTGGATTCTTAACAAGAGATCCACGTATGAAAGAAAGAAAGAAATATGGTCTTAAGAAAGCTAGACGTGCTCCACAATTTAGTAAGAGATAATTTTATTTATATAAAAACCTCAGAAGTTATATACTTCCGAGGTTTCTTTTTTTATTTTAATTCTCTTTCTTCTACGTCAGTTCTATCTTTCTCTATTCTTTCTTTTTGTTCTCTTCCCTTTTTTCTTTCTTCTAAAGTACTATACATATTTACTACTGAATTAAGTACTCTATCATACCTTTCTCTATTAATTCCTATTTTATCTATTTGTCTTATGTCAGTTATATCTTTTCCTCTTAATACCATGGATTTAGTAGCTTTTATAATTTCTAATGTATTTATTCCTATACTATTCCCATTATCTAGCTTTGTTTCTGCAATATAGTCTTCTAAACTTATACCTGTTATTTTCTTTACTTTCAAGTCTCTTTTTCCATCAACAAACTCTGGTGAAAAACTTCTTTGAATAATAACTCCATCTCTATACTCAAATGGATAAAATCCAACTGGAACTCCTCTTATATATGTATCAACGCCATAATCTACTTTTTCTCCATCTTGTTCATAATTAAGAGAATCTAATTCTTCACTATATAAATTTCTCTCCTTTAAGCATTTCCTTACTAATTCCATATCTTCTTGTGAACATATTAAATCTATATCTCCATGTTGCCTACCTGAATCAGTATTACTAACTAGCCATGGTACTATTCCCCCAGAAATATATATTTTTCCTCTAAGTGCTTCTTCTGAACTTATTAAATCAATAATTTCTTTTATTTTTTGATATGAAAATCCCATCTTTTTTTCTCCTATTTCAATTCTAATTTTGCATTAAAAAATTGGTTTAACTTATTTTTTATAAATATTAATTCTTTTGATATATCTTCATTTTTATCATTTTCTATTGCATTAAGCATTACGTCAATATATTTATTAGACTTAATAATTTCAATTCCTTTAGGAAAATAAAAGTCAAAGATAAATGCAATATCTTTAAGATACCAGTCCAAATCTGTTTTTATTTTTTTTGAATTTACTAATTTAAAGTTTGTAAAAGCATTAATAATTTCATCTGTTATTTTTTCTTCTTTTATCTTTTCGTAATCAAATAAAACATTTTCTTTTTTTATAATATCATCTGCATGAACTCTGAAAATATCTGTTTTATCTGCATCTCTTATTATCTTGCAATGAAGTAACTCTTCTTTATTACATCCACCATCTTCTATCTTATATTTATTATGATTTTTTATAGCTTTAAATATGATTTTATCATATTTACTATCATCTACAAATTTTCTAATTAATCCATTTTCAAATAAAAGTTTTACTCCAAAATCAGCATGATCAATACTGTCTACATCTCTATATGTTCCATATCTTTTAAGTTGTTCAAATCTACCAATATCATGTAATAATGCTATTAGTTTTGCAAGTTTTATATCTTCCTCATCTAGCTTTAATGATTCTGCTATTATTCCTGCTACTTCTACTACTTTATATGAATGTATGACTTTTCTTTCTATGTGTGGATTTTTTAAATCGTAATTATTTACATATTTTTTAAATTCTTCTTCTGCTTTTAATAAATCTATCATTATATTTATTAGTTCTCCTTTTCTATATCGTCTGTTTATGAGCACATTATATCATAAAATATATAAAAAAGTAATGAAAATATATTTTTTCATTACTCTATTGTCTCTAATATTTGATCTGCATTTAGACCTTCTAAATTATAGTAAGTATCTGGAATATTTCCAACAATAACTCCTTCTGTTAAAAGTACTTGGTTATCGATTTCATCTTTTATTACATTATATGGAGTAAGAATAGATATTTTACATTTTATATTTAAATATATTCTATGCATAGTCTGATTTATTCCCGCTTCTACAAATTCAGTTCTAAGATCAGTTTCAATTTCACCATCAGTCATCATTCTTATTTTTATATTTGGTCCTATTCCTGATAAAATTTTACTTCCTGTAATACTTCCCAATCTAATATTAAATGTATTATTTTCTTCTTTATTTAGTTCGTCTAAAATATATATTGGAATATCGGATATTATCTTATTTATTGTTATCATATTAACACTTATCATTTTTATATTATCATTCTCATCTTTGATAATTTTGCAAAAATCATCATATTCATAATTTGCCATTACTTTTGTAGCTTGCTCATTACATATTCTTGTTGAAATTGTATTTGCTAAAGACTTGCATCTTTCTTCTATTATTGGATTAACTGCATTTATTATAACTTTAACAACTAATACTGCTATTACTAAAATAGTAATTATTTTTATACATTTTTTTAATTTATATTCATTTTTATTTTTTACTATTTTAGGTATTCGAATTCTTTTTCTTGAAAATATCTTTTCATCCATTATATCTAGGAATAAATAACTGTTTTCCTATATTTAAAACATCAGGATCTTCTATCCCATTAACCCTCTTTATTTCACTAACAGTACTTGCAAATTTCTTTGCAATTTTCCATAAAGTATCGTTTTGTTTTACATAGTATATAACTAAACTAGATGTAACAAGATTTATTTCATCCTCTTCTTTTATATCATCTATTACATTTATATTTGCACTTTTTATTAAGAATGTAGTAAATGAAATATCTATCTTTACATCAATACTATCATCTCCTGATACAACAAATTCCTGATTTTCTACTTCTATTTTTGTTTCAATATTTGAATTAGCACATATTCCTAAAAAGTCTTGGCTATATGAAAAAGGTATTGTACTCTTATATGATTCTAAACTATTATCTTTATTAAAAATATATATTACATCAATATTTCCCTCATATATGACCTTGTCATTAAGAAGTGTCTGTTTTTCAATTCCAATATTAATTGATGCATCATATATTTTATTTCCATTAATTTCAGGTACTTTTTGATTTTCTCTAATATTACATATATTTCGTACATTTTCTTTGCTTTCTATTACTTGTAATTGCTTTCTAGTAAATGATACTTTTTTCTTTGGACTATACATATCTTGTATAATTTTAATTTCCTTTGTTTTGTATACATTGCATGAAATTTCTATTTCTGCTTCAATATATATAGAATGTTCTTCTACTTGATTTGGCTTTATTACAATATTTTTGATTTCATAATTCGTTTCACAACTATTTTCTTCAGATATATCTGGCATATCAATAAAGCCCATAATTGGAATTTTTCCTTCTATAGAATTTATTCTATTATCCTCTGTCAAATATAGTATTTTTACACTTAAATCTGCTTTTGCTAAAATTTTATTATAACTTAATTTAATGTCTTTATTTATAATATTAGCTTCTGTTTTCATTATTTCAGCTAAATTATCTATTGTATCAATAATAAGAGTATCTTTTGCAAATGTTCTAACATTTCCACTTCCTACATTAGTACTTATTTTTAAATTATCTTCTAATTTTTGAATATTTTCTATATTAACATTTTCTATAATATCTACATTTTCATTAGATATTATTTTAATTTCCGCTTCCACAAAAGCTGTTAAAGATATTTTTCTCTCATTTAGAATCTTACATTCTATATTTTTTAATTTCATATCTAACTTAAAATCCATATCGGATAAAGCTCTATCCACAGTTATTATTTGTGAAAAATCTAAATTAGAATTAATACTTCTTATATTACTATTTTCGTCATCTGCTAAATACATTGTATATGTATTTATATTTCCATCTATTCTAATCTTTCCATCTAAAACCTCCTTTTTGTAAATACATAATATTCCACTTGTATTAATTTCTTTTAATATATCTGGTTTAATATCTGGAATTATTATATCTCCTTTTACTATAAAAGCTTCTTTTTTTTGATTTATTATATGGTTAATACAAATATTCTCTTTACTTGTCTCTATTGCCATTAATTTACCTCCTTCATTTTCTAATTATTTAATATATATTTTATAGACAAAAAAAAATTCCTATTTCTAGGAATTTTATATTTTTTTAAGCATTTACTGTTGATAAAGGTGGTATTAATGGACTATATCCATTTCCATCAAATACATCTACTTCAATCGTCCTTGTTAATATATCAGTATAGCTATAGCTTACATTTCTATTGTTTTCTTCAAATTTAATTACAAACAAATTTGGATAAGCTTTCTCTATAGTAGCTTCTTTTGAAAACGATTTACTCCTTCCTAATGAACCTCGAACAATTATTTTTTGTCCAATTTTTTCATCAATATCTGTTTTTAAACTTGTTATATCTTTTTGGCAAATCATTTTATCACCTACTCCTGTCTTATAGTGGTATAATATCATAAAAGTAGATTAAAGTCAAAATAGAAAGACTTTTGTCGTTTTCTTGTATTCCTTGTGTCTCTAGGAGTTTGTGGTTTAGTCACGCTTATGTTACAATTATATTACAGTTGTGTTACATCTATGTTACAATATCAACATTTTCTTTTTTCCACATGCTCCAATGCCATTAATTCCTCTTTCTCCATCTCTTAATTCACCTTCAATATCATTTATAGTTATATACTTTTTTTCATCTGATAATGCAATTTTACTTGCTACTATCAAAGGATCCATAAAGTCAATTAAAATTCTAGCAGGTGAAGAAGCAAAATTTGCTCCAGCTGACATAAGCGCTTCATAATAACTTTGACAAGCTCCTGCAAATATTACTAAATCTTTCCTATTGCTTTTTCTAGCATTTTTAACTGTTTGAACAAAGTATTTTGAGTTTCTATAATTGTATATATCTTCATAAGCTTTTCCAGCCTTAATCATCCCATCATGACCGAGTAATTACTAATATATCTGGATTATATCTATTTATTAATAATTCTACTATACTTGCTTGTCTACTTTCTGAAATGTTTTTCACTATAGCCTTTAGCCCTATTTTGTTATAATATATTTTAGATTTTTCACTATATCTTCTATCACCATCCAAATGCAATATCCTACCTGTATAAATTACACTATTATTTCTTTTTAGCTCTTTATCATTACTTATTTGCATCTTGCTTAATTTTTTATCTATATTTAGATTAATAGTATCATACACTTCTTTTATTTCTTTTTTATCTAATACTACTAAATCATTTAAATAACTATCTGCTTGTAGTCTAGTTGTAATTCCATTTAATATAGCTATATGATTATTTATAATTATATCTACAATAAAAGTAATATCTTTATTATGTGATTTTCTTACAACTAAATCTCCTTTTTTTACATTATTCAACATAAATCACCTCTAATTAAAAGCAACTTATTATATGTTATGTAGAATAATGTAGAATTGTGCAAATATATAAACATCCAGATTATATTAATTTATATAACCTGGATGTTTATATTATACTAATTTAATTTATTATATTTTTAATTCAATTTTCAATTTTTAATTTTTTAGACTATTATTTCTTATCTGTTCTTTTCTTACAGTTTCTTTCACAACTTTTTCAATTAGCTCACTATTATCTTCAATTTCTAAAGTATCATCACTATTTACTTTAGCCATAAATACTTTTTTATAATCTACAGTAATATTCTTTAAATCTTCTACTGGCATTATTAATATATATCTATTGTTGTTAATCTCTTCATTGCCCACTATTAGATACTTTTCATCTGAATCATTATCCATTTTAAATATTATACCTTTTTGATATTTGTTCACTATTATTTTCCTTCCTTTCTAGTAAAAAATTTTTTTATAATATTAATAATTCTCTCATACCATTTAGTTTTTGGTATTACTTGTAATTCTTTAATATCTTCATTATTATCTAATTTTTCTTCTTTTATCTTGTCTTTTATTTTATCTTGTTTTTCTTTAAAAATATTACTTATATTATGTTTTTCATCTTCTTTTTTGTCATTTTCTTTACAAATATTAATAAGTCTATTCTGTTCTTCTCTGTCACAACAATAGATAATATATATAGCTGATAAATATTGTTTAGTTTCATTTAAAAGTTTTTGTTCGTCCAAAGTTTTTGTCTTATCTAGCTCAAAATTATAATTTTTATCTTTTGTCAATCTTATATTATTTAATAATTTTTTTGGTATTCTATTTAATATTTCAGCATCTAGATATTTTAGTATTTCATCCATCTCAGTCATTACTCTACTATATTTAACATTATCCATATTTTACCTTTCTAAATTATTATTATCTTTATTTTGTGTGTTATCAAATAGTCCTTTAAACCAGTCTTTAATATTTTCAAAAAATGCTCTTATTCCTCTATATGTTTGTTGTTCTGCTACTTTAGTTATTTCTGTTCCTTTTATATGATAATCTCCATTAGGCTTTTCTTCCACATGAACATCTTTTACACTAGTATCTGAATTTTCCAATGAATCATTAATGTCTGCTACTTGATTTAAATTTATTTGTTCTAAATTTTCTCCTGTTTTTAATGTATCACTCATATCCTCTAGCATATCTATTTCTGTTTCTGAATGTGAATCTTTATTTGCCAATGTTGCATTCTTAAATCTATCAACACTCTCATCCATCGTAAGACTTTTATCTGTATATAGTTGAGATCTTGTGTCATAAATTTGCTCTAATTGTCCAAATGCATCTTTTATTTGACTACTAGTTGCTTTTTCATCATTTAAAACAGATATAACATCTGTTAATTGCTCATCTGTTTTTACATATTCATCAAATCCATCTACTGCCTTACTTTCTGCATCAAATTGTTTATCATCATCATATCCGCCGTTTCCCATAACATATACATTTGTCATCTCTTCTTGTCCTGCTTGTCCTACTGCTCCTTCTAAAACTGTTGATGGATTATCTGTATCATACAGTTCGATAGCAATTGGCGTAGATTGTTCTTTTATTACCGTTTCAGTATGTTGACATGATGATAGACCTAAAAATGCTGCTAATGGTATAAATAAAAGCGGTATAAATCTTCTCTTCTTTTTATCCTCTTCTTTTTTGAGTGAATTAGTTTGATTCTCTCTTTTTTCTGAAACACTTTCTGTAGTTTTTTCTACTCCTCCATTTACTTTTCCTACTCCTGTTTCTGGAATAGTTGGACCTTCTTTAATAGTAGGTTCTTCTTTAATAGTCTCTACTCCTTCTATAGTCATTCCCGGCTTTACTTCTTTTGTACCTGTTCCTATTATTGGAGTTTCGTATACATCTACAATTTCTTCTTCCCCTCTTTTTTGAGAATTAGTTCTTACGGCTGCAATAATATCATCTATATTAAATGTTTCATCAACATTTACATGAATAAATACGCCTCCTTTTGTCATCATGCTAGCTGATGGAATTTCTCTTACAATTTCTCCATCTTTACCTTTTATTGTATGTTCTCTTCTCTTTAAATCTTCTATTTTCTTTCCTTCGTTCATATTTTTTCTCCTCTCAATTATTTTAATTATATATTTTCCATTTTTTAATGTCAATAAATATTTTTTTATTTTTATTATAGTTCTATCGGACAAATCTTAAGAATAGAATGTTACAAAACATAGTTTTTTAGGGGGTTTTTAGAATTGAAAAAAATGTATATAGAGGAACGTGCAATTAATCTAGCACATTATATAATAGATAGTAAAGATACTGTAAGAGGAGCTGCAAAAAAATTTGGTATAAGTAAAAGTACTGTACACACCGAAGTAACATTCCAGAACGGTAAAAATAAATCACCTATAAT
>CALYAC010000021.1 GCA_944393405.1 uncultured Clostridia bacterium | reverse complement strand
TATGCTTCTTTTTAGGTTCTTCTTCTTTATTTAATCTTTTTCCTTCCATAATAAAACCATCCTTTCAAAATGCTTTACTAATTTTACACAAAAAAATACAAAAAGTAAAGAGAAAAGACAAAATTGTAATATAAGAAAATGTAAAGCGAAGATATAATAAAAAAAATATTGTATATCTTGTATAAAAAAAATATATATAGTATTATTATATATGTAATTTTTAAATACAATTAGTTTGATTAGTTTTTATAGGAGGAAAATATGATAAAAAAGTTACTGAAAAAAATAAGAAATAAAATAATCATGGGGATGGACATAGACAGTTTAGAAAAAATGGGACTAAAAGTTGGAAAAAATTTTAATATGCAAAGAGATTGTCTAATAGATTCACCTCATTGTTGGTTAATTGAGATAGGGGATAATGTAACACTTGCTCCTAGGGTACAAATTTTAGCACATGATGCAAGTACCAAATTTGCTTTAAATTATACTAAGATTGGAAGAGTTAATATAGGTAATAATGTTTTTATTGGTGCTAATACAACAATTCTACCAAATGTTCAAATTGGTGATAATGTAATAATAGGTGCAAATTCTTTGGTGTGTAAAAATCTAGAATCAAATAAAGTATATGCTGGAAATCCAGCAAGAGAAATTTGTACATATGATGATTATATAAAAAAGAATTCTGAAAAAATGAAGAAAGTACCTATTTATAGTAGTGAATATACTCTTAGAAATAAAAAAATAACTAATGAAATGAAACAGAAAATGAAAGAAGAATTAAAGAATTCAATAGGATATGTAAAATAATTGAAAGTATTTACCAATAAAAAATAAATATCTTATCGGTTCAATTATTCATTTTATAATGTATAAAATATTATAAATTAAAAATATCCGAAAAATGTAAAAAAATGTTGAAAGAATAAAACGATAATGGTATAATATGTAAGAATTGTAAAAATTAATAACAATTCAAATACAAAATATTTTATTGAAAATTCTATAAAGAATTGTAAAGGGGAGAGTAAATTGTATAAACATTTTTTCAAGAGAGTATTTGATTTCGTTTTAGCATTGATTTTATTAATTTTAGCCGCAATACCAATGATTATTGTGGCTATTTGTATTAAAGTAGAGGATGGAGGACCAGTTATCTACAAATCTAAAAGAGTAGGTAAAAATTGCAAAGTTTTTAATACATATAAATTTAGATCTATGAAAGTAAACCGTGAAGAATTGAAAAGTAACATGACACACGAACAAATGGTAACAAAAGTCGGTAAGTTTATTAGAAAAACTAGTATTGATGAATTACCACAATTATTTAACATATTAAGAGGACAAATGAGTTTCATTGGTCCTAGACCTTGGATACCAGAATATTATGAGTGGTTTACAGATGAACAAAAAAGAAGGTCTGACGTGTTACCAGGTATATCAGGTTTAGCACAAGTAAAAGGTAGAAATGGAATAAATATATTTAAGAAGATAGAATATGACATATACTATGTAGACCATATTAGTTTATGGTTAGATATTAAATTAGTATTTGAAACAATGTACCAAGTGTTTAAAGAAACAGATGCAGAAATATCTGAACAAGGTATAAAAGAAGAACTAAGAGAATTAAAAGAGCAGGAAGCTGCTACAAAGGTTGGATAAAATAAAAGGAGTTGTATTTACAAAATGAAGGTATTGATGATAGCCCCAAAGACAAGTACATTTATTAACTTCAGAGGGGACTTAATGAAAAATATTGCAAAAAAAGGCAATGAAATAGTAGCTGTTTGTCCAGAAGCTGGATTTGAAGAAGAATTAAAAAACTGTGGAGCTAGATGTGTAGTTATACCATTGAATAAAAACTCAACTACAATTTTTGACAATCTAGCTTATTTAAAAAAGTTAACAAAAATTATTAAAGAAGAAAAACCAGATAGAATATTTGCATATACAATAAAACCAGTTATATTTGGATCTATAGCTGCTAAAAGAGCAAAAATAAAAGACATGTATTCTATGATAACAGGACTTGGATATGTATATGCAGTTGATACTTTTAAAACTAAAATATTAAGAATTATATGTGGCATTGGCTATAAAATTGCATTTAAATATAATAAAAAAGTTATATTTCAAAATAAAGATGACATAGAAGAATTTTTAAAAAGAAAATATTTGAAGAAAGAAAAATGTGAATTAGTAGATGGTTCTGGAGTTAATATGGATAGGTTTAAAAGAAATGAACTACCAAGAGAGAATGTATTCTTAATGGTATCTCGTATCTTGAAACCAAAAGGCGTAAAGGAATATTTTGAGGCAGCTAAGATTGTAAAAGAAAAATATAAAGATGCAGAGTTTTTATACGTTGGAGCTGAAGATAAAACTCAAATAGCTCTAAACTTAGATGACGTGCGAGAAGAGTTTTTAGATACAGGAATTGTGAATTATTGTGGAGAAACAAATGATGTTCCAGCATATTTGGCTAAATGTTCAGTATTTGTATTACCTTCTTATTATAGAGAAGGTGTACCTAGAACATTACTAGAAGCCTTAGCAATGGGAAGACCAATTATTACAACAGATACAATTGGGTGTAGAGAAACAGTAAAAGATGGTGAAAATGGATTTTTTGTTCCAATTAAAGATTCAAAAGCGTTAGCTGATAAAATGATTTATATGATTGAACATAGAGATGAGCTTGAGAAGATGGCACAAAAAAGTTATGAGTATTGCAAAGAACGTTTTGATGTTAATATAATAAACAAAAAAATGTTGGAAATTATGGATATATAAGAAAAGGGGTAATTGATTTATGATTAAAATAGCAGTAGCGGGAACAGGATATGTAGGACTAGTAGCAGGAGTTTGTTTTGCTGAGAAAGGGCATGATGTTACATGCGTAGATGTAGATGAAAATAAAGTAAAAGTAATGCAATCTGGAAAATCACCAATCTATGAAGAAGGATTGGAAGAACTTATGACAAAAAATGTAGCAGAAGGAAGATTGCATTTTACTACAAATTATAAAGAGGCTTATAAAGACGCAGATGCTATATTTATAGGAGTTGGAACACCAGAACAACCAGATGGTTCAGCAAATTTATCATATGTTGCAACAGTTTCAAGACAAATTGCAGAATCGATAGAAAAAGATTGTTTAGTAGTTGTTAAATCTACAGTTCCAGTAGGAACAAATGATAAAGTAGAACAATTTATAAAAGACTCATTAGTAAATGATGTAAAAGTTGAAGTTGCAAGCAATCCAGAGTTCTTGGCTCAAGGACATGCTGTTAGAGACACATTAGAAGCAAAAAGAATAGTTATAGGTACAAGTAGCAAGAAAGCAGAAGACTTCTTAAAAAAAATATATGAACCATTCAAATTACCAATAGTATCAGTTAGTAGAAGAAGTGCAGAAATGATTAAATATGCATCAAATGACTTTTTAGCACTTAAAATTTCATATATGAATGATATAGCAAACCTTTGTGAATTAGTAGGAGCAAATATTGAGGATGTAGCAGAAGGTATGAGTTATGACACAAGAATAGGTTCAAGCTTTTTACATGCTGGAATTGGCTATGGAGGAAGTTGTTTCCCAAAAGATACGAAAGCTTTAAGTTATTTAGCTAAGAAAAATGGATATACTTTAAGAACTGTACAAGCAGCAGTAGATGTAAATAAAGCTCAAAAAACAAAATTATTTAGAAAAGCTAGTGATAGATTAATTACATTTGATCACTTAAAAGTAGCAGTATTAGGACTAGCATTTAAAGCTGGAACAGATGATTTAAGAGAAGCTCCATCTCTAGATAATGTTGAATTATTATTAGAACAAGGAGCAGATATTTATGCATATGATCCTGTTGCAGAAGAAAACTTTAAGAAGAAATATCCTACACAAATACATTATGTAGCAAGTCCAGATGAGGCATTAAAGAACGCTAATGTTTGTTTTATATTTACAGAATGGGATGAAATTAAAGCTGTTAAGCCAGAAACATATAAGAAGTTAATGAGAACACCTCTTGTATATGATGGAAGAAATATATACGATTTAGATGAAATGAAAAATGCAGGAATAGAATATTATTCAATTGGAAGATAGTTTAAACAAGGAGAAAAATATGGAGGAAAAGAAAAAAAGAATTTATTGGATAGATGCTGCAAAGATAGTAGCTATGTTTTTAATTGTATTAGCACATACAATAGCATATTCTGAAAAACTGGTATGGTTAAAAAAATATCTAAATTCTTTTCATGTAGTGTTATTTTTTGTTATATCAGGATACGTTTTTAATACTGTTAAATATAAAAACTACAAAGAATTCTTTATTAATAAATTTAAAAGTACTATGGTACCATATTTTGTATTTGCAACACTTTTTTTAATACCTTTATTTTTATTTGGAAGTGATGCAGCAAATGAATTAGGAAGAAATGACATAAATATGGGAATAGGAAAATCCATTATTGGTATATTTTATGGAAACGCTCATGACAATTATTTAAGACAGAATTCTGCTCTATGGTTTTTACCTTGTTTATTTACATTGGAAAATATATATTACTTTATTGAAAAATCAAAAAATAAATATAAATATTTGTTAGCTATATTAATATCATTATTAGTAGGAGCGTTAGATTATTATTTCCTTCCTATAAGACTACCATGGGGATTGGATATAGCTTTTGTAATGGTATTCTTTTTCTCAATTGGAAAATTATTATCAAAATTGGATGTTAAAGAGATAAAGAAAAAAAATGTTAATAGAAAACAAATTTGGTTATCTTTAATTTTTATTATTTGTGGATTAATTTTGCAAAACTTTAATGGTGAAATAATGTATATTCATAATTATTACAGTAATTATAGTTTGTTTATAATTTCAGCTACATTAAGTGTTATTGGGTACATTTATTTGATAAAATTAATTCCAAGATTTAAATTTTTACAATATGCTGGTCAAAGAACAATGTCAATATTAATTTTTCATAAGATAATTGTTGTTTTGTTTCAAACAAAGATTACACCAATAGCTAATTTATTAAATCAAAATCAATATTGGATTGTAGAATTGTTTTTTGCATTAATAGTAGCAATTATTTCAATAATGTTAAGTCTAATTGCAGATAAAATTATAACCTACTTTTGTCCAGAAATTTTGGGAAAAAAGAGAGAAAGGAGAATTGAAACAAAATGAAAACCTATTTAATAACAGGTGGAGCAGGATTTATAGGCTCTCATCTAGCTGATGAATTGTTAAAAGAAGGTAATAGAGTTGTAGTCATAGATAATTTTAATGATTTTTATAATCCAAAAATTAAAGAAAATAATATAAAACATAATTTAAGTAATCCTAATTATAAATTAGAAAGAGTTGATATAAGAAATCAGAAAGAAGTAAATAGGGTATTTGCAGAAAATAAAATAGATAATATTATGCATTTAGCAGCAATGGCTGGTGTTAGACCTTCTATTGAGAATCCAATACTTTATCAAGAGGTTAACTGTTTAGGCAGTCAAAATATATTTGAAGCGATGAAAAAATATAATGTAAAAAACATTGTATTTGCTTCTTCTAGCTCTGTATATGGAAACACAAAAACAGTTCCTTTTAAAGAAACTGATATTGTAGATTTTGCAATTAGTCCATATGCTGCAACAAAAAAAGCTAATGAGGTAATGGCACATGTATATCACGAATTATTTGGCTTTAATGTTATAATGTTAAGATTTTTCACTGTTTATGGAGAAAGACAAAGACCAGACTTAGCAATTAATAAATTTACAAGGTTTATTATGGAAGGAAAACCAATTCCTGTATTTGGAGATGGAACCACATCAAGAGATTATACATATATAAAAGATATTATTGATGGTATTATGAAATCTTTAAAATATGTCGAGGAACATAAGGCTGTATATGAAATATTAAATTTAGGTGAATCGGAACCAATTACTTTAAATCAAATGATTAAAACGATTGAAGAAGCTGTTGGAAAAGAGGCAATTATAGATAGAAAGCCAATGCAACCTGGCGATGTTGATAGAACTTATGCTGATATTACTAAGGCGAAAAATCTTATTGGTTATAATCCTAAAACAAGTTTTAAAGAAGGAATAAGAAATTTTGTAAATTGGTATAAAGAAAATAAAGAATTATATAAGGAGTAATTTATAATGAAATATCCTATTAGAGTATTACATGTAGTTCGATATTTAGAACAAGGCGGAATACAAAATTTATTGATGAATTTGTATAGAGACATAGATAGAAATGAAGTACAATTTGATTTTTTGGTTTGTGGTAAAGGCGTATTTGATGATGAAATTCGACAATTAGGCGGAAAAATCTTTTATATGCCATATTTAACAGAAGTAGGACAAATAGAGTACAAAAATAATTTAATAGAATTTTTTAAAGAACATAAAGAATATAAAATTGTTCATTCTCATATGAATCAAGTTTCAGGAATTGTTTTAGAAGCCGCACACCTAGCTGGTGTTCCAGCTAGGATTGCTCATTCACATACTACTGGAAATAAGAATAATGTGATAGCAAAAATATATAAAAAGTATTTACAACATAAAATTAATAAAAATGCAACCAATTTAATTGCTTGCTCAGAGGAAGCTGCTCAATGGCTTTTTACAAAAAGAGCTAAAGAAACATTGATTATTAACAATGGTATAAATTTAGACAAATTCAAATTTTCGCAAGAAAATAGAAATATTATGAGAAAAACTTTAAATTTGACTGATGATACTATTGTAATAGGGAATGTGGGAAGATTTAGTAAAGTCAAAAATCATGTATTTATGATTGAAATATTTAAAGATTTTCGAAAAGTCTTTAAGTCTAAATTACTACTTATAGGAGAAGGAGAATTAAAAGAAAAGATTATTGAGATGGCAAAACAATATAATATTTTACAAGATATTATATTTAAAGTTGAAAAAGAGCATGTGGAAAATTATTATAATGTAATGGATATATATATATGTCCATCATTATACGAAGGTATACCTCTAAGTTTGATAGAAGCCCAAACTAATGGTATTCCTATTATTGCTTCAAATACAATAGATTCTAGGGTTAAAATTACCAGTAATTTTTGTTTTGAAAGTTTGTCGGCTCCAAATAGCATTTGGATAGATGAAATGAAAGAATTACTAGATATAGGAAGAAAAGATAATGTAATTGATGTAAAAAAACATGGCTATGATATAAAAGAACAAACTTTAAGATTAGAAGATTTATATAGCAAAATTTATAAAGATATAGGAGAAAAAAATGACTGAAAGAATTTTACATATTATTGGTAGAATGAATGTTGGTGGAGCAGAAACATTTATAATGAATGTTTATAGGAATATAGATAGAGAAAAGCTTCAGTTTGATTTTATAGTACATACTAAGGAAAAATGTGACTATGAAGATGAAATTATATCTTTAGGTGGTAGAATATATAGAATAGAGCAATTTTCAAAACATCCATTAAAGAATATGTTACAATTAAAAAAAATATTAACAGAAAATAAGGAAATTTACAAAACAATTCATAGACATACTGAAAACTCAATTGTATTTACAGATTTGTTAGTTGCAAAAATTGCTGGTATAAAAAAAAGATATGTCCATTCTCATAATACAAAAACTACAAAAGGAAATGTAATTCACAAACTTTGTAGACCATTACTAAATAGACTAGCAACAAAAAAGTTTGCTTGTAGTCAAAAAGCTGGAGAATGGTTATTTGGAAAAAAACAAGAATTTGATGTAATACCTAATGGCATAGATATTGGAAAATACAAATTTAATAAAGAAATTAGAACTGAAGTAAGGAAAGAATTTGGATTAAAAGAAAATGAAATATTAATAGGACATGTCGGACGTTTTCAACCTGTAAAAAATCATACTTTTCTAGTTGATGTATTTAATGAACTACAAAAAGATATTGATACAAAACTTGTTTTAATAGGTGTAGGAGAATTACAAGAAAAAATAAGGGATAAGGTCAATAATTTAGGAATAGAAGATAAAGTAATATTCTTGGGTTTAAGAAATGATGTAAATAGAATTATGCAAGCAATGGATATATTTTTATTTCCATCTCTATTTGAAGGCTTACCGTTAACCTTAATAGAAGCACAAGCTTCTGGTTTAAATATTCTTGCATCAGATAGTATTACTAAACAATGTAATGTGACAGGCAACATAAATTTTCTTAATTTAGACGAAGGTAAAGAAAAGTGGAAACAAAAAATTTTAGATATATTGAAAAATAGTAAAAGAAATACTGATATAAGTGCATTATATAGGGAGGGGTATGACTCAATGCAAACTGCAAAGAAATTGCAAAATATATATTTAAATAATAAATAAAATAATACTTAACTTAGATATAATATACGAAAAGGAGAAAAATGAATTCGCTTAAAAGAGATAAAATTAAAATAAACAATGTGTTAATATCATTAATGTTAGGGAGTACAATTATTTCTGATACAATTGGTTTTGGACTTGTAATTTTAACAGTTACAATGGTGTTAATAATTGTAAATAATTTTGATAGAAAAGTTAACAAAAAATATATTTTATGTTGCTTGTTTATGTTATTTATAGGACTATATTTTATAATAGATTATTTAGCATATGGTGGAAATATATATAAAAATAGTTATTTTGGTAAGTTAATACTATACTTATTTCTTTCAATAATATATGTGAAAGCAGAAATACAACCTGATAAAGTTGCAAATATTACAATACTAATATATGTAATTTGTTCTCCATTATTCTTAACCAAAAACTTTGATAGTTTTGATTCTGGAACACTTATGAGTTATAGTTATACAGTTTTACCATTAATTATTTTAATGATAATTAAAATATTTTTCTTAGGTATACATTACAAAAAAGAATTAATTTTATTATTATTATCAACACCATATTTATATTTTGTTTTCGTTTATGCTTCAAGGAATATATATATTGCCGCACTAGTTTGTTTTATTATATGTTTAATTTTAAACAAGAAGATTTTTACAAAAATACTAGTTTTAGCAATTACTGCTATTCTTGTTATGGTGGTATATCAAAATGCTTTAAACATATTAACTTCAATGCAAAAAACTCTAGCTAAGTATGATATTTCATTTAAAATAATAGATAAGAATATTGAATTAATACAAGAAGACAATATAAGTAATGGAAGAGATTTGACATATAGTTTAGCAATAAGTGGAACTAAAAATGCACCAATATTAGGACATGGTATAGGAAGCTTTAATGTAAAATATGGAACATATCCACACAATTTTGTTTTACAAATGTTATATGAAGGTGGAATAGTGCTATTACTTATTTTTAGTATTCCAATATTATATGGAGTATATGCACTGATTTTTGAAAATAAATTATCTCAACAAAATAAATTTTTATTATTATTTTTGTTTTGTACAGCTATAATGAGATTATTAATTTCATATGAATATTGGAGAGAAATCTATTTTTGGATGTATATATCTTTATCACTATGCATTTTAGCTACAAATAAAAAGAAGAAAGAAAAAGAGGAAAATAAATGATAAGTGTAATTATACCAACATATAGTAGAAGTGATTATATAGAAAGAGCAATTAATAGTGTTTTAAATCAAACGTATCAAAACTTTGAGTTAATTATTGTAGATGATAATAATCCAAATACTCAAGCAAGATTTGAACTTGAGAAAAAAATGGAGAAATATAAAGACAACCCTAAAATTCATTATATACAGCATGAAAAAAACAAAAATGGAGCAGCTGCTAGAAACACAGGAATAAAAATAGCAAAAGGTGATTATATAGCTTTTTTAGATGATGATGATTTTTATTTACCAACTAGATTAGAAGAATTATCAAGTGCCTTAGAAAAAAATCAAGAATATGACGCTGCATATTCTAATTGTATTATTATTAATGCAAATAAAGAGATTACATCTATTGTGTATGCAACTAAATCTGGTAATATTAGTAAAGAACTTTTGTTAAAAAAAGCAACTATAGGTACAGGAAGTAACTTATTTTTTAGAGCAAAAGCACTAAAAGAAATTAAAGGATTTGATGAATCATTTAAAAGACACCAAGATATTGAAGTTTTAGTAAGATTTTGTCAAAAATATAAAATTTTAAATATAAATAAAATACTAGTAGTAAAGGATATTGGAAATGAAATAAACGAACCTAAAAGTGTTGATCAAATGATTAGAATAAAAGAGAATTATATGAATGCTTTTAAAAATTTTGTTGATAAATTTACAAAAGAAGAACAGAATCAATTCTATTATATACATTTTTTAGAGGTTTTGTATTTTGTTATAAGAACTGGAGAATATGATAAATATAATATAATAAAAGCAAAAGTAAAAAAATATGGGAATTTTAATTTTAAAACTAAGCTAAAGTTAATTAGATATAGAATATATTTAGTTTTGAAACTTGACAAATTAAAAGAAAAAATCGATAATAAGAAAAACATAAAAATGATAGATGAAACTTTATTAAAAGAAATAGATAAAATGAGTATAATAAAGGAAGGCTAAAATTGAAAAAGAAAAAAAACATTATTTTAACCATAGTTATATTAAGTATAATAGCTATAATTATAATATGTAAAAATACACATATAGTAGAAGAATTAATTGAAAATATAAAAATTACTCGATATGGGGAACCTATTGATCCTGAAACAGGATTAATAAATAATGACTTTTTTGGGATAAGTGATGATTTTTCAAATGCACGAAAAACAACAGAAGGAATAAATGAGGCAATTAGATATGCTTCAAGAAATAACATAGAGTACATAAAATTAAAAGAAGGAAACTATAGCATTATGGCAAACAGAAGTGAAAATGGTAAAAGAGGTATAATTTTATGTTCTAATATAACACTCGACTTAAATTCATCAAAGATTGAGGCTGAATCTAATAATGCTACTAATTATAGTTTAATAACTATTGCAAATGTTGAAAATATAAAACTGTTAAACGGGATATTAATTGGAGATAAAAACACACACGAATATACTGATAATAGTACCCATGAATGGGGAATGGGGATTACTATAAGGAGTGCAAATAATGTACAAATACAAAATATTCAGATTACACAAACTACAGGAGATGGAATTTATATAAACAAAGATGCAGACGATATTAATTCTACTAATGTAGAAATATCAAACTGTAACATTTATAATTGTAGAAGGCAAGGAATTACAGTAATTAGTGCAAGTAATGTAATAATTAGAGATAATGAAATTCATGATATATATGGTACAAATCCACAATCCGCAATTGATTTAGAATCAAACTTGGATGAAGAATTAATTGAAAATGTAGAAATTTATAATAACAATATGTATAATTTTGGAAGCGTTTATGCAATAAAAGTACAAAAAAATGTACACTCTACAAATATCTATAATAATAAAATTCAAAATACCATTATTGTTTATGATGAAAAAGACAAAATTCAAATAAGTAATAATAATATAAATAATGGTGATATTGTATTATATAATAGTCTTAGTTATAGAAATCAAGGAAGATATATTGAGAAGGCGATTGTAGAGAATAATAACATTAATTCAGGTAATATACAGGTAAATAGAATAAATAATCTAAAAGTATCAAACAATTATATAACGAATGGTGCTGTTACTATAATTTCAACGAATACAATATTAGAAAATAATATTGTAGTAAATGAAAAAGAAGAAAAAGAATATGCATATAAAATAGAACCATTAAATTATAAAGATATATTTTATGTATATAAAAATAATAATCAATCTTTCGGAAATATAAAAGAAAATGAGATAATAGTAGATGATGGAATTTTACGATTAACAGATGATTTAAGCAATATACCAATAGAATAGGAGGATTAATATGAAAATTGGAATTATAACACCATATGATTCATCAAATTTAGGAGCGTTTTTACAGGCTTATGCTTCAAAAACTTTATTAGAAAAATATGGACACACAGTTTATTTTATTAAATTAAGAGATAGCAAAGAATTAAAAAGATTCTTTTTAGGAAATAAAAGAAATTTGCGAAGTTTTATTAGTAGATATTTTTTTAATAGACAAAAATACTATATTTTTAAACAAGCTGTTGAACAAAATTTTAAAACAATAAATTTCGAAGATATAAATAAAGAAAATCTTGATGCTATTGTAATAGGAAGCGACGAAGTATGGAATGTAAATAAAGAATTTTACAGAAAAGGATGCTTTTACGGAATAGGATATGATGTAGCTAAAAAAATTGCATATGCACCTAGTTGTGGAACAGCAAAAATAGAAGACTATAAAGACTATGATTATATAAAAGAAGCAATGAGCAAACTAACTGCAATATTCCCAAGAGATAACCAAACAAAAGAAATTGCAGAAAAGCTTACAAATAAACAGTATACTACTGTACTAGATCCTACTTTGCTAATTGACTGGGAAGATATTAATACTATTTTAAAAACAAATAAACAATACATTTTGGTATATGGTTATAGTTTTAATACAAAAGAAAGAGAATACATAAAAAAGTTTGCAGAGAAGCATAATTGTATAACGATATCTATATGTATGAAACATTCTTGGTGTGATTTAAACATAAACTGCTCGCCTTTAGAATTTTCATCAATTATAAAAAATTCAGAATATATTATAACAAAAACCTTCCATGGGACAATCTTTTCTATATTAAATAAAAAGCATTTTATTACCTTTAAGGGAAGTCAAAAAATAGCTGATTTATTAAATAGATTGTTATTATCTAATAGGTTAATTAATGGAGACAATTGTAACTATGAAGAATTTGAAAAAAAATTAGAAGAAAACATAAATTTTGATGAAAGCTATTCTGTAATAACCAAAGAAAGAGAAAACTCTATAAAAAAATTACTGGAAGCTTTAGAATAGAGGATATAATATGGAAAAAACAAGAACAGAAAACGCAGTATTAAATTCAGTATTTTCAATTATTAGCAAGTTAACAACGGTATTACTTAGTTTTATTGTTAGAACAGTTTTTGTACGAGTATTGACAAAGGAATATTTAGGACTTAATGGATTGTTTTCTAATATTATAACAATGTTATCTTTAGTTGACTTAGGAATAGGTATTGCAATTCCATATAGTTTATATAAACCATTAGCAGAGAAAGATGAAGATAAGATTAATGCCTTAATGCGTTTTTATAGAAAAGTATATAATGTAATTGGAATTCTTGTACTAGTAATTGGATTAAGTATTACACCATTTTTAAATTTATTTATTAAAGAGATGCCGGATATTCCACATATAAATATTATTTATATATTATTTGTACTTAATTCAGCTGCATCATATTTCTTTATATATAAGCAATCATTAATACAATCTGATCAAAAGAGTTATATAGTAACAAAAATTTCCATTATAGTTGCTATTATTAAGTCTATTGTTGAAATGATAGTATTGCTTGTGTTTAAAAATTATATATTATATTTAAGTATAAGCATAATAGCTACAATTGCTCAGAACATAATTATATCATGGAAATGCAATAAAATGTATCCATACATAAAAAAGAAGAGTAATGCTGTTATTAAAAGAGAAGAAATAAAGGATATGATTAAAAATATCAAATCACTCTTTATATACAGAATTGCTATGGTTATTGTAAATGGAACTGATAACGTAATTATTTCAAAGATGATTGGTTTAGTAGAAGTTGGACTTTACTCTAATTATCTAATGGTTATAAATGCGGTGAACAGCATTATATCGCAAGTATTTTCATCAATAACTGCTAGTATAGGAAATTTTATTGTAACTAAGAAGAGAGATGCGTCAGAAAAATTGTTTCATAATATAAATTTTTGTAGCTTTTATATTTATGGTATTTGTTCTATTTGTTTAATAACGTTACTAAATCCGTTTATTGAATGGTGGTTAGGAAGTGACTATTTGCTACCTTTTGCTACAACTTTTGTATTGGGATTAAATGTATATGTGTTAGGTATGCAGAATGTTGCTGTATCATTTAGAACTGCATATGGATTATTTTGGGAAGCACGTTACAGACCAATAGCTACAGTAATAGTAAATATAGTAACATCTATCATATTAGCAAAATGGATTGGAATAACAGGTGTATTTGTTGGAACATTTATATGTAGAATTACTACTACAACAATATTTGATCCACTTGTTTTATATAAACATGGTTTCAAGAAATCATCTAAAGAATTTTTTAAAAAATATGTAATTTATATGCTAGTATTTTTAGTTACAACCGCTATTTGTATTGCCGCAACATTTTTAATTAATGGAAATAATATATGGACTTTAATTGTAAAAGGAATTGTAGTATTTGTAATAGCTAATATCTGCTTTATTCTATTTTCTAGAAAAAAAGAAGAGTTTACATATTTTCTTGATAAAATAAAAGAATTATTCCAAAAGATGACCAAAAGATGGAGGAAAAGTGTATAGTTATGAAAGACATTTGTGGTAAAGGAGAATGCACTGGATGTGCAGCTTGCTATAATATTTGTCCACGTGGAGCAATAACAATGGACTATAATGAAGCACAAGAATTGGTACCTATCATTGATGAATCAAAATGTATCAATTGCAAAATGTGTGAAAAAATATGTCCGAATAATTCGGAAATAAATTACAATAAACCGATTGATGTTTATGCGGCATGGAATAGAAATCAAGAAGAGCAAAATAGTAGTACATCTGGTGGAATTGCAGCATATTTTTATCAACAGATTATAAAGGAGAATGGTGTTGGAGTAGGCTGTGATTTTAATAAAGATATGGAGCTTATACATAGTATAAGTGAAAATTTTGAGGACTGTAAAAAATTTAAACAATCAAAATATGTACAAAGTTATATAGGATTAATTTATCAAAAGATAGAATCGCTTTTAAATGATGGTAAAAAAGTATTATTTATTGGTACTCCATGCCAAGTACAGGGACTGAAAAGTTATTTACGACATGAATATGAAAATTTGATACTTGTTGATATTATTTGTCATGGTGTTCCATCTAATAAATTTCTAAAAGACCATATAAAGATGATTGAAAAGAAGAAGAAAGAAATAATAAATAGAGTAACTTTTAGAGATAAACAAAAATATGTTCTAAAGTTGTATAATGAAGAGCAAATTATATATCGCAAATCAATCTTAAGAGATGAATTTTTGATGGGCTTTTTAAATAACGTTTTAGAAAGAGAGAGTTGTTTTCAATGTAAATATGCAAGAGCAGATAGAGTGTCAGACATAACTATTGGTGACTTCTGGGGTATTGGTAAAACTGTTCCTTTTAATAAGCCTGATAATACAAAAGTATCGCTTATTTTAGTTAATACAAAAAAAGGAGATAATTTTATACAAAATGCCAAAGAAGGATTACATTTAGAAAAAAGGGAACTGGAAGAAGCTGTGCAAGGCAATAGAATGTTGAGACAACCTCCTAAAAAACACAAAAATTATTATGAATTTAGAGAGCTATATTCTAAATATGGTTACAAAAAAGCAATAAGAAAGTGCTTAAAAAAGGAAATAAGAGAAGGAAGAATAAAAGACCTTAAACAAAAAATAAAGCGGAATATTAAAATAGGTAATGTTGCAAAAATATATCATCTTTGTTACATTTTTGTAACATTTATTGACAAAAAATTCCATAAAATATATGATTTTGTTGTAAAATCGTATATAAAGGAGCTTTTTTTAATGCAAACAACCAAATGGAAAATAGTTGCTTTCATTACTATTTTGTCATGTTTCTTTCTACTTTCTACAACAGTATTTGCAACAGAAGATACAGATGTAACATCTTATTTCAAAGACGAAAACTTAAAAAATGCAATACTAGAAATAATAAGAGATGTAGAAGAAAATGAAAGTAAAAATAATATAACAATATCTGATATAGATACAATTACATCGGATGATTTGCCAAGTGGAAAGCAATTAAACCTAGCAGGAAAGAATATTACAGATTTATCTGGACTAGAACTATTTGCAGATAAGGGTATTGAATGGATTTATCTAGATTGGAACAATATTTCAGATATGAGTGTACTAAGTAGTTTCACTACTTTAACAAAAATAAGTGCAAGTGGAAATCAAGTTTCAGATATAAGCTTTTTACAAAATCTACAAAACTTACAAAACATAAATTTTAGCAATAACAATATTTCAAATATAAATGTATTAAGTAATTTAACAAACATAAAATATTTATATTTAGACAACAATCAAATACAAGACATAACTCCAATAGGAGACCTTAGTAATTTAGTAGAATTATCAATTGCTGGGAATCAAATTACCAATATAGATATACTTACAAGGCTTACTGCAATTGAAAATATTGATGCTAGCAGAAATGGTATTACAAGTATAGCAAACTTTAATAACAATACAACAATAGAAAAACTTAATCTAAACTATAATCAATTGCAATCACTAAATGGTATTAACCAAACAACAAATCTAGAAATACTAAGTGCAAGTAATAATAAAATAGAAGATATTTCAGCTTTAGGAAATTTAAGTAAATTATACAATTTGAATTTAAATAAAAATGAAATAAACAGTATTGGAGTCTTAGAGAACAATAATATAATAGAATATTTGTATTTAGATGCAAATCATATTATTAATACAGATCCACTTGAAAATATGACTAATCTAAAAAAGGTTACTGTTTATAATCAAACTTATATTGTAGAAATTACGCAACAATATAATTCTGACCAATTAAAAGTAAATCTTACT
>CALYAC010000020.1 GCA_944393405.1 uncultured Clostridia bacterium | reverse complement strand
TATGCTTCTTTTTAGGTTCTTCTTCTTTATTTAATCTTTTTCCTTCCATAATAAAACCATCCTTTCAAAATGCTTTATACATTTTATACAAAAAAATACAAAAAGTAAAGAGAAAAGACAAAATTTTAATAATAATAAAATATGAATGAATACTTTGAAAGTGAAATAGAAAAGTTAAAAAAATAACGTTTTATAGATAAAAATAAAAAAATTTTATAAAAAGATAAATTTAAAACGAAAAATGCAAAAAAATGTTGCAACGTAAAACTGTAAATGATATAATAAATAAGAATTGTAAAAATTGACAAAATTTCACATATGAAAATTTTTATTGAATATTCTATAAAGAATTGTAAAGGGGAGAGTAGATTGTATAAACATTTTTTCAAGAGAGTATTTGATTTCGTTTTAGCATTGATTTTATTAATTTTAGCTGCAATACCAATGATTATTGTGGCTATTTGTATTAAAGTAGAGGATGGAGGACCAGTTATCTATAAATCTAAAAGAGTAGGTAAAAATTGCAAAGTATTTAATACATATAAATTTAGATCAATGAAAGTTAATCGTGAAGAATTAAAGAGTAATATGACACACGAACAAATGGTAACAAAAGTTGGTAAATTTATTAGAAAAACTAGTATTGATGAATTACCACAATTATTTAATATATTAAGAGGACAAATGAGTTTCATTGGTCCTAGACCTTGGATACCAGAATATTATGAGTGGTTTACAGATGAACAAAAAAGAAGGTCTGATGTATTACCTGGAATTTCTGGTTTAGCTCAAGTAAAAGGTAGAAATGGAATTAATATATTTAAGAAGATAGAATATGACATATACTACGTAGACCATATAAGTTTATGGTTAGATATTAAACTAGTATTTGAAACAATATATCAAGTATTTAAAGAAACGGATGCAGAAATATCTGAACAAGGAATAAAAGAAGAATTAAAAGAATTAAAAGAGCAAGAAGCTGTTACAAAAGTAGGATAAGGGGATAAAATGGAAGAAAAAATAGTAAAAACGAAAAGAATTTATTGGATAGATTTAGCTAAAATAATAGCAATGATTTTTGTAATGCTAGCACATACAATTGCATACTCTCAACATTTAGAATTCTTATATAAATACATAAATTCTTTTCATATACCACTATTTTTCCTGATATCAGGACTTACATTTAATATTAATCACTATAATCAATATAAAAGCTTTTTGAAAAAGAAAATTAAGACATTAATTGTGCCATATATTTTCTGGGCAGTAATTTTTCTTATTCCATATATACTATTAGGAAATGTAGTTTCCAATTCATTACAAATTGGTGAACAAAATAATAGTGCCAAGCAAATTATAGGTATAATATATGGTAATGGACATGATGATTATTTAAAGCAAAATACTCCATTATGGTTTTTACCTTGTTTATTTGTTACAGAAAATATATTTTATTTTATTGAGAAAATTAAGTGCAACAAAAAATATTATATTACTATGTTAGTAGCTGCAATTTTAGGCGGTTTGGATTATTATTTATCTCCAATAATTTTACCATGGGGAATAGATATAGCAATTGTAATGTTAGTATTCTTCTCTATGGGAAAGATAATATTCAACCACATAAAAGAAAATGAAAAAGTAAAAACAAATAAAAAAATTTATCAATTAATTTTTGCTGTTATTTGTATAATAATTGGAATTTTAATTCAAATTTTTAATAGTAATGTTGCATGTGTGAATAAAAATTTTGGAAATTACTTTATATTTATGATATCTGCAATATTTAGTGTAATTGGATATATTCTGTTAATAAGAAAATTACCATATTCACGAATTATGCAATATGCAGGTCAAAGAACTTTAGCAATTTTAATTTTTCACAAAATTCCAGTCCTACTTTTTCAAACAAAACTAGGATTCTTTACGGAATTATTAAAAAACAGTAATGCAATAATTGAATTTGTTATGTCAATACTTGTTATCATAATTTCATTGATGTTTAGTTTACTAATAGAAAAAGCGATTGTAAAACTTTGTCCTCCTTTATTAGGAATGAATTTAAGAAAGGCAAAAATTGAAAATGAAGAAAAATAAAAAAGTTTTATTTGTAGCCACAGTCGATTCTCATATTTTACAATTTCATATTCCGTATTTAAAATGGTTTAAGGAGCATGGATATGAGGTTCATGTAGCTACAAATGGAGATGAAAAAATTCCATATTGTGACAAGAAACATAAAATTTGTGTTGAAAGAAGACCGATTAAAATTAATAATTTAAAAGCAATAATACAATTGAGAAGATTAATTAACGAAGATAAGTTTGATATAATCCATTGCCATACACCGATGGGAAGTGTTGTGACAAGAATTGCTGCCCAGAAAGCAAGAAAAAAATATGGTACAAAAGTTATATACACTGCACATGGTTTTCACTTTTTTAAAGGAGCACCTGTTCGAAATTGGATAATATTTTATCCTGTAGAAAAATGGTTATCTAAATATACAGATTGTTTAATAACAATCAATCAAGAAGATTATGATTTAGCAAAAAATAAGTTTTGGTGCAAAAATGTAAAATTTGTACAAGGAGTTGGGGTAGATAAAAACAAGTTTAATTTTGCAATGTCAGAAGAAGAAAAGAATAAAATTAGAAAAGAGTTAGGTATAGATAAAAAAGATTTTGTAATTATTTATCCGGCAGAACTAAGTAAAAGAAAAAACCAAGGAATGCTCTTAGATATAATAAAAGAATTAAAGGACGATGGCTATAATAATGTTAAACTATTATTGCCAGGTTTAGATTCTATAAATGGAGAATATCAAAGATATGCTGAAAGATTAGAAATAAAAGATGAAGTAAAATTCTTAGGTTATAGAAATGATATACCTAAACTTATGAAAATATCTAATTTAGCAGTTTCTGCTGCAAAACAAGAAGGATTACCTGTAAATTTAATAGAGGCAATGATGAGCAATTTGCCAATAGTAGCCACAAACTGTAGAGGTAATAGAGACTTAATAGGAGATTGTGTGGATATAGATGACAAGAAAAAATTTAAAGAAAAAATAATAAATAATATTAAAAATAATTTAACGAAGAATTATGATAAAGATAAATATGAATTATCTAATATAGTGGACGAAATGGAAAAGATATATATTGAGATGCAAAAATAAAGGAGAACTAAATGAGGCACAATAAAAAAATTATATTTTTTTTATTAATTCTATTTTTATTGCTATTTGCAATATTTGTATTGGTAAAAAATGATGTAATTGAAAATGTATATTACAATATTTTAGAGCAGTTTTATGGAGAGCCTTTTTCAGAAGAGGGCTTAATTAATAATTCCTTTTTTGGAATAAAATCAGATGGTACTAATGCTGACTCAACAACAAAAGGAATCAATAAGGCTATTGAATATGCAAATAAGAATAATATTGAATATATAAAACTTGAAAAAGGCACATATTTAATAGATGGTACTGTGACAGATAGAAATAAGAAAAATTCACTAAAAGGTATTATAGTGAAATCAAATATAAAATTTGATTTAAATTATTCAAAATTAATACATGTTTCAAATGATAGAGAAATGTATACAGTAATTAGTTGTTATGATTTAGAAAATGTGGAGATTTTTAATGGTATTTTAATTGGAGATATGCAAAATCACAATTATGATGTGATGAATTCTACACATGAATGGGGGTATGGAATAGATATTAAAGCAAGTGAAAATATTAAAGTTCATAATATTGAAATTTATTATATGACAGGAGATGGAATATCTATAAGTAATTTGCCAGCTTATGCTACAGAATCCAAAATAACAAGAAATTCAGAAAATATAGAAATCTATAATTGTAATATTCATGACAATAGAAGACAAGGAATTAGTGTGATTTCAGCAGAGACTATTATAATTAGAAATAATGAAATTCATGATATAGAAGGAACTGCACCTAGAAGTTGCATAGACTTAGAAACTAATCTTGACCCAGAACAAAGAGTTGATGATGTATGGATTTATGAAAATAAATTATATAATTTACATACTTGTGAGCAGTTAGCCATTCTAACATATAATTATGTATATAATGTAAATATTGAAAATAATGAAATATATGGAAGAATTGATATAGATAAGACTTATGATACTGTTAAGATTAATAATAATGTTATCAAAGAAGGCTTTATTGTTTCAAATATTAATTTGGACTCAGGGGATAGGTTAATTATAGAAAATAATATAATGGAAAATACTTATCTAAGTTTAAATAATACAAGTTATATTGTCTTTAGAAACAACTCATTACATAATAGTGCAATGGAAGTGAATAATAGTACAATGGCTATTTATAACAATATTGCAAATGAAGATAATACAACTAAAGCTTATGCATTTATGTATGGAGTGAGAGATGGAATAAAAAACAAATATAATATTTATTCCAATAATAATATAATTTCAGGAAAGTATCAGAATCAAGAGTATGTGACTGAAGCAAGTAGTCCATATATAACAATAAATAGAGAAATAGAAGATTTAAAAAATTTTTTAAGTGATATAGGAGAAAATTATGAATAATTCACTAGGATTAATTATACCAGCTTGTTCAGATTTTAATAGAGGAGATCAAGCTTTAGTTATAGAAACTATGAAAGTAATGAAAAAAGTTTTAGGAATAAAAGAAATATATATGATGTCCAATAATGAAACAAAGCAATGTGAGAAAATGGGACTTAAACAATTTGATTGTGTCCTAAAACATCCTTCTAGATTAACAAAACATACAAGCAATATGAAGTATAGTTTAAAATTAGATTTAAAATGGGGAATAATTGCATTAGGAGATTTAATTTCTTCCCTTCTTATAAAAAACAATATAACAAGAAAATTTATGAAAAAAGTAGTTAATAAAAATACAAGACATTCAATTGAACTTTTTGAAAAATCAGATGTTGTATTTGTGAAGGGGGGAGGATTCTTGCATGATTATAAAGGAGGTTTAATAGGTCTCTACATAATGTATTATCAATTATACCACATTAAATTGGCTTTAAAAATGCATAAAAAAGTATATATCATGCCTAATTCTTTTGGACCATTCAAGAGTAAATTGATAGCAAGATATTTAAATAGAACTTTGGACAAATGTTCATATGTTACTGCAAGAGAGAGTATATCAGCTAGTTCTAAAACAAATGGATTAAATAGAAATATAGACTTGTATCCAGATTTAGGTTTCTTTTTAGATATGGAAGATAAGGAAACAATGAAAAAATATCTTCAAAAAAATTATCAATTAGATTTTCAAAATAAAAAATATGTTGGAATAACAGTAAGACCATATCGATTCTATGGTAGTGATAATCCTGAAGAAAAATATAAACAATACAAATATAGTTTTGTAAAAACAATAGAGTATTTAAATAATAAAGGTTATTTTCCACTTTTAATAGTTCATACTAGGGCGGAGAATAATCATGAAAATGATGAATTATGCATTAGAGAAATTGCGGATATGATTAAAGATAAAAGTCAATTTATTATTATAAAAGATGATTCTTTGAATTGCAAACAAATAAAAACAATATATAGTTTTTGTCAGTTTGTTATTGGAACAAGATTTCACTCTGTTATTTTTGCTATTCAAAATAAGATACCATGCATTGCCATTACATATGGAGGAAATAAAGGAAATGGTATTATGAAGGATATGGGACTCGAAGAATATGCAATAAAAATTGAAGATTTAAGTTATGAAACATTAATAAACAAAATAGAGTTATTAAATAGTAATAAACTTCAGGTTTTGAATAAAATTACAGAGTATTTAGATTATACTCAGAAAAAATACAAAGAGTTAATTATAAAAATAAAGGAGATAAATAATGAAAGCCACATTCTTTCATGATTCTAAATTTAAATATGATGAAGAGGGTATATATTATACTACAGGTGGATTAACTAGACAATTTTTAATGAAATATATAGAGTATGTCGAGCAATTAGTAATTGTTACAAGAAAAGAAAAACTACAAGAGAAAGATAGAAAAAAATGTAGTATTGCATCTTGTAATAATGTTAAATTTGAGTGCTTTGAAAATTTAAGTTTGATTAAATTATTATTAGGTAAATATAATTTTATAATAAAACAGAGAGTAATAGAAAGTGATTTTTGCATAATAAGATTACATAGTTTTATTGGATATATAGCGTGTCACTATGCAGAAAAGTTAGGTAAACCATATCTTATAGAATTAGTGGGCTGCCCTTTTGATGCTTTATGGAATTATGGTAATATTCATGGAAAAATAATGGCGCCAATTTGTTATTTATTAACTAGACATTATGTAAGACAAGCACCTAATGTTTTATATGTAACAAATGAATTTTTACAAAAGAGATATCCAAATAAAAACAATAATATAGGATGTTCTGATGTTAATTTAGAGTATATTAAAGAAGAAGTTTTAAATAAAAGAATTGACAAAATTCTAAATTATAAAAGTAGCTCTGTGTATAAATTGGGTTTAATAGGTTCTTTAAATGTTAATTTTAAAGGACATGTTACTGCAATTGAAGCAATTTCAAAAATGAAAGAATTAAAAAATGTAGAATTACACTTTTTGGGAGCCGGAGACAAAGAAAAATGGATAAAATTAGCAAAAAAATATCATGTAGAAGATAAGGTTTTTTTTGATGGAACTCTGCCAGGAGGGGAACCTGTATATGAATGGATGGATTCATTAGATTTGTACTTGATACCAAGTTTACAGGAGGGAATGCCTAGAGCATTGATTGAAGCGATGAGTAGAGGATGTCCTGTTATTGGTGCAAAAACAGGAGGGATTCCTGAACTAATAGGAAACACTAATATATTTGGAAGAAAAAACTCTACAAAATTATGCAATTTGATAGAAAAATCATTAAAAAATCATGAACAATTAATTAAAATGGCTAAAACGAATTTTTATAAAAGTAAAGAATTTGAAAGTAAGAAATTGGATGACACAAGAAGGAAATTTTATAGAAATGCTATTTTTAAGAGTGGAGGGAGATAATTATTGAAGATAAACATAAAATCAACATTCTTTTATATAATGTTATTTTGTTCAATACTACAATTTACTTTAACACCTCTAGAAAACGTATATTCTAATTTATCTGTATTTGTTTTTATACCAATATTAGTGATTTTTATGTTTAAAGAAAAATGCAAAAATGTATTTGCAGTAGTAATTTACCTTTTATATATTATATTAATTACAATCATAAAAGATGTAGGAATAGGTATAGGAGGAAGTTTCTTATTAATTATACTTTTTATATTATTTATGGATAATTATAGAATTAAAGAAAAGTCATATTCTACAATTTATTATATTTTTATTTTATTGGAAATATGGTCTTCATTTTTGTCTTTTAATTATAAATATGGAGTATTTTTAAATGAAATAATATGGTTTAATTCAAATACAATTGGTTTAATGAGTATGTTAGCAGTAATAGTTGTAAATACTTTAGGAAATAAACTTAATCAGAATAAGATTATTTTGTGGATATTAAATTTAATAGGAGTGATAGCTTTATTTAATGTTGAGTCGAGAACAGCAATGATATCTGTATTTTTTTATTTGGTTTGTACTTATATTATTCCAAAAGTAGTATTAAAAAGAAAGATAGTTATACGTTTCTTGTATAGTGCTATTATTTTAATTGGAATTTTAATTCCATATGTATATAGTTATATGTTTTTAAATGGTGTAGATTTTAAAGTACCTTTTTTTAACAAAAGTTTATATACTGGTAGAGAAGAATTATGGATAGAGGTAATTGAAAAGATGCAAGAGGAACCTATAGATTACATTATAGGTATAGGAAACAATGATAGTCTGACATTTACTGCAACAGTGCACAGTGCTTATTTTAGAGCTCTTGTAAGGTACGGGATTGTAGGTTTTTTAGGATTATATATTTTTTTTATAGATAAAATTGAAAAAATTATAAGAAATGATAAAAATGGCGACCAGCTAATGTATGTAATAGCGTGGTTAGCAATTATGATATCTGGATTTTTTGAAGTTTCTTACTTAATAACTACATTTGCTATTCCAATGAGCTTCCTTTTAGGATTAGGAGTATCTGAAATAAAGAATGGAGAGGAGAAAAATAATGGTAAAGCGAGTATTGCATGTGGTTAATAAAATGGGGTATGGTGGAATTGAAACATTAATAATGAATATTTATAGAAATATAGATAAGGAAAAAGTTCAATTTGACTTTGCTGTTGCTTCAAAAGAAAAAGGAGAATATGACGATGAAATAAAAAAATTAGGTGGAAGAATTCTTTATATAGGAAAAAGAAGAAATGGAATATTGAAATATAAAGAAAGTTGGGAGAACTTTTTGAAAACATATTCACCTGAATTTTGTGCTATACATATGCATGTTAGTTCGTTAACAGACATATTACCAATAAAATTGGCAAAAAAATATAATATACAAATAAGAATATTACACTCACATAATGAATTTCAAAAAGGTCTAATTCATAATGTATTAAATTTTATGCACAAATTTATAATAGGAAAGTATGCAACAAATTTGTTTGCTTGTTCACAAAATGCTAGAAAGTATTGTTTTGGTAACAAAAAAGTAGAAATAATTAAGAATGGGATAGATGCAAAAAAATTTGAGTTTAATATAAATAAACGTAACGCAATGAGAAGAGTTTTAAAATTGGATGAAAATACAGAAGCTTTTATACATGTGGGGAGATTTGCAGAAGAAAAAAATCATAATTTTTTAATAGAAATTTTTGCTGAAATCGTAAAAAAAAGATCCAACTCTAAATTATTTTTAATAGGTTCAGGAAGTAAAGAAAAGGAAATAAGAGATAAAGTAAGTCAACTTCATTTAGAAGATAGTATTAAATTTCTAGGTTTAAGAAACGATATACCTGATGTTTTACAGGCTATGGATTGCTTCATTTTTCCATCATTTCATGAAGGTTTGGGCATTGTAACAATAGAGGCTCAAGCGTCAGGATTAAAAGTTTTTGCATCTGATACAATACCAAATGAAGTGCAAATAACTGACCTATTACAATTTGTTTCTTTGAAAAAAAATGCTAATGAATGGGCAAGAATCATTTTAGATAATATTAAATATAAAAGAAATTCAACCTATGAAAAAATTGTAGAATCGGGTTATGACATTGGTGCTGTTGCTAAAAAATTAGAAAAGATATATTTAAGTTAGGAGATAAAATGAAAGAAACTATATCAATTATTGTTCCAATTTATAATGCAGAGAGATATTTAAGAAGATGTGTAGAATCAATTATTGCACAAACCTATACTAACATTGAAATTATTCTAATAAATGATGGTTCTACAGATAATTCTATAAACATAATAAAAGAATACGCAAATAAAGATTCTAGAATAATAATTATAGATAAAAAAAATGAGGGTGTATCAGTTGCAAGGAATATTGGTATTTTAAAAGCCAGAGGTAAATACATATGTTTTGTTGATGCGGATGATTATATAGAGAAAAGCATGATAGAGAAAATGAAGTGTTGTATAGACAAGAAAAATGTGGATTTAGTTAGAATTAATTATTATAAAATTTTGACTGATGGAAAAAGAATAAAGGGCAATATTGAAAAGTATGCAAATCAAACATTTAATAAAGATAAAATAAAAAGTGAGCTTGTTGAAGGTATTATATCTGGAGAATTTCCAGCTTTTGTATACCTGTTAATGATTAGAAAGGAAAAAATAAATACTTTGTTTCAAGTAGGAATACCATATATGGAAGATACAATATTTTGTATTGATTTATTCTTGAATTGTGATTCAATATATTTTTTGGATGAGGCATTGTATTATTATATTTTAAATGAAAGTAGTGCAACACAAAATTCTAAAAATTTAGAGAAAAATATTTGTGCTATAGTATCAGTGAGAGATGCAATTATTGAAATATTAAAGAAGTATTATTTGGAAAATACTAATATCAATTATCTTTTAAAAAATACACTATGTAGAAGTATTCTGAATTTTATATATTTGATGTATTGTAATAAAGAAAATTTTTTACCAATCATAAATAACAATAATATTTCAAATATTATTGAAGAAGGAGATAGTGCTTCACTGCCAATATATAATCGCATGGCTCAAAAATTAATTAGAAATAAAAAAATTTTTAAGTTAAAAATTCTTTTCTTTATTAGAAAAAAAGCCAATATACTATTAAATAGAAAAAATTAAAAATAAAGAAAAAGCTAAAATATAGGAGCAGTAATGTTATTAAGTTTTTACTGAATGCCATTTTAGAATAAAAACTTGCAAAGATTTGAAAAGATTGTAGATTGGAGAATATAAATGAGTGAAAAAATTAGTGTAGTAGTTCCAGTATATCAAGTAGAAGAATATGTGGCAGATTGTATTGAATCAATTTGTAATCAAACTTATACTAATTTAGAAATTATATTAGTAGATGATGGTAGTAAAGATAAATCTGGACAGATTTGTGATAGTTATAGAGAAAAAGATTCTAGAATTCAAGTTATACATAAAACAAATGGAGGATTAAGTGATGCTAGAAACTATGGAATTGACAGAGCTACAGGAAAATACATATGTTTCATTGATTCTGATGATATGATAGCAAATAATTTTATAGATGTATTATATAACTTAATCCAAAAAGAAGATGCCGATATTGCAATTTGTGATTATCAAGAAGTTAAGTCTAAAAAGCAAATTAAAGATGATAAAGATGCTGAAGAAAATTGGAATCTTTCATCATATGAAGCAATAAAGGGACTTTATAATTATAAAATTAATGTTAAAATGATAGTTGCGTGGAATAAATTATATAAGGCTTCATTATTTAATAAAATTAGATTTCCAAGAGGAAAAATACATGAAGATGAATTTACTACATATAAATTATTCTATAATTCGAAGAAAATTGTTTCTACAAATGCAAAACTATATTATTATTTTAAAAGAGATGGAAGCATTATGAGCCAAAAATATAGCTTGAAACGTTTAGATGGATTAACTGCACAAGAAGAAAGAATGGCTTTTTTTAAAGAGAATAAAGAAGAAGAATTATATAAATTAACACTTCAACACTACTGTTATTCATTAAATATACATTATGCTTGTTGTAAGTTGTTTTTGCCGGATGAAAGGAAGACACAAAAGCAATTAATAAAGAAAATAAGAAAAAATTGGTTAAAATTTATAAAAATTCCAATTATACCAATTAAAAGTAAGATATCTTATTCATTAACATGTTTATTTCCTAGATTAATAATCATAAGATATAAGAAAAATATAGAAAGTTATTATGGGAAAAAGAAGAATGGAGACAAAATGCTAAAAAAAATAAAAGAAAAAATAAAAAGATTTTTAAAAATATTTAAATTCAATATATATAATATAAAATGCAAAATAATGAGAAGAAAGCAATATATATTGTTTTCAACCCCTCTACATGGAAATTTAGGAGATCACGCTATCGCTATAGCAGAATATAAAATATTAAAAGATAATCATATTGTACCTTTTGAAGTCTCAACTTGGGAAAAGAATATTTGTTATAATTATTTATTAAAACATATAAAGAAGGATGCTGTTATATGTATAACGGGAGGCGGCTTTATAGGCTCTCAATGGCTTAATGAAGAAAATTTTGTAAGACAAACAATTCATGATTATAGTGAACATACTATTATAATTTTTCCCCAAACGTTTTATTATAAAGATGATGAAGATGGGAGAAGAGAATATGGAAAATCAAAAGAAATTTATGAGAAAGCTAAAAACCTAAATGTTTTTGTAAGAGAAGAAAAATCATATGGAATAGCCCAAAAGATGCTTCCAAATGCTAATATACAACTTGTACCAGACATTGTTTTATATTTAAAACAGTATAATTACAAAGAAAAGAGAGATAAAGTATTATTATGTATTAGAGATGATGTAGAGTCTAAATTAAAAGAAAAAGAAATGAAAGAGATAGAAAAAATTGCACAAAAATATGGCAATATAGAATATACAGATACAGTACTTAAAAAATTTGTAAAAGCAAGAAATAGGAGAAGAGCAGTAAAGAAAAAATTACAAGAATTTGCTAATAGCAAAGTGGTGATTACCGATAGATTACATGGTATGATTTTTGCATATTTAACTAAAACTCCTTGTGTAGCTTTAGGAAATTATAATTATAAGGTTAAAGGTGTATATGAATGGATAAAGGAATGTCCTTATATAAAATTTGTTAATAGTATAGATGAATTAGAAGAAAATATTGAAGAAATAATTAATATTAAAGATATTGAATTTAACAATAACTTAAAAAATGAATTTGATATATTAAATAAAGTATTAAAGGGAGAATAAAATAATGAATAGTGAAATAAAACTTAATGGTATAAAAAAAGAAAAAAATAGAATTATTTATAATTATGAAACTAATGGCGATATGTCTAATTATCTATTTAATGATAAGCCGTTTTATGTTGAATATGATGAGAATATAGAAAAAGTACCAGATTCTATTTTAATTGTACCATTTATATGCAATGTTCTTCCGATTGTTTGGATTACAGATGCTACATTAATAGTAGATAAAATAGATAAAAATTTTTATGAGTCAATCGATAAATTTAAAAAAGGATATATAGATATGTATCCTCAAATAAAATTCAAAGGTAAAATAAAATATAATAAATTAGAAGAAAATCATTCTAAGCAAAAAGATAAAATTTCTGCAGCTTTTTTTAGCGGGGGAGTAGACGCTGTTTCAACATTAGTCAGCCATATTAACGAAAATATTTTTACAATAACAATATGGGGTGCCGATATAAAAGTTGATAATGAAAAAGGGTGGAATGTTGTTAAGCAATTCATATGTAAAAACTCATTAGGAGTAGAAAATCAGTTCGTTAAATCTTCTTTCAGAGAATTTTTGGATGAATCTAAACTTACAAAATTAGTAGAAAAATATGCAAATGATGACTGGTGGCACGGTTTTCAACATGGTATTGGTTTAATTGGACATGCAGCACCGCTTGCATATTTATATAATATTGATAATTTATATATTGCATCTAGCTATACAATAAAGGATAAAGGCAAAGTTACTTGTGCATCTGATCCAACAATTGATAATTATGTTAAATTTTCCGATTGTCATGTAATACATGATGGGTATGAATATGGAAGACAAGAAAAAATTGCAAACATATGCACTTATAGGAAGAAAATTGACAAAGACATAAAATTAAGGGTTTGTTGGATTTCAGATTCGGGAGAAAATTGTAATCATTGCGAAAAATGTATAAGAACAATATTAGGAATTGTTGCAGAAGGTGATAATCCAGTTAGTTATGGATTTAATCCAGACTATAAATATATAAAAAACTATGTGGAGAAAAAATGTTATTTTAATCCTATAATATATCCAATTTGGCAGTCAATGCTTATAAGATTTAACGAAAATAAGGATAAATTAAAAGATAATGATTATATTCAGTGGATATATAATATAGATTTAGATAAACTTAATAAAAAGTATAAAGCATTTCATAAAAGAGTATTCAGATTCATTAAGAAAAAAATAATGATTATGTACAAATTTATAAATAATCAATAATGTAATCTGTTTTATAAATACTGATATGGCATTAAACAAAACATAAGAAATGATTCACATTATAAAAATGATAATATTGACGAAAAAAACAACAATTGCTATAATTGTAAAAAATAAGAAATTATAAGGAGAATATCATGCAAAAAATAACTTTTGTTGGCGACATTATGTGTGAAATGCAACAAAATAAAGTAGCATTTGATGAAGAAAATAATACATATTGCTATGAAGATTGTTTTCCAGAAATAAAATCATTATTAAAAAAATCAGATTATATAGTTGGAAATCTAGAAACACCAATAGCAGGAGAAAAGTTAGGTTTTACTAATCATATCTGGTCGTTTAATACCCCAGATGCATTTTTAGTAGCACTAAAAAAGTGTGGTTTTAACTTAGTTTCTACTGCTAACAATCATTGCTTAGATAGAGGTATAGAAGGATTAAAAAATACAATTCAGGCGTTAGATAATGTAAAAATAGCTCATACTGGAACTTATGCTACAAAAGAAGAAAAACAAACATTATGCATAAAGGAAATAGATGGCATCCGTTTAGGATTTTTATCATATACTTATGGAACAAATGCAGCATTCAATAAACAATACTTGCAAAAGAATAATCAATACATGGTAAACTTATTTGCAAATCAAGAGCAAGAAATAAAAAGATATCAATTATGGAGAAGATTAAAGCGAAAATTAGACAAAAAATCACATTTGTCTTATTTAAAATATGATGTTCAGGCTATGAAAGAAAATAACGTAGATTTTATTATATTATGTATGCATAGTGGTGGGCAACATAATGCCAAGCCTGATGTATATACAAAATTCTTAATGGAACAGGCAAAAAATATGGGAGTAGATATAGTAATAGGTTGTCATCCACATGTAGTACATAATTATGAAATAACTAAAAATTTTATAGGAGCGTATTCTTTAGGAAACTTTTTTTGTACCCCAGGCACTAGTTCTTCTCCAATAGACGTTTTATCAGATTATTCTATTTTGTTACATTTTTACATAGAAAAAAAAGATAAAAAAGCTGAGATAAAAAAAGTAACCTTTTCAATAGCAAAAACAGTAATAGATGAGTTTAAATCTTCAAAAGTAGTTTTATTATGTGATTATATAAAAAAACTAGAAAATGATAAAAAATGTAAAATTTTAAAAGAAGATTACCAAAAAATATATAATATTTTTTGTGATAAAGAAGAAAAAAATGTAACTATACAAGAAGAACATGAAATAAAAATTTATTAAAGAGGGAAAAATGGAAAAAAATAAATCTAGAATATATAATTCAACAAAAAATATTGCATTTGGTTTTGGAAATCAGATATTAATTACATTATTAAATTTTGCTTCAAGATTCATTTTTATTAAAATACTAGGTGAGGAATATTTAGGCATTAATGGATTGTTTAGCAATATTCTAACAGTGTTATCTTTAGCAGACTTAGGAATAGGAAATGCTATAACTTATAGTATGTATAAACCTTTGGCAGAAGGAAATAAAGAAAAAATTTCTGCATTAATGAATTTTTATAGAAAAATGTATAATATTATTGCTGTAGCTGTTACTGTCATTGGTTTATGTATGTTACCATTCTTGGAATTATTAGTAAATACAGAACAACCAGTTCCACATTTGCACATTTATTTTATTTTGTTTTTGGCAGATTCTGTAGTTTCTTACCTATTGGCAAATCGCTCAGCAATATTAACAGCAGATCAGAAATTGTATATTACGAAAGCATATCAACTTGTTTTTCAGATATTAAAGTCTATTTTTCAAATAATAGTGCTACTAATAACACATAATTTCATTTTCTATTTAATTGTACAAGTGTTATCGACTTTTGCTTCAAATGTTTGTGGTGCTATTATTACAAAAAAAATATATCCATTTTTAAATAAAAAAGCAGAGTTAAAAAAATCAGAAAAAAAGAAAATATTTGGTAATATTAAATCTGTATTTATATATAAAATTAGTGGTGTAATATTAAATAATACAGATAATATTTTGATTTCTGTAATTGTGGGAACAGTATCAGTTGGTTATTATTCTAATTATACAATGATAGTAAACGCTATAACTACTTTTACAAATATTGTTTTTTCAGCAATTAATTCTAGTGTAGGAAATTTAAATGCTGAAAAAAATAAAGAAAAGCAATTAAAAATATTTTATGTAATTAATATGTTATGTAATTGGCTATTTGGTTTTTGTACGATATGTTTATTAGTATTAGTAAATGATTTTATTACATTAATGTTTGGTGAAAAATATGTGTTAGATATATTTACTACTTTTATAATAGGTATTAACTTCTATATGGCAGGAAGTTTAAATCCTATATGGATATATAGAGACACTACTGGTTTATTTAAAGAGACAAAATATGTAGCAACTATTACAGCTATTTTGAATATAATATTGTCTATATTATTAGGAAATATATGGGGAATATTTGGTATTTTAGTTGCTACAGCAATTTCAAGATTATTAACTAACATTTGGTATGAACCACATGTATTATTTAAAAGTTTCTTCAAGACCAGTGCTAAGCCATATATAAAAAAACAATTAAAAAATGTAATTTGTTTATTAACTTCATATGCATTGATATCATTGATATTTTCAGGTTTAGGCAATCCAACAATTATTAGTTTTGTAGTAAAAATATTTGTTAGTGTAGTATTATCAAACCTGTTTTATTGGCTAATGAATAGAAAAACAGAAGAATATCAATATATAAAAGAAAATGTTTTGTTAAAATATATACAAAAAATAAAAAGAATTTTGCATCGTGCTTAGGTACATAATTTTTTAATAATTAATTTATATAAATTCAATGTTGAAGGTAGAGTAATCTTATAGTAGGTACAATATTACAACTTAATATCATTTCTGTTACATTTTTGTAACATTTATTGACAAAAAGTTCCATAAAATATATGATTTTGTTGTATAATCATATATAAAGGAGCTTTTTTAAATGCAAACAACCAAATGGAAAATAGTTGCTTTCATTACAGCTTTGTCATGCATTCTTTTATTTTCTACAACAGTATTTGCAGCAGAAGATACAGATGTAACATCTTATTTCAAAGACGAAAACTTAAAAAATGCAATACTAGAAATAATAAGAGATATAGAGGAAGATGAAAGTAAAAATAATATAACAACATCTGATATAGAAACAATTACATCAGATGATTTGCCAAGTGGAAAACAATTAAACTTAGCAGGAAAAGATATTACAGATTTATCTGGACTAGAACTATTTGCAGATAAAGGAATTGAATGGATTTATCTAGATTGGAATAATATTTCAGACATGAGTGTACTAAGTAGTTTTACTACTTTAACCAAAATTAGTGCAAGTGGTAATCAAGTTTCAGATATAAGCTTTTTACAGGATCTACAAAACTTACAAAACATAAATTTTAGCAACAACAATATTTCAAATATTAATGTATTAAGTAATCTAACAAATACAAAATACTTATACATAGACAACAATCAAATACAAGACATAACAGCAATAGGAAACCTAAGTAATTTAGTAGAATTATCAATTGCTGGAAATCAAATTACTAACATAGATTTACTTACAAACCTTGCCACAATTGAAAATATTGATGCAAGTAGAAATAATATTGCAAGTATAGCAAACTTTAATAGCAATACAACAATAGAAAAAATCAATCTAAACTATAATCAATTACAATCATTAGATGGCATTAACCAAATAACAAATTTAGAAATACTAAGTGCAAGCAATAATATAATAGAAGATATTTCTGCAATAGGGACCTTAAGCAAATTATACAATTTGAATCTAAATAAAAACGAAATAAACAGTATTGGAATTTTGGAGAATAATAATGTAATAGAATGTTTATATCTTGATGCTAATCATATTATAAATACAGATTCACTTGAAAATATGACTAATCTAAAAAAGATTACTGTTTATAATCAAACTTATATTGTAGAAATTACGCAACAATATAATTCTGACCAATTAAAAGTAAATCTTACT
>CALYAC010000019.1 GCA_944393405.1 uncultured Clostridia bacterium | reverse complement strand
TCAAGCTGAAGAATATAGAAATAAAATGATAGAAGCAGCAGCTGAACAAGATGATGAGTTAATGATGAAATACCTAGAAGAAGGTACATTAACTGAAGAAGAAATCAAAAAAGGACTAAGATTAGGAACAATAAATAATAAAATAGTTACAGTTTGTTGTGGATCATCATACAAAAACAAAGGTGTTCAAGAATTATTAAATGCAATTGTAGATTATATGCCATCTCCATTAGATATACCTCATATCAAAGGTGTAACATTAGATGGAGAAGAGACAGAAAGAAAAACATCTGATGATGAACCATTTGCAGCCTTAGCATTCAAAATTGCAACAGATCCATTTGTTGGGAAATTATGTTTCTTCAGAGTTTATTCTGGAACATTAGAAGCAGGATCTACAATATTAAATGCAAATAAAGGTAAAAAAGATAGAATGGGAAGAATCCTATTAATGCATTCAAACCATAGACAAGATATAGATAAAGTATATGCAGGAGATATAGCTGCTGCAGTTGGATTAAAAGAAGTATCAACAGGTGATACATTATGTGATCCAGCACATCCAGTTATATTAGAATCTATGGAATTCCCAGAGCCAGTTATTGATATCGCTATTGAGCCAAAGGATAAAGCTAATAGTGAAAAAATGAGTATAGCTCTTGCAAAACTTGCTGAAGAAGACCCTACATTTAAAACATATACAAACCAAGAAACAGGTCAAACAGTTATTGCAGGTATGGGTGAATTACACTTAGATATCATAGTTGACAGATTAAAAAGAGAATTCAAAGTAGAATGTACAGTAGGTAAACCACAAGTTTCATATAAAGAGACAATAAGAAACAAAGTTAGAGTAGAAGGAAAATTCATTCGTCAATCTGGTGGACGTGGACAATATGGTCATGTTTGGTTAGAAATGGAACCATTAGAGCCAGGTAAAGGTATTGAATTTGAGAGCAAAATCGTTGGTGGTGTTGTTCCAAAAGAATATATTAAACCAATTGAAGAAGGAATTAGAGAAGCAGCTGAAACTGGTGTTCTTGCTGGATACCCAGTTATAGACTTCAAAGCTACTTTAGTTGACGGTTCATATCACGAAGTTGACTCTTCAGAAATGGCATTCAAGATAGCAGCTTCAATGGCATTCAAAGAAGGATGTAAACAAGCTAAATCAGTTATCTTAGAGCCAGTAATGAAAGTCGAAATAACAGTTCCAGAAGAATATATGGGAGATGTTATAGGTGATGTTAACTCAAGACGTGGTAGACTAGAAGGAATGGAACCAGAAGGTGGAAACCAAGTTATCAGAGCATTTATTCCATTATCAGAAATGTTTGGATATGCAACAGACTTACGTTCTAAGACACAAGGTAGAGGAACATATTCTATGGAACCATCTCATTACGAAGAAGTTCCAAAATCTATATTAGATAATATAGTTGCTAGTCGTGCAAAAAAAGACTAGAAAAAGTTATCATAAAGTAATAATTAATATTTTTTAAATATCAATTATATAAAATATGGTAATATAAAATAATAATTAAAAATACTTGCATTTTTAATTAAAATGTTATAAAATGCAGGTGTTAAAATAATTTAGATTTTAATTTTAATAATATAAAAAGAATATGTAGATATTCTAAAAATTGAAGGAGGATTTAAAATGGCTAAAGCTAAATTTGAAAGAACAAAACCACACGTTAACATTGGTACAATCGGACACGTTGACCATGGTAAAACAACAACAACAGCAGCTATTACTAAATACTTAGGTTTATTAGGTAAAGCTCAATATGAAGCATATGATCAAATCGATAGTGCTCCAGAAGAAAAAGAAAGAGGAATCACAATTAACACAGCTCACGTTGAATACGAAACAGACAATAGACACTATGCTCACGTTGACTGCCCAGGACATGCTGACTATGTAAAGAACATGATTACTGGTGCTGCTCAAATGGATGGTGCTATATTAGTTGTTTCTGCAGCTGATGGACCAATGCCTCAAACAAGAGAGCATATCCTACTTGCTAGACAAGTTGGTGTTAAATATATCGTTGTTTACTTAAATAAATGCGATATGGTTGATGATCCAGAATTATTAGAATTAGTTGAAATGGAAGTTAGAGACCTATTAACAGAATATGGTTTCCCAGGAGATGAAATTCCTGTAATAAAAGGATCTTCATTAAAAGTATTAGAGAGTGATTCAACAGATCCTAACGATCCTGTTTATGCTCCAATCAAAGAATTAATGGATGCTGTAGATAGTTATATCCCAACACCAGAAAGACCAGTAGATCAACCATTCTTAATGCCTGTTGAAGATGTATTTACAATCACAGGTAGAGGAACAGTTGCTACAGGTAGAGTTGAAAGAGGAACAGTTAAACTTCAAGACGAAGTTGAAATCGTTGGTCTTTCTAAAGAAGCTAAGAAAACAGTTGTTACTGGTGTAGAAATGTTTAGAAAATTATTAGATCAAGCTGAAGCTGGAGATAATATAGGTGTATTATTAAGAGGTATTGATAGAAAAGACATCGAAAGAGGTCAAGTTTTAGCAAAACCAGGAACAATACATCCACATACAAAATTCAAAGCACAAGTATACGTTCTAACAAAAGAAGAAGGTGGACGTCATACACCATTCTTCAATGGATATAGACCACAATTCTATTTCAGAACAACAGACGTTACAGGTGTTATTGAATTAGCAGCTGGAACAGAAATGGTTATGCCAGGTGATAACATAGACATGACAGTTGAACTTATCACTCCAATAGCTATTGAAAAAGGACTAAGATTCGCTATCCGTGAAGGTGGTAGAACAGTTGGTTCAGGTGTTGTTTCAGAGGTTATTGAATAATATTTGAATACAAATATATAGAGAAAAGAAGTAACTACTTTAAAAGTAGCTACTTCTTTTTTGTAAAAAAATAAATAAACAATTTACTAGAAAATTTTACATCAATATGATAAGATTTTACTAAATAAAATTAAAGTATGGAGTAATTATGGAAAAAATAGAATATGAGGGTAGAATACTTGAGATAGATAGTAAAAATATTATAGAGAAATTGGAAGCTTTAGGAGCAAAAAAAGAAGGAGAATATAATTATAGAAGATATACATACGAATTTGATCCTAAAGTATATGAAAAATGGATTAGATTAAGAACAGATGGAACAGAAACAACATTAACAATAAAAGAAATTAAAGATTATACAATATCTGGTACAACAGAAAAAGAGATTATAGTATCAGACTTTGATATGACAAATGAAATATTAAATGAATTAGGATATCAGCCAAAGAATTATCAAGAAAATAACAGAATAAGGTATATATTGGATAATGTAGAAATCGATATTGATACATGGCCATTAATTCCAACGTATATGGAAATAGAGGGGAAAAGCGAAGAAGAAGTATACGAAACCTTAGATAAATTAGGAATAAATAGAGAGAAAATGGTAACAACTGATGTAGAAGGAATCTTTTTAAAATATTATGGTATTGATATAAGTAAAATAAAAACCCTAAAGTTTTAGTTCATGGAATATATCAGAAAAAACATGAAAAACAAAAGCTAAAAGAATAGTAATAATCTTGACTTTTAGATTATTTGATTATATACTATAAGCGTATTTTAGGAGGAATTTTTTATGAATTTAATCAAGAAAACAATGATTGCAATTTTAATTACACTAATGATTATATTTATACATATTAATATATCTAAGGCAGCTACAGTAGAAATAACAACAGAAACTCTAAATTTAAGAAAAGAGGCAAGTACGGATTCAGATATTATTGCATTATTATCAGAAGGGGATGAGTGCGAACTTCTTGAAGAGGAAGGCGATTGGTATAGGGTACAATATGGAGATAATACAGGATATATTAGTAAAGAATATGCTGAATTAATATCAGATGATACCAATACTTCTGATAATACAACAGATGAAACTAATACTGACAATAATACAGATACAGATACTGATACAGATAATTCTGAAAACAATACAACTACTAATGAAACAGACCAAAGTGATTCGACTGGAGAAGGAACAATAAATGGAAATACAGAACTGAAAATTGCTCCATTAATTAATTCATCAGTATTAGAAAATGTAAAATCAGGAACTAGTGTAACTGTTATAACACAAATTAATGGTTGGGCATATATCTATACTGAAGAATCAGCTGGTTGGATAAGATCAGAAATGGTTACAGTAGAAGGTCAATCTGAACAAAATAACAATAGTGATTCTGAAACTACAGAAAATAATGAAGATAATAATAGCGAAGAAGAAAATACAAATACTGACAATACAGATTTTGAAGAAAGAACAATGTATACAAATGATTCATTTGTAAATATTAGATCAGAAGCAAGTACAGATTCTGATGTAATAATGGTTGTTGAACAAAATACAGCTCTAAAAGTAATAGGTGAAGATGGAGATTGGTACAAAGTTAGCACTAGTGAAGGAGATGCATACGTATCTAAAGACTTATTATCAAATGAAAGACAATCTGTTACAGATAGAGGAACGAGAGAGAAAAGTGATAATGAGGCAGAAGCTAAAGAAGCTTCTACCTCAAATTCGGTTAAGGCGGATAAAGTTGTATCATATGCTAAAAAATACCTAGGAGTTCCATATGTATATGGCGGAGCAAGTCCTAAAGGGTTTGACTGCTCAGGATTTACTATGTATGTATATGAAGAATTTGGAATATCAATGCCACATGGAGCAACAGCACAGTCAAAACTAGGGAAAAAAATTACAGCAAATAAAAGTTCTAAATCAAGTCTATTAAATAATCTTGAAAAAGGAGATTTGGTATTTTTCTTAGATTATCAAACTATGGATGGAATAGGTCATTGTGGTATATATATTGGAGATGGTAATTTTATTCATGCATCATCAGGTTCTGGATATTGTGTAAAAATAGATAGTTTATTACCGGGTGAGTATTATAATACAAGATATTGTGCAGCGAGAAGAATAATATAATTTAGTTTTGGGGGCGTAGAAAGGAAGATTTTTATTAAAGATAGACCTATTTGTATTGCCTCCTTTTTTTATGTTTTAGGAATATTAGTAGGACTATACTTAAAAATAAGTATAGTTTTTTTTATAATAATTACGATATTAGTATTAATTACTTATATCGTCTTTCCAAAAAAAATTAGTATCAAATTACTCTCTTTTTTTATAATTTTTTTATTAGGAATAGTATATATAGATGTATTGAATAATGATTTTGAAAAAAAGTACAATATTCTCGAAGGAGAAAAAGAAATTAAAGCAGTAGTAATAACTGAACCAGAAAATATAGAATATAAATATAGATATACTATAAGAGTAGAAAGTATCAAAGTAAATGGAAATGAAATAGATATAGGTAATATTAAACTATATCTAGATGTAAAAATAAAAGATACAAAATATATGCCAAAATTTGGTGATAAAATCTTAATAAAAGGCGAAATAAAAATACCGGATTCATCTAGAAATTATAAAGGATTTGACTATAGAGAATATTTAAAAACTAAAAAAATATTCGGAACAATTGAATCGAGTAGTATATCTATATTAGAAAAAGAGTGCTTAAATTTTATTGAAAAATTCGTTAATAATGTTCAGAATAGTATGAAGAAAAATCTTAATAAAATTCTAGATGAAGAGGAATCAAGCTTATGTATTGGTATATTAATTGGAGACAGAACTAATATATCTGAAGAAATTGAAAATGACTTTAAACAAAGTAACTTAACACATATGCTTGCTGTATCAGGATCACATATAGTATATATTATAAATGGACTTACAATATTATTAAGTAAAACGAGTAAAAAACTTTCTAAGATAATTATAATTATTTTTTTGTTATTTTTTATAATATTAACAGGTTTTACATCATCAGTTCTTAGAGCAAGTTTTATGGGGATTCTAGTATTAATTTCAAGTATTATATATAGAAAATCTGATACATTAAATAATATAGGGATTTCTTCTTTAATAATTTTAATTATAAATCCATATATAATTTTAGATGTGGGGTTTATATTATCATTTGCAGGAACTTTAGGAATCGTGTTATTATCTCCTAATATTAATAAATTAATCAATATAATTATCAATAAGTTTAATAAAAAAATGCTAAAAATAAATAATAAAAAAGGTAAGATTAGAGAGAAAAAAGAACTTAATAAATTAACAAATAATAAAAGTATTAAAATTATTATTAGGTATATCATTAAATATATTTTTAATAGTTTTTCAATAACATTATCAGCCAATATTTTAATTATTCCTATCATGGCATTTTATTTTAGTACATTTTCTTTTACATTTTGGATATCTAATATCTTAGCAGCTCCGATTATGGAGATGGTTACAATTTTAGGTTTTATCATTTATTTTATTTCAATTATTTGTATTCCTATAGCTGAGTTTTTAGGAATATTTCTTAATTTATTATTAAATATCCTAATAAAAATTGCAAAGTTTTCATCAACTATTCCAGGTTCATCAATATTTATAAAAACACCGTACTTAATTTCATGTATATTTTTTTATACTATATTAAGTTATTTATATAATAGGAATAAAATAAATAGACTAATAAATAAAATAATTAATAAAAAATCAAATACAAATAAAATTATGACAAAGATATTAAACCATAAACTAAAAATTAAGATACAAGAAATACATAATTATATATTAATAAATAAAAAGAAGGTAGTATTAATTATTTTATTTGTATTTATACTTGTAAATTTACTAGATAATTTTGTAGAAAAAGATCTAAAAATATATTTTATAGATATTGGGCAAGGAGACTCAACTTTAATACAAACACCATATGGTAGAAATATATTGATAGATGGAGGAGGAAGTGAATTTGGTACATATGATATTGGTGAAAATATCTTGCTTCCTTATTTATTAGATCGAAGAATAAATAAATTAGATTATATAGTAATTTCTCATTTTGATAGTGATCATGTTAAAGGATTATTTAAAGTAATAGAAGAACTAGATGTTTCAAATGTTATAATAAGTAAACAGGGTGAAGTATCGGAAAATTTTAAGAAATTTCAAAAGATTGTTTCTGATAAAAATATAAATATCATGATAGTAAAAAAAGGAGATTATATCACTATAGATAGATTATCATATATAGAAATATTATTTCCAGAAGATAAATTAATAAATGAAAATATTTTAAATAATAATTCAATAGTAATGAAGTTTGTATCAGGAAACTTTGATATGCTATTCACAGGAGATATTGAAAAAATTGCTGAAGATAGGTTAGTAGAGTTATATAAAAATACAAATAAACTAAAAGCAGATATATTGAAAGTAGCACATCATGGATCTAAAACTTCGAGTACAATAGAATTTATAGAATTAGTAAAACCACAAATTGCATTAATTGGTGTGGGAAAAAATAATAATTTTGGACATCCAAATAAAGAAATTACAGAAAGATTAAAAAATAATAATATACAAATATATAGAACTGATGAATGTGGTGAAATAATAATAGTTAAAAAAAATAAGAAAAAAATGAAAACAATAATAAATTGTAATTATTGACAAAGATTTTAAGTAATGCAATAATTATAATAATTAGTAAAAAACAAAGGAGAATGAAATGGAAGATACAAATTATGAATGTGCATTATATCAAGTAAATGAGGTTATAAAGCACATGGAAGAGTCATTAAAAAATAAAATTCCAGAAAACTATATTAGCTATATAGAAAAAAATAAAGCAAAAAATTATAATTGGGTATATAATGAAAGTCAAGAATTATATAATCAAGATTTATTGCCTAAAGCTAAGTCTATATTAACAGTATTATACCAAGATTTCTTATGTGAGAATGAAGAAAAAGAGAGATTAAAAACAATATTACTAAAAAATGAAAATCAATTTCAAGAACAGGCAAAGAAAAAATATAGCACAGATAATTTATTTAAAAATAAAAATTTAGAGAAAAATCCAGCAATAAATTCAGATATAAGTATTACCCCAATTAATTATAATAATGAGAATTTAGATAATGAAAAAATAAAAAAAGAAAATATGGAAATTATTAAATATAAAGAAAGTTTTTTAAAGAAATTAATAAATAAGATAAAGAAAATGGTGAAATAAAAATAATGAACAAAGAAATAAAAAGTATGAGTTTAGATGAACAAAGAAATTATATAATAGATTTTATTTATAAGAATTATAAGAACATTCCTCAATTATGTCATATGCAAGATGAATGGATAGAATATGCTGAAACACCAGAAATTGGAAAGTTTAAGTATAGTGGAAATACATATATAGAGGATATTGATTCTTTTGCAGAAGTTTTTGCTAATAAGGGAATAGATGAGCATAATTGTGGTTTTTGTGTTCATAAGTGGAAAGGAGATAAATATTTAACTACTTTATTTTTAGAATTGACAGATGATGGTTCTTTTAAAGGATATATCTATAATCCGAAAAGAGTATATGAATCCAAAAGAAAACAAAAAATATTAATTACCCAAAAAGGAAAAGTAAAATACTTAGACTATATTGATCCTAAAAAAGATTTAGATTCAGGTTTGATATCTGATGATGAAAAATGGGATTTAATTAAAGGGTGTAAAGATGATGATGAAAGAATAAATCTTCTGTTACAGTGTGTAGAAGACGAATGGAAACTTAGCATAATAAGAGAAATGGAAAGTGATGATAAGAAATTAGTCGGAGCATCACAAATAATGAATCAATTATATTATTTTAGTGAAGCTACTTATGAAATACAAGATAATGATAAAATAATTCAAGCATATAGAAATAGAGAATTTTTAGATGAAGCAGGAAAAGAAGAATATGAAAGATTACAAGAATGCTTTTATGGAGAACAAAAAGGAATAACTCTATATAGATATATGTCCTTAGAAGAACTTAAAAAAATAATGAGTGGCGAAAAAATGGAAAACAATAACAGATATGATAGAATGGTAAAAGAAGGTTCAAGAGGATTTTGCTTTTTACCTAAAGAAGTTGTATTACAATCACGCAAATATAGAGGAGAAATAAATTATCGGAGACTATGCAGATATATATTATTATTTTACTCCTGAACAATCTTTAGAAATGCTTGGAGGCATAGTAAAATCTGACGTGCTAGTGGAATTTGATTGCGCTGATAAAAGTATTTTAAGAAAAGGAATTGGACAATATGCAGATTATACAAGACGGCTGCACAGATTATCGAGATAAAGTAATAGCTACAGAATATTCCATAGAAGAATTTGACAAAGATATTCTTGTACCTAAAAGATTTTGTTATAGAGATTGTAATGGCAATTTTCTAAGAGAACAATATCAATTGGATTATGAAAATTTTGATTGGCAGGATATAAAGGAATTTGATAAAGTAAAAGATTCTCTTGGAAAATTATTTGAAGAATATGATAAATCAGAAGAAGATAAAAGAAGAAGAAAAGATTATTCAACAATTAGGTTAAAAGATTTTGCAAAATTAGTGGAAACTGAAAGAGAAGGTACAGTAGCAACGACACGAAGAGATTTGAAAAATGGAGCAGAACAAAAAAGTGAAATTAATAGAAATGGTGATAGCTAAAAATAAGATTTAGAAAAAATAAATTAACTTACAAATTTTCAAAATACAAATAAACTATAATTTGAAATAAAATTTGCAATAATAGTATTTTATTTAAATTTCAAATTATAGTTTTATTTGTATAAAATTAGAAAAAGTTACCATACTACTAATATAAGGAGAGAGGTAGTTATGGATAAAAAGTGGATAATTTGTATAATTATTACAATCATAGTTGGAGTTATTGGTGGAATAATGTTGAGTATTTTTCTGAATAATAATGATGATGAATTACAAGGTACAGACTTAATTGGCTATACAGAGTTAGCAGATGAAAATAATACAGAATTAAATAATACTTTTAATACAATAGAAACATCTAATACAGAAGATAAAATTTCACCAAATGCAGTATTAATAAAAAAGGAATATTTTAAAGCCTGTGATCATTTGACAAGAGAAGTTGAAGATATACCTGAAGAATTAATTAATGGAACTCAGGCAGATGTGGAAAAAATGTATTCTGATTGGAAAATAGAAGATTTTAATAATAATGAAATAACATTATATAAAGAAGAAAATGGTAATTGTGGTGAGCATTATTTTGTACAAGATCATTATGGAGTAATTGGTATATATACAGTCAATGAAAATGATGAAAAAACATTAAAAGAAGATACTGAGATATCAACGAAATATTTACCAGAAGCTGATTTAGAAAAACTTCAAGAAGGAATAGAGATTGTTGGAAAGACTAAGTTAGTTGAATTTTTAGAAGATTTTGAATAGAAAAAAGATATTATTTAACTTTTAGTAAGCTAAATAATATCTTTTTTTATTCATCTATTTTTAAATTTTCCTTTTTTAAATATCCATCTTGATAGAATTGTTTGAAATACATTATTAATGAGAAGATTGTTGTAACTATAGCTAGATAATAAATATAATCATCAAATCCAAATAATGGGGCAGATGGATTTATTGAAGTATTCCAATATTCAATAAATAAAGAACATACTATTGCAACATAGAACAAAACAGTTGCAAGTTTACCATACCACTTACTAGATACTACTAGTTTTTTACCATAAAGAAATGATGCTCCTGCTACCATTACAAATTCCTTTGCAAATACGATTAATAACATCCATAAAGGAATAATTCCTTTAAATGTCAAAGATGCTAAAACAGCTATTTGAGTTGCTTTATCAGCAAGAGGATCAACTAATTTGCCAAAATTAGTTATAAAATTAAATTTCCTAGCAATACAACCATCTAGTACATCAGTTAAACCAGAAATTGTAAGTGTAATAAATGCAGCTATATACTGACCAGTTAAAACATAAAATACAATTAAAGGTATTAACAAAAATCTTACAATCGTTAGCGCATTTGGAATATTTTTTAACATATATTTGCTCCTTTTTTATTTCTGATAAATATTTTAAAGAAAAGAAATTGATTTGTCAAGAATCATATTTCTTTTCTTTAGAAATAATTTATTAATTAGTTATTTCAAATTTTAGTCCTTTTTCATCTGTATAAACATTGACTGTATTACCATTAAGCAATTCTGATTTTAAAATCATATCTGATAATTCATCTTCTAAATATCTTTGAATTGCTCTTCTTAATGGTCTTGCACCATATTTAATATCTGTGCCTTTATTTAATAAAAATGTTTTAGCTTCTGGAGATATATTCATTTTTATATTTTTATCCATTAAAGCTTTTCTTGTATCATTAAGCATTAGATCTACAATTTGTAATAATTCATCTGTAGTTAATTGTTTAAACATTACAATTTCATCCACTCTATTTAAGAACTCTGGTCTAAAAGTTTCTTTTAATGCATTATAAATATTGTTTGTATTAATTTGATTTCCTCCAAATCCTATTGAATTAGTATTTAGATTTGAACCAACATTAGAAGTCATAATGATAATAGTATTTTCAAAGCTTACAGTATTTCCTTGGGCATCTGTAAGTCTTCCATCATCTAATACTTGTAAAAGAATATTGAATACATCTGGATGAGCTTTTTCTATTTCATCTAAAAGAATAATAGAATAAGGATTTCTTTTAACTTTTTCAGTTAATTGTCCAGCATCATCGTAACCTACATAACCTGGAGGAGAACCTATTAATTTAGAAGTAGAATGACTTTCCATATATTCAGACATATCTATTCTTATAATAGAATCTTCATTTCCAAACATTTCATATGCTAAAGATTTTGCAAGTTCTGTTTTACCCACACCAGTAGGTCCTACAAATATGAATGAAGGTGGTCTTCTAGTGCTCTTTAATCCTGCACGATTTCTTCTTATTGCTCTAGATACAGCTTCAACAGCTTCATCCTGGCCAATAATTCTTTTATGTAAGTTTGACTCAAGATTTAATAGCTTTTGAGTTTCTGCTTCAGTTATTTTTTTAACAGGAATTTTTGTCCAATTTTCTATAACTTCTGCAACATCCTGTACTGTTAAATTCTTTAATTCTAGTTTTTTATTTAATTCATCTATTTTTTCATTTAAAGTACATTCTCTAGTTTTTAATTCTGCAGCTTTTTGATAATCTTCTGTAGAATCAGCTTGAGCAGCTTCTTCTTTTTCTTCTTGAACTTTAGCTAGTTCATTTTTTAATACTTCTAATTCATATAATTCTTTATTATTTAAATTAATTCTTGAACAAGCTTCATCCAATATATCTATTGCTTTATCTGGTAAGAATCTATCATGAATATATTTTTCAGACATATTAACTGTTTGAACAATAACATCAGAAGAAATTTTTACTTTGTGATATTCTTCATAATATTTTTTGATACCTTCTAGTATATCAATAGTGTCTGAAATAGAAGGTTCAGATACTATAACTGGTTGAAATCTTCTTTCTAAAGCAGTATCTTTTTCTATATATTTTCTGTATTCTTTAAGTGTAGTAGTACCAACTAATTGAATTTCACCATTTGCAAGAGATGGTTTTAAGATATTGGCCGCATTCATAGAATGCTCTGCATCTCCAGCACCAATAATGTTATGAATTTCATCAATTACTAATATTATATTTCCTAAAGATTTACATTCATCTATAATTGCTTTCATTCTTGATTCAAATTGACCTCTAAATTGTGTACCAGCTATAATAGCAGTCATATCTAAAAGATAGACTTCTTTATTTAATAATTTTGCTGGAACTTGTCCATTTGCAATTCGTATTGCTAGTCCTTGTGCTATTGCAGTTTTACCAACACCTGGTTCACCAATTAAACAAGGATTGTTTTTAGAACGTCTATTTAGTATTTGAATTATTCTCTGAATTTCTTTATCTCTACCAATTACTGCATCTAATTGATTATTTTTAGCTTTTTGGGTTAAATTTGTTCCAAATGTTTCAAGATTTTTTCTTTTTCTTGAATTTCTTTTATCTACTTTAACTTTTTTCTTTCCTGAATTATTAGTATCTGATTCGTTAGAAGATTCTTCATTTGGATTAAACATATTTGAAAATATTGAACCTAAAGGAATAGCACCAAACTCTACACCTTTGTTAGCATTATCATCATATGAATCTGTATTTTCTTGTGCTTCAGGGAAATTCATATTTTCTGACATATCCTTAAACATAGATTCAAATTGTTCAGTCATATTATTTAAATCTTCCTCTGATAGATTTGCCTGCTTCATTAAACTATCTATAGGGTTTATACCTCTTTTTTTAGCACAGTCATAGCAATATCCTTCTAAAGTATTTTTACCATCTTTATCTTTTTTGTTTACAAAGACTACTGCGCTATTCTTTTTACAGTCTGAACATAACATATATTAGTCTCCTTTTTAGATATTTATTCAAATTATATCATACAGCAAAATATCGCCTAAGTCAACCAATTAAAATTAAAAAAAAGAATAAAAAATATTGAATATATAAATAATTAATGATAAATTAGATAAAGAAAAAATAAAAGAAAGAAAAAGAAGAATAATTATATAAAAATAATATATATGATTTTGAATTATTGATAGATAAAATATAGATTTAACCCAAAATTAATAAAAAAGTAAATAAAAGTAAATAAAAGATTTAACAATATATGTAAATATATAAAAGGTAAAATAAGGAAAAGATCCTATTAGTTCTAATAATTGAAAATTAAAGAGGTTTGTAGTATAATATATATGAGATATTAGTAAAATATGGAAAGGTGAAAATATGAAAAATCCAAAGATAATGTATATTTTAATAAGTATATTTTGTGTATTTGCAATAATAGCTGGAATCTATGCTCAATTTTTTGATGAAAAACATGGAGGAGTTAATTTGGCTGAAACTGGAAATGTAAGTAATCCAGAAGATGGTGATGACGGAGAAGAAGAAAGTCAAACAGAACTAAGAGCTAAGTTTAATAATTTATTTACAAATACAATCAATTTGGGTGGATATGATACAACAGGAATACAGAAAATAACAAATGAAGAAGAAATTGTATATTCAGTAGTTGACTATCAACAAAATACTGATAGATACGAATTAGATTTAAATATACCACTAATTAATATTAGAAATGATGTTGCTAATGCACTAAATAGTGCAACTCAAACAACATTTATAAATAAAGCAAATGAAATAATTGGAGATACTGAATCTACAGTAAAAACAATTTATAGTATAGATTATGTTGCATATGTAAATGATGGTATTCTTTCATTAGTAATAAAATCTACATTGAAAGAAGGATCTTCAGCACAAAGAATTATGGTTCAAACATATAACTATAATTTAACAACAAATACAGAAGTTACATTAACTGATCTTGCAACTATGAAAATGCTTAATAGAGATGAAGTTAATAGTAAGATAAATCAAGTAGTGTCAGAAGCAAATCAAGAATCACAGACATTACAAAGTATGGGATATAATGAAATATATGTAAGAGACATGCAAAGTGATATGTATAGTATAGATAATGCAGGGGCATATTTCTTAGGACCAGACAAAGCATTATATATAGTATATGCTTATGGAAATAGTGAATTTACTTCTGTAATGGATATTGTTTTATTTGAATAGAGGGAAATAGATGGCTAAAAAAATATTAATAACAGAAAAACCTTCAGTTGCAATGGAGTTTGCAAAAGTATTAAAAATAGGTGGAACAAGAAAAGATGGATATTTAGAATCAGAAGATTGGATAGTAACCTGGTGTGTAGGGCACCTGGTTACTATGTCGTATCCGGAGGAATATGATGAGAAACTAAAGTTCTGGAGACTAGATACCCTTCCTTTTATGCCTAAAGAATATAAATATGAAGTTATACCAAATGTACAAAAACAATATAATACAATTAAAGAATTAATTTCAAGAGAAGATGTTGATTCAATATATGTTGCAACTGACTCGGGAAGAGAAGGAGAATATATATTTAGATTAGTAGAAAATCAGATAGGTATAAAAAAACCAATAAGAAAAAGAGTATGGATAGATTCTCAAACAGAGGAAGAAATAAAAAGGGGAATTAATGAAGCAAAAGATTTATCAGAATATGACAGTTTATCTGATTCTGCATATTTAAGAGCTAAAGAAGATTATTTAATTGGTATTAATTTTTCAAGACTTTTATCAATTATTTATGGTAGAAGAGTAGCTAAAGAACTAGATGAAGACAAGATTTCTATTTCTGTTGGAAGAGTTATGACTTGTGTACTTGGCATGATTGTTTCAAGAGAAAGAGAAATTAGAAATTTTGTAAAAACACCATATTATAAGATAATAGGTGAGTTTGGCAATAACGATTCATCTGTTAATGCAGAATGGAAAGTAAATGAAAAATCAAAAATGTTTGAATCAACAAAATTATATAATGAATCAGGTTTTAAACAAGAAAAGGATGCTAAAGAGTTTATATTATCTTTAAAGGACAAAAAAGCAATAATATCAGAGGTTAAAAAAAGTAAAACAAAAGAAAATCCCCCTCTTTTGTTTAATTTGGCCGAACTTCAAAATGAATGTACAAAAAGATTTAAGATAAAGCCTGATGAGACATTAGAAGTAGTTCAAAACTTATATGAGAAGAAATTGGTTACATATCCTAGAACAGATGCAAGAGTTTTATCAACTGCTATTGCTAAAGTTATAAGTAGAAATCTAAACGGTATAGCAAAAGGATATAATGATATAGAAATAAAAGGATATATTGATAAAATGGTGAAAGAAAAATACAAAACAGATTTAGCTAAGACCAAATATGTTAATGATAGTAAGATAACTGATCACTATGCAATTATTCCTACAGGACAAGGATATGAAAATTTTGAAAAATTACCAGATCTTCATAAACAAGTATATAAAGTAATTGTAAAAAGATTTCTAAGCATATTCTATCCACCAGCTGAATTCAACAAAATTTCTGTAAAAATAAATATAGAAAATGAAGAATTTAGTACTAGTGGAAAAGTTTGCATTAAACAAGGATATTTGGAAGTGTTAAAAGATAGGAAAAATGAACAAAATGTGGATAATGACAAGAAAAAAGCAGATGATGATGCAAATAGTAATTTAGAAATATTAAATTCTTTAAAAAAGGGACAAGAAATAGAAATCATTAATTTAGGGATAAAGACTTCTGAAACAACTCCGCCATCTAGATATAATTCTGGTTCTATTATATTAGCAATGGAAAATGCAGGAAAGCTAATTGAAGATGAAGAATTAAGAGAACAGATTAAAGGTGCTGGAATAGGAACGAGTGCAACAAGAGCAGAGATAATAAAAAAACTTGAAAGGATTAAATATATTGCAATTAATAGAAAAACACAAATAATAACACCTACAAAAAAAGGTGAAGCAATATTTGATGTGGTATATTCTTCTATGCCGGATATGCTTAATCCAAAATTAACAGCTAGCTGGGAAAAAGGATTAGATATGGTAGCTAAGAAAGAAATAAAGCCTGAAGTATTTATGAATAAACTTGAAGATTATATAAATTCAAAAGTTAATAAATTAGTTATAAAATGGTAAAAGGTGAGGTAAAAATGAATTTTGATAAATTTAATAATATAGCAGAAATATATGATAAATATAGACCAGAATATCCTGAAAAATATTTAGATTATTTAATAAGAAAATGCAATTTAAATTTTGAATCAAAAGTAGCTGACATAGGAGCAGGAACAGGAATTTTTACTAAACAATTATTAAACAGAAATTTATATGTATATGCAATAGAGCCAAATAATGATATGAAATCTGTTTTACAAGAAAAATTAAAAAACAATGAAAAATTTAAATTGATAAATGGAGTAGCGGAGAATACTAATTTAGAAGATAATAGTATTGATTTAGTAACTGCTTCACAAGCTTTTCATTGGTTTAATACAGAAGAGTTTAGAAAAGAGTGTAAGAGAATATTAAAACAAAATGGAAAAGTATGTTTATTATGGAATATGTTAGACATGAATAGTGATATAGCAAGAGATCAAGAGTATGTGCAATATAAATATACAGAAAGAACTTTTAGATATACAAATGTTGATAAAGTTGTAATTAAAGATAAAAGAGATGAAATGGTAGAAGAATTTTTTAAATATGGTTCATTTGAATTAAGTATTATAGAAAATGATTTAATTAATACTGAAGAACAATTTGTAGGAGTGAATCTAACAAAATCATATTCATTAAGAGAAAATGATGAAAAATATAATAATTATGTTGAAGAATTTAAAAATATATTTAAAAAATATAGTAAGGATGGTTTAGTTACTATACCTAATAATACATATTGCTATCTAGGAAATATATAAAAATATAAAATGAAGTAAAGGATAAAAATTATGGAAGAATATTTAGAATTTGCTAAAGAGATTGCAAAAGAAGCTGGTAAAATAATGCTAAAATATTTTAATATAGATGACAAATCATCATATAAAGAAGATAATACAATAGTAACAATTGCTGATAAGGAAATTAATTCATATTTAATAAAGAAAGTAAAAGAAAGATATCCTGATCATTCTGTAGATGGAGAAGAAGAAACTTTTGGAAAGAGTAAATACGTATGGGTATGTGATCCAATAGATGGAACAGCAATGTATGCAAGACATATTCCTGTTGCAGTTTTTTCTTTGGCATTAGTAATAGATGGAATTCCAAATTTAGGAGTAGTATATGATCCATTTACTGATAGTTTATATACTGCTATAAAAGGAGCATATAAAAACGGAAATCAAATAAATGTAAATAATTATGAATTAGAAGATAAGAAATCTGTGTGCCATTATGACTATTGGACTAATGCAGAATTTAAAATATTAAAGGTAATAGAAGAATTAAGTAAAAAAACATATTTTATAGGAGTGGGAAGTATAATTAGAGCATGTATGTGTGTGGCATCAGGAGATTTTACTCTTGCTATATTCCCAGGTACAAAACATAAGAATTGTGATATTGCAGCTGTTAAAGTTATAGTTGAAGAAGCAGGAGGGAAAGTTACAGATTTATTCGGAAATGAGCAAAGATATGATACAAGTATTAATGGTGCGATAATAAGTAATGGAAAAATTCATAATGAAGTTATAAATCTTACAAAAAAATTGATAAAAAGTAAGTAGAAAAGAAGGTATTATATGAGAATTGGAATTGATATAGACGATACAGCATTTATAACTGTAAATGCAATGCTTAAATATGCTGATAAATATAATAAAGATGTTTTAGGAAAAGATGAAATCAAAAACTCTTTTGGGTTAATAAAAAATAGATATTATTTAAAAGCAATCTATGGATGGAATGATGAAGAAAAATTTGGCTTTTTTAATATGTTTTATAAAAATGTATTAGAAGAATGTAAACCAATGCCAGATGTAGCAGAAGTTTGTAAAATGCTTAAATCTGAAGGTAATGATATATATTTTATAACTGCTAGACTTAATAATATAGAAAACTGTAATACTGAAGAGATAACAAAAAATAGTTTAGAAAAAAACGGAATTCTATATGACAAACTATTAATTAATGCAAGTAATAAATTAGAGGCTGCTAAAGAAAATAGTATTGATTTATTTATTGAAGATAGTTTTGAAACTTGTAGCGAATTATTAAATTCAGGAATAAAGAGTATATTGATGACTACAAAAATGAATAATCAAATAGATGCTGGATCTATTCCTAGAGTAAATAATTGGAAAGAAGTATATGATACGATTAAGAATATTGAAAATAAAAGTATAAGATAGAAATAATCTAATCATAATTTAATATAAATTTAATATTTTTAATTTAATATTGTAAACTACGAATATTCACCTTTTATGTTAAGAATACATAATATATAGCAAAAACATAAGGGGTGAATATAATGTCTAGTTACATAGTAGAAGGTGGAAAAAGACTAGAAGGAGAAGTTTTTGTATCAGGATCAAAAAATGCATCTTTACCAATTTTAGCATCTACAATTTTAAATCCAGGTACTACAAAACTATATAATGTTCCAGAAATAAAAGATACGAAAATAACTCAGGAAATATTGAAATTTTTAGGATGTTCGGTCAAGAAAAGCAAAGGAAAAATAGAAATTAATTCTAAAAATATTAATAAAAAAGAAATACCAGAAGAACTTATGCATCAGATGAGATCTACGGTTATTTTGGCTGGTGCGATTCTTGGAAGATTTAAAGAAGTAAGGTTTTCGTATCCTGGGGATTGCGATATTTGATTGATACATTGGACAAGCATAAGATAAATGAGTGGATACAGGAATTTTTATAACATTAGAAATATTTGTAAAATAATAATGACTTTTAAAAGAATTTGTGATAAAATGAAACAAAAAAAGGAGATTAGATATGTCAATAAGTTCTATACAAAATGAAATCAAAAATTTATCTAATGAGATAGGTAAATTAAATAAAAGTTTATCAGATGAACAGAAGAATGAGTCTAAAAAGATGACTGAAATTGCTAGAATAAAAAGAACAATAACAAAAAATACATCTATGTCGATGTTAAATAGTAAAACAAGACAGATAGAAAGACTTAATAATGATATTATGAAATCAAAATCTAAACAAGCAGATATTAGTAAAAAATTAGGAGATAAGCAGAAAAGATATGGATTAAAACAAATTGAATTGAATAAAGAACAGGAAAGGATACAAAAACAGATAATGCAAAATCAAAAGAAATTAGAACAACAACAAATAATAAATATGCAACAATATAAATATGTGCAAGAAGAAAACGAGGCTGAAAAAGAATATGATTTCTTTATTTCTCATGCTAGTGAAGATAAAAAGGAGGTAGCAGAGCCATTAGCAAGAGAATTAGAGAAATTAGGGGCAAAAGTATGGTTTGATAAATTTACATTAAAAATAGGAGACAGTCTAAGAAAATCAATAGATAGTGGATTAGCAAATTCAAAATTTGGAATAGTTATATTAACAAACACTTATTTTAAGAAATTTTGGACAGAAAAAGAATTAAATGGATTGTTTTCAAGATATTCAGAAGGAAATTGCAAAATATTACCTATATGGCATAATGTATCTAAAGAGGAAGTATCTAAAAATAGTCCAATATTAGCAGATATATTGGGATTAAAAACAGCTGATTATACTATAGAAGAAATTGCAAAAGAATTATATGGATTAATAAATTAGAAAAAACTAAAATTAGTATCTTGTAGATAAGCTTTAAGAATAAAATCTTAGGGCTTTATTTTTTTGACTTAAAAATATAACTAAAAAATTATTTTAAGAGCCACAGAATCGAACGTAAAACAAATAATCGGTAGAAAGGAGAATATGAAAATGCAAAAATTAAAAGGTCTATGGATACCAGTAGAAGTTTTATTAAACAAAGATTTATCAGATAAAGAAAAAATAATACTGTCTATGATTTTGTATTTAAGTGAAGAAACTAAAAGTTGTTTTGCAAGTAATAAATATATAGC
>CALYAC010000018.1 GCA_944393405.1 uncultured Clostridia bacterium | reverse complement strand
AAAAATAAATACGGAAAAATAGTTGAATATAAAATAATTGAAAGTAAATATAAAAATAGAAATAATGTTGAAATGGTATTTACACGCAAAAATGGAAGCTATCCAGGAACTGATGTTATTAAATATCCATTTAAAATTATCCACCATGAATTACAAATTGTAGATTTTATGATTTAAGGGGAAGTTATGCAACAAAATGTTTAAGAAATGGTATTGAAATTAAGGATGTTGCTGATATATTAGGACATAAAAGAATTGAAACTACAGAAAATTATTATATATCAAGTACAATATAAGATATACAAAAAGCAAGTGCAGTTTTAGAAAATATAATTCAATCGGATATTACAAATATGATTATAAATTTTGAAGAATTTGTAAAAAAGGTTGAATAATAAATACTTATATGATACAATACAAATGTTCGCGATACTAAAAGGAGGTTTTTATGGTAGATAATGTAAATGGAGATATTATAATATATCAAACAGATGACGGATTGACAAAAATAGATGTTAGAGTCGAAAATGAAACAGTATGGTTATCACAACAGCAAATGGCAGAATTATTTGGCACTTCAAGAACAAATATAATAGAGCATATAAATAATATTTATGCAGAAGAAGAACTAGATAAGGAATCAACTTGTCAGAATTTCCGACAGGTTCGAAAAGAAGGAAATAGAAATGTTACGAGAGAAATTCCTTTTTATAATTTAGATATGATAATTTCTTTAGGATATAGAATAAAATCTAAAATTGCTACTCACTTTAGAAGATGGGCAACAGAAAGATTAAAAGAGTATATGATTAAAGGTTTTACAATGGATGATGAAAGACTTAAAGGAAATGGTGGCGGTAACTATTGGAAAGAATTACTTGCGAGAATTAAAGATATTAGAGCATCTGAAAAAGTATTATATAGACAAGTTCTTGATTTATATGCAACTGCTGTAGATTATGATCCTAAAGATAGTAAATCAATTGAATTTTTTAAAATTGTACAGAATAAATTGCATTATGCTACTCATGGACATACTGCTTCAGAAGTAATATATGAAAGAGCTGATGCTGAAAAACCTTTTATGGGATTAACAACATTTAAAGGAGATATTCCAGTATTACAAGATGTTCTAATTGCAAAAAACTATTTAAACGAAGAAGAACTAAAAGTTTTAAATAATTTAGTATCAGGATATTTTGATTTTGCAGAAATACAAGCAATAAGGCATAACCCAATGTATATGGAAGATTATATTAAACAGTTAGATATGATACTTTCTTCTGCCGGCGGAAAAGTGTTAATTGGTGCAGGTAGCGTTAGTCATAATCAAGCAATAAAGAAGGCAAAATCGGAATATAAAAAATATCAAGTTAAAACTATAAGCCCTGTTGAAGAGGAATATTTAAAATATTTGAAAAAAATTAGTAGTGAAATTGAGAAGAAAGATAAGAAATAGGTATAAAGTAGTAATAAAGGTGGAATATAGATGGATGAAAGAAAAAATCAAATAATACAAGGATTTAATGAAGCTTATGATAAAGTTAATGTCATTAGAACATATATAAATATTTTTAATATATATGAGGAAAAACTAAAAAAAGAATTTAAGAGATTAGAAATATATATGTCAGATGAAGATTATAGTAATAATTTAGAAAGAATAAATACAATCGACTTAATTGAATTAGAGAAAATAATTAAAGCTCATATAGAAAGTTTTAAAAATATGAACAATCTAAGTGATACTAGTGAGCAGTATGTTACATTTATAATAAATGAATTAACTAATTATGATTGGAATTCTATGACATATATTTCTACATATATTATGCAAAAAATTACACATTTTGAGAATAAAATCTTAAAATATAATGGAAATATATATACAAAAGAAGATAATGACTGTGTACAATATTTACATTATATGATAACTAAGTATTGTTATACATATTTAAAGATAATATATGATAAGATAACGTCAATTGAAATTTTTAAAAAAGTAAGTAACATAAAAAATAATATAGTTATGATTGGGGCCAATGGTTCAGGGAAAAGCACTTTTGCAAGGACGCTAAAAGGAAAAATAGATAATAACATTACTATAATACCAGCTCAACATCTATTAGTTGTTAATAAATTTGACACTATACCAATAAAGGAAAATATGATTGAAAAAGTAAATCAATATCAGCAAAAAAATAAACTAGGAAGTGATGATAATATTGTTAGCTTATTAAGTAGTGATTTTGAAGAATTAATAAAGGCATTACTTATAGAGAAAGGTGAGGTATCATTAAAATATTACGATACTGACCAAAAAGAAGAATCAGTTCTAAATAAAGTAATTGAAATCTGGAATGAATTGTTAAAGCATAGAAAGATAATCAATCCTACTTGTTATAGTTTACAAGTAGAAACATTAGACAAAAAAATCTACGATTTTAATTTATTAAGTGATGGAGAAAAAGCAATATTCTACTATATAGCACATGTCCTATTAGCCAAAAGAGAGAGTTATATTATAATAGATGAACCAGAGAATCATATTAATTTATCAATATGTAGTAGATTATGGAATAGATTGGAGACTGAAAGACAAGACTGTAAATTTATATATTTAACACATAATATTGATTTTGCAATTAGCAGAAGCGATTCTACATTGATTTGGAATCAAGAATTTATTCCACCATCTAATTGGAAATTTGAAATCATTGAAAATAATTTTAATTTACCTGATAAACTTTTAATGGAATTGCTAGGAAGTAGAAATAATATCATTTTTTGCGAGGGGGATGATAAAACAAGTTATGATTTTAAATTATATACTATTTTATTTCCAGAATATACAGTGATTCCAGTAGGTGGACATTTAAATGTGATAAATTATTGTAAAGCTTATAATAGTAAAAACCAAATATTAAAAAATAAAGCTATTGGAATTATAGATGGTGATTGTCATGAAGAAGTGCAAATTAATAAATGGAAAAAAGACGGGATTTATACTTTAAAGATAAATGAAATAGAAAATTTATTATGTGATGATTTAATATTAGAAAAAGTTAAAATTAGATTTGCTTTAGAAGATCATCAAATAGAAAAATTCAAGAGTTTAGTATTAATTAGACTAAATGCGAGCAAGTCAAAGCAGGCAACATGGTTTGTAAAAACTAAAATTAATAATATGATTAAAAATAATTTTTTGAAAGAAGACGAAGATATTACAAAACTGAAAAGCGAATTGGAAGAAATCTGTAAAAAGGATTATATTGATCGAATTTATAATAATAGAATTAAAGAAATAGATGATATTATTGCAAAAAATGATTATGAAAAGGCTATTAAAATAATTGATGATAAACAGAATTTACTAGAATTGGCTGATAAAGAACTTGAAAGAAATTATAGCGGAAAAATATTTAAACTAATTATGCAAGATAGTGAATTACAAACAAAAATAAAAAATAAATATTTTGAGGATATCATAAATTAAAAATATAATTTACAACTTTTATAGATTTGACAAGGGATAGGTAAAATGTTATATTAAGCATGTGAAGAATAAAATATTATTAGATAGGAATCTTCACACATATAAGGTAAATAAAAAATATGTTGGCGACATTGTTGCCAATTTGTTGCCACAATTTTAAAAAAGATAATTAGAATAATACAATAAATACTATATATACCTTTTCATAAAGATTCTTTAAATTAAGAAATACCAATAATATAGATAATATTGTATATACTAATAATACTAAATTTTCCACTACATGTGGTTCGGGAAAGAAATATAAGAATTGCCACGGAAAGAATGCATAATACCTATTTCTAAAGTATTTTTTAAAACTTAAATAATAATGTTTGTTCAAATTAAAGTTTTGAAAAAATAATTTGGACGAGAATAAATTTAACTCAAAAAATATATAGCAATATTTTATATTAAGCAAAATTTTTATTCACAAAATAATTATCTTATGATATAAATAATAAAAAGGAGAATAACTAAAGAGGGAAATTAACTAAATGTTTGATGAAGTATTAGATTTAGATACAATATTAAGTTTATTTGATGATTATGATGAAGACATAAATAATTATGCAGAAGAGGAAGAAGAAATACGTAATGAAATTTTGGTCAATATAATAAAATATAGTACTTCTAATAAAAAATCAAATAAACCATTTTTAGAAGATTTGGCAATAAGAACTATTGAAGAATGTAATAAACTTAAAGAAATAGAAAGAACCAATAATTCACAGTCGCTAGAAACACAAAAAAATATTGTAGAGAGATATTCTAAAACATGGCAATATTTAATAGAATTTATCAATAATTTTGAAGAAGAAATTGATTTTCGTGGATTTTATATTGATAGAAGAGATTTTTTTAAAAAATTACATATAGAATCTTTACAAGGTTATTATAAAGAACTTATTAATTTTAAAATGCTAAGTCTTGAAAAAATGATGGAAATAATACCTGATTATAGTGAATTTATGATAGACTTCATAAATACATATAAAGATGAAATCATAAATAAGAGATTACTAAGTTTTAGTGAATTATGGTCATATGAACCTGTTCAAGCTATTGATAGTTTAAATGAATTGTATCAAAAATATTATGGAAAAAAATTAGATGATAAAGATAATTACTTAGATGTAGATACTATAAATAATACTTCAATAAATGATGATAATCTTTTAATTTATATAATCAGCAAATCTTCTGCCTATAAATCAATTGCTACTAGTAAAAAAATGATAGATACATTAATTTATGCAAGAAGTAATTTTAAAGACATTCAGATTCCACATTATATGTTAGATTTGGATTTTAAATATTTAAACCCTGAACAGTTTGTAAGATTATGCTGTGTTGAAGATTATAATGTAATAAAGTTTTTAAAATCAAAAAACGAAAGAAAAATACTTGAATATTTAATAACAAATAGTGGAGATTATATAACAGCAATTTCTAAATTCAGTGAAAATAGGAAACAATTTGAAGAATTGCTAAATGATGAAGAAACTATTTCAAGGCTAGAAAATGATAAAGATTATGAAACTGCTAAAAAAATATGTGAAATGATTTTAGGAAATCAAGAAAATTATTTTGGAATATATACGGCTGAAGATATAGATGATTTTGAACAATTAAGAAATTATGAAGTTAATAGAATTTTAAGAGGAATATCCAAACCTAAAACTAAATTTGAAAAACAAGATGGTCAATTTGCAATTTTAGAGGGATTATATGGTATTGATATAGAAGAAGCTCAAAATTTAATTAATAGGTTTGGAAAATATATAGAACAAGTTGATATTAGTCCTGAGGATGGAATTTCTGCTAATATGAAAAAATATCTTATTGCATTAAAAAATATTTTACAATTAGAAAAAAATGATATTGTTTTCTTGTCACAGGACAGAGAATTTATGAAAATGGTTAATAGTGAAAAAACATTTTCTGTAGCTTCTATTACAGAATTAGATAAAAAAATGAGAGAAGTATTTGAAAGAAAATTTGAAGAAAAAATGTTAACTGAAGACAAGCTTGGTGAACCAGATGAAGTTATAAATTATAAAGGTAAACAAATCAGAGTTTACGAGATTCCTAGAAAAAATGCTGAAGGTGAGTACGAGGATATTAATTTTGGTATTTTTGCAAGAGTAGAAGGATCGTATTCAGGAATACGTTTTAAGGGTGCAAAACATTTTTCAGAGAAAAATATGAATTATCATGGAAATTGTGAGAGTTATATTAATCAGAGTATGACTTCTGTTGCTAGAATATTTTTTGATGATGATATTATGTTTTTATCAAATGATTGTAAAGGAATGACAAATATTGCTCCATGGGATTTGGTTTCCGCAGGTAATAATTCTAGTTTTGATCCTATATCAGCATCAAACAATGTTTATACAAGTTCTTTACCTACGTGTTTTTGTCCACCTGATATTTTTGCAAATAACACAAGAACATTACATAATGAGGTAGATTTTGAAAGATATTATTTAGATGAAGAAACTAATGAAGTAAGTAGAAGAAAACCTAAATTTGTTGGAATAATGAAAGATGAAATAGATATAGATATATGTAGGTTATTACAAGAAAATGATGAAAGTTTATATCATAACTCATTACAAGCTGCAGCAGATTTAAATTTACCTATATTAATAATAAATAGAGAAGCTTTGGCAATGCTAGAAAAAAGACGAATAGATAGAAACTTAGAAAGATTAAAAAAATTCGATTTAAATCCTAATGAAAAAGAAGAAGACTTCGAAAAACTAATTAAAGATACAATAGTTAGATTTGAAGATAATATTATAGGTAGTGAATTTTGTAAAGGAAAAGAAAAATACTTTAATGATAAAACCAGAAAGGAAATGTTAGAACAAATATTTGATGCAATTAAATTCGGAAATGGATTCGATAAAAATAGAAGATATCTTATTTTTCAAGAAGTTTTAAATGAGGAAATAGATAGACAATTTGATGTTGAGGGAACTGTTGTTTCTACTGACAATCATTTTGATTTATATAAAGAGATTTCTGAAACTATAAGCAATTCTACACCTAAGTTTGGTATACAGAAAAAAACTAAGAATAGAATAACTTCAGTAAAGCAAGATGTGAAAGATATAAAAGAAATTCTAGATTCGGAAGGACGATATTAATGAACGAAACTAATTTGAAAATTAAAAGTGATTTTGAAAGTATTGGTAAATTGAGTGAAGAAGTAATAGAAAAGATAAATGATATGAAATGTAAACAATTATATGATGCTAATTATAATAATTCAAATATAAACAATAATGTTAATATTAAAAATATAGATGAGATTTTTCAAGAAAGAGAAGAATTAAAAAAAGTAAATAATATAAATAAAATAAATAAGATTGAAAACAATACTTTACCTGATACGGTCAAGAAAACAAATTTAATAAATCGAATTAAAAGTTTTATAAATAAATTTTTAAAAAACAAGAGGCAATGATATTAAAATTGTTGCCACAATAAGTAAATAAAGGAGATGCTTTTAATGGGAAAAATGGAAGAAGAATTCAGAAAAAGAATAGCAAATGAAGCCAAAAATAATTCTCAAGGATTATTAGGTAGATATACACCAGAAGAAACGGAACTTTTAAAAAAGTTAAATCAACGGTGATGTTGAAAAGAGATTAAATACGATGAAAGAAGAATATGATTTTATTCCATCAGGAGATGAAATGCAAGATTATATTGACAAAAGTTTAAATGGATTATTTAATAAAGGCGGAAAGAATAAAGGGACTGAAAGATAGAAATATAATGAACTTTAAGGAGTGTCCCTAAAGTTCATTATATTTTAGGTATAAGTATTATAGTTTTAATAAAGATAAATGGAGAAATAAAAATGGAATATAGAATTAATCGTAGAACAGGGGATAAAATTAGTGTTATTGGATTAGGTGCAAGTTCTATTTCAGGGGCAGGAGAAAAAGAAGGAATTGAAACTTTAAAAATGGCATTTGAAAATGGAATAAATTACTTTGATTTAGCAGCAGGAGATAGTGAGTGTTTTGAATATTATGGAAAAGCTTTTGAAGATGTTAGAGATAAAGTTATGTATCAAATTCATTTTGGTGCAAATTATGAATTGGGATCATATGGATGGACTACTAATTTAGACAAAGTTAAAAAATCTATTTCATGGCAATTAGAAAAATTAAACACAGATTATATTGATTATGGTTTTATTCATTGCAAAGTTGATCAAATGAGTAGAATGAAAGAAATATCAGATTACTTTGAAAATGTTTAATTTATTAATTTTTTAAATTATTAGTATATGAATATATAAATATAAAAGTATATAATAAAAAATATAATAATAGGGAAAGAGCTGAATCCGTACTGGAAACAGCTCTTTTGCTTGTTTACGAGTTACATTAAATTTACGTTAGTTTTACAGATTGTCTTCGACAATAGTTGCCGAATATCCGATGTATGTTTCCGGAGTAAGTGCAAGAAGTGCATCTCTATCTTTTTTAGAAAAGACATCAACAGATTTTATAAACTCATGAATATCCTCTTTAGAGATTCTTTTCCCGCGGGTACGCTCCTTCAACTGGTCATATGCGTCCGGAATACCATACTTCCGAAGCATTGTCTGAATCGGTTCTGCTAGCACTTCCCAGTTGTTGTTCAGGTCTTTAGAAATCTTATCTGTGTTTATAGCAATTTTCTGAAGACCAACTGATGTCTGTTCAATCGCCTGAAGGGAATACCCAAAAGCAATACCGATATTCCGCATAGAAGATGAATCAGACAAGTCACGCTGCATCCTTGACTTTGAAAGCTTATTTGATAAAGCTGTCAAAAGCGCATTTGAAGTGTCAATATTTGATTCACTGTTTTCAAAGCGAATTGGATTCACTTTGTGCGGCATCGTGCTGCTGCCGACTTCGGATTTAACCGGAATCTGTTTGATATACTCCATAGAAATATACAGCCACATATCCAGGTCAAAGCCCTGTAAAATGTTATTGAAGTGGCGCATCTCATCGCAAATCTGACAGATATAGTCATGATTCTCTATCTGGGTTGTTACTGGATTGAAATCCAATTCCAGATTATCTTCTATGAAGTTACATGCCATAAAAGGCCAGTTTGTATCTGGAAATGCTACAGATAAAGCAGCATAGTTACCGGTTGCACCATTAAACTTGGCGAGAGTTTTAATCTCCTTTAATCTGTCAAGAGAATTCTGCAGACGTTTAAAAAATACTGCAAATTCCTTTCCAACAGTCGTAGGAGTTGCTGGTTGCCCATGTGTATGAGCAAGCATTGGTGTACTTGCATACTCAGTTGCAAAGTTACCAATCTGGTTAAGCAGTGTTGTTGCCGCCGGAATCCAGATATCATTTAATGCATCATTAATCATACGAGCATAAGCCGCATTAGTGATATCTTCAGATGTGCATCCAATATGCACGAAGCTGACAAGATCATCAAAGCCCATTTCCTTGAGCTGTTCTGCCACGTAAAGCTCAACAGCTTTTACATCATGGTTGGTTACTGCCTCAAATTCTTTGATTCTTAAATAAGAACTGTCAGAGAAATTCTCGTAAATAGAGAGAATCTCCGGCTCAGCTTCTTCATCAAAATAAGAATCTAAGATCTCAGAGTCAATATTGTAAATAAGGAAATTAAGCCAGTATACTTCTACTTTTACTCTGTTTTTTATCAGAGCATATTCTGAGAAGTATGGTGATAGCTTCTTTCCGATGTTTGCATACCGTCCGTCTAAAGGACTTAATGCAAACTCCTTTGCAGAGATTAACCCTGCTGTTTCGACAAGAGGTTCAGGTATTCTTAAATTACCTGAACCATCCTTCCGAAGCATACTTTGATCAACTGTAAATTTTTCGTCTCCCATAAATAAAATTCCCCTTTCTATTGTTATTTAACTATTGCCTTTCCATGGTGTAACATTATAGAAATTTAATAGTTATGAGACATTAATATAATATCACGATTTACATAAAAAGTAAATAATTTTAAGAAAATAACAAAAAATAAAGATTTATTAATAGATTAGTTGATTAAGTATTCATTATTTTGATATAATTTATATGTAAAAAAATAAGGAAATAATATAATTATGAATAAAATATTAAATATTAATGATATGAACTTAATAAATGATGTACAGATAAATAAATATGTAAAAGTAATGTTTGGAAATAAATCAAGTGCTAATGGATATGAATACAAAATAGGAAAGGTGAATATAGCAAACAATTGGAATCCTAATATGGACAAGCCAAAAGAAATTGGAGGATTTAGTGTTTCAACTGAAAACAAGATTATTAGATGGATATTTAGGGGAGATACTATTTATGATGTTACATTTCCAGATGATAGTGAAATAATTGGAATAAATAATTCAGCTTGTCCGCATAGTGTTTTTTTATCAAATAAAATAATTATCACAAATCCAAGAAAAATTACTGATGATATGACAATGGAATTATATAAAAAATCAGAATTACCTGAGAAGACATATTTTAAAGTGATTCCAGGTTGCTGTATGAGAGACCATATTAAAACAGCTAATAAGATTTTTGATGATAAGATTAATATAAATAATATTGATTTAGCAATTTCAGAATTTGAAGATTTTTGTCAGCCAGAAAATGATGATAGACCAATTAAAGAAATTCTATATAATTGTGGTAATAAATGTATAACAGACATGTATAAAAAGCTTATTAATTTTAAAGAAAGAAAATCTATTAAATAAAAGGAGAAAAAAGATGTTATTTAAACAAATGCAATATTTTATATCAATAGTAAAAAACAATAGTTTTACAGAGGCAGCAGAAGAAAATTATATATCCTAATCTGCAATTTCACAGGGTATGAAAACATTAGAAGATGAGCTTGGAGTTAAATTATTAAAAAGACATAATAGGGGTTTTTCTTTAACAAATGCAGGGGAGTATTTTTATAAACAAAGTTTAATAATGCTAGATGAAGTTGAAAGAATTAAGAAAGCAACTATAAGAATTGCAAATCAAAAAAATGATATATTAAGAATTGGATATATTAATAATTATTGTGGAACGGAATTACATAATATAATTATAAAGTTTTCAGAAATATATCCTAATATTGATATAGAAATTCAAACAGGCAATCATGAAGAGTTGTATGAATTAATAAAAAGTGATAAATTAGATTTAATTATAAATGATCAAAGAAGAGCTTTATCAGAAGAATATATAAATCATTTTCTATATAAAAGCACATGATATATTGAAATTTATGCTGTAGGTAATATAGATAAAGGTAATACAGAAGTAATAGCTGAATATATTAGAGATATTACAGGAGCAGATTTATTTAAAGTAGAACCAGCTAAATCATATTCAAAAAATTATAAAGAGTGTTGTGATGAAGCACTAGAAGAAAAAAGAGAAAATGCAAGACCAGAATTAAAAGAATATCTAGAAGATATTTCAGAATATGAAGTTATTTATATAGGACTCCTATATACTGGGGAACTATGCCAATGAGTATGTTTACAGAGCTTGAAAAATTAGATTTTAGTGGAAAGAAAATAAAAGTATTTACAACACATGAAGGATCTGGACTTGGAACTGTGGTTCAAGATGTAAAGAAAATTTGTCAAGGAGCAGATGTTTTAGATAGTATTGCAATACAAGGAAGTACAGTTCATGAAGCAAAAGGAAGAATTGAAAAGTGGATAAAATAAATAATAGTTTTTTAGATTTTAATTGTACTAGTGAGTCAATGTATAGAGCTATATATTGACTCTTTAATTTTGTTAATATATAATAGGAAAGGTTATTATTAAATTAATAACTTTTTTATTTTATATTATAATAAATACCTAATTATAATAAATACCTAAAAAAGGAGAAAAACAAATATGAAAAAAGATATTTTAGAAGTAACAGATTTAAAAGATATGTTAAACAAAACAGGAAAATTATATGGTGATAGACCAGGGTACAAAATAAAAATAGGAGAAGGAGAATATAAAACATATACACATGCTGAAATAAGAGATATGATTAACTATTTAGGTACAGCATTAATAAGCTTAGGACTTAAAGATAAAAGAATTGCTGTAATAGGAGAAAATAGATATGAATGGGAACTTGCTTATCTTTCAGTTGTTTGTGGTACAGGAATAGTAGTTCCATTAGATAAATCATTACCAGAAAATGAATTAGAAGAATTAATTCAAAGATCAGATGTTGAAGCAATTTTTTATTCAAAAAAATATCAAGAAGTTATTGAAAGAATAAAATACAGTGAAAAGAATAAATTAAAACATTTAATTTCAATGGATACAGATATTCATAAAGAGGGGATTTATTCTCAAAAAGAATTAATAGAAAGAGGAGAAAAATTAGTTAAAGAAGGAAATAGAGAATTTTTAGATGCCAAAATAAATCCAGAAGAAATGCAAATAATGCTATTTACTTCAGGAACAACATCTAAATCAAAAGTAGTTGCATTATCACATAAAAATTTAGCATCTAATTTAATGGACTTTTCATCTGTTTTAGATGCAGATTCAAGTGATAGAATATTATCATTCTTGCCATTACATCATGTTTTTGAGTGTACAGTTGGTATGTTATTTTCTTTATATATTGGAGCACAAAGATCATTTTGTACAGGTATTAGGCATATTACTGAAAATTTAAATGAGTATAAAATTACAGTTGCTTCATTTGTCCCAGCAATTTATGAGAGTATGTATAAAACAATTATGAAAACTCTTGAAAAACAAGGAAAACTAGAAACAGTAAAGAAATTAATGGAAGAAAACAAAAATAAAACAATGGCAGAAAAGAAGGAAATATTTAAGGACATACATAATATATTTGGTGGAGAAATTAAATTATTCATAAGTGGAGCAGCAGCACTAGAAAAAGATGTAGAGCAAACATTTAGAGATTGGGGTATTAATCTATGCCAAGGATATGGTTTAACAGAAACATCACCAGTTATTGGAGTTGAAACGAATGAAAACTTTAGAGTAGGTTCTATAGGTAAAGCTCTTCCACATATTGAGGCAAGAATAGATGATCCAAATGAAGAGGGAATGGGAGAACTTACTGTAAAAGGACCTAATGTTATGCTTGGATATTATGGTGATAAAAAAGCAACAGATGAAGTACTTAAAGATGGATGGTTTTCTACAGGTGATTTAGCTAAAATAGATGAAGATGGATACATATTTATTTGTGGAAGAAAGAAAAGCGTAATAGTATTAAAGAATGGAAAAAATATCTTCCCAGAAGAGATGGAAAATCTAGTAAATAAAATAGAAGGAGTTAAAGAATCATTTATTTTTGGAAAACAACAATCAGACGATAAAGAAGATATAAAAATTAATGTTAAAATTATATTTGATAGAGAAATAATGAAAGAAGCATATAAAGTAGAAACAGATGAAGAGATTCGCAAAGTTTTAGGAGATAAAATAAAAGAAATAAATAAAGTAATGCCTAAGTATAAAGCTATAAGAGGGATTCTAATTTCTGAAGAACCTTTGATAAAAACAACAACTAATAAAATTAAAAGACAAGCAAATCTTGAATTAATAAACAATAATAAATAACTAAGAATTTGTAAAGGTAAAGTAGCACATTAATAATTAAACATGTGTTACTTTTTCAATTTATTTATAATAATTATTTGTTTATCATGCTATATTATCATGCTATACTTGACTTATTCAAAATAAATTATATAATATGTAATGAATTAAAACTTTAGATAATAGGAGTTAATTATGATTAAATTTATGTTATTAATAATTATAATATTTGTTATGATTAATTTAGAAAGCATTGTAAAACAAAAAAAGAAAATATTACTATCTGAGAAAAAAGATGTAAAGGAGTATAATAAATATTTAAAAATAATAGATTTTTTTGTAATGTTTTTATTGACTCTTTTATTATTTAATGTACTATTTGCAAAAAATTTAACTATAATACCGAAAATATCAATGATTTTATATTCAATTATATTATTTTTTGCTATTTTAAATATTATCATTATTTTCGCATTTAAAAATAATGATAACTTAACAGATAAAAAAAGTAAAATATGCAATATATTTTACTATATTAATATATTAATAATGATTATACTTACTTTCACAGATTATATTATCTATATTATTTAAGATATAGATAATATGTGATGATGAATATAATCATTTAAGTTTAAGGAGGTGCAGTGTAATAGAATTAGACGAAATTTCAAGTAAAATCTCTATACTAAATAAAAAATTAACTGAAATAGGTGATTCACTTTGACATTATCAATTTAGAGAATGAACTAAAAGATTTAGAGCAACAAACTACAAACACAGAGTTTTGGAATGATGTAAAAAATAGTTCTAAGGTCTTAAAAAAGATAACTGAACTAAAAAATAAAGTTAATAAATATAAATCTGTAAAAAATGATTTAGAAAATTTAAGTGATTTAAAAGACTTATTATTAGAAGAAAAAGATTCTGAAATAGAAAAAGAATTAAGTAAAAATATTTATAAAGTTGAAGAAGAAATTAATAAGTTAGAGATAACCACTTTATTATCAGATAAATATGATATGAATAATGCAATCTTAACTCTTCATCCAGGTGCCGGAGGTACAGAAGCTCAGGATTGGGTCCAAATGCTTTATAGAATGTATACAAGATGGGCGAACGCAAATGGGTATAAAGTAGAAGAATTAGATTATTTACCAGGTGATGAAGCAGGAATTAAGAGTGTTACTTTTTCAGTAACAGGAGATTATGCATATGGCTATTTAAAAGGAGAACAAGGAGTTCATAGATTAATTAGAATATCACCTTTTGATGCAGGAGGAAGAAGACATACTTCTTTTGCATCAGTAGAAGTTTTACCGGAGATAACAGATGATATTGAAATTGAAATTAATCCTGATGATTTAAGAATTGATACATATAGAGCTTCAGGAGCAGGAGGGCAGCATATTAATAAAACTTCTTCTGCAGTTAGAATTACTCATATTCCAACCAATATTGTTGTTGCTTGTCAAACAGAAAGATCACAAATACAAAACAGAGAAACAGCTATGAAGATGCTTAAATCTAAATTACTTCAATTAAAAGAGCAAGAACATAAAGAAACTATTGACGAACTAAAAGGAATACAAATGGACATAGCATGGGGAAGTCAAATTCGTTCATATATATTTTGTCCATACACTTTAGTAAAAGACCATAGAACTAATTATGAAGTTGGTAATGTAGATGCAGTTATGGATGGAGATTTAAATGGATTTATAGATAGTTATTTAAAATATAATAAAAATAACGGGAACAATTAAGTATATTACAAAATAAAATATATTATAGGCAAAATATAAATATATTTTTAGCCTTGTACATTATATAAAAGGACTGTTTAATAATGGATACTATAGTATTAAAATTTGGAGGAAGTTCACTTGCAGACAATATAAAATTAAATATTGTAGCAAATAAAATTATTGATTTTTATAACAAAGGAAACAAAATAATAGTTGTTGTTTCAGCTCAAGGAAAAACTACTGATAATCTTATTAAAGAGGCGAAAGAATTATCTTATGAGCCAAATAAAAGAGAAATGGATGTACTTTTAAGTACAGGAGAACAAATATCTATTTCAAAGCTTTCTATATTACTTAATAGACTTGGATATAAAGCTGTTTCATTAACTGGATGGCAAGCAGGAATTTATACATCTAATACTAATGAGGAAGCAAAAATAGAATATATTAATACAGATAGAATAAATAAAGAACTTGAAGAAGGAAATATAGTTGTTATTGCTGGTTTTCAAGGAATTAATGATAATAAAGACATTTCTACACTTGGAAGAGGAGGCTCTGATACCACTGCTGTAGCGGTTGCAGCAGCAATTAATGCTAATCATTGTTATATATTTTCTGATGTTGATGGAGTATACTCAACAGATCCAAATAAAATTGCTGATGCTAAAAAAATCACTGAATTATCGTATACTGAGATGTTGGATTTATCTAATGAAGGAGCTAAGGTTCTTCATAATAGATGTGTAGAAATAGCTGATAAATATGATGTACTTATTGAAACAGGATCTACATTTAATAATAATGTAGGAACTAAGATTTGTAGAAAAATAGAAGAAAGTACAGTAAAAAGCATTGTAAAAAATGATAATTTATTTTTAATAAATCTAAAGCATGATAATTATAATCAAGACATATTTAATGATGTTTACTTTCTTTTATTAGAAAATGATATTATTCCATCAAATATTATTAATAATAGTATAAATAGTTTTAATATTAGTTTTACAATTAAAGCTTCAGACTTAGGAAAATTTCAAGAATTATTAGAGAGTAAATTAAAAGAATTTAGTTCTTCTTTTACAAATATATCAAGAATATCGTTAGTTGGTTATGGAATTATGAATAATAAAGACATAATGAAAAAAACAATTGAAATATTTAATATTAATTCAATAGATATATTTTCAGTAGAATTAGAAGAATGTAAGTTATCTATAATGACTAAAGAAAAAATCAATAATAAGTTATTAGAACAATTACATCATGAGCTTATAAAATAAAGGATGAAAATAATAGAAAGTAAAGAAAATAAAATTTAGAATAAAGAACATAATAAATCTTATAATAAATAAAAGTAGGCACTGTGTAAAACACAGTGCCTTTGTCTTATATCAGTTGTCTTCGTACTATTTCTTCTAATGGAAGATTAAGAGATGCAATTTTGGGTGCATATTCTCCAACATACCGAAGATGCCAGGGCTCATATTTTATACCAGTAATAGATTTAAAATCTTCTTTATACCGGATAATAAATCCAAATCTTGAACAATTTTCATGAACCCATTTAAAACGGTCTTCATCATCTCTCATCAAACCTTCAGAAGTAAAATTCGAAATATCAATACCTAAACCTAATTGATGCTCTGACGATCCAGGAATAGCAATACTTTTTAATGTCTTTTCTATACCATTTTTTTTCATTGACTCATCAAAAAGTTCTTTTTGCCTCTGATAAGATCTATAACAACTGGTTAGATCAAGATATTGACTTTCAAAAGATGCCTCCCTCATCATTGCATTAAAGGCGTCCCAAACAATCAGCGGTGCATATACAATGCTATTTTCACGATTGACAATTGTGACTAATTCTTCTGGCATGAAATCTGGTGGAAGTAAATTTTTCCGATTGACAACTTGAAGTAGATTTATATTCATAAATCCTCCTCCTTTTACAAGATAGAGATATTATATCACAATTATGTTAATTAGACAATTTTTAGTTCTAAAAAGACAAGTTCTGAATATAATATTTTATAGAGTTTATTAAGGTGGGGGAGATACAGATGACTATTGATGATAGAAAAAATAACACAATTCAGAATTCTAATTTAGTACAAAATATTATATTAGAGAATAGAGAAAAACTAAAGATATCCGGAGTTTTAGATGTTCTTAGTTTTGATGATCAGATTGTAATTTTGGAAACAGAGCTTGGATTATTAACTGTTAAAGGAGAAAATTTAAGAATTAACAAGTTAAGTTTGGATACTTCTGAAGTTATAATAGATGGAGAAATATATAATTTAGGGTATAGTGAAAAAGATATAGATAAGAAAAATTCTGGAGGATTTTTAAATAAGATATTTAGATGATAAAAAGGAGAGAAAGGTTTGGTAACGGGAGAGATTTATAAATTATTATATTTTTTATTTATAGGTATATGCATTGGTGTTTTATTTGATATATTTAGAATAGTAAGGAAATGTTTTAAAACATCAGATTTTATTACATATGTACATGATATTATTTTTTTAGTAGCATCTGGATTTATTTTAATTTTTTCTATTTTTTTAATAAATAATGGAGAAATAAGGAGCTATATTTTTATTGGATTAATAGCTGGAATATGTATATATTTATTAACTCTAAGTAAATATTTTATTAGTTTTTTAAGTAAGATTATTTTATTTATTAAAAAGATATTATTTGATCCAGTTATAAAATTATGTATGAAAATTAGAGAAAATTTTAGTACTTTTTTAGAAAAAATACAAAAAAATAAAATAAAAATGCCAAAAATCTTTTCAAAATGTAGTAAAAGTGATAAAATATATAATAAATTTCAATAAATTAGAAGGATTTTTTGGAAAAATGTAGAAAAATATAAATAGATTAATTCTGGAGTGATATATACATATGAAAAATGTGAAAAAGAAAAACTTATTAAAAAAATTGTTAATAATAGCGTTTTTAATATATTTTATATATACTATAGTGTCTCAACAAAAAACATTAAATTCTTATGCTAGTGTTAAGGATTCATATAACGAAGACATTGAAGTGGCCCAAGATGAAAATAATGAGTTACATGAAATGAAAGATAATATAAATTCAGATGAATACATTGAACAAATAGCTCGTGAAAAATTGGATATGTATTATCCTAATGAAAGAGTATATATTGATGTCGAAAATTAAAATATATTAAGAGGCATAGTTCTATTTATGCCTCCTTAACTTTTTTCTTTATATTTATTTCTTAATTATCCACAACAATTATAAATAAAATTATAAATAATTTTAATAAAAAATATATATCTAAAAATTTTAATAAGTTTAATTTAAAGAATAATAATTAAAATAATAAACTTTTTAAATTATTATTGTTAATAGTAAATATATACAAAATTATAAAAATAAAATATTAAATTATAAGGGGGCAATTATGGATTTTGAAAAATGTACCTTAGTTGAATTACGCCAAATGGCAAAAGAAAAAGGAACAAAAAATGTTTCTAAATTAAAAAAGGATGAACTTATTGAGATATTAAAAGACTCTGAAAAATATAATAATAAAAAAGAAAATAATGAAAATCTTGATAAAAAAGAAGAAAATAGTGATAATGAACATACAACAGGATATAAATTAACAAATGAAGATGATAAAATTGTAGAAGGCATATTAGAAGTTTTACCTGATGGATATGGATTTTTAAGAGGTGAAAATTATCTTTCTACATCAAAAGATGTATATATATCACCTGTTCAAATAAGGAGATTTAAATTAGATAAAGGTGATAAAGTTAAAGGTATTGCAAGAATGCCAAAAGAAGGAGAAAAATTCCCAGCACTTATTTATGTTGGAGAAGTTAATGATGAAGCTCCAGAAATGGCATATAAGAGGAGAAAATTTGATGATTTAACACCTATTCATCCTAATGAAAGAATTCATTTAGAAACAGCTCCTAATGAATATGCAATGAGAATTATTGATTTAATGTCACCTATCGGAAAAGGACAAAGAGGAATGATAGTAGCTCCTCCTAAAGTTGGTAAAACTACATTATTAAAAAAGATTGCAAACTCAATAAGTATAAATAATCCCGAAATAGAATTAATAGTTCTTTTAATAGACGAAAGACCTGAAGAAGTTACAGATATGCGTAGATCTATAAAAGGTGATGTTATATATTCTACTTTTGATGAATTACCTGAACATCATGTAAAAGTGGCTGAAATGGTTTTAGAAAGAGCAAAAAGATTAACAGAACAAAATAAAGACGTAGTTATATTACTTGATAGTATTACAAGACTTGCAAGAGCATATAACTTGGTTATACCATCTTCAGGTAGAACCTTATCAGGAGGTTTAGATCCTAGTGCATTACATAAACCTAAGAAATTCTTTGGTGCTGCTAGAAATATTGAAAATGGCGGAAGTTTAACAATTTTAGCTACAGCATTAATTGAGACTGGTAGCAGGATGGATGATGTAATATTTGAAGAATTTAAAGGGACAGGTAACATGGAAGTTCACTTGGATAGAGGACTTTCTGAAAAGAGAATATTCCCTGCAATAGATATAAATAAATCTGGTACAAGAAGAGAGGAATTATTACTTTCACCTAAGGAATTAGAAGTGGTATTTGCTTTAAGAAAAGCAATGTCTTCAAAATCAGTTATGGAAGTTACAGAACAATTAATTGAGCAAATGATGGCTACAAAAAGTAATGAAGAATTTTTAAATAAAATATCCAATTATTTAAAAATGTAAAAATATTATATGTTTAATTACATCATATTGAAATTATGATAAAAAGAGGAGAGAGATGAATAATTTTTCTTCTCTTTTTTATTATATATTTTTTATAAAAGAAGAGATCCGGTCCTGCAATGCAGGAATCCGGATATAATGAGCGGAGCTTTAGAAATGAATAAAGAATTGATTACATATTTACTTACTGACCAACATTAATACTGATCTGCATATTTTTTGCAGATTTGATAACGTTGTCAACAATCCTGCAAATAAATATTGCGTCTGCAGGAGTATTCATGATGGCATATCTAAGACCTTTAGAATCCTCGATTATTGATATTTGTTTAATATAATTTTCAAATGAGGACTCAAGACGTGATCTCAGTACATTTCCATTGAATGTTTTCTCTGGTGTTGGCCACCGTAATTTACAATCTTTACTAAAAATAAACTGAGTCCAGTCTTTATCAGTACGACTGTATAGCGTGTAGCCAGTGATTTCAGGATATGCAGATTCGATATTTGAATACCAAAATCCATCTCCATCAGAAATCACATTTTGGAGTGATACATTCAAAGAACTCCGTTTGAAAGTAAACTTGTCAATTTTTTTGTTCATAGATTTCTCCTCTCTAGAAAAGGTTTTTATCCCTTATTAATAGTTAAACATAGTCCAAAGACTATAATAGAATTATAGCATAATTTACATAATAATACAAAATTATTTAAAAAATTTTTTTATATATTAATAAAAGTATTAAAATTATAAGAGGTAGGAAAGAGGGCTATAGAATTAATGGTTATATAAAGTATAATTTTCAACAAAATTAATTTATTATTAATTATTATTTTACAATTAATAATAATAATTAATAAAATGAAAATAAAAAATGAAATAATAAAGAGTATAAAAAATTATAAAAATAAAAAATAATATTAATATTATAAAATGAAAAAATCAAATAAATAAGAATATAAAATATAATAAATTAATTTAATAAATAAAGGATGTTAAAATATAAATTTTTTATTTACAAAGTAGAGGGAGTATGGTATATTGATAGTCAGAAAGTTATTGCACTTATTGCACAAAATCGAAGTTTTGCGCAATAAGAGATAGGAGTATAATGTAAAACAGCCATAAGCCTATACTTTTACTAATTCAAGGCTTTTAGCTTCTTTATACATATTAACATTAATTTATATATATTTATTTTCTTATTATATCAATATTATATTCATTATTATAATCTTTTGTATTACTTGTTATATTAATATTCTTATGACTCGTTAAAATCAATTTTAAGACATTATTTTATTTTATTCATATAATTTACTATTATATATTTTTATTTTTATATTAAATTGTATGAAATTTTTCAAAAATCTTAAAAGTGCCTATTTCTCTATACTTACCTTATTTTACAGACATAAAACTATATGTTTAAATTTCTAAAACGCCTTAAAACCGATTCTCGTGCGTCATTTTTTAGTACTTTTTAGGTTATTTTAGTTTTAATATAATTTAGCTTATTTTAGGTATAAAATCTTCAGTAAATTTTAAATTCATTTAATAAAAGCTATTTAAATCACCAATCATCCATATTATTAATAAACAAGTTTAAGTTATATTAATTAAATTAAAAAACAGTTTAAAACTAATTTTAATGCGTCAATGTTTTATTATATATTATATAGTTAGTTTTAATTTAAAACCAGATATATAGATTTTAATTATAGATATGGTTAATTTTGTTATTGTATAATTATAGTAGATTAATTTAGCTATAAAAATTCTTAAAATCAATTTATTTATTTATAATTTTTTACATATAACATTTGTTCGTTTAAAAAATATTTATATTTGAATTTATAAACTTAATTTTTAAAACTTGATTTTAAAATCTTAAATAAAATTCTAATTTAAATAAATTTTAAATTGTCTAAATATTTTAATAATATTTTTTTTTTTTTTTTTTTTATATTTTTATTTTTTAATTTTTTTTTTTTATTATTTTTTATAAATTTT
>CALYAC010000017.1 GCA_944393405.1 uncultured Clostridia bacterium | reverse complement strand
TTAATAATGGGAATAATATTCTTTACAATTCTTAATATGGTTATTTAAAATAATAATTAAAACTACTTGCATTTTTAATGAAAATGTTATAAAATGCAGGTGTTAAAATATTTAGATTTTAATTTTAAAATAATATAAAGGAATATGTAGATATTCCAAAATTTGAAGGAGGATTAAAAAATGGCTAAAGCTAAATTTGAAAGAACAAAACCACACGTTAACATTGGTACAATCGGACACGTTGACCATGGTAAAACAACAACAACAGCAGCTATTACTAAATACTTAGGTTTATTAGGTAAAGCTCAATATGAAGCATATGATCAAATCGATAGTGCTCCAGAAGAAAAAGAAAGAGGAATCACAATTAACACAGCTCACGTTGAATACGAAACAGACAATAGACACTATGCTCACGTTGACTGCCCAGGACATGCTGACTATGTAAAGAACATGATTACTGGTGCTGCTCAAATGGATGGTGCTATATTAGTTGTTTCTGCAGCTGATGGACCAATGCCTCAAACAAGAGAGCATATCTTACTTGCTAGACAAGTTGGTGTTAAATATATCGTTGTTTACTTAAACAAATGCGATATGGTTGATGATCCAGAATTATTAGAATTAGTTGAAATGGAAGTTAGAGATCTATTAACAGAATATGGTTTCCCAGGAGATGAAATTCCAGTAATAAAAGGATCTTCATTACAAGTTTTAGAGAGCGATTCAACAGATCCTAACGATCCAGTTTATGCTCCTATTAAAGAATTAATGGATGCAGTAGATAGCTACATTCCAACACCAGAAAGACCAGTAGACCAACCATTCTTAATGCCTGTTGAAGACGTATTTACAATTACAGGTAGAGGAACAGTTGCTACAGGTAGAGTAGAAAGAGGAACAGTTAAACTTCAAGACGAAGTTGAAATAGTTGGTCTTTCTAAAGAAGCTAGAAAAACAGTTGTTACTGGTGTAGAAATGTTCAGAAAATTACTAGATCAAGCAGAAGCTGGAGATAACATAGGTGTATTATTAAGAGGTATTGATAGAAAAGACATCGAAAGAGGTCAAGTTTTAGCAAAACCAGGAACAATACATCCACATACAAAATTCAAAGCACAAGTATACGTTCTAACAAAAGAAGAAGGTGGACGTCATACACCATTCTTCAATGGATATAGACCACAATTCTATTTCAGAACAACAGACGTTACAGGTGTTATTGAATTAGCAGCTGGAACAGAAATGGTTATGCCAGGTGATAACATAGACATGACAGTTGAACTTATCACTCCAATAGCTATTGAAAAAGGACTAAGATTTGCTATCCGTGAAGGTGGTAGAACAGTTGGTTCAGGTGTTGTTTCAGAAGTTATTGAATAATATTTGAATACAAATATATAGAGAGAAAAGAAGTAACTACTTTAAAAGTGGTTACTTCTTTTTAGTAAAAAATAAAAAAGCAATTTACTAGAAATTTTTATATTATTATGATAAGATTATTGCTAAATAAAATTAGAGTATGGAGTAATTATGGAAAAGATAGAATATGAAGGTAGAATACTTGAGATTGATAAGAAAAATATTATAGAAAAATTGGAAGCTTTAGGAGCAAAAAAAGAAGGAGAATATAATTATAGAAGATATACATATGAATTTGATCCTAAAATATATGAAAAATGGATTAGATTAAGAACAGATGGCACTAAAACAACATTAACAATAAAAGAAATTAAGGATTATACAGTATCTGGTACAAGAGAAAAAGAAATTATAGTATCAGACTTTGATATGACAAATGAAATATTAAATGAATTGGGATATAAGCCAAAAAATTATCAAGAAAATAACAGGATAAGGTATATACTAGATAATGTAGAAATTGATATTGATACATGGCCATTAATCCCAACATATATGGAGATAGAAGGAAAAAATGAAAATGATATATATGAAGCTTTGCAACTTTTAGAAATAGAAAAAAGCAAGCTAGTTACATTAGATGTAGAATCAATATTTTTAGAAGTTTATGGTATTGATATTGGTAAAATGAAAACATTAAAATTTTAGAAAAAGAAGTATTAAACATATTATAAATCTTGACTTTTAGAAGTTTTGATTATATACTATAAACGTATTTTAGGAGGAGTATATAATGAATCTAATAAAGAAAATATTGATAGTAACATTAATTACACTAATGATAATATTTTTACAGATTAATATATCAAATGCAGCTTCAGTAAAAATTACTACTGAAACTTTAAATTTAAGAAAAGAGGCATCAACTGATTCTGATATTGTAGCTCAGATATCTGAGGGAATAGAATGTGAACTTATAGAAGAAGATGGTGATTGGTATAAAGTTAAATATGAAGATTATACTGGATATATAAGTAAGGAATATGCAGAATTAATAGGTAGTACAGATAAAGAAAAAGAGAATAATAATATATCAGAAGAAAATGCAGTAGATGTAGATAATACAGTAACTGAGGAAACAACGGTAGAAGAAAACGCATTAACAGGTGAAGGAACTATTAATAAAGCTACTGATTTAAGAATAGTACCATTAGTTAGTTCAACAGTAATAGATAGTCTTAAATCAGGAGATACTGTAACTGTTATAAATCAAATTAATGGATGGTCATATATTTATACTGATGAATTATCAGGATGGATAAGATCAGATAATATTACTTTAAAAGGTCAGAATAAAACTGAAAACAAAGATACTGATACTAAATCAGACAACAAAGATAGTGATGACAAAGAAAAAAATTCAGAAGATGATAAAAACACAAAATTTGAAGAACAAACAATGTATACAAATGATTCATATGTAAATTTAAGAAAAGAACCTTCAACAAATTCAGATATTATTATGGTAGTTGAACAGAATACTAAGCTAAATGTAATAGGAGAAGAAGGAGACTGGTATAAAGTTAATACAAGTCAAGGAGAAGCATATGTTTCTAAGGAACTATTATCTAGTGAAAAAAAAACAGTAACCAGTAGAAGTTCTACAACAAAAGAAAAGTATGAGGCAGAAGCAAGTAAAGCTTCTACCTCAAATTCCGTTAAGGGAACAAAAATAGTTTCATATGCAAAGAAATTTATAGGAGTACCATATGTATATGGAGGTGCGTCTCCTAGTGGATTTGATTGTTCTGGTTTTACTATGTATGTTTATAAAAATTTTGGAATATCAATTCCTCATGGTGCACAAGGGCAAGCGAAATTAGGAAAAAAAGTATCGACTAATAAAAGTTCAAAATCAAGTTTATTAAATAATTTAAAAGCAGGAGATTTAGTATTCTTTTTAGATTATGAAACTATGGATGAAATAGGACATTGCGGTATATATATAGGAAATGGTAATTTTATACACGCATCTTCAGGATCAGGATATTGTGTGAAAATAAATAGTTTATTACCAGGTGAATATTATAATACAAGATACTGTGGAGCTAGAAGAATAATATAATGATTTATATAGTTTTGGGGGCAAAAAGAAAGGATGATTATTTATTAAAAATAGACCTATTTGTATTGCCTCCATTTTTTATGTTTTAGGAATATTAGTAGGACTATACTTTAAAATAAGTATAGTTTTTTTATTTATAATTTTAATTATAACGATATTTGTAATTTTTCTAAAAAAGAAGATTATATGTATTTTTCTTTTAATGTTTATTATAGGATCTGTTTATATAAATATATTGGAAAAAATAAATAATAAAATCTATTCAGAAATTAATGGAGACAAATTAGTTGAAGCAATAATAATATCGGAACCAGAAGACAAAGAATATAAATATAGATTTAAAATAGAAGTAGAGAGTATAAATGGAGAGTTTAAATATAAAGGAATACAGTTATTATTGAATTTAAAGCTAAAAGACGCAAAATATATTCCAAAATATGGAGATAAAATTCTAGTAAAAGGAAAAATAGAAATACCTAATACGTCAAGAAATTATAAAGGATTTAATTATAGAGATTATTTAAAAACAAAGAAACTATATGGAACTATGGAAATAGAAACAATCGAAAAAGAAGAAGATACTAAGTTAAGAACGATTGATAAAATTGTTAATTATGTTCAAAATAATATGAATAAAACATTTAATAATATTTTAAGTGAAGAAGAAGCTAGTTTGTGTATAGGAATATTAATAGGATATAGAGACAATATATCTGATGAAATAGAAGATGATTTTAAAAAAAGTAATTTAACCCATATGCTTGCTGTATCAGGTTCACATATCACGTATATTATAAATTGCTTTGCGGTATTATTAGGAAAAACTAATAGAAAAATATCAAAAATTAGTACGATTTTGTTTTTAATATTTTTTATAGTTTTAACTGGATATACGGCATCTGTATTAAGAGCAAGTTTTATGGGAATATTAGTATTACTATCAAGTTTATTATATAGAAAATCTGATACATTAAATAATTTATCAATTTCTTCATTAATAATCCTATTAATTAATCCATATACCATATTAGATATTGGATTTATATTATCTTTTGCAGGAACATTGGGAATTATATTATTTACAGATAATATAAATAACTACATATATATAAAAATAATGAAGAAAATATTAAAAAATAAAGAAGAAAAATATATAAAAATATTAAATAATAAATTTACTAAATACATAGTAAATAGTTTTTCTATAACATTATCAGCAAATCTTTTAATAATTCCAATAATGGCATATTCTTTTAGTACTTTTTCATTTACTTTTTGGGTATCTAATTTACTGGCGGCTCCAATAATGGAAATAGTAACTATTCTAGGGTTTGCAACATATATTATATCATTATTTATTTTTCCACTAGCTAAATTATTAGGAGTATTTCTCAATTTTCTTCTATTTATAATGATAAAAATTGCCCAAATATCTTCTTTAATTCCAGGATCATCAATATATATAAAAACTCCATATTTATATGAATGTTTTATTTATTATATTCTAGTATTATACATTTTTTATAGTAAAAGATTAAAAAAATTATTTAATAGTAAATATAATAACCAAATATTTAACAAAGAGAAAGAAATGATAAAGTATAAAAGTAGAAAAATAATAGCTCTATTATTAATTGTAATTTTAGTAGTAAATATTTTAATAAGTAATAATATAAATATTTTTAAATCAAATTTGAAAATATATTTTATAGATGTAGGACAAGGAGATTCAACATTAATACAAACACCATATAAAAAGAAAATTTTAATAGATGGAGGAGGGAATGAATTTGGAACTTTTGATGTAGGAGAAAATATACTTTTACCATATTTATTAGACAGGAGGATAAATCATATAGATTATATTATAATATCACATTTTGATAGTGATCATGTAAAAGGATTATTTGAAATTCTAAAAAATATTAAAGTAGATAATGTAATTATTTCAAAACAAGGGAAAATATCAAGTAATTTTATAGAATTCTCTAATATTGTAAAGACAAAAAATATAAAAGTTAAAATTGTAAAAAAAGGAGATTTCATTAAAATTGATAATAGTTCATACATAGAAATACTATTTCCAGAGGAAGAGTTTATATCAGAAAATATTTTAAATAATAATTCTATTGTATTAAGATTTATATCAAATAAATTAAGTATGTTATTTACAGGAGATATTGAACAAATAGCAGAGAAGAGACTATGTGATATATATTCAAATACAAGCAAATTAAAATCTGATATATTAAAGGTTTCCCATCACGGATCAAAAACATCATCTACAGAAGAATTTTTAAGATTAGTAAATCCTAAAGTAGCATTAATAGGTGTTGGAAAGGATAATAATTTTGGTCATCCTAATACTGTAGTATTAGATAGAATAAGAAAATATACAAACAAAATTTATAGAACAGATAATAATGGTGAAATTGAGATTGAGGAATGTACAAATAAAATTAATATAGATAATCATATTAACTTATAAATAATTGTATAAAAATAGAAAAACTTACCATACTACTAAATATAAAGGTGGGGTAATTATGAATAAAAAATGGATTATTTATATTATTGTAGGATTATTAGTTAGTGTATCTATTGGTATAGTAGTATATAAATTCTTTATAGAGAATAATCAAGAATTACAAGGAACAGAATTAGTTCCGGAACAAGAATTGGCAGAAGACTTTAATAATATTAATGATACTAGAAAGGAAAACTCAATTGAGACATCTGCAAACGAAGAGACAATTTCACCAAATGCAATAATTATAAAAAAGGAATATTTTAAATCATGTGACCATTTGAAAAGAACAGTTGAGGATATACCAAAAGAGCTAGTAAATGGTAAAAAAGAAGATGTAGTTAAGAAATATACTGAATGGAAAATAGAGAATTTTACACCAACCGAAATTACTTTATATAGAGAAGTAAATGGTAATTGTGGGGAGCATTATTTTGTGCAAGATCATTATGGAGTGATTGGAATATATACATTAAATGAAAATGATGAGAAAACATTAAAAGAAGATACTGAAATTTCTACTAAATATTTACCAGATTCAGACTTGGAGTTGTTAAAAAAAGGAGTAAAAATAGTTGGAAAAACTAAACTAATTGAATTCTTAGAAGATTATGAATAAAAGCACTAGATAAATTTCTAGTGCTTTAACTTATAACTATATTTTTAAATTCTCTTTTTTTAAGTATCCTTCTTGATAAAATTGCTTGAAATACATAATTAAAGAAAATATTGTTGTAGCTATTGCTAAGTAATAAATATAATCATCGAAATTAAATATAGGAGATGCAGGATTTAATGTGTTATTCCAGTATTCAATAAATAATGAACATACTATAGCTATATAAAATAAAACAGTTGCTAATTTTCCATACCATCTACTTGATACAACTAACTTTTTACCATATAAAAACGAAGCACCTGCTACCATAACAATTTCTTTTACAAATACTATTAAAAGCATCCAAAGAGGAATAATTCCTTTAAATGTTAAAGATGCTAATACAGCAATTTGAGTTGCTTTATCTGCAAGAGGATCGATTAGTTTGCCAAAGTTTGTAATAAAATTAAATTTTCTTGCTATAAATCCATCTAAAACATCAGTTAATCCTGAAATTGTTAATACTATGAAAGCTGCTATATATTGTCCTGTTAAAACAAAAAATACAATTATTGGTATTAAAATAAATCTTACAATTGTTAGTGCATTTGGGATATTTTTTAACATAATTTTGCTCCTTTTTTAATTTCCTGATAAATATTTTAAAGAAAAGAAAATAATTTGTCAAGTAATTAATTTCTTTTCTTTATATACTTTTATATATTAGAAATATTGTTTCTATTCTATTGAAAAACTTAATTTATCGTTTGCTTCTGTAACATTTACAGTATTTCCGTTAAGTAATTCAGATCTTAGTATCATATCAGAAAGTTCATCTTCAAGATACCTTTGAATAGCACGTCTTAAAGGACGAGCACCATATTTTATATCTGTTCCTTTATTAAGTAAAAACATTTTTGCTTCATTAGAAATATTTAAATTAATATTTTTATCTGACAAAGCTTTTCTAGTATCATTAAGCATTAAATCTACTATTTGCAATAGCTCTGAAGATTCTAAAGGTTTAAACATAACTATTTCATCAACTCTATTTAAAAATTCTGGTCTAAACGTTTCTTTTAATGCATTTAAAATATTGTTTGTATTTACTACAGCTCCACCAAAACCAATAGAATTAGTATTTAAATTAGAACCTACATTTGATGTCATTATAATTATTGTGTTTTCAAAGCTTACTGTATTTCCTTGAGCATCTGTTAATCTTCCATCATCAAGTACTTGTAACAATATATTAAATACATCTGGATGGGCTTTTTCAATTTCATCTAAAAGAATAATAGAGTAAGGATTTCTTTTTACCTTTTCTGTTAATTGACCTGCATCATCATATCCAACATATCCAGGAGGGGAACCTATTAATTTAGAAGTAGAATGACTTTCCATATATTCAGACATATCTATTCTAATAATAGAATCTTCATTTCCAAACATTTCATATGCTAAAGATTTTGCAAGTTCTGTTTTACCAACACCTGTAGGACCAACGAAAATGAATGAAGGCGGTCTTTTGGTACTCTTTAACCCTGCACGATTTCTACGAATTGCACGAGAAACTGCTTCAACAGCTTCATTTTGACCAACGATTCTTTTATGAAGGTTTTGCTCTAAGTTAAGTAATTTTTGTGTTTCTTCTTCAGTTATTTTCTTTACAGGGATTTTAGTCCAATTTTCTATAACTTCTGCAACATCTTGTATTGTTAAATTTTTAAGTTCTAATTTTTTATTTAGTTCACTAATTTGTTCATTTAATGTACATTCTTTAGTTTTTAATTCTGCAGCTTTTTGATAATCTTCTGTAGAATCAGCTTGAGCTGCTTCTTCTTTTTCCTCTTGAACTTTAGCAAGCTCGTTCTTTAATATTTCTAATTCATACAGCTCTTTATTATTTAAATTAATTCTAGAACAAGCTTCATCTAAAATATCTATTGCTTTATCTGGCAAAAATCTATCATGTATGTATTTTTCAGACATTATAACTGTTTGAGAAATAACGTCATTAGAAATTTTAACTTTATGATAATCTTCATAATATTTTTTAATACCATTTAATATATCAATAGTATCTGAAATAGAAGGTTCAGCAACTATAACTGGTTGAAATCTTCTTTCTAATGCTGTATCTTTTTCAATATACTTTCTATATTCTTTTAAAGTTGTAGTACCAACTAATTGAATTTCGCCATTGGCAAGAGATGGTTTTAAAATATTTGCAGCGTTCATTGAATGTTCAGCATCACCTGCTCCAATTATATTATGAATTTCATCTATAACTAATATAATATTTCCAAGAGATTTACATTCATCAATAATTGCTTTCATTCGAGATTCAAATTGACCTCTAAATTGTGTACCAGCAATAATTGCTGTCATGTCTAAAAGATAAACCTCTTTATTTAGTAATTTTGCTGGTACTTTACCATTAGCGATTCTAATAGCTAGACCTTGTGCAATAGCAGTTTTACCAACACCAGGTTCACCAATTAAACATGGATTGTTTTTAGAACGTCTATTTAAAATTTGAATAATTCTTTGTATTTCTTTATCTCTTCCTATAACATCATCTAATTGACCGTTTTTAGCTTTTTGAGTTAAATTAGTACCAAACATTTCTAGATTTTTTCTTCTCTTAGAGTTCTTTTTATCTACTTTAACTTTTTTCTTTTCTGAAGGATTGGAATCCTGAGAATTAGAAGAATCTTCGTTAGAATTGTTAAACATATTAGAAAAGATGGATCCTAAAGGTATTGCTCCAAACTCAGCTCCTTTATTATTATCATAATCTGAATCAAAATTATTATCTTGCATTTCAGCAAAATTCATATTTTCTGACATATCTTTAAACATTGATTCAAATTGTTCTGTCATATTATTTAAATCTTCTTCAGATAAATTAGCTTGTTTCATTAAACTATCTATAGGGTTAATTCCCCTTTTCTTAGCACAGCTATAGCAGTATCCTTCTAGAGTGTTTTTTCCTTCTGCATCTTTTTTATTTATAAATACTACTGCACTATTTTTCTTACAGTCTGAACATAACATATATTAGTCTCCTTTTTTAGATATTTATTCAAACTATATCATACAGCAAAATAAAATATTAGTCAACAAAATGAAAAAAAGAATAAAAAATATTGAATATCTTTTTAATTAATGATAAATTAAATATGGTATTTTATATAATAAATGATGGAATATGATATTTTAAAATAATTGAAAATTATGTTATTATATAGTATACTATAAATATAAGTTTATATATTATATAAATAAAAGAAAGGTGAAAAAATGAAAAATACTAAAATTATATATATATTAATAAGTATATTTTGTGTTTTTGCAGTAATAGCAGGAATTTACGCACAATTTATAGAGAAGGATAATGGAAGTACTAGCAAAGCAGAAGAAAATAATGCTTCTAGTAATACAAATTCTAGTATTGTAGATGAAGCTAATAGTCAAACTGAAATAAAAGCAAATTTTAATAATTTATTTACAAATACAATAAATCTAGGAGGATATGATACAACAGGAATTCAAAAACTACAAAAAGATGAAGAAATTGTCTATAGCACAGGAGATATAAAAAACAGTACAGATAAATATGAAATTGATATGAATATACCATTAATAAATATAGACAATGATTTTGCAAAAACATTAAATAATACTACTCAAACAGTTTTTGTAAATAAAGCAAATGAGATAATTGCTGATACAGAATCAACAGTAAAAACAATTTACAGTATAGACTTTGTTGCATATGTAAATGACGATATTTTATCATTAGTAATAAAATCTACATTAAAAGAAGGATCATCTGCACAAAGAATAATGATTCAAACATATAATTTTAATTTAACTACAAATACAGAAGTTACTTTAACAGATTTAGCAACTGTAAAAATGTTAAATAGAGACGAAGTAAATAATAGAATAAAAGAAGTAGCAACAGAAGCAAATGAAGAAGCACAAGCATTGCAAGCTATGGGATATAGTGAAACTTATGTAAGAGACTTAACAAGCAATATTTATAGTATAGATGGTGCTAATGTATATTTTTTAGGACCAAATAAAGAACTATATATAGTATATCCATATGGAAATAATGAATTTACATCAGCAATGGATATTGTGTTATTTGAATAGAGGAAGAGAGAATAAATGCAAAAAAAGATACTTATAACTGAGAAACCTTCAGTAGCGATGGAATTCGCTAAAGTTTTAAAAATAAATGGAACAAAAAAAGATGGGTATTTAGAATCAGAAAATTGGATAGTAACCTGGTGTGTTGGACACTTAGTTACTATGTCATATCCTGAAGAGTATGACGAAAAACTAAAATTCTGGAGACTAGATACTCTTCCTTTTATGCCTAAAGAATATAAATACGAAGTAATTCCAAATGTACAAAAACAATATAATGTAATAAAAACTTTAATCTCAAGAGATGATGTTGATTCAATATATGTTGCAACTGACTCTGGAAGAGAAGGGGAATACATTTTTAGGCTCGTAGAAAATCAGATTGGAATAAAAAAACCTAATAGGAAAAGAGTTTGGATAGATTCACAAACAGAAGAAGAGATAAAAAGAGGAATTAAAGAAGCAAAAGATTTATCAGAATATGATAGTTTATCTGATTCAGCATATCTTAGAGCAAAAGAAGATTATTTGATAGGAATAAATTTTTCAAGACTTTTATCAATAATTTATGGAAAGAGAGTTGCAGGTAGTTTAAATGAAGAGAAAATCTCTATTTCTGTTGGAAGAGTTATGACTTGTGTACTTGGCATGATTGTTTCAAGAGAAAGAGAAATAAGAAATTTTATAAAAACACCCTATTATAAAATAATAGGGATCTTTGGAGAAGAAAAGAATAACATAAGTGCAGAATGGAAAGTAAATGAAAAATCTATAATGTTTGAATCAACTAAATTATATAATGAAAGTGGATTCAAAAAGGAGAGTGATGCTAAACAATTTATAAATTCATTAATTGGAAAGAAAGCTATAATTACAGAAGTAAAGAAAAGCAAGACAAAAGAAAATCCACCTCTTTTATTTAATTTGGCAGAACTTCAGAATGAATGTACTAAAAGATTTAAAATAAAACCTGATGAGACATTAGAAATAATACAAAATTTGTATGAAAAAAAATTAGTTACATATCCAAGAACAGATGCTAGAGTTTTATCTACTGCTATTGCAAAGGTTATAACTAAAAATTTAAATGGTATTGCAAAAGGTTATCAAGATGAAGAAGTAAAAGGATATATAAATAAAATGATTAAAGAAAAATATAAGACTGATTTAATTAAGACAAAATATGTAAATGATAGTAAAATAACAGACCATTATGCAATTATACCAACAGGACAAGGATATGAAAACTTTGAGAAATTACCAGAGCTTCAAAAAGAAATTTATAAAGTAATTGTTAAAAGATTTCTAAGCATATTTTATCCAGCAGCAGAATATAATAGAGTTTCTGCAAAAATAAATATTGAAAATGAAGAATTTACTGCTAGTGGGAAAGTTTGTATAAAACAAGGATATTTAGAAATTTTAAAAAATAAAAAAGATGAAGAAAATGTGGAAAAAGCAAGTAAAAAAGAAGAGGAAAATGCAGATAATGATAAAAGTTTAGAAATCCTAAATTCACTAAAAAAAGGACAAGAAATAGATGTACAAAACTTTGAAATAAAAACATCTGAAACTACACCACCAACAAGGTATAATTCAGGGTCCATAATACTTGCTATGGAAAATGCAGGTAAATTAATCGAAGATGAAGAATTAAGAGAGCAAATTAAAGGAGCTGGAATTGGAACCAGTGCTACAAGAGCTGAAATAATGAAAAAATTAGAAAGAATAAAGTATATAGATATAAATCCAAAGACACAGATTATAACACCTACTAAAAAAGGAGAAGCAATATATGATGTTGTGTATGCTTCTATGCCGGATATGCTTAATCCAAAACTTACAGCAAGTTGGGAAAAAGGATTGGACATGGTAGCTAAAAAAGAAATAAAACCAGAAGTATTTATGGGAAAATTAGAGAACTATATAAATAGTAAAGTAAATAAATTAGTTATAAAATGGTAGGAGATGTTTTAATATGGTATATGATAAATTTAATAATATAGCTAATATATATGATAAATATAGACCAAAATATCCAGAAGAATATATTGAATACTTAAAGAAAAGTTGTAATCTAAATTCAGAATCAAAAGTTGCAGATATTGGAGCTGGCACAGGAATATTTACGAAGCAATTATTGGATAATGATTTATATGTTTTAGCAGTAGAACCTAATGAAGATATGAGAAATATTTTAAAAGAAAAGCTAAAAAACTATAAGAAATTTAAAGGAATTGATGGAACTGCTGAAAGTACAAATATATCTAATAAAAGTATAGATATAGTAACGGCATCTCAGGCATTTCATTGGTTTGATGTAGATGGCTTTAGAAAAGAATGTAAAAGAATATTAAAACCAAATGGTAAAGTTTGCTTATTATGGAATATGCTAGATATGAATAGTGATATAACAAAAAGGCAAGAACAAGTTCATTATAAATATACCAAAAGAACATTTAAGTATAAAGAAGTAGATAAAATAGTTGTAAAAGATAAAAGAGATGAAATGATTGAAGAATTTTTTAAATATGGCTGTTATGAATTAAAGGTACTAGAAAATAATTTAATTAATACAGAAAGTCAATTTATTGGAGTTAATTTATCAAAATCATATTCTTTAAGAAAAGATGATCAAAAATTTGAAGAATATGTAGAAGAATTTAGAAATATATTTAAAAAATATAGTAAAGATGGAATATTGGTAATACCAAATAATACATATTGCTATTTAGGAAATATATAAACTAAAAATAAATATAAGTAAGGATTAGATAATATGGAAGAATATTTAGAATTTGCAAAAGAAATAGCAAAAGAAGCGGGTAATATAATGCTTAAATATTTTAAAGAAGATAATAAATCATCATATAAAGAAGATAACACGATTGTAACAGTCGCAGACAAAGAAATTAATTCATATTTAATAAAAAGGGTAAAAGAAAAATATCCTACCCACTCAGTGGATGGAGAAGAAGAAATATTTGGAAAGAGTAATTATGTATGGGTATGTGATCCTATAGATGGAACTGCAATGTATGCAAGACATATTCCTGTTGCTGTTTTTTCTTTAGCATTAGTAATAGATGGAGTTCCTAATATAGGTGTAGTATATGACCCGTTTACAGATAGTTTATATACGGCTATAAAAGGAAAAGGTGCATACAAGAACGAAGATAAAATAACAGTAAATAATTACAAACTAGAGGATAAAAAAACAGTATGTCACTATGACTACTGGTCTAATGCAGAGTTTAAAATATTAGATGTAATAGAAGAACTTAGTAATAAGGCATATTTTATAGGACTAGGTAGCATTATTAGGGCTTGTATGTGTGTTGCATCAGGAGATTTTTCGCTTGCTATATTTCCAGGTACGAAACATAAAAACTGTGATATTGCAGCAGTAAAAATAATCGTAGAAGAGGCAGGAGGAAAAGTTACAGATTTATTTGGAAAAGAACAAAGATATGATACAAGTATTAATGGGGCAATAATTAGTAATGGAAAAATTCATGATGAAGTCATAAATCTTACAAAAAAGTATTGTAAAATAAAGTAAAAATAGAACTTATAGTAAAAAAGAAGGTATTATATGAGAATAGGAATAGATATAGACGATACAGCAGTTATAACAGTAAACTCAATGCTTAAATATGCAGACAAATATAACAAAGAAGTTTTAGGAAAAGATGAAATAAAGAATTCTTTGGGATTAATAAAAAATAGATATTATTTAAAAGCTATATATGGATGGAATGATAAAGAAAAGTTTGACTTTTTTAATATGTATTATAAAAATGTACTAGAAGAGTGTAAACCGATGGATTATGTGAGTAAAGTATGTAATCAATTTAAAGAAGATGGAAATGAGATTTATTTTATAACAGCAAGACTAAATAATATAGAAAATTGTAATACAGAAGAGATTACAAAGAAAACTCTACAAGAAAACAATATACCATATGATAAATTAATAATAAATGCTAGTGATAAGATAGAAGCTGCAAGAAAATATAACATAGATTTATTTATAGAGGATAGTTTTGAAACTTGTAGTCAATTATCTGAAATCGGAATAAATAATATACTGATGACAACAAAGATGAATGAGCAAATTGATGAAGGAAAAATTATAAGAGTTAGTAATTGGAATGAAGTTTATGAAGAATATAAAAAATTAAAATAATTTATTGTATATTAATTAAATAGAATAAAACATATTCACCCTTTATGTTAAGAAAACATAATATATAGCAAAAACATAAGGGGTGAATATAATGTCTAGTTACATAATTGAAGGAGGAAAAAAGCTAGAAGGAGAAGTAAATGTATCTGGCTCAAAAAATGCTTCTTTACCAATTTTAGCATCGACTATTTTAAATAAAGGAACAACTAAATTATATAATGTGCCAGAAATTAGTGATACAAAAATAACACAGGACATATTAAGATTTTTAGGATGTTCGGTCAAAAAAACAAAAGGAAAAATAGAAATAAATTCTAAAAACATGTATAAAAAAGAGATCCCTGAAAAACTTATGCATCAAATGAGATCTACAGTTGTTTTAGCAGGTGCAATATTAGGTAGATTCAAGGAAGTAAGGTTTTCGTATCCGGGTGGATGTGATATAGGAGCAAGACCAATTGACTTACATTTAAAAAGTTTTGCAAAATTAGGAATAAATATTACAGAAAATGCTGGATTTATTATATGTAAATGTGATAAAATAACAGGGGCAAATATAGACTTAGATTTTCCAAGTGTTGGAGCAACAGAAAATATAATATTAGCATCAGTATATGCAGATGGTGTAACTAATATTACGAATGCTGCAATGGAACCAGAAATAGTAGATTTGGCTAACTGTTTAAATAAGATGGGAGCTAAAATCGAAGGGGCTGGATCAAATAATATAAAGATAACAGGTGTCAAGAACCTAAAAGACATAAGCTATAATATAATGTCTGATAGAATTGAAGCTGGAACGCTTTTATGTATGGTAGCATCAACTGGTGGAAAATTAAGATTAAAAAATATTAATTCAGAGATAATAAGTCCAGTGTTAACTAAATTAGAGGAAACAGGATGTTACATTAAAATAGAAAAAAATCAAATAGAATTAGAAGCTCCAAAAAGATTAAGATCAACAGAAATTAAAACTATGCCTTATCCAGGATTTCCAACAGATATGCAATCAGTTTTTTCAAGTATATTGACAACTGCAAAAGGTACATCTATCATTGTAGAGAATATATTTGAAAATAGATATAAATATATGTCTGAGTTGAAGAAAATGGGAGCCAAAATAATAATAGAAGGAAAAACTGCAATTATAAAAGGAACTAAGAAATTAAGTGGTGCTAAAGTAAATAGTACTGATTTACGAGGAGGAGCGGCTCTGGTAACAGCAGGACTTATTGCAAAAGGTAAAACAGAGATAACAAATATTGAATATATATTAAGAGGTTATGAAAAATTAGATCAAAAGCTAAAAAAGTTAGGAGCAAATATAACTTTAAAAGAAGGTGAGTAAATGCCAAAAAAGACTAAAGAAAATAAAAATAGAAAGAAAAAAAACACAAAAAAGAGAGTAGAAAGTGAAGTAATTAAAGATACAAATGATAACAAATTTAATTTTGACGAAGAAATCGTAATTGGATTAAGAAGAATTGACGAACCAGAAATCAGTAGAGAAAAAAGCAAAAAAAATAAAAAGAGAAAAAGTAACAATGTTAATAATATAAAAAATATAACTCCAGAAGATAAAAAGAAAAGTAAGAACAAAAGAAATAAAGGTGGAAATAACAAAAATAAGAATTCTAAAAACAATGACTTTTTAGAAAGTGAAGAACCAGAGATTATAATTAAATCAAAATATATGGATAATTATGAAGAAACATCAGTAGATAAAAAATCAAATGCAAAGAAAAACAAAAGCAAAAAGAATAATAAGAAGAACAATACATATAAAAAGCCACCAAAGAAATTAACTAAAAAACAAGAATTGGCTAGAATGAAAAGAAAAATAGTGTTTAGAATAATTAAATGGATTACTTTGATAGCAATAATTATCGGAGGAGTTATTTATGCTCTTTTATCACCTATATTTAATATTCATGAAATCACAGTACAAGGAAATTCTAAAATTCAAAGTGAAACTATTATAAGTTTATCTGGATTAAATATTGACCAGAATATATTTAAATATAGGACAAGCGAAATAGAAGATAAAATAAAACAAAATGCATATATTAATACCGTTGATATAAAAAGAAAATTACCAAACGAAGTTGAAATAACAGTAACTGAGAGAAAAGCCACATTTAAATTAAATTATGGAAATGCATATGCATATATAAATAATCAAGGATATATATTAGAACTTACAAGTGTAAAAGGAACATTACCATTAGTTACAGGATATTCTACTAGTCAAGAAGAGATAAAAGAAGGAAATAGATTGAGCACGGAAGATTTGGAAAAACTTGGAGAAGTACTACAAATAATGGAAGCAGCATCTAGTGTAGATGATAATTTAAGGAAAAAAATAAAGGAGATTAATATTTCTGATAAAAATAATTATATATTAGAATTAACTTCTGAGAAGAAAACTGTATATTTAGGTGATGTTTCTAATTTGAGTACAAAAATGCTATGGATACAGGAATTAATAAAAAGTGAAGATGGTGTTGAGGGTACTATAATGATAAATGTGGATTTGAATAAAGATAAGCCATATTTCAATGAAAAGGTTTAAGGAGGAAATACAGTTTTGAAAAAAAGACAAATTGCGATTACATTGGGGATAATGTGTTTTATTTTAACTGTTGCTATATGCGTGCAAATAAAAACAATGAATTCAGCAAGTTCTACAGTAGCACAAACATTAGAAGATAATGGACTTAGAGACGAAGTACTAAAAATGAAAGAAAAATACGACAATACATATAGAGAATTAGAAAATGCTCAAAAAGAACTTGAAAAAGTAAGACAAGAAGCTACAAAGAATGACGAAACAGCAGAAGCAAAAGAACAAGAGTTAAAAGAAAATAATATGCTTTTAGGAAATGTTGATGTAAAAGGTGAAGGAGTAGAAGTGAATTTGCAAGATGCTCCATCTACAGATACAACATTAAATGCAGCAGATCAAATAGTACATTATGATGATATACAATGGATTGTAAATGAATTAAAAAATGCAGGAGCAGAAGCGATAGAAGTAAATGGACAAAGAATAATAAATACTACATCTATTACATGTGAAGGAAATATAATAAAAGTAAATGGTGAAAGAATAGGATCACCTTTCAATATTAAAGCAATAGGATCACAGAGTCTTTTATATGGAGGTTTAGAGAGAGCCCGGATCATATATGGACTATCTTAGAGAAAGAGGAGTAATAGCAGAAGTTAAGAAAATGGATGATATCACAATTGCAAAGTATTCTGGAGTAATAAATTATAAATATATAAAAGAAGACAAATAAGGAGTGGGCGATAATTGAAAAAATTTAATTTTAGAGCAGATATAACAGCTGTAACGGTTGTAGTCTTTATTGTATGCATTGTTCTAGTAGGAGTTATGCTTATGCAATTTAGAACAGTTGAACAAACAGATATAACAGAAATTGAAAATATGAGAGAATCAGAATTAAGAGCAGCTCTTGCAGATTGGAAAACAAAATATGAAGAGATTAATACACAATTAACAGATGTTAATGAAAAAATAAGTGATTATAAAAAGACAATTAATGATAATGATGCATCAGCAGATTTAATTGATGAAGAATTAAAAGAATCTAATATACAAGTGGGAAAAACAGATGTATATGGACAAGGGGTTATAGTCACATTAAGTGATACTAATGATTATCAATATATTGCTGAGGATTTAATAGATTTAGTAAATGAACTTAGATATGCTGGTGCTGAAGCAATATCAATAAATGGAGTAAGAGTTTTGGCTAATACAGATATAGTTGATTTGTTTGATTATTCATGTATTGGGATAAATTTACAAAGAATAGAAAGTCCTTATGTAGTAAAAGCAATAGGTGATAAAGAATATATATCAAGTATATTAAACTTAAAAGGCAGTGGATTTATAGATAGGTATAATAAATCAGGAATGAGTGTTAGTCTAGAAAAAGAAAATAAAGTAGAAATACCAAAATCAAATTCAGAATTTAAAATAGAATATATGCAGGAAGTAACAGCAGAATAAATTAAAAATGGAGGTACAAGATGATTTTAATAGCAATAGTATTAGGATGTATAATTGGTGCTTTAATAGGAATAAATATGCCAATGATTTCATATACGTATTCAGGATATTTAGCGATAGCAATAATTGCCGCACTAGATTCTGTATTTGGAGGAATTGCATCAACATTAAATAAAAACTTTGATTTAAAAATATTTGTTACAGGTTTCTTTGGTAATGCAATACTTTCAATACTTTTAACTTATTTAGGACAAAAATTAAATGTTGACATTTACCTAGCAGCTATAGTAGTATTTGTAGGTAGAATGTTTAACAATTTAGCTATAATAAGAAGATATTATATTGAAAAATTTAGCAAAAACAAAATAAAAAAAGCAAAAAATAGTAAAAAGAAAGTTGAAGAATAGTAGAAATATACATAAATAAACACTTAGCGACAATGTTTCAAAAGTGTTACAAAAATATTACAAAAATATTACAAATTCTATTGACTTTTTTTATAAAATGTAATATTCTAAGAAACAAATAAGAGCAGAAAAAAATGGAGGAATGAGCCTTGGCTATAGGAGATATAATCGTAGGAATGGACATTGGAACTTCAAAAGTAAGCTTGGTTATTGGAGAAGTCAATAATTTTAACCAAATAGAAGTCCTATGTACAACAAGTTGTAAATGTAGTGGTATAAAAAAAGGAAAAATAGTAGATGAAAGTGAAATAGTATCAGCTATTTCAAAATTAATAAAAGAAGCTGAAAATGAAACAGAAATGGAAATTAACTCAACATATCTTACAATTCCTGGTAAGTATATAACAATAGTACAAAATAGTATTACAAAAGAAGCAAGAGACAAATATTCAGGAATTTCAAGTAAAGATGTTTCATCAGCAATATCATTGGTAAAAGATATTGACATTCCAGAAGGAATGCAAATTATAGACATTGTTACTGATGAATTTATTTTAGAAAACGGAAAAGTTGTGGCAGATCCAATAGGAAGTTTAAGTTCTAGTTTTACAGTTAGAGCACAAATAGTATTAGCAGATAGAGAATATATGAAACAATTGGCAAGCATATTTAGAAGAGCAGATATCGATATAGATGGTTTAGTGCCAATAACTCTTGCGGAAAGAACTCTTGTATTAGATGGAAATGAATTAAATGATAATGTAATGCTTTTAGATATAGGAGCAGGAAATACAGATATAGGAGTTTTTGAAGGATTAGCTTTTACATATACAAATACTATTCCTCTTGGAGGAGATAATGTTACAAGAGATATAGCATTAGTACTAAATATTTCAGAAGAAGAAGCAGATAGATTAAAAAGACAATATGGCTTAGCTTTAAAATCTTTTATAGATAATGATAATGAAATATTATTAAATACATGTAAAGATGAGAACAGAAAAGTTATAAAAAGTTCTGAACTTATAGAAATTATAGAAGCTAGAATAGAAGAAATATTTTCTTTAGTAAATAAAGATATTACAGCACAGGGAATAAAACAAAGAATAAACAATGTTATTATTACAGGTCAAGGCATAACTAGTATAAATAAAAGCGATGTCGCAGGGAAAATTATATTAAATATACCAGTAAAAATTTCTACAGGAAGATTGATAAGTACAATTAGACCAGAATATAGAACGGCGTATTCACTAGTTAGATACATAGCATCAAGACCATTTGCTAAGAACTTATCTAGTAGTATCGATTCAAAATCAAAAGAAAATATTTTTCAAAATATTTTAGAAAGAATTAAAGAATTTTTCTATTCTTAATTTAAAGCCAATAAGTTTAATATTAAAATTTTAATAAAGAAAAAATAAGATAGAGGAGGATAAGCATTATGTTCGTAGATAATAACACAGATGAGAATAATAATGTAATGTTAGATGGAGCAGCTACAATTAAAGTAATAGGTATTGGTGGAGCTGGAAACAATGCAGTAAATAGAATGGTTGAATCTGGAATTAAAGGTGTAGAATTTATTACAGTTAATACAGATAGACAAGCTTTACTATTATCAAAAGCACCATCAAAAATACAAATTGGAGAAAAAATTACTAGAGGATTAGGAGCAGGTGCTAATCCTGATATAGGAGCTCAAGCTGCAGAAGAAAGCAAATCTGAAATAGCAGAAGCTTTACGCGGAGCTGATATGGTATTTGTTACTGCCGGAATGGGTGGAGGAACAGGAACAGGTGCTGCACCAATAGTTGCAGCAACAGCTAAAGAAATGGGAATCCTAACAATAGGTGTTGTTACAAAACCATTTACTTTTGAAGGAAAGAAACGTTTATCACAAGCTGAACGTGGAATTGAAAGTTTAAAAGGAAAAGTTGACACTTTAGTTGTAATTCCAAATGATAAATTATTACAAGTTATAGATAGAAAAACATCTATAGTAGAAGCATTTAAAATGGCAGATGATGTATTAAGACAAGGTGTTCAAGGTATATCAGATTTAATTGCTATTCCTGGTTTAGTAAACTTAGACTTTGCAGATGTTAAAACAATAATGCTAAATACTGGTATGGCACATATGGGTGTTGGTAGAGCATCAGGAGAAAATAGAGCAGAAGATGCAGCAAAACAAGCTGTTCAAAGTCCAATGCTTGAAACATCTATAGAAGGAGCAAGAGGAGTAATAATTAATATTACAGGTGGAGCTAATTTAGGATTACATGAAGTAAACACAGCTGCAGAATTAATACAACGTAGTGTTGATCCAGAAGCTAATATTATTTTCGGTGCTGTTATCGACGAAAGTCTTGATGAAGATATTATAATAACTGTAATCGCAACTGGATTTGATAAAGAAGCAAATAATGGAGCAAATATACCAGTTGGAGATATTGTAGAAAAAGCATGGGATAAGAAAATAAATTCTATTCCAAATCCAGTAGATAATTCTAACTCAGCAGATAACTTAGATATTCCATCATTCTTAAGAAATAAAAGAGGACTAAATAAATAATTTAGTGTCAGAAAATATAAATAGTTAGAAATTAATAAAAGAAATAATCGAAGAGAGTAGATTATTTCTTTTTTTTATGCCTATGAAATGACATATTTTTTATTAGTATAGTTGTAAAATAATTAGCAGGTGATTTACATGACTATATATGTTGATATTGTTTTATTAGAAAATATATGTATGAATTTTATAATTCTTTTTGCAACAGCATATATAATGAAATTACAGATTAAATTTTTAAGAATATTTCTATCAAGTTTTATAGGTGCGATATATGCTATATTAGTTTATGCTAATATTTTAGAAATTTATACAAATATATTTATGAAAGTTATTCTATCAATTTGTATGGTGTATATTGCATTTAAACCCAAAAATATAAAGGGAATAATCAAAGAATTAATACTATTTTATTTAGTTTCGTTTGCTTTAGGAGGATGTGCATTCGCACTATTATATATAATAAGGCCACAAGAGATTTTTATAAAAAATGGTGTATATATAGGAACATATCCAATAAAAATAGCTCTTCTTGGTGGAATAGTAGGTTTTTGCATTACATATATAGCATTTAAAACTGTTAAAAACAGAATAAATAAAAATGAAATAATTTATTCGGTAGAAATAAAAATAGAGAATAAATCTATAATAACAAAAGCATTATTAGATACTGGAAATATGCTAAAAGATCCTTTAACCAAATCACCAGTTATATTAATAGAAAAGAAAATATTATTAAATTTATTACCAGAGAATTTAATAAAGTTCATGGAAGAAAATCATGGAGGTGATATAGATGAAATAATAGAAAATTATAAAAGAAGAATTAGAATCATTCCTTTTACATCAGTAGGAAAACAAAATGGTATGATGTATGGAATTAAAGCTGATGAAATAAAGATAATAACAGATATAGATGAAATCATAAATGAAGATGGAATAGTATGTATGTATAATAAGAGTTTAAGTAAGAATAAAAAATATTTTGGATTATTAGGAATGGAGGTCTTGGAGAGGAGAGATAAAAATGAACATTTTGCAAATATTAAAGAATAGTATAAATACAATTTATATAAAATACATAGGTAATGATGAAAATGATAATATGCCTATTTATTATATAGGTGGAAGCCAAACATTGCCACCACCACTTTCTCCTGAAGAAGAGGAAGATATATTAGATAAGTTATCGAAAGGTGATGAAAGTGTTAGAAAAATACTAGTAGAAAGAAATCTTAGATTAGTAGTATATATTTCTAAAAAGTTTGAAAATACGGGAGTTGGTATAGAAGATTTAATATCTATAGGAACTATTGGATTAATGAAAGCAATAAATACATTTAATACTGATAAGAATATTAAACTTGCTACATATGCTTCAAGATGCATAGAAAATGAAATATTAATGTATTTAAGAAGAAGTAATAAAATAAAAGGAGAAATATCTATAGATGAACCATTAAATCAAGATGGAGATGGTAATGAACTGTTACTTTCTGATATTTTAGGAACAGATTCAGATATAACATCTAGAAGATTAGAAGATGAGGTGGATAAAAAATTATTAAGAGCATCTATAAAAAAATTAAGTAATAGAGAAAGAAATATTATGGAACTGAGATTTGGTTTTATAAGTGGTAATGAAAAAACACAAAAAGAAGTAGCTGATATGCTTGGTATTTCTCAAAGCTATATATCTAGATTGGAAAAGAAAATAATAGGAAAAATGAAAAAAGACATAATGAGTAAAACAGGTTAAGTATAAAGGTAGATATTTAAATTATATAAATATGTAAAAATATTAATAATCAGTATATATTATTATTGTATAAATACAAACTTTTGGGAAATACTAGGATTAGTATTTTTCAAAAGGGAGGTTTTTGTTTGATAAATAAAGTTGAGATATGCGGAGTAGATACATCAAAACTACCATTATTATCAAACGAAGAAAAAAATGAACTACTTATTAAAATAAAAGAAGGAGATAAAGAAGCAAGAAATAGATTTATTAATGGAAATCTTAGACTCGTATTAAGTGTTATAAGGAGATTTTTTTGCAAAGGAGAAAGTGCAGACGATCTATTTCAAATTGGATGTGTAGGATTAATAAAAGCAATAGATAATTTTGAATTAGAACAAAATGTACAATTTTCAACTTATGCAGTTCCTATGATTATAGGGGAAGTGAAAAGATATTTAAGAGATAATAATTCAATAAGAGTTAGTAGGTCTATAAGAGAATTATCTTATAGGGTAATGATGGAAAAGGAAAAATTTAATAAAGAACAAAATAGAGAACCGACTATTGAAGAGATTTCTAAAATATTGGAAGTACCAAAGGAAGATATTATCATGAGTTTAGATGCAATACAAACACCAATCTCGTTACAAGAACCTGTAAATGGTAATAATGTTGATAATATAAATGTAGAAGATCAAATAAGCGATAAAAAAAATAGCGATACACATTGGGCAGAAACAATTACTATAATCGAAGCTATGAAAAAGTTAAATGACAAAGAAAAGACAATAATAGCAAAAAGATTTTTTGACGGAAGAACTCAAATAGAAGTAGCTAATGAAATAGGAATATCACAGGCTCAAGTATCTAGATTAGAAAAAAATGCTATTAATCATATAAAAAGATTATATAAATAAGAAATATTTAAAAAAAGGATCATATAATATAGTATGATTCTTTTTTATTAAGAAAGGAAAAGTATGAAACAAAAAGGAATGGATTTTAAACACAAAGAAGTAATAAATATAAATGATGGAAAAAAATTAGGATTTGTTCAAGATGTTTGTGCTGATTTAGGAACTGGAACAATAACAAGCATAATTGTACCAGGTAGTAATAAGTTAAGAGGATTGTTTTCTAATGATAAGGAATTAGTAATACAATGGCAAGATATAAAATGCATAGGTGAAGATGTGATTTTAGTTGATATATAATATGAAAAAATCGGATATAAGTATTAATTAAAATCTATATTATAATATGTAGAAAAAATATACAAAAATTCTACAAATTTCTACAAAAAAAGTATTGACTTTATTACTTTAGTATGGTATTATAATAACTGTACTAAGGAACATATGAAAAACATAAGTATAAATTAGTTAAGTCGAAGCAAAAATATAAAAAAACACATCGAAACTAGTTTATTATTTTGCACTTTTTTAGACTAATAAATAAGCATAAAAAAATTAAAAAAAGTTTAAAAAAAGTATTGACATATGATTTCAAAAGTAGTAAAATAATACACGTTCCACTTGAGAGCAAGTTGGAATTGAGAACGAAAAAAGCACATTGAAAAGTAAACAATAAACTTTGAGAAACCAATAAAGCGGTAGTAAAACTACCAAGAAAAAATAAACGCGAAAGCGTAAAAAAGAGCTAAATAAACTTTAGTTAAATTGATATGTAAGAGCATAGAAATATGCAAATATATATACCATTAACATGAGAGTTTGATCCTGGCTCAGGATAAACGCT
>CALYAC010000016.1 GCA_944393405.1 uncultured Clostridia bacterium | reverse complement strand
ATTTGCAGGAATGTTCTATGCTAAATCAAATAAAGAAATAACAAAATGGCTTGATGAAAATGGATATTTATTAAAAGCTGTTGAAGTATTTCACTCATATCCACATTGTTGGAGATGTAAAAAACCAGTTATATATAGAGCAACTCCACAATGGTTTGCATCAGTTGATGGATTTAGAGATGATGTATTAAAAGCAATAAAAGATGTTAAATGGCACCCAGCATGGGGAGAAGATAGAATGTCAGAAATGATAAAAGGAAGAAATGACTGGTGTATATCAAGACAACGTACATGGGGAGTTCCACTTCCAATATTCTATTGTACAGAATGTGAAGAAGCATATGTAACAGAAGAATCAATAAAGAAGATCCAAGACATATTTAGAGAAAAAGGATCTAACGCATGGTATGAAATGAAAGAAGAAGAATTAATGCCTAAAGGAGCAAAATGTTCTAAATGTGGATGTACTCATTTCAAAAAAGAAACAGATATAATGGATGTTTGGTTTGATTCTGGTTCTACACATCAAAGTGTATTAGTTGAACGTGGACTTTCATATCCAGCAGATTTATATCTTGAAGGAAATGACCAGTATAGAGGATGGTTCCAATCATCACTTCTTACATCTGTAGCTACAAAAGGAATTGCACCATATAAAGAAGTATTAAGCTGTGGATTCGTTGTTGATGGACAAGGTAGAAAAATGTCTAAGAGTTTAGGAAATGGAGTATCACCAATAGATGTATGCAATAAATATGGAGCAGATATATTAAGATTATGGGTTCTTTCAGCAGATTATTCTATGGATGTAAATCTTTCAGATGATATATTAAAAGGTATATCTGATGTATATAGAAAAATTAGAAATACAGCAAGATATATATTAGGAAATACTAATGACTATGATCCAGAAAAACCAGTAGAATATAGTAAGTTATTAGAAATTGATAAATGGGCTTTAACAAGATTAAATAAATTAGTTAAAGATTGCAATAAAGATTATGATGAATATAATTTTGCAAGTTGTTATCATGATATAAATCAATTCTGTGTTGTAGATATGAGTAGTTTTTATCTTGATATTATAAAAGATAGATTATATACATCTAAAAAAGATTCTTTAGAAAGAAAAGCAGCACAAACTACTATGTATATAATACTAGATACATTAGTAAAACTTCTTACTCCTATGATACCATTTACAGCTGAGGATATATGGAAAGCAATGAAGCACACTAAAAATGAAGATGTAGAAAGTGTAATGCTTACAGATTATCCAGAGCCAAATGATATGTATGATAATCAAGAATTAACAGATAAATGGAATAAAATCATAAAAGTAAAAGATATAGTTGCAAAAGAACTAGAAAACGCAAGAGCAGAAAAGAAAATAGGATCATCTTTAAATGCAAAAGTTACAATATATGCGGAAAATGAAGAATACAAGTTCTTGAAAGAAAATGAAGAATTATTAAAGACAGTATTTATAATTTCAGCAATAGATATAGAAGAAAATGCTAGAAAAGATGAAATAAAATTAGGAGTAAAAGTACAGCAAGCTCCAGGAGAAAAATGTGAAAGATGTTGGATGTATTCTGAAACAGTTGGAGAAGATAAAGAAAATCCAACAATATGTCATAGATGTAGTGAAGCTTTAAAGTAAATATAACTTTGAAAGGAATATATTTAGAGTTTTATGAAAAATGATAATATAAAAGATAGTAATAAAATAAATAAAAAAATAAATGTAAAAGCTATTATTTATTATACTATTATGATAACGATTATTATTGTTGCTTGGATAATATATTCAAAATATAATTTTTATGATTACACAAAAGCAATTCGTGAAGAAGGGAAAACCTCCTTCACGAGAGATTTTGCGACTAAATATTCAAAAGATAATAGTTATAAAATAGAAAATAAAGATTTTAATGATTCGATGTTTTACAAAAAAATAAAAGTTAATCCTAATACACCATATAAAGTAACATGTATGGTAAAAACAGAAAATGTAGTAAATAAAGAAAACAAAGCTTCTGGAGGAGCACAAATTGCTATAAATGATACTACAGAATGCTCTAGATCTTTATCTGGAACTAATGATTGGACTGAGCTTACTTTTATGTTTAATTCAAATAACAGGTCTGAAATAGAGATTGGATTTAGGTTAGGCGGTTATGAAGAGTATAGTAAAGGTATAGCTTGGTTTTCTAATTTTAAAATAGAAGAGGGAAAACCAGATACAGATAATAATTGGAAGATGGCTTGCTTTATAATTGAAAACATTGATTTAAATGTGAACAACAAAAATATAAAGTTAAGTATGACAAATGATGATATTTATACAATTGAAAGTAATATGAATAGATTGCAAAGTTCATTAAAAGAATTAAGTGCTAATAAAATGGACATGACATATGAAATAATAAGAATTGAAGATCCTTTAACTACGATTTCATATGATCCGGAAAATGAATATTACGTTGATCCAGATGATGCAAAGCCACTAATAGATAAATACATAACACAAAATGAGTATGATTATATTTATGTTGCTGTTAGATTAGGAGATCTTAATCAAAGTAGTGATATATTAGTTCATGACTGGATAGGACTTCGGAGCTATGGAATATGATCAAATAGGATTTTCAAATATAAGATTACCAGATGATGAAAATAGCGATATTTATAAACTTTCTGTATTTAATATGTTTCCAGAAGAAGTTTTTGTTCATGAATTTTTGCACACATTGGAAAGAAACGAACTAGAAAATGGAAATGATATTGCAAGACTACATGATAATATGGCATATGGATATATGAGTGACAGTGTATTTGGACTAAAAAATTGGTATAAAGATTATATGCAAAATACTATAAACGGTGGAGAAAATAAAGGGTTAACAGATTTTTCATTTAGCTCAAAACCAATCCATGAAAGCAATTTTATGAGTCCAATTGAATTAAATGAATTAAAAGATCCTGATAATTTTATCGAAGAAATAGAAAGTATTATAAAAAGGTTAACACAGTTGTTTAGAAAAGAGGAGACGTAAATAATGAAGGTATCAGATTTTAATTATGATTTACCAGAAGAACTTATAGCACAAGTTCCAATTGAAAAAAGAGATGAATCTAGATTAATGGTTTTAAATAGAAAAGATAAAACAATTGAGCATAAAACTTTTAAAGATATTATTGATTACTTAAACCCTGGTGATTGTTTAGTTAGAAATAATACAAAAGTAATTCCAGCAAGAATTTATGGAAAAAAGGAGACTGGTGCAAATGTTGAATTTCTATTATTAAATAATATAGAAGGGGATATTTGGGAAACAATAGTAAGACCTGGAAACAAACTTCATGTTGGTGCTAAAGTTATATTTGGGGATGGAATATTAAAGGCTGAAATCATAGATACAATGCCTGGTGGCACAAGAAAAGTAAAATTTGAATATAAAGGTATATTTAATGAAATATTAGATAAAATTGGACTTATGCCTCTGCCACCATATATACATGAAGAACTAAAAGAAAGAGATAGATATCAAACGGTTTATGCAAAATATGATGGGTCTGCAGCTGCACCAACAGCAGGACTTCATTTTACACCAGAATTATTAAATAAAATAGAAGAAAAAGGTGTAAGTATTGCAAATGTAACATTACATGTTGGAATTGGAACATTTAGACCAGTAAAAGAAGAAAATGTAGAAGAACATGATATGCATTCAGAACATTTCTACATAAAAGAAGAAGATGTAGAAAAAATTAATACAGCAAAGAAAAATGGAAAAAGAGTAATTTCTGTAGGAACTACATCATGCAGAGTATTGGAAACAATAGCTGATGAAAATGGAATGGTAAAAGAAACAGAAGGGGATACAAATATTTTTATTTATCCAGGATATAAATTTAAATGTTTAGATGGATTAATTACTAATTTCCATTTACCACAATCTACATTATTAATGCTAGTTTCAGCATTAGCTGATAGAGATTTTATTTTAAGAGCATATAATGAAGCGGTTAAAGAAAAATATAGGTTCTTCAGCTTTGGTGATGCAATGTTTATAAATTAAAATGATGAAAATTTAAAAAATAAAAAAATATATAATGGACTATATGTTCATTATACGAGGAGGAGTAATGAAACCTGCAGTAACATATGAATTATTACATGTAGATAAAAATTCAGGAGCAAGAAGAGGAATAGTACACACACCACATGGAGATATACAAACCCCAGTATTTATGCCAGTTGGTACTCAAGCTACAGTAAAATCAATGACACCAGAAGAATTAAAAGAAATTGGAGCACAAATTATTTTGTCAAATACATATCATTTATATTTAAGACCAGGACAAGAAATTGTAAAAGAAGCTGGTGGACTTCATAAATTTATGAGATGGGATAGACCTATTCTTACTGATAGTGGAGGTTTTCAAGTGTTTAGCCTTGGTCCACTTAGAAAAATAACTGAAGAGGGTGTAGAATTTAAATCTCATTTAGATGGAAGTAAACATTTCTTTTCACCAGAAAGTGTTATGAAAACAGAAGAAGATTTAGGTGCTGATATAATAATGGCTTTTGATGAATGTGTAGAGTATCCAGCAAGTTATGAATATACTAAGCAATCAATGGAAAGAACAACTAGATGGGCAAAACGTTGTAAAGAAGCACACAAAACAGAAAATCAAGCATTGTTTGGAATTATACAAGGTGGATTTTATGAAGATTTAAGAAAGCAAAGTGCTAAAGAACTAATTGATTTAGACTTACCTGGATATGCAATTGGTGGAATAAGTGTAGGTGAACCAAAAGAAGAATTCTTAAAAATGCTATATTATACAACTCCATTAATGCCAGATAATAAACCAAGATATTTAATGGGGGTAGGGACACCAGATTATTTGATAGAATCAGCAATTGCTGGGATAGATATGTGTGATTGCGTACTGCCAACAAGAATAGCAAGAAATGGAACAGCTATGACATGGAATGGAAAAGTAGTTGTTAGAAATGCAACTTATGAAAGAGATTTTCGGACCACTTGATCCTGAATGTGACTGTTATACATGTAAAAATTATACTAGAGCATATATAAGACATTTAGTAAAGACCAATGAAATTTTAGGTGTTAGATTATTATCAATTCATAATATAAATTTCTTGACTAAATTAATGGAAAGGGTTAGAATAGAAATAGAGAATGATAATTTATTAAAATTCAGAGATGAGTTTTATAAAAAGTATGGATATACAAATGAATAAAATGGGAGGTTTCTATGAATCTATTAGAAAATGAAGTACAAAACCAAAAGAATAAAAAGGCAAAAATAATAATGATTATTATTGCTATATTAATAGTTATATTAATAGGTGCATGTGTATTTATAGGAATACAAATTCAAAAAGTGGAAAATAGTAAATTAAAATTTATTGTTGATGGAAAATCAACAACTATACCAGAAAATTTATTTATAACTGAAAATGATACTTTATATATTAATATAAAGAAATTTGCTGAACTAGTAGGTTATCACACATATAATGGAGATTTTAAAAATAAATATTCAGAAGATACAGCTAATTGTTATATAGCTGATGGTGATGGAGAAGAAAATGGGTCAACTAATGAGTATGCATCATATTCACTAAATTCAGCTACAATGTATAAACAAGTACAACCTAACAAGAATAATACTGAAGAATCATATGATTATGAATATTTTGAAATTGAAAAACCCGTTATATTAAGAAATAATGAATTATATGTTTCAAAAGATGGAATGGAAATAGGAACTAACTCTTTAATTACGTATAATGAATCTAATAATACAATTAGAGTAAATACTTTGAATAATATAGCAGAAGCTTACGCATCAAAATTTACAAACTCTGTAATAAATATGCAAGCTGATAAAGTTAATTTTAATAATAAAAAAGCTCTTAGACAAGGCTTAGTCGTTATTATGACTGAGGATGAACATTTTGGTGTATGTGATAAAGATGGAAATGAAATAATTGGTACTAAATATGCAAATATAGAGTATAAAGAAGGTAGTAACGAATTTACTGTTATGACAGATGAAGGTAAAAAAGGAATTTTATCAATAGACGGAACAACTAAAATAGAACCTAACTATTCAGAGATAAAGCAAATTAGTAAAGAACTAAACTATTATTTAGTACAAAATAATAATAAATATGGTGTAATTAATCAAAATGGAAATCTACTTATATTCTTAGAATATGATCAAATAGGAGTAGATACAAAAGAATTTACTTCAAACGACATTGAAAATCCATACTTGTTATATGATAAATGCATACCAGTTATGCAAAATGGAAAATGGGGAGTATTTAATACAGATGGAGAATTAATAATTCCTTTAAATTATACAAGTATAGGATGTGTAAATAAAACAAACAAAGAAATGGTAACAAATAATGTATTAATTATACCAGAATATGAGGCAATAGTTATGGGAAATGCCGAAGGAAAATATGCTATTCTTGATTCAGAAGGAAAAGAATATGTTCCAGCAATTTTAGATTCAGTATATTCAACAACTACTCAAGGTAAGGTTGAATATTATATAACTATAACTCAACAACAAGAGCAAAATGGAAAAATGGTTGATGTACAACAAAGAATAGGATTAACTCAACTTGATGTTTTCCAAGAAAAAGTAGAACAACCTCAATTAAATACAAATACTACAGTTAATGATCCAAATAATGTTGCGACTGAAAATGCTATAGTACAAAATGAAGTTATGGCTACTCCAGCAGCATAATAAATTATTATAAAATAAGAATAAAACTAAAATACTTCTTAAATGTAAATATTAATTTAAGAAGTATTTTTTTAGAAAAATAAAATAGTAATTATCTATTATATAAATATAGTTATATAAATAAAAAAAATGAATATATATTCACTAATAGATTTTGATTAGAAAGGAAAGGAGAATAAATGAAAGAAAATAATGTAAAAAATATTAGTAATATATTAAAAGACGATACAACTGGAAATAAAAATAAAGAATGTATTAGTATAATAATAAAAGGAAGTATAATTGCAATAATATTAACCATAATATTATTAACTATTTATGCGGCTATATTATCAAGTACTAATATGTCTGAAGATTCCATGAAAATAGTAATAATGGTTATTGTAGGAATGAGTATTTTAATTGGAAGTTCTTTTGCAAATATTAAAATAAAGAGAAAAGGCATTATAAATGGAGCGATAATTGGATTTGTATATATAATGATAATATATTTATTATCAAGTATTATAACTGGAATGTTTTATTTAAATATAAATTCAGTTATTATGATTTGCATTAGTATAATAACAGGGATGATAGGAGGAATAATAGGAGTTAATGTTAAATAATTATTAAATCATAAGTCGCTTTAAGAATGGTTCTTAAAGTGATTTTACATTTACATCTTAAAATTGTAAATTTTTAATAAAAACTGTTGATATTTTTTCTTAATTAATATAAAATCATAAAGTATATGAAAGTGAGGAAATAAATGATAACTTTTGATGATGTGAAAAACAATATAGAAGTAAAGGCTTTAGTAGAAGGAGCTCAAAAGCAATTAAATGCATTAGGATATACAGAACATTCTGTTAGACATGTATCAATTGTAGCTAATAGAGCAGCAGAAGTATTGTCAACTTTAGGATATCCAGAAGAAAGGATAGAACTTGCAAAAATTGCTGGATACATGCATGATATAGGAAATTCAATAAATAGAGTAGATCATGCTCATACAGGTGCAATACTAGCATATCAAATATTAAAAAACATGGGAATGGATGTTGATAAAAGAACAGAAATCATGATGGCTATAGGAAATCATGATGAGCAAACAGGAACAGCAGTAAGTGATATTTCTGCAGCAATTATATTAGCAGATAAGTCAGATGTTCATAGATCAAGGGTAGTTAATAAGAATATATCTACATTTGATAAACATGATAAAGTTAATTATGCAGTTACAAATTCAGTTTTTGAGATAAATAAAGAGGAAAGAAAAGTAACTTTAAATTTAACAATCGATACGAAAATATCACCTGTTTTAGACTATTTTGAAATATTTATGGATAGAACAATGATGAGTAAGCATGCAGCTAAATATTTAGGAATTTGGTTTGAATTAATAATTAATGATACAAAACTTTTATAAAATTTAAAGATATTATTTAAGAAGGGAAGAATAAAAAATGAACAGAGGATTAAAAATAACATTTATTATATTACTAATCGTATTATTATCAATGATTTCTTTTGCAGGATTGTTTGTACAAGATACAAAATTTATGAAAAACTTGCTTCCAGAATATCAATTAGGTATGGATTTAGAAGGATACAGAGCCGTTACTGTTAATGTTAGTGATGAAACAGAAACAGTATATTATGACAAAGATGGAAATGTAGTAGATCAAGAAGAAAAAGGTGGAAAAACTGAAGAAGTTCCAGTAAATAGTGAAGATATACTTACAAAAGAAAATTATGAAAAAACAAAAAAAATTATACAATCTAGATTAGATGAATTAAATATATCTGAATATTTAATAAGACTAGACAAAGAAAATGGTACAATTACAGCCGAAATTCCAGAAGATGATATGACAGATACAGCAGTACAAATGATATATACAAAAGGTGTCTTTACAATAGAAGATGAAGATGGAAATGTTCTTATGGACAATTCAAATTTAAAAAAAGTACAAGTTGGATATCAAAATTTGGGAACAGCAGGAACAGCTGTATATTTAAGTTTTGTATTTAATGATGACTCAATTCAAACACTTAAAGACATAACAAATACTTATATTACTACAACAAATGAAGACGGGGAAGAAGAAGAAAAACAAATTTCTATAAATATTGATGGATCAACTTTATTACAAACAAGTTTCGATGAAGAGATAGAAAATGGTGTTTTACCTTTAACACTTGGAAGTACTTCAGATAGCGAAACTTTATCATCATATATAAATCAAGGCTCAAATATTGCAGTATTACTTAATGATGGAGAATTACCAATACAATATACACTAGATCAAAACAGATTTATAAAATCTGATATTACATTAGATGAATTTGTAATACCTGCAATAGTTGTAGGAGTAATTGCTTTAATTGGATTTATAGTTTTATTAATTAAATATAAAAAATTAGGACTTTTAGGAATTATCTCATATATTGGATATTTAGCTTTATTATTAATTATTGTAAGATATACAAATTTAGTAATAACTATGGAAGGAATATTTGGACTATTAATTTCAGCTATTCTTAATTATATATTATTAGTATATATATTACATTCATTAAAGAATACTGACAAGAATTTAGTAGAATATAAACAAGCTTATAAAAAATCTATACTATCAATGGTATTAGTTTTAATTCCAATAATGATTATAGGAATAACATTATGTTTCTCAACATGGCTTCCAATATTTAGTTTTGGAACAATAATCTTCTGGGGAGTTTTAATAATGGCTTTATATAATGCTGTTATAACAGGAATATTATTCTTAAACTCTGTAAAGGAATAATTAATACTAAATAGGAAAGGATTGATATTAAAAATGAAAAAAATAATGTATGCAATTTTAACTTGTATAATAATTGCAGGAATTGTAGTTATAGCAACAATTGGACTAAAAGCAGATATAATATATAGTAAAAATGTAGAAATCGATGTTTATATAGGAAAAACTTTTGAAAAAAATGACATAAAAGATATTGCAAAGAGTGTTTTCGGAGATAATAGAATAATAATACAAGAAATTGAACTATTTGAAGATATGGTTTCAATAAAAATTCCAGATACTTTATCAGAGGATGAATTAAATTCAAAAGTTGAAGAGTTAAATAACAAAATAAATGAAAAATATTCTATAGAAAATAGTGTAGAAGACATAGAAATAACACATAATCCTAAGATAAAATTATCAAGCATAATTATGCCATATGTATATAGTATAGCAATTAGTATGGTTATAATATTGATATTTGTAGCAATTAGATATAAAAAGTTAGGAATTGTAAAGACAATAATAACATATATATTATCTATATTGGCAACAGAACTAACTTTACTTAGCATAATAGCAATAACTAGATTCCCTATAAATAGAATGGTTATTCCTATAGGACTATTAGTGTTAGTCGTAGTGTTAACTATTTTAGGATTTTTAAATGAGAAAAAATTATCACAATTTGAATTAGAAGCTAAGAATAAAAAAGCTTCAAAAAGTATCTAAATAATAATTAACCAAAAAAGATATTATTAGTATTATATATTAATAATATCTTTTTTATTTTAAATTAAGAAGGTGATATTTGATGTTTAGAAAAATGAAGCAAATATTGTATAGGAGCATAAAAAATAATAATGAAATATCATATGATTTTTTTAAAGAATTAACAAAAAATAGTCAAATAATTTTAATTGATGTAAGAAGTAATCAAGAATATGAAGAAGGTCATTTAAATGGAGCAATCAATATTAATGTATATAATATACAAAATGAAATAGAGAAAATAGTTAAAAACAAAGAAAAAAATATTATAATTTATTGTAGTAGTGGATATAGAAGTAGAAAAGCTAAAGAAATATTAAATAAAATGGGATATACAAATGTATATGTTTTAAAAAATGGAATTGATAATTTATGGATAAAATAATAATTAAAGGACATAATTTTAATAATATGTCCTTTATCACGTTTTTATATTAATAAGAATAAAATATGTATATCTAATAGATATTTAGTAGATAATATAAATTATAGAAAGGGGAAAATACTATATGAAATCATATTGTATTAAAACTAATAATAATCAGATAATAAAATATCTACTAAATAAATTTAAAATATTAAATTTTGCTAATATATATTATTGTAATAAATCATTTTGTAAATATGAAAATTTTATTATGCATTATTTAGAAGATGATATTGAAAGTTTTGACAATATAGTTTGTGACATAGTTACAAACATAATTATAGATTTTTATGAAGAAAAGATAATAAAGAAAATTATTAATGTAAATTATTTTTATTTTGAAACAAATGAAAAATTACTAATATATGATAATTGTTTAAACTTTTTAGATGAACAAAGAGAAGAAATTTTTGAGAATCTATTTATAAACATAAAAAAATATATAAAAGAGAATAAAAGAATATATATAGATGGAATAGTAAATTTTAGATTGAATGATTATATAAAAAGAATAGATAATATTGTGGATTTAGGAGTTAATCAATATATAATAGAAAAAGAATATAAAGAATTTATTAGTTTATTAAAAATATATGTTAATTCATCAAAGGCTAATACAAAATTAATTCACTTAGTTTATGTAAATGGAGAATCTATTTTATTAGATGAAGAAAAAAACTTTATTAAATTAGATAATAATATAAATACTATACAATATTTATCAGATATAAGTTTTTCTTCGAATGACATTGCCTTAAATACATTACTTAGTATATTACCAAGCAAAATAGAAATTCATATTATAGATAAAAATGATGAATTTATTAATACATTAAAATTAATATTTGAAGATAGAGTAAAAATATGTAATGATTGCAACATATGTAGAACATATAGAAAAATAAATGAAATGAAAATAAGTAAGTAATATATTTACTATTCAAAATATTTGTGGTAAAATATATGCGTTAAAATATGAAAGGATAGTAGATTAGTAATGAATGAAGAAAAAAAACTAATAACAATATTAGTACCAGCATACAATGAACAAGAAGTATTAGATATGCTATACGAGAGGCTGAAAAAACTAATGGATGATATTCCAAAATACGATTTTGAAATATTACTAGTAAATGATGGAAGTTCTGATAACACATTAAAATTAATGCAAGAGATTAGAGAAAAAGACAAAAGAGTATGCTATTTAAGTTTATCAAGAAATTTTGGTAAAGAAACAGCAATGATAGCAGGACTAGATTATTGCAAAGGTGATGCTGTAATTATAATTGATGCTGACCTTCAAGATCCACCAGAGTTAATACCAGAAATGATTAAGTACTGGGAAGAAGGATATGACGATGTTTATGCAAAAAGGAAGTCAAGAAAAGGTGAAACTTGGCTGAAAAAATTTACATCAACTATGTACTATAAAGTATTACAAGCATTTACTAAGATTCAGATACAAAAAGACACAGGAGACTTTAGGCTATTAGATAGAAGATGTGTAGAAGCATTAAAATCATTAAGAGAATCACAAAGATATACAAAAGGATTATTTAGTTGGATTGGATATAATAAAAAAGAGATTTTGTATGATAGACAGCCTAGAGCAGCAGGTAAGACAAAATGGAATTATAGAAAACTAATAAATTTATCAATAGATGGAATCACATCTTTTACTACATCTCCATTAAGATGGTCAGCTATTTTGGGAGTATTAGTTTCTATAGTAGGATTTATATATATGATATATATAATTATAAAAACCATAGTATCTGGAGTAGATGTGCCAGGATATGCGTCAACAATGGTAGTTATATTGTTCTTAGGAGGAATTCAACTGATATTCTTAGGAGTAATAGGAGAATACTTGGGTAGAGCATTTTACGAAACGAAACAAAGACCTTTATATTTTATAGACAGATATAATGAGGAAAAAGAAACAAATAAAAATTTAAATAAACCTAGAAATTTATTATAACATATGATATAATAGATAAGATTGATTAAATATTAAGAAAGGAATTGATTTATATGCCAAGAAAAACAAAAATTATTTGTACTTTAGGACCAGCAGTAGATGAACAAGAAATGATGGAAGGATTAATCAAAGCAGGAATGAATGTTGCTAGATTTAATTTTTCACATGGTGATTATGAAGAACAAGGAGCAAGAATTGAAACATTTAAAAGAGCTAGAAAAAATGTAGGTTTACCAGTTGCAATGCTTCTTGATACAAAAGGACCAGAAATAAGAATTGGAAAATTTGCTACAGGTGAAGCTTATTTAAAAGAAGGTGATTTATTTACTTTATTAAATGAAGACATTAATGATGGTGACAATACAAGAGTTTCAGTTACATATAAAAACTTATACAATGAGGTTACAGTAGGAACAAGAATTCTAATTAATGATGGATTAATAGAAGTAATAGTTGAAAAAATAGATGGAAAAGATGTAGTTTGTAGAGTTCAAAATGGTGGAAAATTATCAAACAGAAAGAGTATAAATATTCCTAACTCAAAGATACAATTACCAAGTATGACTGATAAAGATAAATCAGATATATTATTTGGTATAAAAAATGGATTTGATTATATAGCAGCTTCTTTCATAAGAAAACCAGAAGATGTTTTAAATATAAAGAAAGTTTTAAAAGATAATGGTGGAGAATATATAAAAGTTATATCTAAAATAGAAAATAGAGAAGGAATTGAGAATTTTGATAAAATACTAGAAGTTTCTGATGGTATTATGGTTGCCAGAGGAGATTTAGGTGTTGAAATTCCAATGGAAGAAGTTCCAATTAGACAAAAAGAATTTATTAAAAAATGTGGTAGAGCAGGAAAAATAGTTGTTACTGCAACACAAATGCTTGAATCAATGGTTACAAATCCAAGACCAACTAGAGCAGAAGTAAGTGATGTTGCAAATGCTATATATGATCAAACTAGTGCTATAATGCTTTCAGCAGAATCAGCAGCAGGAAAATATCCAATTGAATGTGTAAAAACAATGGATAAAATAGCAAGATCTATAGAAGATTCTATTAAATATTGGAAGAGATTTAAAAGAAAAGAATTTCCAATGGTTGAAAAAGATTATGAATTTAATTTAAATTATTCTACATGTATGACAGCAATGAACTTAGATACAAAAGCAATATTTGCTTATACAAATACAGGAAGAACAGCAATGAATTTAGCAGGATTTATGCCAAAATGCCCAATTTATGCTATTACTGCAAATGAAGAAGTAAGTAAACAATTAGCATTAGTAGTTAATGTTCATCCAATCTTAGTAGAAGAAAAAGATAATATTGATGATATGATACAAGCAGGTGTTGAAAAAGCTAAAGAAGTTGGAATATTACATAAAGGTGAATTAATAGCTATAGCAGGTGGAGCTTCAATACTTGCAAAACAAAACTCTGAAATGAATAAGACTATTGGTGGAATATTAAGAGTTGAATAAAATAATAAGAAAATAAATATAATAAAAGTATAAAAAGATTTTTTATCTTTCTATACTTTTATTTTTTTATAAATAAGTGACAGTATACATAATTTATACATATTATATAATATAACTTTATGATAGGAGGAAATAATATGTATAGATTCAGAGGATGTAATTGCATGAATTCTAATAATAAAGTATTAGAAGATGTATGTGCTGATTATACTAATGAAATGCATACAAATTGCAATTGTGATGATTGTATGGCAAAAAAAGAGTCTTGCCAATGTGGATTTGATGAAGAATATAACGTATTTCCAAGTAATCCAATGCTTGCACAAAGTTATGTACCAATTCAAACAATGAATAAGACTTTTACACCATGTTGTGGATTAAAAAATGGAACAATCTTTCCAGAACTAGTTAGCCCATATGAACCATGTCAAAGTATGCAATTTATAAATTATTTAAAAAATAGAAATAATATTGGAGAGGGGTGTAATGGTTAATGGAAGAAAACGAAGAGAATAGAAATTGTATGTGTGATAATGAAAATGAATGTAAATATATTCCTCAAGGAATAAATGCTGCTTTTGGATATAATACTGCTTCAAGCTTAATGGATGATATGAATTGTTGTAATAGTAAAAATGAAATGGAATGTATGCAAAACAGGAATAGAGTAAGAGAAAAAATGATGAAGGAAATAAAATGTTTAAATTTTGCTGTAGTAGATATAGCTGAATATTTAGACACACATCCAAATGATCAGAAAGCACTTTGTTTACACAGAGAGTATGCAAATAGATTAAAGAATGTAAAAGATAAGTATCAAAGAATATTTGGACCACTTGATATTTATTTTCCATGTAATAAATGGAGATGGCTAGAAGAACCATGGCCATGGGAAAGGAGTGATTTTAATGTGGACTTATAATAAAGTATTACAATACCCTATAAATATAAAATGTCCTAATCCAAAACTTGCAAAATTTATAATTTCTCAATATGGTGGTCCAGATGGAGAACTTGCTGCTTCTCTTAGATATTTATCTCAGAGATTTGGAATGCCTGATCAAAAATCAAAAGCAGTATTAAATGATATAGGAACTGAAGAGTTAGCTCATTTGGAAATGGTAGGGACTATAGTTCATCAATTGACAGATGGAGCTTCAATAGAAGAAATAGAAAAAGCTGGGCTTGGAGCATACTATACAGATCATGGCGTAGATGTATATCCTCAAAGTGCAGCTGGAACACCTTGGACTGCAGCATATATAGCTTGTAAAGGAGATCCAATAGCAAATTTACAAGAGGACTTAGCAGCAGAACAGAAAGCAAGGGCAACTTATGAGAAACTAATAGATTTATGTAGAGATGATCCTGACGTATTAGATCCACTTAAATTCTTACGTGAGAGAGAAGTAGTTCACTTCCAAAGATTTGGAGAAGCACTTCGAGGAGTGCAAGATAAACTTGCAGAAAAGAAATTTTATATGAGGAACATGAGTAAAAATGATTGTGAATGTAATTAAATAAAATATAAAAACAACTCCTATATATTATATAGGAGTTTAATAATATCTTTTAGTTGTATTACATAAAACTTTATGATATATTTTATTCATAAAAAAATCAGTTATTATAAAAGTGGAGGAAACTTTGAAAATAATAATAAATGGGAAAGTATATAGTAAAAAATATATTAGCGGTGTACAAAGGTATCAAATAGAGATAGTAAAAGAGTTAGATAAAATAGTTAAGCCAGATATTGTAGAAGTGATAGTTCCAAAAAATGCTTCTATGCCAAAATTTAAGAATATAAAAGTTAAAAAGTATGGAAAATTAAAAGGAATATTGTGGGAACAAATAGAATTTCCTAGATATGTCTATAAAAATAAAGCAATAAGTTTAAACTTAGGAAATACTGCTCCAATGGTAAATCCTCGGAATTGTATGTATTCATGATATAAATTTGTTAAAAAATAGAAAAAATTTTAGTTTTCTAAATTATGTATGGTATAAAATACTTCATAGGAGAACAGTAAAGGCGTGTAAAGACCTTATAACAGTATCAAAGTTTTCAAGAAAAGAAATTGCACAATACTATAATATAAACGAAGAAAGCATACATGTTACATATAATGGATGGCAACATATTAATAATGTAAAAGAAGATAAAGAAATATTAAAAAAGATAAAAGAAATTACAAAAGAAAATAAATACTTTTTTTCTATGGGAACATTGACAAAACATAAAAATATGAGATGGGTAATAGAAACTGCGAAAAATAACCCAAATTATATATTTTTAATTTCTGGATTTAAAAATTCTGAGAAAGTATATAAAAAAATAGGAATAGAATCTACAGACAATGTTAAATATTTAGGATATTTAAATGATGAGGAAATGAAAACAGTCATAAAAAATGCAGAAGCATTACTATATCCAACATTATATGAAGGATTTGGAATACCTCCGCTTGAAGCAATGGCAGTAAATACAAAAGTAATAGTTTCTGATATTCCAGCAATAAGGGAAATATATGGAGATACAGTATATTATATAAATCCATATGATCCAAAAGTAAATTTAGAAGAAATTTTAAAAGGCAAAGTAAAGGATAGTAATACTACATTAAATAAATATAGTTGGGAAAAATCAGCAAGAGATTTACTTAATATTTTAAATAAATATATAGAAAAATAAAAGTGCATCTTAAATGTTAAAAATTTAATTAACTAATATTTAAGTGCACTTTGTTTTATTAATTATTTATATATTAATGATGTTTAAAATCAGGAATCCATATAAAACCTGAACAATCATCTCTTTTTTTAAATCTAGGATAATTATTACAATTCGAATCTAATTCTTCTAATTCTGTAATCTTATTTGCTAATGTATTAATAGTATATGGTAAACATTTTTCAAAGAATTCTTCTTCATTTAATCCAAGTATATTATAGTTAAATCCATCACTAACACAGACTATTTTTTCTATAGTATTTGATGGAATATGTAATTGTTTAGCATTTTCTATAATTTTTTCATTAAGGCTAAGAATCCAATATCCATCAGGCTTGCCAGAATTCTTTTTGTTCCTATTATTAATTAATTGGGCTTTTATTTCATCTTCATATCTAGCTTCAATAATACTTATATCTCTTTCTTTTGCAATTTCTTGCATTTTATTTAATGTTAGATTATCAAGTTTTGATAAATTAAAATCCCTTAATACAGTGAACTTTTTATCTTTAGTTTTTATCATTGTTACAGAATCACCTAAAGTAAGAATATCGGTTTTTCCACTAAATTCCCTTATTAATATAATTGTTGATGAAGGTTCTTCGTGTGGTTGCAAGGAAAAATTTCTTTCATTTTCTATTTCTTTTATTTTTTCTTTTGCATAAATAATACAATTTCTAATAAGAACAGATAAGTCTATATCAGGACTTTTATTTAAGTTTTCCTGTAAGAAAGTGCCACATGTTTTTACAAACCATTCAGCATTAGTTAATCCTTTTTCTAATCTAGGACCACCAAGACCTGTTGCACCGTCCATCAAAATAGCATAATTTTTACCTTTAATAACTAAATCTTCATTGATTTCTCTAGCATCTTCTTTATCTATAATTCCACCAGAAATACAAATTGTTGGACCTACTATCATATAATTATCCCTCCACAGAAATATATTATAAATTTAATGACGAATTTTGTAAATAAGATTTAGAAAAATATTTTAATATAAATAAAATAGAACTAAAAAATGGCTAAATCTCAATAAAAACTTGACTTGAATTGAAAAAAGTAATAAAATAATCCATGAAACTTGTCAAAAAAGACACTTGCCTAAAGGAGGGCGCAAAATGTATAAGAAGGTGAAAGTCCTCTTGCCTGAATTACGGCTTGAGGAAAATGGGGAAAAAATAGGGATAATTCCCTTAGAAAACCAGCCAATTGATGTTATCTTGGACAATGGCGTGAAGACGGCTGCATATTATGGAGTGGTAAACGACGAAGGTCATTACTTTACTTTTTGCAAGTCGCCATGTAGCGAAAATTGTCCTCATCGTGAGAAGATTTTTTGCAGAGAAAATCCAGAAGCTATAAAGAAAGCGGGGTACTATGTAAATGTCGACTCAAAGAAAACAGGATAGTTTCATAACTCTCTCCTATCGCTATGCGGGGGAGAGAGTTAATCATTTTATAAGGATATATTAAAAATGTAGAGACATATAATTTTGACTAAATTAACATAAAATGGTAAAATATAGATAACGGTTCTAAGGAACTAAAACAATATGAGAGGAGACCAAATGATATGATGAAGAAAGTGGAAATTATTGGCACAGACGTATGTCTTGCTACGACAGGGAAAAAGGTTGGAGAGATCCGGCCGTCAAGTGACCAGTGCATTGACGTTTTTTTAGAAAACGGCGTGCACGTATATGCCTATTATGGCACAACGGACGAAAAAGGTGAATTCCACAGATTTTGCCTTAACGTTATGGCATGTGGAAAAACCTGCAGTGCATCTAACTCACCAAAGTGCCGGTACAACCGCAAATACGCGGAAAATGCCGGTTACTATGTGGACGTTGACGCAAAGCAGTCCGTCTGGTAACTATTTAACCTTGATTTTCACTAAGCCCCCATACCTTACAAACTAAGGGAGGGGGATTTTTTATGCAAAAAATATACTAACAGAATTGTTAGTATATTTTTGTATAGAATTTATTTTAGTTTAAATTATATAAATTTCCATCAACTAAAAGTTTTGCTCTTTTAGCAGTTTTTTCATCAGAATGTAAAGCATTTTCTATAAAGTCTGGATGGTTAATTAAGAAGTTTCTCATTGTTTCATCAGGATCTTTAAAGAATCCTTCAAGCATTTCTAATTGTTTATTATTGATAATTCCATTATTTAGAGCTGTTTCAAATAATGAATTATCAACTTGTACTAATGAATAAGATTTAACACCTTCATTTTCAATTCTTTCTTTTCCACCTTGCATACGATCAACAACTACACAAGAATAACACATATTAGCTCCAAGAGATCTTATAGCAGGAATCCAAGCACGAATATAGCTTGATGCTACTGTAACTAAATCTGCAATATGTAAAACTTTTTTGTCTAATATTTTTTCTGCAGGAGTTGTATTTTCAAAATTACTATCACTTACAACAGTAGTTAAATCTTTATATATAGATATATGAGGTTTGTTTAAAAGATGTGCTATCATGTTTGAGAAGAACCAATCTCTTCTTTCTCCACCTGAAATATAGTCTACTTCAGAAATATCTATATTTTTTTCTATATATTCTTTCATTGAATTTATTACGTTATGATATATTTCATTTTTGTTATATTGTTCTAAAACTTTACTAAAAACTTTTTGTGGTAATGTATTTTTATCAGATAAACATTCATCGATAAAAGCTAATAAATTAGCTGCATCTTCTTCACTACCATATACGAAGTGTGTATTTATAAAATATGGTCCAATTTTTCCTGAAGTGTACCAAAATGGTTTGTTTTCTTCACAGAATTTTATTGCTTTTGTTTCAAATAGATATGACATTATATCAGACATAAGTCAAATACCTCCTTAAATTTATTTAATTGAATAATAATATAAAAAAAAGAATAAGTCAATATAATATTAATATTAGTCATTATTTGTCTTAATTTGTATTGACTTTTAATATAGATTTAATATATAGTTATTAGAGAATTTTTTAGTAGGGAGGAAAAAATGAAACATTTAATTGATATTAAAGATTTATCAACAGATGAAATAAATGATCTTATAACAGTAGCAAATGACATTATGAGTAATCCAGATAAATATGCTGAAAAATGCAAAAGAAAGAAGTTAGCAACACTTTTTTATGAACCTAGTACAAGAACAAGATTAAGTTTTGAATCAGCTATGATGGAATTAGGAGGAAACGTAATTGGCTTCTCTGATGCATCTTCAAGTTCAGTATCAAAAGGAGAAAGTGTTTCTGATACAGTAAAGGTTGTTAGCGGTTATGCTGATATAATTGCAATGAGACATCCAAAAGAAGGAGCACCACTTGTTGCTTCAGAAAAATCAGAAATTCCAATAATTAATGCAGGAGATGGAGGTCATAATCATCCAACTCAAACTCTAACAGATTTATTAACAATTCAATGCGAAAAACACAGGCTAAATGATTTAACTATCGGTGTCTGTGGTGATTTGAAATTCGGTAGAACAGTTCATTCTTTAATAGTAGCAATGTCTAGATACAAAAATATTAAATTCATTTTAATTTCACCAAAAGAATTAGAAATCCCAGAATATATTAAAAAAGATGTATTAGAAAAAAATAATATAGAATATTGTGAAACAAATGATATAGAAGAATATATGAAAGAATTAGATATTTTATATATGACAAGAGTACAAAAAGAGAGATTCTTCAATGAAGATGACTATATTAGATTAAAAGATAGTTATATTTTAAATAAAGAGAAATTAGAAAATGCAAAAGAAGATCTATGTATTATGCATCCATTACCAAGAGTAAACGAAATTGCTGTAGAAGTAGATGATGATAAAAGAGCTTGCTATTTTAAACAAGCAAAATATGGTAAGTACATAAGAATGGCATTAATATTAAAACTATTAAATATTAAGTAAAATAAAGATAAAAATCATGAAATTGGTAGGAGGTATAAAAGTGAATATAGATAGTATAAAGAATGGTTATGTTATAGATCATATTAAAGCAGGCGAAAGCTTTGATATATATAATTATTTAAATTTAGGAGATCTTGATACACAAGTTGCAATTATAAAAAATGCTAAAAGTAAGAAAAGTGGAAGAAAAGATATTATAAAAATTGATGAGATAACAGATATTAATTTAGATATATTGGGGTATTTAGATTCAAATATAACAGTAAATAAGATTGTAGATGGTAAAATTGTAAGCAAATATCATCCAGAATTACCAGAAAAATTAGTAAATATAATTAAATGTAAAAATCCAAGATGCATTACTTCAATAGAACAAGAATTACCACATATATGTGAATTAACAGATAAAGAGAACAAAGTATATAGATGTAAATATTGTGAAGGAAAAGTTAATTAAATAATAGTAAATAAATATTAGTAATTTGTTAATAGGGGGAAAATATGAAAACTTTATTAAAAAATGGTAGATTAGTTGATTATAAAAACAAGATAGATGGTATGTATGATGTACTAATAGAAGACGATAAAATTTCTAAAGTTGAAAAAGACATAAATGAAAATGTTGATAAATTAATAGATTGTACAAATTTAATTATTATACCGGGTATGATAGATATGCATTGTCATTTAAGAGAACCAGGATTTGAATATAAAGAAACAATAGAAACTGGGTCAAAAAGTGCAGTGGCAGGTGGTTTTACAACAATTTGTCCGATGCCTAATACAAAGCCAACACCAGATAATGTAGAAACACTAGAAAAAATAATTGCAGAAGCTAAGAGAGTAAATTTATGTAATGTTCTTCCATATGCTTCTGTAAGTATGGGAGAAAAAGGAGAAGAATTAGTTAATTTTGAAGAACTAAAAGATGCAGGAGCAATTGCTTTTTCAGATGATGGTATGCCAGTCGTAAATAGCAAAATGATGAGAGAAGCTATGATAGAAGCTGATAGACTTGGAACTTTTGTAGCATCACATTGCGAAGAAAAATCAGTTTCAAAAGGTGCTATTAATGCAGGTGAAATTGCAGAAAGGCTAGGTGTAGAAGGAGTACTTCCAGAAGCGGAAGAAATAATGGCTGCAAGAGAAATTGTTATATCAGAAACTAATAATGTGAGAGGACATATTTGCCATATAAGTACAAAGACAAGTAAAGATATGATAAGAGATGCTAAAAAAAGAGGCGTTAAAATCACTTGTGAGACTTGCCCACACTATTTTACATTTACTGTGGAAGAAGTTTTGCAATCAGGTACTAATAGCAAAATGAATCCTCCTCTAAGAGAAGAAAAAGATAGAGAAGCAATTATAGAAGGATTAAGAGAAGGAACAATAGATTGCATAATAACAGATCATGCACCACACAGCAGAGAAGAAAAAAATCAAGATTTATCAAAAGCACCAAATGGAATAATTGGATTTGAGACAGCACTTCCAGCAGAAATAATGAATTTAATAGATACAAGGGAATTAAATTATTTACAATTAGTTAAAGTAACATCATATAATCCAGCACAACTTTTACATATAGATAGAGGAGTTATAGAACCTGGAAAAATAGCAGATATAACTATCTTTAACGAGAATGAAAAATATGTTTATACAGAAGATATGATAGTTTCAAAAGCTAAAAATAGTCCATTTATAGATAAAGAATTAAAAGGAAAAGTTAAATATACTATAGTTGGTGGAAGAATAGTATATGAAGGATAATAACTGACAATATAAAATAAAAAATAGGAGGAAAAATAACTAAAAGAATGAAACTTATAGGAATTACAGGAAAATCTGGCGCAGGAAAAACAACTTTTTCCAACTATTTAGCACAAAATAGTAGTGATATAGGAATCATACATGTAGATGATCTTTTAAGGGAGTTAAAGTTAAAATATTTCAAATTCTTAATGAAAGAAAATAATAAAGGAGAGAAAGTAAAGGTAGATTCAAATTTAAAAAGTTTTCTATATAGAAATAAAATTATTTTCTCTGCCTTTATGAAATTTAGAGCAAAACTTGTATCTCCATTATTAAAAAGAAGAATAAATGAACTTAGTGATAAAAGAATAATTGTAATAGATGATATATTTATTAGATATCATAAGATTTATAAAGATTTAGATAAAATTTATGTGCTAGAACGTGCTTATACAGATAGAAGAGAAGCTTTAATTGAGAGAGATGGAATAACTAAAGAAGAAATAATGGCATATGATTTAGCGCATTATAGAGGAAATTATAAAGAAATAAAAAATGATAGAAGAGTTAGCAAGATACAAAATGATGGGAATAAAGATAAATTAAAGCAAAAAGCAAGACAAGTATATGAAGAGACAATGTTATCTAGTAGAGAAAAAATGTTAAAAAAGACAAGAGTAAAGATAGTGCCATCTAATAGCAAAAATAAGACTAATTCGAAAAATATTGATTCAAGGAGAAATAATTCAAATAGGAAAAAGGGGGAATTTTCAAAATGAAAAATGCAATGGATAGATTAATAGACAAAATAAAAGAAACTAATAATCCAACTGTTATAGGATTAGATCCTAAATATGATATGATACCCGATTGCATAAAAAATAAATATGATGATAGTCTAGAAGGTGTATCTAAATCAATATTAGAATTTAATAAGAGATTAATTGATGCAGTTTATGACATAATACCTGCTATAAAAATTAATATTGCATTTTATGAAATGTATGGTTTAAAAGGAATGGAAACTTTTGAAAAAACATGCAAATATGCAAAAGAGAAAAATATGATAGTTATGGCAGATATAAAAAGAGGAGATATAGGAACAACTGCTAAAGCTTATTCAAATGCATTTTTGGGAAGAACTACTATTGGAACAAGAGAAGAGGCTATATATGATGTTGATTTTGTGACACTTAGCCCATATATGGGAACAGATAGTATTAAACCATTTGTTGAAGATTGTATAAAATATAATAAAGGAGCTTTTGTAATAGTTAAAACATCAAACCCTTCATCAGGAGAATTACAAGATTTAAAATTAGAAAGTGGAGAAGAAGTATATACTAAAGTAGCAAAGCTAGTTGAAGATTGGGGAAAAGATTTAGTAGGAGAACATGGATATAGTAGTATTTCAGCTGTTGTAGGAGCTACTTATCCAAAACAATTAGAAGATTTAAGAAAAGTTGCACCTAAAACATTTTTCTTAATACCTGGATATGGTGCTCAAGGAGGAAAAGCTGAGGATATAGCACTTGGATTTGACAAAAATGGTATAGGTGGAATTGTAAATAGTTCAAGAGGACTTATGTGTGCATATAAATCGGACAAATGGAAAGATAGCTTTAAAGAAGAAGAATTTGATAAAGCAACAAGACAAGAAGCTATTAGAATGAGGGACGAATTAAATAACGCAATAAAAAAATAAACTATTTTGAAAGAAGGAAGCATTTATGAATCCAGGAAAAGATTATATAGGAGTTGGATGTGGAGCATTTATTTTAAATGAGAAAAACGAATTATTATTACAGCAGAGAAATAAAGAACCTGAAAAAGGATATTGGAGTATTCCAGGTGGAAAATTAGAATGGATGGAAACTTTTGAAAATGCTGTAAAAAGAGAAGTAAAAGAAGAATGTGATGTTGATATAAAAGTAATAAGATTGCTTGGAATATGTGATCATATCATAAAGAATGAAAATCAACATTGGGTATCTCCAAGTTTTCTATGTAAAATAGAAAAAGGAGTACCAAAAATCATGGAACCGAAAAAACATATGGATATGAAATGGTTTAATCTAAATAATTTACCTGAAAAAATAACCATAACAACAAAAGATGCAATTAATTCATATAATAAGTATGTGGAAAAAAAGGAGGATTAAAATGGCAAAACAAGTTTATGCAGAATTAATAAAGAAAGAAGAAATTATTAATGGTATATATAAATTTAGTGTGAAAGCTGAAGATATTGTAAATACATCAAAACCAGGCAATTTCATAGAGATTAGAGTAACTGATGGAATTGATCCTTTTTTAAGAAGACCTATAAGTATATATAACTTAGATAAAGAAGAAGGAATTTTAGAATTCATATTTCAAGTAAAAGGAAAAGGAACAGAAATTTTGGCAAAAAAAGAAGTAGGAGACAAGATAGATATAATTGGACCTTTAGGTTTTGGAACATTTAATTTTGAAAAATATAGTAAAATAGCAGTAATAGGTGGAGGAATAGGTATATTTCCTTTATATGAACTTTCTAAACAAGCTAAAGAAAGTGGAAAAACAGTAAACTGTTATTTAGGGTTTAGAAATAAAGATTTAGTTATGTTAGAAAAAGAATTTAAAGAAGTAACAGATAATTTAACTATTTGTACAGATGATGGAAGTTACGGAAAAAGTGGATTTGCTATAGATAAATTAATAGAAGATATGGAAAAAGAAAAATATGAATGTATTTTTGCATGTGGACCAACTCCAATGCTTAGAGCTGTAAAAAAGTATGCTGATGAAAATAATATAAATGCACAAGTTTCATTAGAAGAGAAAATGGGTTGTGGTTTAGGTGTGTGCTTAGGATGTGCTGTAAAGAAGGCAAATAGCCCAAAAGATAATCCTGAATATTTCCACGTATGTAAAGGTGGACCAGTGTTTAATTCTAAAGATGTAGAATTCTAAGGGGAAAATATGGCAGGATATGTAATTCATTTAGCAATAGCAAAAGAGTACATAAATAAGCACAAAAATGAAATAAGAGATGAAGATAAATTTTTAGATGGTGTTATAGCACCAGATCTAATACCAAAAGTAAATAAAAACATACCAAAAAGCGAGTCACATTATGGAAAAAAGGGATTTAGTGATATAGAATCACATTTAGATTTATTTTTAGCAGATTCAAATGTAGATATGGAAAAAGATTACTATAAAGGATATTTTATGCATTTATATACAGATAATGAATTCTATTTAAATTATTTTAAAAAAGAAATGCAAGAAGTAGTTAATAACAAAGATTCTTTTTATAATGATTATTATGGACTAAACAAATATTTAATAGAAAAATATAGCATAAAGAAAACTGGAAATAAAATTATTGATGAATATATGAATTTTTCAGATTCTAAACCTAGATATTTAAATCTAGATAAAGTAATTAAATTTATAGATGAAATTTCAGACAAAGATCTAGGAGAAATTGTAAATCAAGTGAAGGATAATAAATAAAATGAAGAAATGGAGGAAAAAGAATGAATACAAAAGTTAATTTTGCAGGAATAGAAATGAAAAATCCTGTAACTGTTGCATCAGGAACATTTGGTTATGGTAGAGAGTATAGTGACTTTTTCGATTTAGGAAAGTTAGGAGCTATAATAACAAAAGGTACTTCATTAAAACCAAAGAGTGGAAATAAACCACCTAGAGTATGTGAAACAGCAAGTGGAATGTTAAATAGTATAGGGCTTCAAAACCCTGGAGTAAAATACTTTGCAGAAAATGATTTACCTAATTTAAGAAAATTCGATACTAAAATAATTGTAAATGCATGTGGAAGTTCTATAGATGAATATGTGGAACTTTGTAAAATTTTAAATACATTAGATATAGATGGAGTAGAACTTAATTTATCATGTCCTAATGTAAAAGAAGGTTGTATGGCTTTTGGAAATACATATGAAGGTGTAAGAAAAGTTACAACTGCAGTAAGAGAAGTTTTACAAAAACCTTTAATAGTAAAACTAACTCCTAATGTAACAAATATTGCAGAAATAGCAAAAGGAGTAGAAGATGGTGGAGCAGATGCTGTTTCATTAATTAATACACTTCTTGGAATGAAGATAGATATTAATACAAGAAGACCAGTTCTTGCTAATAACACAGGTGGATTATCTGGACCTGCTATAAAGCCTGTAGCTGTTAGAATGGTATATCAAGTAGCACAAGCAGTAAATATTCCAATAATGGGATTAGGAGGAATAATAAATGGAGAAGATGCAATAGAATTTATGCTAGCTGGGGCAACAACTATATCTATAGGTGCAGGAAATTTTATAGATCCATATACTAGTGTAAAGACAGTAGAAGGAATTGAAGAATATATGAAAAAATACAATATAGAAAATATAACAGATATTATAGGAAAAGTAGAGATGAATTAATTTAATAAATATGATGTATATATAAATAAACAAAGGAGAGTTAAAATATGAAAAAAATAGTATTATGTGGCTCAAAAAAATTTATACCAAAGTTTTTTGAGCTAGAAAAAGAATTAAAGAATATGGGATTTAATGTAGTTGTTCCAAGAGAATTTATTGTAGACATGGAGAAAAAAGATGCCTCTCTTTTACATTTTTCAGAGATAGATAAAGATGATGTGGATGCACTTTTAATTGTAAATGAAAGTAAAAATGGACAAGATAATTATATAGGTGCAAATGGATTTGCAGAACTTGCTTTTGGATTCTATAAAGGAAAAGAAATTTATTTATTAAATGATATTTATGAGCCATATTCAGAAGAATTAGTTGCTTGGGAAGTAACACCCCTTAAAGGAGATATTTCTAAGCTAGAAGAAATAAAATAAAAAAAGTAAGAGGTATATAAAATGGATTTGAGAAAACAAATTGAAGAGTTTGAACCAATTAATGAACAAGAAGAAAAAGATAAAGATTTTTTTCTAAAAAGTATAGATACATTTGATGATGTATTAACTAGAAATAATGAATTTTTACATTTTTCATCATCAGCATTTGTTGTAAATAAAGAACATACTAAAATGTTAGTAGTATATCATAATATTTTTGATGGATGGGTATATCCTGGTGGACATGCAGATGGAGAAGATGATTTACTTCAAGTTGCTATCCGTGAAGTAGAAGAGGAAACAGCGCAAAAAGTAAAAGTATTAGATAAAAACATATATGCTCTTCAAGCATGCCCTATACAAGGTCATGTAAAAAGAGGAAAATATGTATCTGCACATACTCATCTAGATGTTGTATATTTATTAGAAGCAGATGAAAACAACAAATTGTCATACAGGGAAGAAGAGAGTAAAGGGGTTAAATGGATTCCTTTTGAAGAAGCATATGGAAAAGATATGGTTGGATTTATTAGGCCAATTCATAAGAAGATAATAGACAAAATAAATGAAAAATTTAGATAATAAAGGAGTAAAGAAAATGGAACAAAGAGAAGTAAAACCATTTACAATGTGGAGACACTTTAAAGGAGCAAGATCTTTTGTTATTACTGTGGCAGAGCATAGTGAAACAGGAGAAAAGTTAGTTGTATATCGTTGTATGGATAACAATGGAAAAACAAACCATAAAGACGGGATCTATGCAAGACCTCTTGATATGTTTTTGTCAGAAGTAGATCATGAGAAATACCCAAATGCAACTCAAAAATATCGCTTCGAGGAAATTGTGGATTAATATATTAATCTAAACTACAAACAAATCAGCCACGGTTAATTTTAGTGGTTTTAATTTGCTTTATTTTACATAATATGGTATAATTATTAATGGATAGCAAATTTTTTATGCTCTCCGAGTTATTTTCGGAGGGTAAAAGAAATCCTCCGAAAAATCTTTAGTAAAGAAAATAGGAGGAAGAGATTATGAAACTAAAGAAAAATAATGCCAAAAAAGCTGGCAAGATGTTAATCATCAATGTAGAAAGATGCGTAGTATTTGCAGTAATTGGAGCGATAGCTATGCAAATAGTATATGCAGAGGGATTGTTCAATGCATATATGATGATATTTACAGATTTAACATCATATGAAGCTGTAGAATGGTATTTTGATTGCTTTGCAAGAGGGTTACCTACATTATATGCTATTATCATTTTTGCAGTAATTGTAGGAATCATTATTACTGTAAAGGCAATTATGAGAGAGATTGATAAAGAAGAAGAAGGGTCAAAAAAAGAAGCGTGCTGAGAAGCACACCCCTTTTCTTTTTTTATTTTAAATTTTTCCTGATTGAAACAATTTTGTCCTTATGTTTTTGGATACTTAACTTATATTCCTCTATTTGACTTTTATATAAATTTTCTAATTTTTGTTTTTGAGTGCTGGATAATTTTTTAGTTAACTCTAATATATTAGCTTTATTAATTCCTTTTCTTTCTATTTCTTCTTGAATTTTTAATAATATATCCATATCTGGATCTTTTGAAATTTTTATAGAATCTATAAATGCTCTATCATTAGAAATTGATTTATTTAAACTCATATACTAATTTCCTCCAACTTAAATTTATTAATTGTCATCAATAGATATACCTTTATTAGGTGATTGTCTTTCATATTCTTTAGCTAACTGTGCAGCTTGAGTATTTTGTGTTTTTAACTCTTCTCTTGATTTTGCAAGAGAGATGATACTATTTAAAAAATCATTCTCGCCTTTTTCTGAAAGACTTTTATATGCTTCAGGCAAACTATTTTCAATATTTACCATGTTTTCTAATTTTTCTTTTTTAGAACCAACTTGTCTACCACCTTGCATTGCTATTTCACTTTGAGCATTTGCATCTGCTTTACAAAGTCTTAAAAGCATTTGATAATCTTCTAAACTTGGATCAAAAGATGAATTATATTCTCCTGATTCTATTTTGGATTGAACTTCATCCATGTTAACATCAATTACAAAAGGACCTTCTTTTGAACGAAATACAGGCTTATCACCATGAGCTAAAGTATAACAAATAGCTCTTATCTGATCTTTGTTATATCCCATTGCTTCAAAATCATATCTGTTTTCTATTATTTTTTCAGCAACTGATGTAGGATTAATACCTCTAATGAACTCATGATTTACCATAAATGGTGCTAGTTTAGATTTATAGCTAATAAAGTCATCATGATGACCAATAAGAAAAGATAATTTAGAAATTTCTTGCTCACTGTATCCTAATCTTTCTAATATTGGTCTTGCAACATCTACAGAATGAGCAGCATGTCCATAGAATACTTGTTGTCCTGTTCTTTCATTAAATCTAGCAACATCTGGTTTTCCTATATCGTGAAAAAAAGCAGATACACGTAATTGTTTAAATTGTTCTTCTGTTAATCCTTCTGGATTAATACTTTCAACTGTTCTTAAAGTATGTTCCCATAAATCATAACAATGATGTGAGTTCTTTTGATTAAAACCTACCATTCTTGAAATTTCTGGACCTAATTCAGCTTCCAATTCTTCTTTTGTTTTAGATAAATAATATTCTGCAATATCATTTCTTATTAAACTATTTTCAAATTCTTCTCTATTCATAATATCTCCTTTATATATTTTAATAACATAAATATATATTAACATAAAATTGCATTTTTATCAAATTTTATAGGTAATGTATATATTATTATTTGATATTTATGTAAAGTTGTAGTATAATTATATACGATTCTAATAAGAACTTTTTGAACATCATTTTACATGGAGGAGAGAATATGAAAGAACGGTTAAAAAAAGAACGGAAAATAATCGTCTACAAAGCAGATAGTACAGAACAAGAAATTAGGTTCTTTGTCAATGAAAATCAATTTGTCAAGGCAACTGAAGAAGGAGATTATATTGTTGTTGAAACAGGTATAAACTCTGAAACAGATAGCAAGAAATCATTTGTTGAATTTGTTGAAATTGTTAAAGAACATAAAAAAATTTTTGCAATTGTACTGTTTTGTTTGATACTGTTTTGTCTGGTACACTTACTGATTGCAAGTTTTGTTCCGATGGTTGCACTTTTTGGCTTTGTTTTATTACTACCGATATTTACGATAATAGAAATCGGAATTCTTGAATATGGGAGAACAACGTTTTTAGAAAGGAGTAAGCATTCAGCTGAGCACATGATGATTAACTTCTTGGAAGCGAATTCAAGACTACCCAAAAACATTCAGGAAATCAAATCTGTTTCTAGATTCAGTAAGAGTTGTGGAAGCAGATTTATAACGGTAGATTTGGTAAAAAATACAATACCATATATAATATCACTATTAGAAGCTTTAATATGTACAGTGATATTAAGCCAAATTGAAAACTTTAGCAACTTATTATTAATGTTTTTTGCAATTATATTTAACATAATGTTATGTATTAATTATATACTTTTGCAAAATGGAAAGTATGACAATACAATTAACAAAATAAATCAGGGGTTAAATTACTTCTTTCAATGTTGTAACACAACAAAGAAAGTAAGACAAGAGGACATTATAGTGGCATTTTATGCTGCAAAGCATTGGCTGAAGATTGTGTATCCGGAGTTCTTTTCAGATGACAAGCTCTATTGTGAAGAAAATGAAAACGAGGATATTTGAAAATTGTATCCTTGCAAACACAGCTTTAGGGGAAACCTAGTCGGCTGTGTTTTATTATTAAGAGAAAATTGTTACTTATAATAATGACTAAAAGTTAAGATTTATTATTTTACTATGTTCTGGCATGTGATTACAAGTGTTCTTGTACTTTAAAAATATTGTAATGTTGAAAACAGCTTTATATTTTTTTCTATTATTTATGTCCTTAATATCTTAACATATTGGATATAAAATATAATTGACAATATTTTATACAATTGATAATATGTAATAAGTAATATATAAATATTAAAATATATTGAAAAAATGAAAGGGGAAAAATATGAAGAATAAATGGATATTAATTTTTGGAATTATTATAGTAATAATTATCAGTGCAATAATATTTTTAATAAGCAAAAATATTCAAAAATCTGATGACATTAGTTATAACATTCAAAACACAACAAAAACTAGCTTACAAGAAGATAATAGTAATGAAGAAAATTTTGAAAAAATAGCAAGCAATATAACAATGACAATAAAAGAAGGAACATTAACTAATGAAGGAGCAACAGTTATTATAACAGATAAAAATAAGAAAAAATATGATTATGGTAGATGGTTTATAATAGAAAAAAAACAAAATGGAAATTGGGTGAAACTAGAATTATTAAATCCCCAAGATACTGTTTATGGAATTGCAATTGAAAGAGGTAATGAAGAAGTAGTAGAGATTGATGTAAACTGGACAGAACAATATGGAAAGTTATCACCAGGAGAATATAGATTGGTAAAAAGTTTTGAAAGCAATGGTGAATTAAAATATTGTTCAACAGAATTTACAATTAATTAATGTATAATAAATGTGATTTATAAGTGTAATAACCTAATTACAAAAAAGCAATTTGTTAGCAAATGATATTGATGGAATTACTTTATATATTTTGTTAAATAAAAAAGTTGAAATTGATTAAAAATTCAGCTTTTTATAACTATTGATGTAGGCATAAAAGGACAAACTTGGGAAAAATCTATTTAAATGAATTAATATTTTGGAGAGTTGTTTATAAAAGCCTAAAAATAAAATAAGGGAGAGAATTTAATGAATTCAATAATTTGGGGAGTAGTCGGACTTTTAGATACTATATTAAAAGCATTTCAATACGGTTGGATTATAGTTGTTCCGATAATTCTAATTATAATAATATTAACTATTACAAGAAAAAAAATAAAAAATTTTACAATAATTATAACAATATTATCTATATCGCTATTTGTTCTGATTTTTTCAAGCAGAATTTGGGGCCCAACTTTATATGGATTTATAATAAAAACTCAAATAGGTAATAAAGAAGAGTTCATAGAAACACAATTAGAAAAAAAATACAATAGAGACTTTACCTTTGTATCTAAAGATGATATGGTAGTTGAAGAAGATTCAGGAAGCAGTTTGGGACAAGATATTGACTATGATTATTCTATGATATATAGATTTAAAGATGAAGATGGAGTGATGGCAATTGTTTGTTATAAGAAAAACAGTGGATGGGATTATTACGAGGTAAAGAGAAGTAAATATGATTTAGAAAAATCTATATATGATTATGTAGAAGAAAACGGAATGAAAGATGAGTTTTATGTGGTCGTTACAACAAACTTTGAAAGCTTACAAAGCTCAAAGTTAGATGAAAAACGACATGAACAAACCATAGAAAATGGTGGATTTAGAAAATATAGAATTACAGATGAAATGGAACATGATGCAATAATATTTATTTCTACTAAGAAAATTAATGATATAGAAAAACTGCTATCCAATATTACAATACAATCTTATCTAGATTATTTTAAACATATAACTGTACAAGAATATGTTGTAACTGAAAATGAGTATAAAAAAGTAGTTGACTATTATGAATCTGAAAAAGTGAAAAATGGACTTAATGGAATGGATTATGAAGGAAAATATGAATTTGATAAAAACAATATAATAGATTTCAAAAATTATCAAATATAAAAGAGATCTAGTATTTCAATTGTAAAAATGATTTATATTATTGAATTCTCAGTAATTTTTTATTTATCTATAAGTTTCGGACATCATTTCTGCATATAATGTAATACTTTTAAATAAAAATAAAAAAAGTTGAAATTGGTTAAAATTTCAACTTTTTTATAATTTTTGGTGCGGATGAGAGGACTCGAATTGCTGTAAGTATTTATTTAAAAGCATTTATTTACTTGTTACTGTGCAAATTATGTGCAAGAAACTTAACAATACATATTGTTAAAAAATTATGAAAAACAAATTAATAATTATTGGAAAATATATTTAGGTTAGCATAAGATTATTTTAATATATTTAAATAAAGCTTTCCTAAGTATAAGTTTGCTGTGTTTTATATCAAACAAATTATCCATTAAAATCCAACCATTGTATAATGTAATATGTTATAATTAAAGAATAAATAATATACATTTCGAAATAGATAATAATATCAAAAATAAATGAAACAACTAATCAAATAAAGCATATCTAATGGTAATAACTTTTTATTTGATTAGTTTTTATAAAAAGTGTTACCTTTCTTTATATTTTATCAATATAAAGATGTAAGATATCTTAAAAAAGGAGTTTAGATCTAAATTGAAAACTTGTAAAGAAATAA
>CALYAC010000015.1 GCA_944393405.1 uncultured Clostridia bacterium | reverse complement strand
CCCAGAAAAAAGAGATGATTGGGAAGAAGTACAAAACTATGTAAAAGCTACAAACTATGGCGTAGAAAGAATAAAAAATGGATTTCCAGTATGTACTAGATTAATAAGAGAACTTCATAAAATATTAATGCAAGGAGTTCGTGGGGAACATAAAACACCAGGAGAATTTAGAACATCACAAAACTGGATTGGAGGAAGTATGCCAAGTAATGCAGTATATGTTCCACCACCACATACAGAAATTGCAGAATGTTTAACAGATTTTGAAAAATTTATAAATAATGAAGAAATAGATACACCAGACTTAATAAAAATTGCTATTTTACATTACCAATTTGAGTCAATACATCCATTTTTAGATGGCAATGGAAGAATAGGAAGACTACTTATACCATTATATATTCAAAGCAAAGGAATGCTTGATAAATCTTGTTTATATATTTCTGATTACATTGAAAGAAATAAAGATACATATTATGATATGCTAACAAGAGTAAGAACTCATAATGATATGATAGCTTGGATTAAATTTTTTCTAGAAGCAGTTATAGAAACATCAAAAACTGCAAAAGAAAAATTTAGAAATGTAGTTGAACTTACAATGGAAATGGATAAGGTTATAATGGATTTACCAGTAAAACCAGAAAATGCTAAAAAAGTATTAGATGTATTGTATGATGAACCAATTGTTTCAAGAAAGAAAATAATTGAAAAAACAGGAATAAAATTTACAACACTAGTAGGAGTAATAAATGCATTTCAAGAAAAGCAAATATTGGTAGAAACAACAGGATATAGTAGAAATCAAGTTTTTGCATTTCAAAAATATATAGATTTATTTTTGAAATAGAAATTAAAAAGATAGAATCTATATTACGAAAAAAACAAAAAATTCGTAATATAGATTTTTATATTACGAAAAAAACAAAAAATTCGTAATATAGATTTTTATATTACGAAAAAAACAAAAAATCCGTTCCATAAATTTTTATAAAGTAAAAAATTAAATAATACTACTAAAAGGCATGAAAGAGATACAGAGTGTATCACGTAAACACATAGAAAAACAAGTTTTATAGTTCTCGGTAAAAGTTAAAAAACACAGAAGAAGTACAAAATAATAAAAGTGAAAAAATGCTTGATATAACTGAAATGTAATAAAAAATAAAAGAATACATTACTTTAAAAAAATTATAGGAAAAACTTGCCGTCTTCATTCGTAAATGATACAATGTTTACGAATGAAAACGGCAAAGGAGAAAACAGTGATGGATGATATACAAAAGGTAGAAAAATTATTAAAAAAGAATAATGGAGTAATTGAAACATATCAAGTGGAGCAATTAGGAATTAACAATAAGGTTTTAACTCGAATGATAGAGAGAGGATTAATAGAAAGAGTAGCAAGAGGAACATATATAGATGCAGATACATTTGAGGATGAATACTTTATTACTCAAGCAATTTGTAAAAAGGGAATATTCTCTCATGAAACAGCTTTGTACTTTCATGATTTATGCGATAGAACACCTATAAGATATCAATTAACAATACCAAGTTACTATAATACAAAACTGTTAAAAGATAAAAATTATCAATTTTTCTATTTAAAAGAAGAATTATATAAAATTGGAATCATAGAAATGGAAACACCGTATGGAAACAAAGTGAAAGTCTATGATTTGGAAAGAACAATATGCGATATTATAAGGAATAAAAAGAAAATTGAAATAGCTTTATTTACAGACGCAATGAAAAGATATGCTGAGAGAAAAAATAAAGATTCTATTAAATTGCATAAATATGCAAAAATATTTAATATTGAAGATGAACTAAGAAAATATCTGGAGGTTTTGCTATGATAGCTAAAAATAGAGCACAACTAAAAACATGGATAAAAAATATTTCAGTAAGAGTAAATGTAAATGAAAATATTATCTTACAAAACTATATGCTATATTAGGCAGAAGATATTAGTTATGAAGATACTATCAAAGTGTTAGAAGAGATAATTAGGTTATTGAAAAATATATAGTTATTAAATTATAATAAGCTAAATGATAAATTATATAATAGAGACATTAAATAAAAAGGAGAGGATAATATGGAAAATAAATACTGTATAATTACAACAACATGTAATAAAAAAGAAATTGCTGACAAGATTATAGATAGCTTATTAGAAAAAAGATTAGTTTGTTGTTGTCAGGTAACAAACATAGAAAGTTCATATTGTTGGAAAGAGAAAATTGAAAGAGAACCAGAACTCTTAATTCAAATGAAGACAAAAAAGACTTTGTTTAAAGAAGTAGAAAAAGAAATATTAAAAATTCATGATTACGAAACTTGTGAGATTATATCTTATGATATTACAAATGGAAATGAAAAGTTTCTAAGATGGATAGAAGAAGAAACAAAATAATAGATATTCCTAATATTAAAATATATGTAAGCCACGAAAGAAATTATAATGAAGGAAATTTTTGTGAAAATATAATATTAAAAGAGGATAGAAGAATAGATATGAATAAAAGTCAAAATGCTAAGAGTAATTCTAATCACAAAAAATCAATAAATACGGAATTAATAAATTACAATAATTTAAAAAATATTATAATAATAACTGGAGAATTAGCTGCAGGTAAGACTAGTTATGGCAAAAAAATTTCAGAAGAATTAGGAATACCCTTTTTTAGTAAGGATGAGATAAAAGAACTTTTATATGATTCTCTTAATTATACTAATATAGATTATGAAGCAAAACGAAAACTTGGAACAACCAGTTATTCCATATTTTATTATATAATGGAAGAACAACTAAAAGTAGGAAAACCATTAATAGTAGAAAGTAATTTTGTAAAAGAATCTGTTCCTATTATAAAAAAATTATTAAAAAAATATAATTATAAAAGTATTACAATTAGATTTGAAGGAGATTTAAAAGTATTACATAAAAGATTTTTGGAAAGAGAATATTCAACTGAAAGACATATTGGATTGGTAGCAAATGGAGTATTTGATGAATTCAAAAACTTTGAGCAAACAGCAATAAAATCAAAAGAGTTTAAGATAGATGATAATGAAATTCTGGTTGATACAACTGATTTTTCAAAAGTTGATTTTGATGAAATTATTCATAATATATTAAACCGTTTATCATAATAGTTATGCGAAATCTATAAAACAAATAATAAATATATAGGAGTAATGTTAAATGAATTTAAAAGAGCAATTAGAAAATTATGAAATATATAATGAGCAGGAAAAATGTGACAAAGAAGTAATGCTTAAATGTATAAATGAATTTGAAGACGTATTAACAAGAGAAAATAAGCTATGCCATTTTACTGCATCAAACTGGATTACAAACAAAGAAAAAACAAAAATATTAATGATTTATCATAATATATATAAATCATGGTCATGGACTGGTGGGCATGCAGATGGAGATAGCAACTTATTACATGTAGCATTAAAAGAAGCAGGAGAAGAAACAGGATTAAAAAATTTGAAATTATTAAGTGATGGAATATACGGACTTCAAATAATAACGGTAGATAGCCATATAAAAAGAGAAAAATTTGTGTCTTCACATTTACATTTAGATTGCTGTTTCTTATTTGAAGCTGATGAAAGTGAAGAATTAAAAATAAAAGAAGATGAAAATAGTGGTGTGAAATGGGTTGATATTGATAAAGTAGAAAAAATCACAAACGAACCAAAAATGATACCAATATATAGAAAACTAAATGAAAAACTGAAAATGTATAAATAGAAGTAATAGAATAATATTTAAGTATGATATAAATATTTTAAGGTGGTTGATATATATGTATGAAGAGGGTAATGACATTGCAAATTTAATAATGAATAGAAGAAGCCATAGAAAATATTTAAATAAAAATATTTCAGATGATATAATAGAAAATATAATAAATTGTGGAAGAAATGCTCCTTTTGGAGGTAAACCAAAACCAGATTGTCAAGTTACAGAGTATATTATAATAAGAGATAAAAAGATTAAAGAAAAGTTAGCATTAAATTATGAAGATAGACAATTTATAAAAGATGCGCCAGTTATTATTGCAATTTTAGCTAACAAAAATTATGATCCTAAATATAAAGAATATATATTAAGCTCTGCCTTATCAATTGAAAATATGATAATAGCAGCAGAGAGTTTTGAAATTGGTACTTGTATTTTAAGTTGTTTTATAAATCATCAAAAACATATTGACGATAAAAAAATATCTAGAGAAATATTGAAATTACCAGATAATATAGAATTAATAGCATTACTGACATTAGGATATAAAGATGATAGTGAGATAATACCTAAGAAAGAACTAAGAAACTATAAAGATGTAGTATATTTTAATTCATATAATACTTTACTAGGTAAAGTAGAGTAGAAGATATAAATATAAAAATGATAGAAATAGGAGGAAATAATGGACAACAAAGATTTTACAAGATTAATAGATGAAGCAAAAAAGTTGGCAATAAAAAGAAAATTAAGTGAATATGCTACTTGTGGACATGTAGGATGTGCATTGCTAACAAAAAATGGAAACATATATACAGGAATAAGTATAGACTCTAATTGTGCATTAGGAAACTGTGCAGAATATGGAGCAATAGCAGAAATGTTAAAAAATAACGAGAGTGAAATTGATAAAATTGTTGCTTATTCAGCAAAAGGACAAATTTATGCACCATGTGGTAGATGTAGAGAACTAATTCGTATGGTAAATGATAAAAATCTAAATACAGAAGTCATGGTGGCTGAAAATAAAATATACAAACTTAAAGATTTATTACCAGAAATGTATATAACTAAAACTGAAAGTAATAAAAATGTTTAGCAGAATAGAGTTAGACAAAGGAAAAGGTGGAAGTAGCTATTTAACAAAAAACGAAGTTTAAAGAATTGAATTAACAAAAAAGTTTTCATTATGACACTTACAAAATATATTAATGGTTGATATATAGAGGGAGTACAAGAATTGGATATAGAATTAGTAAAAGATATATATAATTTACATACAAAAGGATTTGAAGGACTAAGCTTTAATGTTATCCACAGAGATAATTATGATATTGAGTATAATAACAGAATAGATGATTGTTATAGTAATTTTATTTCAAATTTTGATGTTAGGAATAAGCAAGAATTTATTAATATTATAAATGAAGCGGATAAAACTTTTAGCAGAATAAATAGAAATACTACAGTATATTTAATTCCGTTTATGAAGGAATTGTATGATAACAGAAATGAATATTTTACAGCAGATAAATTCGAACTAGTTTCAACAGAGGTATGGCAAATATATAATGATTTTTCCAAACTAGATGATATAAAAACAAATTGCAAATTTGATGTAAAACTTGAATTAACAACAGATATGCAAGAATATGCAAATTTGGTAATGGCGTGCTATAAAACAGAAGACGAAGATGATCCTTATGGGGATTTAGATGAAGGTTATAAAGAAGGTTATATGAATTATAAGAAAATTTATAATGATATAGAAAGTGAATTCTATTATATAAAAATTGATGATAAAATAGTTGGAGTTACACAAAGTAATTATAATGATAAAATTTATGGAATCTATAGTTTGGCAATAAAGAAAGAGTATAGGAATAAAGGTATTGGCAAAGAAGTATTGAAACAACAATTACAAATGTGTAAATCTAAAAATATTAGTACAACTTATTTGCAAACAGAACAAGGATATTATCCAAATAAAATGTATGAAAAAATAGGTTTTAAAGATTTATGTGTTGTATATTATTATTTGAAAAAATAGTTTTGTAAATAATAATAAAGAAAATCATATTAAAAGGAGTAAATGATGTTTATAGTTGCACAATTTTTTGGAATATTAGTTATAATAGCAAATGTTCTTTCAATGCAAATGAAAAATAAAAAGCAAATTATTTTAATGTTTATTTTAGCAAATCTTTTTTCAGCGATAAATTTCATTTTGCTACAAAGTTATAGCGGAGCTGTAATTTGCTTTTTTGCAATAATACAAACATTTATTAATAAGATTTTTGAAAATAAACAACAACAAGTACCTAAGATAATAATAGGTATCTATATAGTTATATCAATTATATTAGGTGTAATCACATTTAATAATATTATAGATATTCTTCCTATAATATGCTCTATATTATACACTTTAACAATAATACAAGAAAAAGAAAAAAATATAAGAAGAACTTCATTGGTAAATATAATATTGTGGATAATATATGACATTGTATGTCAAGCTTATACAGCAACAATTTCTGATCTTTTAATGACAATTTCTACAATAATTGGTATGTATAGATTTGATAGAAAAACAATAGAAACAAAAAATAAATAAAAGAAAGAAAATAGATATGATAAAATTAATTAAACCAAATAAAGAATATTATAATGAATATAAAGATATGATGGATGAATGGAATATGGAAGGGTCAAGAATAGCACCATGGCCATTGCATTTGAAATATCACACAGAAGAATATTTTGAAGAAATGCTTGCAAGGGTAGAAGAAGTAGAAAGAGGAGAAAATTTAGATGGATATGCAGCATCAACAACATATTGGTTATATGACGATGATAATAACAAAATATTAGGAGCATCAAATTTAAGACATTATTTAACAGAAAGAGGTTTAAAATATTGGGGACATATAGGATATGGAATAAGGCCGTCTGAAAGAAAAAAAGGATATGCCACAGAATTATTGAAATTAACATTAAAAGAAGCAATGAAAAAAGATATAAATAAAGTGTTACTAGGAGCATATACAGGAAATATTGGTTCTTGGAAAGTAATGGAAAATGTGGTGGAATATTAGATAGTATTGTTATAGAAGAAGAAACCGGTTTACCAATAAAAAAATATTGGATTACATTGTAAAAATTAAAAACTAGATATAAAATTAGAAGATGAGTCATATATGTAATTCAGAGATTATTGGGATTAAAAGTTAAACCAAAAGAAAACTTATAGATAGTAATGGTTGAAATTTAATTTATAAAAATGAGATTAAGTTTATGATATAAGAAAAGGGGAGTTTAGATGAGTTTAACAAGTATTGTAAATGAATTAGTTGTTGAAGATGTACAAAATTCTATACAATTTTATGAAAAGAATTTTAAATTTATAACAGAAATGACAGAAGGGGAGCCAGTTACTTGGGCTGAACTAAGAAAAGATGGAATAATAATAATGTTAGAAAGCTATGATACTGTAAAAAATGAGATAAGTAATTATCCAAGTAAAGTAAATAGTAGTAATTTAATAAAATTTGAGTATAGTGATCATAAAGAAATAAAAGATTTATATAAAGAATTAAAACAAAATAATATAGGATTTTTTGAGGAATATACAGAAACAGATTATGGAAAAGCTGAATATGGTGTATTAGATCCAGATAAAAATATGATATTAATTTCTGCTATGATATAGAGTAATATATAGAGTTATATTTATAAATTATAGGAGGTTTATTTATGGAATTATGGGAAGTATTAGATGGAGAAGGTAATCCAACAGGAGAAATAATGGAAAAATATGATCAAAAAGTTTTTGATAGATGACTTTATCATTTGGGAGCAGATGTATGGATTATCAATAGTGAAAATAAAATTCTGATTCAAAAAAGGTCACCTCAAAAGAGATTACAATCTAATGTATGGTCTATGACAGTTGGTGGATCAGTTATGGTAGGAGAAAATTCATTGCAGACTATTGTTAGAGAAGCAAAGGAAGAATTAAATATAGATATTAATCAAGAAAATTTAAGATTAATTAGAAAGTTTAAAACAGGAAATGTTTGGATAGATACATATGTTTTAAAATACAATTATGATATATCTGAAATACGATTTAAAGAAGATGAAGTATCAGATGCAAAATGGGCAACATGGGAAGAAATTGATGATTTAGTAAAGAATGGACATTTTATTAAAGTATAGATGGGAATTTGTAAACCAGTTACTTAAAGAAGAAATTGAAAAAATATAATAAAAAAATAATAATAAATAGAGTACTTTTATAAGTGCTTTATTTTTTTATAACATACACAATACTACTAATAAAAATAACGAAAAATAAATAAAACATAATGATAAACGATATAATAATTGACAAAAATGATTATAATATGATATGATTTAATTGTTGAATGGAGGAGAATAAACTATGGCTATAGTTACAAATCTAGATAAACTAATGAAGAAAAAAGGATATACACTTGTAAAATTAGCAGAAGAAGTAGGGATTTCTACAGTAAATCTTTCTAATATTAAAAATGGTAATATTTCTGCAATTAGATTTAGTACACTAGATGGTATATGTAAGGCTTTAGAATGTCAACCAGGTGATATATTAGAATATAAAGAAATAGAAAAGAAGAAAGTTATACCACTATTTTTAGATTATTCTGGTACTACAGATTTATTGTTAAAAGGCGGAGCTGAGAACGTAAGGAAATTTTTTGACTCTATTATAGCAATGCAATCAAAATCTAATTGTGAGTTACAAATAACAATGATAACAGGTTCATCATTTGAATCAGCTAAAAGTAAATATAAATTACTAAATGAACTTGCACAAAATTATGGGTTACCAAACTTATTTGATGGAGTGGTGGCTGAATATTGTGGCTTTATCATTAAGAAAGATAAGTCTAGCAAGTTATTAACATTAGATACCAGAATATTAGAAAAGAGAGATGAAATAGAAAAAATTGCTGAGCAATATGGTGGTAAGATTACACCAGAAGTTACAAGTTTTTATAACATAATTTTTGATGATATCTCTAGAACCGATTTAGCAGAAGCAAGTGAAAAAATAGAGGAAGTAATTGGAAGTAATGATATAGAGACTGTTACATATTATGATGCATATGGAAAAGAATGTGATATAAAACCAAAGAAACATTCTAAATCAGAAGTTGTATATATGTTATCTAAAAGATTAAAAGAAAAAAATGATATTCCATTCGTTATAATCGGTGGTGATTCACAAGATGAAGATTTAAAAATGTATACAACGAACAAACAAAGAATGAATGAAATCGGAATAAAAACAGTATTTATTGCACCATCAAATATCGGAGAAATAGCAAGTAGTGATAATAATATTATAATAGGAAATTGGGAAAATTCATATGGAATAGCACAATGTATTGAAAAACTAAATGAAAGAATGAAAGTCAATGAAGATGGAGGAATAGAGCTATGAGAAGATATGTATTAATGTTTGAATATGATAGTAAAAAATTCATGGATGTAAATAAGATTATTGTATTTAAGAGAAATTTAGAAAAAATTGAAGAAAAAGGAAATTGCATTAGTATGGTCTTTTATGGTGATGCCTCAAATGAAGAATTTGCAACTTTTATGAGCTATTTTAATAGTTTAGTAGGAAAGAAAATATGTGATTTATCAATTTCTTTTAGAACTAAAGAGTTAGTAATTGAAAATGGAATTAATAATAAATCTATAAAATTATCTGCAAAAAATGCAAAAGAGATAAAAAATAAAAACTTTGATAATGTAATAAATGAATACTATAGTGATGATTCTAATACGGAAATAAAAGTATTACCTACAAAAGATTGGGAAAGTTTAATTTTAGATTTGATAGGAGAATAAATATGAATATAAAATTTTTTGAGGATTTAAACGAAAAAGACATTGCTGGAGGCAAAGGTTTATCTTTAGCAAAAATGTATCATAATAAATTCAATATTCCAAACGGATTTGTTATTATGGCTAATGTATTTGATAATTTTTTAGAAGAAAATCATATAAAAGAAGACATACAGAAAATAATTAATAATTCTGATATAGACAATGAAAAAGAAATTGACGAAAATTCAAATAACATTATTGAAAAAATATCTAAATGTGAAATTTCAGATGATATAAAAAATGAAATTCTTGAAAACTATAAAAAATTGAATTGTAAATATGTTGCAGTTAGATCATCTGCCACATCAGAAGATGGAAAAAGTCATGCATGGGCTGGACAATTAGAATCATTTTTAAATGTAGATGAAATAACAATTATAGATAGAATAAAAGATTGTTGGAGTTCTCTTTTTAGTAAGCGAGCTTTATTCTATAGAATAAAAAACAATGATACATCGAATATATCAGTTGCAGTAATTGTACAAACAATGATACAAAGTGATGTATCAGGAGTAGCTTTTTCAATAAATCCAATTACTAATAATTTAGATGAAATAGTTATTGAAAGTGTATTAGGATTAGGAGAAGCTATTGTATCTGGTAAAGTTACACCAGATACATACATAGTAAATAAAAAGGAAAATAAGTTAGTTAAAAAAGAAATAAAAAATCAGAACATTAAACTTGTTAAGTACAATAATAAAAATGAATGGATGGACGAAAAACAAGGTAATATACAGAAGTTAGACAATGAAGAAATTTTAGAACTATCAAATGAAATTAAGAAAATTGAAAAGTTTTATGGCTTTCCTGTAGATATTGAATGGGCAATTGAAGAAAATAATGTATATATATTACAATGTAGACCTATTACCACATTGGTGAATAATAATAAATTAGTAGAAAAAATAAAGAATAGTGGTAGTTGGAAATTTTATGTTGCAAGAAAATTTAATTGGTTTGTAGAAAACACAGAAATTTATGCAAGTATAGAAAAATATCAAAAAGAGTTATTAGGGTTCGAAATAGCAACTCAAAATTATCTATGTTTAAATGGAGATGAATATTCATTAGATTCAGATTTTGAAACATTATGCTATAAATTAGATAGATATTTTAAAAATGATATTAATTTTTTTGAAAAGTTTGCAAATATAGAGTTTAATTTAGTAGAAGATGTAAAAATATATTTGGAATATTTAAAGAATAAAAATTTACAAACATTAAGTTTTGTAGAATTATATAAAGAAATGGAAAAATTTAATGATTTGTATATTAAAAGTTTTATTCCAGGGATGACAAGACCAGAGGATTATTTGATAGATAGATTAGAAAAGGAATTAATTCAAACTAATTTTACTAAAAAAGAAATGGAGATTATTTTTTCGAAAATCTCTACATGTCCTAATTATTATCCTCTTTCATATAGTGAGGAACCTTTGGATTTGTTAAAAATAGTAGTGCAAATTAAAAATGGAGATAATATGGAAGAATTACTTAAAGAACATATGCAAAAATATGCATGGATAAAAGGACCATTAGAATTTGAAGATACATCATTTACAAAAGAAGATTATTTAGCAAGACTAGATAATTTAATAAATGAAGATGTTGAAGAGAAAATTAAAAATATAAATATTGTCAGAAAAAATAATGATATTGAATATAAAAAAATACTAGAAGAATATAAATTTACTCAAAAAGCTAAAAAGCTAATTAAAGCAATAAGAGATTTCATCTTTTTAAGAACGTATACAACAGAATATTCAGATCATCTATTTTTTGTAGGAAGACATACTATTTTTAAGGAAATCTCTAAAAGAACCAATATATCAGATGAAGATTTGATTATGCTTGATGATAAAGAAATATTAGATATATTAAAAAATCAAGGTATTATGGGAAATGAAATTAAAGAGTCACTAGAAAACAGAAAAAAAGGTTTTGCTATGATTTGGCTTAATGGAGAAGTTCAGACAGTATTTGGAAACGAGAGTATAGAAATACAAAATGAAATTGCAAGAACATATAAGATATCACAAGATAATGAAGAAATGATAGATAAAAAAGTAATTTCAGGAAGTATTGCAAATAAAGGCAAAGTAAAAGGCATAGCTAGAGTTTTAACAACATATAAAGATATTTATAAAGTGGAAAAAGGAGATATAATTGTAGCAACAATGACAACTCCAGACTATGTTTCAGCAATGGAAAAGGCTTCTGGCTTTATAACTGATGAAGGTGGAATTACATGTCATGCTGCTATACTTTCTAGAGAATTTAATGTGCCTTGTATAGTTGGTACAGTAAATGGAACAAAAGAAATTAAAGATGGGCAAATGATTGAATTAGATGCATATACAGGAAAAGTATACATTCTTTAATAATTATTTTAAGTATCAGTATATATACTAAATACTGATACTTATTTTTATGTAAAAAAATAAACCATATTAAAATAGTGTCAAATTATTAGTATTTTCATTGTAAATATAGTCGATTTATGATATAAAAATATTAATATAAGCGGTTTTGGTGGAGGATTAATTTATGGAAGAATTAATAGATGTATTAGATGAAAATGGAGTAAAGACAGGAAAAATTGTTACAAGAAGTGAAGTACATAAAAAAGGATTATGGCATAGAAGCATAGTTGTAGCTATTGTAAACGAAAATAACCAAATTTTAATGCAACAAAGGTCATATAAAAAAGAAAAAAATGCAGGAATGTGGGATATTTCTGTTGCAGGACATATTTCTAGCGGACAAGACTCACTTGCTGCTGCTTCAAGAGAAATAAGTGAAGAGGTTGCTATAAATTTAGGATTCAATGTCGATATTAAAGAGTTTAGATATATGTTTTCATTTAGGAAAGAACAATTTATAAAGGAAGATTTTATAGAGAGACAATTTTATGATTTCTTTATATTAAGAAAAAATGGATTAAAAATAGAAAATATAAAGGTACAAGAAAGTGAAGTAGAACAAGTAAAATTTGTTAATATTAGTGAATTAAATCAAATGATAGAAAACAATGAAATAGTTGAAAGAGACGCAGTTTATAAAGAACTAATGAACTATTTATATAGAGTTTAAGGAAGTAATATATATGTTAAAAGATTTGTGCTTTGAAATAATACAAACATGTCCAAATAAATGCCAATTTTGTTCTTCTAATTCTTCTCAAGAACAAAAAACGATAATTTCATTAGATGATTTTAAGAGAACTGTAATGCATTTTATTAACCATGGTGGATTAGACGAAATATCTATTTCAGGAGGAGAACCATTTTTACATCCAGACTTGTTTGAGATGGTTCAGTTTTGTAAAAGCCAAGGTATCAGAACTGTTATATTTACTAGCGGAATAAAAAAAGCTGAAGAACTGTCAACTGAATATACTGAATATATGCAAAATAAATGTAAAAAGGACCTACACGAAATAGAAATGTATGAGCCGTGGAATGAAAGGTTAAAAAGAAATGTAAAAACATATTATGATAGATGCATAGAGCAAAGACCTTTTGGAGCAATAACAAAACAAGAGTGTGAGAAATTAAAAGAGTTAGGATTAGATAAAATAGTATTTGACTGGCAAGCATTTGAAGAAGAAACCGATTGTGAGTTAATGGGAAGAAATGGAATGTATACATATTTAATGGATTCTATAATAAGAGCTAGTGGAGTAGGATTAAATGTAGATGTTCATTTTATTCCAATGAAACCAAATTATAGACAATTACCAGATATAATGGAATGTTTAGAAATAGCAGGGGTAAGAAATATTAGTATTTTGAATTTTGTACCTCAAGGTAGAGGAAGACAATACAAAGAAAGTTTAATGCTTAGTGACAAAGAATTAAGAGAATTCTCAACAATATTAAACAAGGCTAGTAAATATTTTTCGGGAAATGTTAGAATTGGAATACCTTTAAATGGGAGAATATCTCATTTGTGTACAGCAGGAACTGAAAAATTAGATATAAAATATGATGGAACCATATTACCATGCCCTGCATTTAAAGAAATAAATGTTAAAACAATGCAAAAATATGGAATTGAGTTACATAGTATTTATGATGATTTAGAAAGAGTTGTGGTACCAGGAGGTAAAAGAGAAGCACCATTATGTAAAAAGGTTTATGGGTTCCATGGAGATTTAACAAGTGATGGTGAAAGATAAAATGAAATGTTTTATATAAAGGAGAAAAATAGATGGATAATATTATTTTTATGAGGGTAAATAAAGAAAATAATGAATTGATTGGCGATATAAATATAGATGGTAATACAATATTAAAGAAAGAGCTGAATGAATTTATTAATGATAAAAATAATTATTGCTTTGTTGGAATATTTGAAAATGTTGTTGTAGCCTTTTTATATGGATATGGAATGTTAAGACCAGATGGTAAGTCGATGTTTTACATACATTCTGTTGATGTTATCTCAGAATATCAAAATAAAGGTATTGGTACTAAATTAATGGAATATGTTTTAAAATATATAAAAAACGAGAAAAAATATTATAAATTTTTTGTTTTAGCAGATGATGATAATATAAGGGCATGTAAGTTATATCAAAAATATGCTAATAAGAGTATTCAAGTATTATTCAATAGTAATATATAAAAAAATAAAAATAGGGGATAATTTTATGGAAGAATATATTTGTAAATTAGCTACAATTGAAGAAATGGAAGAAAATTGGAATTACTTAATAAAAATACATCCTAATGATAATGCATGGAAAGTATATAAGGAAAAAGCTATAAAAGATTTTTTAGATGGAAATAGTATAGTGTATTATGGCATACTAAATGGAAGAATTATATCAGAAGCAACTGCAATGATATCTAATTTAGATGTAATAGACACAGAAGGATTAATAGATGATAAAACAATATATTTGTCAGCTTTTAGAACAGTTAAAGAATATCAAGGAAAAGGTTTTTTTTCAAAATTATATAGATTCATGGAAAATGATTTAGAAAAACGTGGTTATACAAGATTAACTCTAGGAGTTGAACCTAATGAAGTAAAAAATATAATAATATATTTCAAATATGGATTTACTAATTATATAAAAACTAGTTATGAAGAAGAACCTGCTAAAAATGAAAATGAAGCTCCAAGAAAGGTTTTGATAAATTATTACTCTAAAAATTTAAAAAATAAAGAAAATAATGAAAAGTTTGAATATAAAATAGTACCAATTAGTAAAAAATATAGAGAAAAAGTAAACAATATATTAATAGATGAATGGGAAGCAACTAACATAATTATTAGAGGAAAAATAATAGATGGTACTAAACTTGATGGTTTCTTGGCTTTAAAAGATGATGAAATAGTTGGAGTTATAACATATATGATTGAAAATAATGAATGTGAAATATGTTCATTAAATAGTCTTATAGAAAATAAAGGGATTGGAACTAGTTTAATAAATAAAGTAAAAGAAATTGCAAAAATAAATAATTGTACAAGATTAAAATTAGTTACTACTAATGATAATATAAGAGGATTAGAATTTTATCAAAGAAGAGAATTTGTAATTGCAAATATATATAAGAATGCTATGGAAAATTCAAGAAAACTTAAACCTCAGATTCCTATGCTAGCAGACAATGGATTACCAATTAGAGACGAAATTGAACTTGAAATAATATTTTAAATATAACATGGAGATATAAGTAATGAATGTATCAGAAAGTATAAAAGATAAATATAATATGAATAATGATATATCTTTTGCATATAGCGAAGTAGATTCTATTTTAGACCAGATGGAAGAAGAATATGTAAATAGGATACCTTTAGATATAAGAAAAATAATAAAAGAAGAAAAAAATAAAGAATATAATCCTATTATAGTACTTTCAGAAGATAGATTAGATAAAGAATTAAATAGAAATACCATAGCAATTCTAGCATGGCTTAATTTAAATTATTGGTGTGATAATGAAGAAGAAAAAGGAAAATTAATAGAAATATATAAAAAAAATGATATAATTAATGAAGAAGAAAAAAGAGAAAAATATCCAATTGATATATTTAAAAATAATAATGGAGTTAATAATAGAAATAAAAAAGAAGAAAAAGAAGAAAATCCTCAAACAAATATAATGATAAACAAAAAAGATAATTTTATAATAAAACTATTAAGAAAAATCAAAGGTATCATACACAAACGGAGAATAAATAATGGAAGAAAAAATATTTGATATAGCTAAATTTAATATAATACAAGATGAAAGATAATTATTATTTGTTTAGAGCACTAAATTTAGATGACCAAAGAGAAATAGGAGAAGGAATAACTACAGATAATGGAGTAATATAAATAGTAATTACAGATAAACAGATTATAATGCTGGTCAATATATGCTTGTAGAATTAAATAGAGTACTTTATGAAGATATAAGAACAATACCACAAGATTCTAAAGTTATAAAGTTAATACATGAAATCGAAGGTAAATAAAATTATAATGAGATAAGGAGAAAAAATGAAAAAAGTTCAAAAAAATCAAGCTAAAAATATAAAAAATAGTGATACTAGTAAAATACTAGAATATTCTATTAATTTAAATGATAAAGATATTGATTTCTGTATAAATACAATTACTGGAAGATATCCAGAAAGAGGTTATTGCACAAATAAAAAATGTAAAGAGATTTGCTATATCTTAGAAGGAAAAGGAACTATTAATAAAAAAGATGAAAAAATTTCATTTGAACAAGGGGATGTAATATTAATAGATAAAGAAGAAATATATTACTGGGATGGAGACTGTAAGATAATAATGATTTGTACACCTGCTTGGTATAAAGAACAATGTGAATTAATAGAAGAATAGTAATATAAATAAAAAATAGGAAGTGAACATTAATGGAAAAAATGATTGTTTTAGGAACTGGAACAGCTAGTGTAGTGAAAAATTTTAATACATGTTTTGTGTTAGAAGATAGCAAAGGAGAATATTTATTAGTTGATACAGGCGGAGGAAATGGTATATTAAGACAGCTTAATGAAGCAAATATTGATATAAATAAAATCCATAATATATTTATATCGCATAAACATATTGATCATTCATATGGGATGTTATGGATATATAGGTTTGTAGATTTATCAATGCGAAAAGGAACTTACCAAGGTGTTTTAAATATATATTGTCATGATGAAGTAGCAAAAATCATAAAAGATCAGATACATACTTTATTAAGAAAAAGTCAACAAATTTTTATTGATAAAAGAATATTTGTAAATGTTGTAGAAAACCATCAAAAGGTTAAAGTTTTAAATTATGAATTAGAGATTCTAGATATTTTAGCTAAAAGTGATAAGCAATATGGATTTAAGACAAAATTAAATAATGGTAAAACACTTGCTTTTCTAGGAGATGAACCGCTGGATGAGAAGTTATTTGATGATGTAAGAGGTGTAGATTATTTATTACATGAGGCTTTTTGTTTAGAAACTGAGGCAGACAGATTTAAACCAAGAGAAAAAAATCATGATACTGTAAAGTCAGCAAGTATTAAAGCACAAAAACTTGGAGTAAAAAATTTGGTTTTATGGCATACACAAGAAAATTTAGGTGATAAAAGAAAAGAAGAATACACAAAAGAAGCTAAGAAAAATTTTAAAGGAAATGTGTATGTTCCAAATGATTTAGAAGAAATAGTCTTATAAAAGAAATAAAATAATAAAAAATAGGTAATATAAAACAAATAGTAAAGGTGATAAAGTGGAAGATTCTAGAATAGAGAATATATTAAACAGTTTGTCAAAATCAAATTTTAGAAGCAAATTTCATCTAAAGCAAAAAGATAAAGACTATGTTAATGAAAAAGGAATGGATAAAATTAGAGAACATGCTTATGATTTTATAAATAAAAGATTAGCTCCGGCTATTATACTAAATGATGGAAAACAAACTCCAATGAGAGGATATCCTGTTTTTATCGCACAGCATGCTACAGCAACTTGTTGCAGAGGTTGTTTATATAAATGGCATAAAATTAAATCTGGTGCTAATTTAAACAAAGAACAAATAGATTATATAGTAAATGTTATAATGACTTGGATAGAAAAAGAAATGAAAGAAAAATAAAAAAATAAAAGAACATTTAGATATTTGGAATTACTATGAAAATTAATTTAATATTTATAAAATATAGAAAAGGAAAGTGAAGTAAAAAGCACTTTCCTTTTTTCCGTCTATATGATAAAATGATGAAAAATAATATATAATGAAAGAATTTGGTGGGGTATATGGTTAATAAAAAAGAGATATTTCCAATTGGAATAGGAACATATGGCATTGACTTAAATAATCTAGATAAAGAAATAGATGGTCTAAACTATTCAATAAATAAAGGAGAAAACTATATTTCTATATCAATGATGTATGATAACGGAGAGATTGTTAAAAATTTAAGAAAATTTATAAATAAAATAGATAGAGATAAATTATTTATTAATGTGAATATAGAACCAATTGTAGAAAAAGTTGAAGATATAGAAAAACAATTAGATGAATATTTAGAGATATTGAATTTAAAATATGTAGATAATTTACAAATACATACACCTAAAGCTATTAAAATTCCTTTATTAGAAGCATATATTGAAATGAATAGAATGGTAAAGATGGGTAAGTCTAGATTTTTGGGGATTAGTAATTGTAATTTAGAGCAACTAAAAGCAATTGATTCAAAAGTAAAAATAGATTTTTTTGAAGGTGTATATAATCTTGAATGTAAAATAAATGAAGATATTGGAGTAATAGATTATTGTAAAGAAAACGATATTACATTCATAGTTTATCAAGCTTTAAGAAGAAATAGAACAGCTAAAAGAAACTATCCTGTTTTAGTAGAATTAGCTAAAAAATATAATAAAACACAAAATCAAGTAATATTAAATTGGATTATAAAAGAAAAAGGATTAAAGCCAATAATAAAATGTACTGATATAAACAGAATAGATGAAAATATAGATTCCGTAAATTTTGAAATGATAAAGGAAGATTATGAAATACTAAATAACTTTAGAAACAAAGATTTTGATAATATAAAAATTGATTGGGATAATTCTGGTGATGGAGTGCAAATAGATCAGTTAGCTAATCAGTTTGATTAACAAGTTTTTCAAAAATAAATAAAGATATTGATAAAGAGAGGATGTATCATGAAAATATATTTGATAAGGCATAGTGAATCTATTGATGATATAGAAGATTGCTATGGAGGAATAGCAGATTTTGATTTAACAGAGAATGGTAAAAAGAAAGTTATAGAATATAGCAAAAATATTGATGATTTAGGAATAAAAAAGATATATTGTAGCCCATATAAAAGAGCATATCAAACAGCTGAAATACTTAACAGAAAATTAAATGCTCAATTAAAAATAATAGATGATATTAGAGAATTAAATTCATATGGTATTTTATCTGGTGTTAATAAATCACGTGCGAAAGATATTTTTTCATATGTATTTAAACAAGAAAAATATAAAAATACAGGATATTATTTAGGAACAACATTTTTAGGCGGAGAAGATGTTTCAGAATTTGATAATAGAGTACAAAATGGAATCAATTCAATAATTGAAGATAGCAAAAAGCTAGATTTAGACTGCATTGCAATAGTTACACATGGTGGAGTATATAGAAGTATATATAAAAACATATTTAATGTTAATAAAAAATTAGAAAGAATGGAAGATTTGGCTACAACAGTATTAGATTACACTAATGGTAAATTTAATATAATTGATACAAAAGGTATTGAGTTTGGAGAAAGTATTTAAATAAATGAAATAAACTAAAAGGAAAATAGAAATTATGAAAATTAGATTGGCAAATGAAAATGATTTATCACAAATAAATGAGATGTTTAAGTTGGTAATAGATGATTTAAATAATGTAAAAAAAATTGATATGTCTTGGGGAGATAAATACCCTTTTTGTGAGTTCAAAAAGGATATAAATAGTAAAGAAATGTATGTTTTAGAAGATAATAATAAAATTGTTGGAAGCTTTTCTTTAAGTGATTATGATGATCCTGATTATCAAAATATAGGATGGAAATCTAATAATAAAAAGTTCTTTTATATAAACCGTTTGGCAATATTACCATCAGAACAAGGTAAGGGATATGCAAAACAAGCAATGAATTTTATTGATAATTATGGTATAGAAAATAAATATGATGCTATAAGGTTATTAGTATATAATGATAATAGTTATGCAATAAATTTATATAAAAAATTTAATTTTAGAGAAATTGAAAGTGAACATTTTGAGTTTAATAATAAGATATTTGTTGGATATGAAAAATTACTAAAATAAAAATTACTAAAATAAAAATAAGATAAAAATAAAAATAAGATAAAATAAAAATTAAAATTAAAATAGAAATATAATTATAAATAAACAAATAAAAAAGGAGTTAAATTATGGAAGAATATTTTGATGTTTTAAATGAAAGAGGAGAATATACGGGAAAAGTAGAATCAAGAGACAAATGTCATAAAGAAGGATTATGGCATAAAGCAGTAGCAATATTTATAATTAACTCTAAGAACCAAGTACTATTACAAAAAAGAAGTCCATTAAAAAAATTATGGCCAAATACATGGGATATAACAGCAGGAGGTCATGTACTAGCAGGAGAGTTTGGATTTGAGGCAGTAAAAAGAGAAGTAAAAGAAGAATTAGGTGTAGAATTAAATAAAGAAAATATTACTTTTATAGGTTCATCTATTTCTAGTAATGTAAAGGGCGATATAGTAAATAACCACTTTAATGAATATTATATAGTTAATGAAGATATTGATGAAACTAAATTAAAATTACAAGAAGATGAAGTTTCAGAAGTAAAATGGATTGATGAAGAAGATATTATAAAAAGAGTACAAAATAATTATGATGGAATAACAGACAAGCAAGGCTGTTGGGAATATTTAGTTAAATATTATGAATGGTTAAATAAATAAAAAATAGTAGGGAAGAAAAATGGTAGATTTAATAGAAATAAACTTTGAAGAATATAAAGAGTTAGTATATCCTGAATATTTAAAGATTTTTCCAGAAGAAGAAAGGAAAGAGTTAAAAACAATTGAGTCAAATTATAAAAATAAAATATCAAAATTCATTAAAATTACTGAAAGTAATCAATTCATAGGATTTTATATGATTAATACAGTAGAGAATAATAAATATGCACAAATTGACTATTTCGCTATTTTAACTGAATATAGAAATAAAGGATATGGGACAGAAGCAATTAATGTGATAAAAGAAAAATTCACACAATATAATGGAATATTTATTGAAATAGACAAATTAGGAATTGGTGAAAGTGAAGAAGAAAACATATTAAGACAAAAAAGAGCAAATTTCTATGAAAGATTAGGTTTTCATAAACTAAATTTTGATCTGGTTTGGTTTAAAACATTAATTTTATCACCATATATTCTTATGTTAAATAATAGTAAAGATACAGAAGATATAATACTTGAGAGTATGTTTAAAATATATATTGCAGCTCATGGAAAAGAAAAAGTTGATAGAAAGTGTAAGGTTATAAAAATAAAATAATATATAAAAAGTAGAGAGAAATGGGGAATATTATGAGTGAGATTACTGAAAAGATAAGAGAAGAATTAATCAAAAGATGTAATACATTTAATGAAAAATATGGTTATGATTTTTGGAATGAACATATTAAATATGTTGTAAAAAATGCGGTAGAACTAGCGAAAAAATATGGAGCTGATATTGAAATCGTGGAACTAGGAGCATTATTACATGATATTGCAATGCCATCAGAAATTGGTCCTAGAGAAGAACATAATGTATATGGAGCTAAAATTGCAGATGAACTATTAACAAAATTAAATTATCCAGATGACAGAAAAGAAAGAGTTAAAGAATGTGTATTAAGACATAGAGGAAGTAAAGATTTGCCAAGAAATACAATAGAGGAAGAATGTGTAGCTGATGCAGATGTTATAGCTCATTTTGATTGTATTCCAGCTTTATTCCATTTAGCATTCGGAAAAAATGATAAGGATTTATCAATTGCAGAAGGAACAGAATTTGTAAAGAGAAAATTAGAAAGAGATTACAATAAATTAAGTTCACATACAAGAGAAATATTAAAAGATAGATATGAAAATATTATAAAAGTGTTGTTTGTTGAAAAATAAAAAATATAATAAATAAGAAAATATATAAAATAAAAAAATAATAAGGAGGAAATAAATATGTCAAACTATTTTATAATTCATGGTTCATTTAGTAGCCCATATTCAAACTGGATAGGATGGTTGCATAATTTTTTAGAATTAGATGGAAAGGAAGTATATGTACCTGATTTTCCTATAGGAGTGAAATATCAAAATTATGATAATTGGAGTAAATTACTTAAATATTATGTGGATGTAGGATTAATTAATGAAGATACTGTAATTATTGGACATAGTATTGCACCAGTTTTCATATCTAAATTTTTAGTAGAGAATAAAATAAAGGTTAAAAAATTAATATTTGTATGTGGATTTAATAATTACTTTGGAATTAATGAAGAATATGATACAGTAAATGGAACAATGTATTTTGATAATTTACAAGATGTAAAACAATATGCAAATGAAATTATTTGCTTTTATTCTGATAATGATCCATATGTTAAATATGAAGCTGAAAAGGAATTTGCAGATACTATTGGAACAGAAAATATATTAATACCAAAAGCTGGACATATTAATAGTGAGAGTGGCTATGATACATTTGAAGATATAGTTAATTATTTATATTAAAATAAATACTGATAATACCTAAAAATAAAATAGAGGTGTAAAGCATATGGAAAACAATAGCCAAACATTAGCTAATTATAAAGGAGAGAAATTTAAAGTATACCAATATAGAATAGAAAATGGATTAGCATATACTCTAGCTATACCTGAACAATTTGAAAATGGTGTAGAACCTATTTTAGAAACATACAATTTAAGTAATAAAATGAGAAGCAGTTATGAAGAGAATATTGAAGATAGTAAAAAACAAAGCCCTTTAGATAGATTAATAGAAGTATCTGATGGTCCTATTATTTGTCCAGTACTTCCAAACTTTTTAGGAGATGATGCACCAGATTATCAACAACTTGCTAGAGAGTGTTTTACAAATCCACAAAAAGGGTTTGAAAGAATTGATTTACAAGTTATTGATTGCATAAAAGAAGCTAAAAGAATAGTAAAGAAATTGACAGGAAAAGATATTTCAGAAAAATTATTTATACATGGATATTCAGCTTCAGGAGAGTTTGCACAAAGATTTACTCTAATTCACCCAGAATTAATATCAAAATGTTGTGTAGGGGGAGTTGCAGGAGATATACCTGTACCTACAGTTGGATTAGGCTATCCAATTGGAATATCTGATTTTGAAGAATTGTTTGGAAAAAGCTTTGATGAAAAAGGTCATAGAAGTGTAGAATATGCATATTATGTTTCTGAAAAAGAGGCTAAAGAGGATGGTAACTATGATATAAATGGAAATATAATAGAAAGAGATAAATTTGGAAATAGAACAAACAAAACTCAAATACCGGCACCTATGCATGATATGTCATATAGATTGAAAACAGTTCCTTTAGAAATTGGTAAAAAGCAGAGAAAAATGTTTGGAGAAGATTTAGATGATAGATGGAGAAACAGTATAGAGTTTCTAAAAGAACATGGATATGATATAAGTGGAATTATATGTAAAAATGCAGAACATAGAGGAATATATAGCAATGAATATAATCAATATTTTCCAATATTAGCACAAAAAATAATTGACTTTTATAAAAACGGAAAGAGGTTTGAATTTGATTCAGAATCTTGTGCAGAACATATTGATATGTCTTTTCAAAGACAACGTGAAGAACAAGCAAGAATAGGATTAGAAATAGACAAACAAGGTAATTCAGAAACTATTGAAAAACAAGAAGAAATACAAAAAGAATAAATAATAAAAGAGGATATTAATGAAAGTATTATTATTATCAAAAAAATTAGAATTTATAAAATACGTTTTGCCAAAACAAAATTTGGTAGGTTTTATTCCAACTGCAAGTGAAGTATATGATAATCCTATTTGGATAGAAGAAGATAGAAAATATTTAAATAAAATGCGGATATAGTATTAAAATTATAGATATTACAAATAATACTACAAAAGAAAATATTTCATTAATAAATAATATTGATAGTTTATTTGTTGCAGGAGGGAATGTATTTTATTTAAAACAACAATTAGAACAAAAGAAATTAATTAATATTATTAAAGATTTTGTAAATAAAGATAAAATATATATTGGATCTAGTGCAGGAAGTTGTATATGTTCTCCATCAATAGAAATGTATGATATGCTTGATGATCCAAATAAAGCAGATAGATTACAAAATTATAGCGGTTTAGATATTATAGATTTTAATATATTACCACATTATGGTAGAGAAAAGTATATTGCTAAGCATGAAAAAATACTAGAACAATATAAAAATAAATGTAAAATAGTAACATTAAAAGATAATCAAGCTATATATTTAGAAAATAGAAATAATTATAAATTATTTGATATTTAATTTTAATAAATGTGGAAAAATATTCAAATATAATATAATTAATAAAATATACAAAAAATATTTTTAATAGAAAATGAATAAAATACAATGAAATATTTTAAACATATTAACATAGGAGAAAAATAAATATGGATTATAAATTAATTGAAGAAAAACATAAGAATTTAATATATATTGCACAAAATTATATGAAACAAGTCGAGGATCCAGAGCATGACATGAATCATATAATAGATGTAATAGATTATATAAAAATGATATTAGATAATGTAAATTATTTAAATAATAGCATAGATGCAGAGGTATGTATTATTGCAGGGTATTGGCATGATGTAGGAAGAACAGAGAAAGATGAAGGACATGAAGAATTAAGTAGTAAAATGATAATAGATACTATGCGAGAATTAGGATATGATGAGATATTTACACAAAAATGTGCAGAAGCAATAAGATATCATGGATATAATATGTTTCCAAAAACAAAAGAGGGGCTAGTTTTACAAGATGCTGATAAAATAGCATGGTTTGGTAGTAGAAGATGGAAAAACTGCTTAACAAACAGAAAGAAATTAGACTCTATCATAGAAAAATTTCCAAAGTTAAGAAATGAAATACTACATTTTGAATGTTCCAGAAGAATTTATGATAAGGAAATTGTTAAGATAACTACAATACTATATAATGAAATATATGGTAATAATATTTTAGAAAAATTAAAAGAAAGTGATATAGAACTTCAAGTGGCAAGTATAGAAAATTTAGATGAAATTATAGAATTATATTCTGAAAGAAGTAGTTGGTTTGAAGAAAATGGAATAGATCAATGGAGTAATTATTTAACAAATCATCCAAAAGAAGAGTTTATACAAGCTATAAATAATAACAATTATTATATGTTAAAGAAAAAGAATGAATTAATTGGAGGGTTTGAATTATCTAATAGACAGAGTTTTTGGGAAGAAAACAAAGATGCATATTATATTTATAAAGTTGTTACAAAAGTAGGGCATAGAAATTTAGGCAAATATATATTTGGCCTTTGTGAAGAATTTGCAAGAAAAGATAATAAAAAATATTTAAGATTAGAATGTAAAGCAGATAATATAAAACTTAATAATATGTATGAAGACTATGGGTTTAAATTTGTAAGAACAGGACAAGATTATTATAATTATAATTTAAGAGAACGTGAATTAAATTAGTGATAAAGATTGTGTAATTAAAAATTAGTTTAGAGTATAAAAAATTTTTTAAAAGGAGAGTAATATCTATGGAGTATGTAAAGAGATTTCCAGGTAAAAATGATTTTGAAACAGAAGGTTGTTTTAAAGGATTTAGCTTAAGTAACGGAAAATTAGGAATTGAAGTAGATTATATAGAAATGTCTACAGGTCATAAATATTATCAAAAGGAATCAGAGAGTATTCATATATATTTTATTTTAGAAGGAAGCGGAAAGGCAAATATTAATGGAATAGAATATAATTTAGAAAAAGGGGATACAGTAGAAATACCAATTAACACTGAGTATTGCTTTAAAGGAAAAATGAAAATGATAGAAATAATGAATCCTCCTTTTAATCCTAATACACATGTAGATACTAAACCAAATGATTTATAAAGATAACTTTAATGAAATGGATGTGAACAAAAATTGAGAGAACTTGCAGTTTGTATACAAAATTCAAATAAAAGAGTAAGTGCAATAGATACAATTAATTCAATAAAAAACAATGGATATAAAAATGTCTTTGTGCAATGGTATGATAAAGACTGGAAAATATCACAAGAAGAGCAAGTGAAATTATGTAAGAAATTAGGGTTAAACATTATATTTGCACATTTAGGATATCAAAATATTAATTCAATTTGGGAAGAAGGACAAGCAGGAGATAAAGAAGTAGAAAGATATAAAAAAGATATTAAAAATTGTAAAGAAAATGAAATAGATATGGTAATAATGCATTTAGTATCTGGAAATGTTGCTACACAATATAATGAGTTGGGACTCGAAAGGTTGAGACAAATAACAGAATATGCAAAAAAGTTAGATGTAAAAATAGCTTTTGAAAATACTAAAATAAAAGGATATCTAGAATATGTTCTATCTAATATAAAAGATGAGAATATAGGAATATGCTTTGATGCAGGTCATTATCATGCACATTTTAATGATGAATTTAATTTTGAACTATTTAAAAATAGGATATTTGCTGTGCATTTACATGATAATGATAAATCAGATGATTTGCATTTGATACCATTTGATGGGACTTTAGATTGGCAGGATACAATGAGAAAATTAAAAGAAAGTAATTATTCAGGGCCAATTACATTAGAGTTATGTTATAGATATGAGTATTTAAATATGAGTCTTGATGAATTCTATAAGCTTGGATATGAAAGTGGAATTAAATTAGCAGAACTTATATAAATATAAAATAATAAAAAGTAATAGATGGAGGATAAAATGAAAAATATTATTTTAACAGGAGCTAGTGATGGATTAGGAAAAGAATTTGCATTAGTTGCAAAAGAAAATAATATTAATATAATAGCTCTTTGCAGAACAAAACCTGATTATGATTGTGATTTTATAAAAACAGATTTATCAGATGAAAAATCTATAAAAAATGCATGTGATTTAATTAAGGATAAATACCATAAGTTTGATGCATTAATTAATTGTGCGGGTGTTCCAGGAGTACAAAAATTAGATGAATTAACTTATGAAGTTTTAGATAATTTAATGAGAATAAATAGTCTTGCACCAATTTTTTTAACCTCTCAATTAATTAATTTAATAAAAGAAAATGAGGCAGATATATTAAATGTAGGTTCAACAGTAGGATTAAAGCAAGGTTATCAAGATCAAGTTGCATATACTACATCAAAATGGGCTTTAAGAGGTACAAGCTATAATTTACAATTAGAATTAAAGAATTATAATTGTCGTGTTATTCAATTTAATGTTGGTGGAATGAATACAAAAATGCATGAAAAATATAATGGTACTAAAATAGAAAATCCAGACGAATGGATGAATCCAAGAGATATAGCAGAATTAATGCTTTATATATTAAAACTACCTAAAAAAATAGAAGTTAGTGAAATAGCAATTAATAGAAAGAATATTTAGAATATGAGAAACATTAAAGATATTAAAAATATAATTTGGAGAGAAAAATTATGGAAATTAATAATAAAGAATATGAAAGTATAAGTAAAACAGCAATTGTAACATCATATCCAAGAACTTTTACAGATATACCATATGAAAAAGAAATATTTAGATGGTTAGAAAAAAACAGTCATAGCGAAAGCATTAGTTTGGATAAGATGCTAGCACCAGAAATTGAAGCAAGATACAAGTTAACAAATAGATTATTAGATGAGACAGATATTAAACAAGTAGTTGAGTTAGCTGCAGGGTATTCATCAAGAGGTCTAATATATTCAGGTAAAGGATTTACCTATATAGAGTTAGATTTAGAAAATGTAGCTTTTAACAAAAGAAATATGTTAAATTCTATTTCTAATATTCCTGAAAATTTACATATTTTATCTGGAAATGCACTTAGTAAAAATGACATAGAAAAATGTAAAACATACTTAAAAAATGATAAGATAGCTGTTATTAATGAAGGACTATTAAGATATTTAACTTTCGAAGAGAAAAAAATTGTTGCTGAAAATGTATATAGCATTTTATCTAAATATGGAGGAGTTTGGATTACTTGTGATGTAACTCCTAAGAACTTTTTACAATCTCAAGATAAGAATCTACCAGACTTTAATAAAAATTTATCAAATGTATCAGATAGAAATAATATAAATGATAGATTTGAAAATAAAGAGCATATTATAGATTTTTTTGGAAAAATTGGATTTGAAGTTGAATTCCATTATTTTAAAGAAGTAAAAGATATTTTATCATCACCTGCAATATTAGGAATTTCTTCTGAAAGAACAGATGAACTTCTTGAACATGCTATGGTTGTAAAAATGAAGATAAATAAGTAATTTAAATAAAATAAATCAGAGCAATAAATAAGTATTAAGGAGTAAGATTTATATGAAAAATAAAAGAATGATAACAATAGAAATGGCATGTTCTATTAATGGAATCATTGCTGGAGAATATGGTAACGAAGATTTTCTATCTGAAAGAGGATGGGAAATAATGCTAGAATTTCTAAAAGAATATGATGTGCTTATATGGGGAAGAAAAACTTGGGATAATATTTTATCTTGGGGAGACGAATACATAAATGATTTAAAAGATATTAATATTATAGTTTTAGGACATCAAAACAATGATCAAGAAAAATCATTAAAAAAAGAGTGTGAAAATAAAATCCTTAATTTAAATTATTGTAGTTCAATAGAAGAATGTTTAAGATTATGTGATAATTTAGAATATGATAAACTATTTATTTCAGGAGGAGCAAGTGTTAATACAGCTTTTATGAAAGAAAATATAGTAGATAAAATTATATTAAATTATAATCCAGTTGTTTTAAATCAAGGCATACCATTATTTAATGAAAATAGTTTCTTTGAAAATAAATTACAATTAGAAAAAATTGTAAAAGAAAAAGAAGATATCGTTCAAATACATTATAAAGTTATTAAATAGGATGATAATAATATAGAAATAAATTGATATAAAAAATATAAATAATAAAATATAGAATTAGGAGAAATAGTATGAATAAAGTAATTGTAGAAGTTGGATCAACATGCACAAAAGTAGATGAATTTAATGGAAGCAAATTAAAGAGATTAGAACAGTTAACTATTCAATTTAAAAGGCATTATAATGAAGATAGAAATTTAAGAGAGAATGATGTTAAAGAACTTATATCAGAAGTAAATAAATTAAAAGATATTTCAAAAGATATATATGTCTGTGGAACAAGTATTTTTAGAACCTTGAATAATGATGAAAGAAATAATTTTTTAACCAAATTTAAAAGTGAGACAGGTTATGATTTTAATATTATTTCGCAGGAAAAGGAAAATGAATTAACTGTAGAAGGTAGTACTAGGTTTGTAAATGATAAAGTTTGTGTTTTTTTAGGTGGAGGAGGCTCTACAGAAATAACTATATATGACAATAAAATTATTGAAAATGCTAATACTCATATAGGTGTTATAGATGTAATGCAAAAATTTCCTGATTTAGCAGAGAATTTAGCTACAACAGATTTAGAAACTGTAAAATCATATATTAAAGAAAGAATAAATTTACCAAAAGAAAAAGCGGATATATTAATTCTTGCAGGTGGCGGGCATGAAAAGTTTGCTAGATTTTCTGGAATAAAATATGAAGATAATACTTTATATAAAGATAAAGCAGCGCCAATTATGATGGATATTAAAACAAGAGAAGAAGAAACTAAAAGATATTATAAATCAATATCTTTAGATGGAATAAGAAATAAAGTAAGTGATCCAGATTGGTGGTATGCTACAAGAGCAATGTGTGCTTTTGTTTTAGTAGTTGCAGAAGAGATAGGTGCTAAGTATGTTGTACCTACTGATATTGCAATGGCATATGGAATTTTAAATAATAATTAAAAAATTAAATATTTGATAACTTTTTAAAATTATAATATTTATAAGGATGGAAGATATATGGAATATGTAGATGAAGTAGACGAAAACAATAATTTAACTCATAAATCATTTCCAAAAGACGATATTCATAAATTAGGAAAATGGTATAGAGAAGTAATGGGTTTTGTTATAAATAGTAATGGAGAAGTTTTAATTCAACGAAGATCTATTAATAAAAAAGGTAAGCCACTTGAATGGGAAGTGTGCACAGGGCATGTTTCTGCCGGTGAATTACCAGAAGATGCAATGATAAGAGAATTCAAAGAGGAAATAGATTTAAATATTACAAAAAAAGAATTAATTCCACTAAAAGTAACGAAAACAAAAGATGTTCTTAAGGAAGGATATCATTATGTCTTTTCATATGTATATTTAGTAAAGACAAATAAAAAAATAGAAGAATTTCATATGCAGAAAGAAGAAGTGGACCAAATTAAATATATAAAAATAGAAGAACTAAAGAAAATGATACAAAATAAACAAAAAGATTTATGCCTTCTTGTATATGAAGATATTCCTCAAATTATAGATAAAATATTAAATATTTCAAATACAAAAGATTAATTTGATAGTGGTAAATAATAAAAAATTATTATTCATATAAATAAAGGAGGATGCATATGGCTGGAATATCAGTACTCATATTAATGGGAGTGTTAGGAATATTATTTATAATATTTGTAGTATTTAATGTGATAGTAGTTACATTTATAATACTTGCAATAGTTTTCGGAATTATTAGAGCAAAAAAGAAAAAATATAAGAAAACATTTGTTACTTTTTTAATATTAGCAATTATATTTACAATATTAGATTTAGCTATAATACTATTTATGTATAGTACTTTCTTTACACCAAAAGATACAGGAGAACAACAAGAACTTATAGCTATAAAAGATTATGATTATGATAAAGTAAAAGAATACATAGAAAATGGATGGAATCCAAATGATAGCACGATGTCTTTATATTATGCTATAGAATATAATACTCAAGAAAATATAGAAACAGATAATTGGGAATTATTAGAATTATTATTAGAAAATGGTGCAAACCCAAATGTTCAGATATATTCAGAATTACCTAATATAGATAACACACCTTTAACATATGCGACAGGTAATGGATATTACGGTGCAGCAGAACTTTTAATAGAATATGGAGCTGATGTTAATTATAAAGAAAGAACTTATGGTGATACTCCGTTACATGCAGTACAATATTTTTATAATAATATGGCTGCAGAAACAGTAGAATTATTATTAGAAAATGGTGCAGATTTAAGTATAAAAAATAATCAAGGTGAAAGTTGCTTAGATAAGTTAAATGAGTTTGAGGAATACTATAAGGATTATAAAGATCAGGTTCCAGATTATGATGAAATGATAGAAATAATAGATGAAATAAAAGATTGATTTAGTAATAAGTATAAAGATATAAAAAAACATCTCAAATAATAGTAATATTATATCTGAGATGTTTTTTATAATTAATTTATAAATTTTGAGTTTGGAAATAAATCATCATATAATATGTCTAATGGTGAGAATAAATCATCTTTGTTATTACCAAAAAAGAAAAGTGTACTTTGATTATTTGGAACAGACATGTATAGTGAGCTTGCAAATCCTCCTAGTTTTATTTCTGGATATATAAATAATATTGCTTCCATTGGTAATTTTTCTGGTAAAACTTTTATGTTTTTACTAGAAAAATATTCTAGATATTCTTCATCAGGTACTGCAGAAGGATGAGGTTTATATAAAATATTATAATCATCTCCATATTCTTCTACAACTATATCTATTAAATCTTCAAAATTTTCTTTTCCAAGATTATTATCTATTGGTGTGGTACCAGTTATAACTAGATATTTTTTATCATTGTCGCTGTTAAAATATTGCTTATCTAAATCTGATTTATCCAAACCAATATAATTAAAGAATGTTCTTTTTTCATTATCGCTTAAGTTAGCAAACATTTCAGTTGGTGTTAATTCCTCTATATTTGCATTTTCAAGATACTCTTTTATTTCATCACCAATTTTTAAAAATTCTGGGTATTGTAAATAATATGTTACATTATTTCTTAAAGTAGATACTAATATATAATCAATTTGATATTCTAATTCATTTGTTTGATTAGTTAAAATATATTCATAATTATCATCTTTATATTTATTAGCTCTTCCATTATCTAAGATAGAATTTTGTTCTTCTTGAACTTGCTTAAACTTATCTAAATTACTTGTAATAGTATTAGTTTCTGGGTCATATTCATTATATGAATAGCTTTGAACATAACTTAATGTGCCATCTGAGAAATAGTTTACACTATATCGATGTTCATCTAAACCTTGTTCGGCAAATAACATATATTCTAGATAATGTCTATTATCATCAACATATAAATTAAAATATGCATCTGGATCTTCATGTAGGATTTCTTTAATAAGATTTACTGCTTCAGGCACTACATCTTCTATTAAGGCTAAATTATTTCCAACATAATCAGACACAGTTATATTATGTTCTCTTAAATAAACTATATCCATAGTATCTGCTCTACCAAACCATACATATGAATGGCTTGAATCCTCAGCTAAATTTAAAGCAGAGTATAGTGTAGAAAGTGTAGCAGATGTTATATAAAAATCATATTCTTTGTTTTTATCTATATTATTAATATTAACATTTATGTTTTTTCCTTGGCTATTTGTTATTTTATAATTACCAACACTGTAAATTCCTCTAGTCTTATCATATGATTCATTATTTACTAATATTTCATTATCATCTTCTATCATAAAAGGTAATTTATTACTTGCATAATTATGTATTTCATTTCCATCATAATCTAAAATTTTAGTTGTTGTTTCTTTATCTATAACTAATTTTAGATTTTTGATTTCTTTTCCATGAAATTCAAAGTTAATATTATATGTACCTGTTTGATTAAAAATAGTATTATTATCAATTTCCTCATTATTGCTATAAACTTTATAATAATTATTATCCCAGTTTAGAGTAACATCTTCTGAAAAATATAATTCTTCTGAGTCAGAAAAACTATAGTTTTTGCTATTCAAACTAATTTGTATATTAGAATTTTGATTTGAATATGCTACAAATATTAATATTAATAGCAAAATAATAATAATTGTAATTGTAAAAATCCATTTTTTAAGCATAAAATCCCCTCTTTCTACAAAAAAGTATATCATATTATTTTAATAAATGTTATAATTATATAAAATTATTTAAGAACTTAAAACAAATAAAAAAATTCATAAATTAAAATATAAAAATAAAAGATTCAAAATAAAGAAATCAAAAATATAAATTTATAAATTAAAAAAATAGGAGTAATAAATATGTTGAAACTAGACATGGAAAGACTTAACAATTGTGTGGAAAAAGACGCTAGAGGTATAGGAAGATTTAAGGAAAGATCGTATATATATTATATTGTTTCTCAATACTTAAAAAAGGTACCTCGTATAAGCGGAAGATTTATACCACCAATATATCTAAAATTATCCAATCAAGAAATATTAAAAACAGTATTGGAGTTTTATCAGTCTTTAGATCCAGAAATGTATAAGCAAGCTAAAAGTATAATAATGGGTCAAAATGAAATTAAAATGAATATCTATGATAAAGAAGAAGCTGAAGAAGCTGAAAAAAATGAAAAGCCAGTGCCACAAAGTGAAAGACTAAAAAAATCTCCATTAATGCAAATTGAACAAGACTTTATTAGGTATAAAGAAAAAGGTATTGAAAAAGAACATAGAGTGAAGAGAGGAAAAGCTAGGATATTTGTTCCTAAAGAAGGAAGTATTAATGATGTTTATAATACAGCACATGAAATTTCTCATTCTTTTGATTTGAATTTAGAAAATTTACATCATAGAAATGATTTGCTTCGGTGAAATACCTTCATATAGTATTGAAAATCTAATGGATCGATACTTATTAGATACTGGAAAAATAACAAAAGATACAGTACTTAATAGAAGAATTCAGAGGGCCAGAGATATAAGGGTTGATGTAATGACTATGCTTGCTAGAATGGAATTAGTATTACTATATACACAAACAGGAAAACTAGATATTAATATAATAAGAGAACAATTTCCTGATTTATATGATACAGATATAGAATGGGCATGTAAAAGAGTATTAATTGAAAGAAGACCAATTGATTATATTTCTAGATATATAGTTGCAGATTTAGTAACTACTCCATATTTTGATAAAATGTATGAAGAAGATAAGAAAGGTGTAATAAAAAGGTTAAAGCAATTTTGTGAAACAATGAAAGAAAAAGGTCCTGAAGAAAGTTTAGAATGTTTAGGATTAAATTTAAGTTATGATACAATTAATAGTTTATTAGATCAAAAAAGAGAATATAGCATTAAATTAGATGAAGCAAATAAAAAGAGAACGAAAGAATTAAATGGAAAAAGTGAGTTCTTTAAATAAATTAAGAAAGGAGAGTATGATATATTTAATTTATTAAATATCATACATTAATATAAATATATATGGAAAGATTATTAGTTTTAGGTACAGGAGCAGGAACTTCAATTAATTGCTATAACACTTGTTTCATATTACAAAATAATGACAAATATTTATTAGTTGATACAGGTGGTGGAAGTGGGGTTATTAAGCAAATTAAAGATATAGGAGTTGATATTAAAAATATTCATGATTGCTTCATATCACATAAACATATTGATCATTTGTTAGGAATATTTTATGTTTTACGAGTAATAACATCTATGATGGGAGCAGGAGTATATGAAGGTAATTTTAATATATATTGTGATAAAGAAATAACTGAATTAGTAAAGGATTTTTTTGTAAAAACTTCATATCCAGAGTTAATAAGAGAGTTTGAAAAAAAAGTAATATTTCATAATCTAGAAAATCATGAAATATTAAAAATAATAGACTATAATATAGAAGTATTAGATATGTATTCATATGAATGTAATCAATTTGGATTTCAAACTAAGTTAAATAATAATAAAATACTTACATTTATGGGGGATGTACCATGTAGTGAAAAATTATTTGATAAAATAAGAAATACAGACTGGGTTTTACATGAAGTATTTTGTATGGAGTCTGAAGAAAAAATATTTAAGGCAAGAGAAAAGAATCATTCTACATTAAAAGATGTTACAGAAAAAATGGAAATGCTAAATATTAAAAACCTGGTTGTATGGCATACAAAAGATAATAATATAGAAAAAAGAAAAGAGTTATATACAAAAGAAGCAAAAGAGTATTTCACAGGAAATATATATGTACCAGATGATTTAGAAATAATTAATCTTTAGGAGGAGTTATATGAAAAAATTAAATGTAATATTAGTATATAACAAAGATGAAGATAAGATTTTAATGTGTAAAAGAGAAAAGAATCCTTATAAGGGTAAATATAATTTAGTTGGAGGTAAGGTAGAACAAGGAGAAGATGAACTAAATGCAGCATATAGAGAATTACAAGAAGAGACAGGAATAACAAAAAATGATATTACTCTTACAAATATTATGAATTTCGAATACAAAATGTCTGATATGGAATTAGAGGTATATGCAGGTAAATTAAATAAAAATGTTGAATTGATTGAAGAGGTAAATAAACTATATTGGATGAGTAAAGAAAATGAAAACTTTTTTGACAAAGAAAAATTTGCGGGAGAAGGCAATATTGGACATATGTTAGAACAAGCAGAAATATATAAAAATGAAGTTCTTAAATAAAAATATAGGAGAAAAGTAGCTGTGAGATTACCAGATGAAATAGAACAAATTATAGAAGAAAAAGTAAAAAATATAAGCTTAAATGAATTAAGAGAAAAAGCTAAAAATTTAAGTGATAGATATATGAATGATGAAAGAAAAGGGCAGTCCTTAATAGATAATAAATTAGATGCCTTGGTTTACTCAATTATAAGAATGCCATCTACATATTGTGCTGTTAAATCAGTAATAGAAAAATCTTTAATAGATAAAAATGATATTACATCTTTTATAGATTTTGGAGCTGGAACTGGTGCTGCAACATTAGCAATTAATGAATTATTAAATATAAAATATGGAATTTGTATAGAACGAGAAAGTAATATGCAAATTTTGGGAGAAGAATATATTAAATTAACATATCCAAATATTGATATTGATTGGTTAAATGTTGATATAGAAAAAATAGAAATAAATAAAAAAGCAGATTTAGTAATTTCATCATATATGTTAAATGAAATAAAAAAGGGAAATAGGCTAAATTTAGTAAAAAGATTATTAAAATGTTCTAATAAATATTTGATAATTATAGAGCCAGGAACTCCTGAAGGATTTTTTAATATTAAAGAGATTCAAAATTATGCTGTTGATAATAAAATAAAAATAATTGGACCATGTGTAAAAGATATAAAATGCAAATTACCGGAAAATGATTGGTGTCATAGTATTGTAAGAGTTGAAAGAAATAAATTACATAAATTTTTAAAAGATGGAGATGCACCATTTGAAGATGAAAAGTTTTCATATATTGTTTTATCAAAATTAGAAAATTGTGAAGAAGACAATAATAAAGACATTAATGATAATAAAAGCATAAATTATAGAATATTACGACATCCTATAATAGAAAAGGGAAAAATCACAGTAAAGATATGCTCAGGAGATAAAATTGAAGATAAAGTTATAACAAAAAAACAAAAAGAAATATATAAAAATATTAGAAAGAAAAAATGCGGAGATTTAATTTAAAGGAGTATTGATATGGAAGAAAAAGATTTAAAAAAAGAAATAGAAAAAATTAAGGAAAGAAATAAAAGAGTAGAATTAGATAAAGCGTGGGAAACAAGCATTTTAAGAAAAATTTGTATTTGTATATTAACATATATTGTAGTTGTAATTTATTCTTTTATGATAAATAAAGTTACAAATGTTTGGCTTAGCTCTTTAGTACCAGTTATTGGTTTTGCGTTATCTACTTTATCATTAAAGTTAGTAAGAAATGTATGGGAAAGAAAAAGAAAATAAATGATACGGAATATAATTTTTATTTTGTATATTATCCAATCGGAAATGGAAGATTTAATAAAGATAAATCAATAGAGGATATAAAATGGTTTATGAATAATTGAATAATAAGAAATAAAAAATATTTTAAAATTTATGAAAGGAATAATCATTATGGTTAAAATTGAAAGGAAAGAGAAATCATATAATGGCAAAAGTATAAAGATAAGAGAGATTGGAGATCCTGTACTTTTTAATATATCTGAAGATGTGGATATTAATAATATAGATAGTGAAATATTTGAATTAATAGAAGATATGAAAAAGACTCTAAACGAATCGGGTGGTTTTGGAATAGCTGCACCACAAATAGGTGTGAATAAAAGAATTATTGTAATTCAAGTAGATAAAGAAAAATGCTCATATAAGAATTGTGAAGATATTCCAACTACTGTAATGATAAATCCTGAATGGAAGAAAATATCTGATGAAACGGATTCAGAATATGAAGGTTGTTTAAGTGTACCAACAATAAGAGGAAAAGTTGAAAGATATACTAATATAGAGGTTACTTACTATAATGAAAACGGAGAACAAATAACGAAACAAGTAAAAGGGTTTACAGCAAGAGATATTCAGCATGAATGTGATCATTTAGATGGAATAGTATTTCTAGCAAAAGTAAAAAATGGAGAATTTTCAACAACTTCTAATATAAAAAAATTTGGATTAAAATAGTATTTTTATATTATTTGGTTGACAAAAATAGACTAATATGTTAAAATAATTTACATAATTTAAGAGTTTGCCTAAGGATAAAAATCTGAGCGGCAAAGAGTAACAGAATAGAAAGTTACTTACACTTTGTGATGAGATTTTATAAAAGTCTTGTAAAAGGAGTCTTAAAGGATTTCTTTACAAGGCTTTTTTAATTTCTATTTTTAAAATAATAAAAAAATATATAATATATAATAAAATTAACTTGAGGTGAAAACAATGAAATATACAATAGAAGAATTAAACTTAAAAGATTTAAAAGAAACTTTAGAATTAGTAAAAAAGGTATTTATGGAGTTCGAAGCCCCCGATTATAAGAAAGAAGGAGTAGATAGTTTCTTTAAATTTGTTAATTATGAAAATATATTAAAAAATCTAAATGAAAATATGATTATTTTAATAGCTAAGTATAATAAAAAAATAATAGGTATGGTTGCATTTTTTGAATTTAAACATATTACATTACTATTCGTAGATAAAATATATCAAAGAAAGGGTGTGGCTACTAGGCTAATAAATAAAGCAAAAGAATATTGTGTAGAAAATAATAAAAATTTAGAATATATTACAGTAAATGCATCACCGTATGCAAAGGAATTTTATCATAGATTAGGATTTAAAGATACCGGAAAAGAAGATGAAATTGATGGAATAAGATTTACTCCAATGAAAATGATACCATATACATTTATACAATATAAAGATGAATACTTTGATAAGTTATATCTAATGAAAAAAGAGTGTTTTAAGTGGTATGTAGAGAAAATTTATGGACCATGGGATGACAATATTCAAATTGAATTTTTTAATAAATTTATACAAGAACATAGAAATGATATAAAAGTTATAAAATATAGAGATGAAATAATAGGTATTTTTACTAATTATATAGCAAAAAATAGTCAAAATAGTGAAATAGATGAAATACATTTATTTTACATAGATAAATTATATCAAAATCATGGAATAGGAAAAAACATATTGCTAATTCAATTAGTTAAAGATAAAATAAGAAATATTGATACTGAATTACAAGTTTTTAAAGAGAATCCTGCAAGATTTTTATATCAAAAAGTGGGATTTGAAACTTTTGAAGAAACTGATACACATTATAAAATGAGAAGAAAGGTGATTAAAGATGGATAAGGTGGAAGAAATATTAGATAATTATTATAATAATTATGATGAAGATTCAAGATTAATTAGAGATAAATCTCATATGGTTGAATATATTACAACAACAGCATATATAGAGAAGTATTTAAAAAAAGGAGATAGAATAATAGAAATAGGTGCAGGAACAGGAAGATATTCAATTAATTATGCTGAAAAGGGATATAAAGTTGATGCAGTAGAATTAATTAATAAAAATTTAGAAATATTGAAAAGTAAAATTACGGACAAAATGGATATAAATGCTATTAAAGGAAATTGTATTAATTTAAGCATGTATGAAGATAACACTTTTGATATTACATTAGTATTAGGACCTTTATATCATTTATATGATGAAATAGATATAAAAAAAGCGATAAGTGAAGCAGTTAGAGTGACGAAGAAAAATGGAAAAATATTTTTTGCATATATTACTGATGATTCGATTATGTTATCATATGGTTTAAGAAAAGGTCATATAAAAGAATTAAGAGAATTATGTGATGAGAATTGGAATGTTAAGAAAATTGCAGAGGAAATATTTGCAACATATAAAGTAGATGATTTTAGTAAACTAATGGAAGAATATGGTGTAAAAAAACTAGTAACTGTTGGAACTGATGGAATATCACCAAATATGCAGGATTATATCAATAGATTAGATGATGAAGAATTTGAAATATATATGGATTATCATATGAAAACATGTGAAAGAAAAGATTTGATAGGATATAGTACTCATATTCTAGAAATAGTGAAAAAAATATAAAATAGAATATAAAGATATAAAATAAAAAGTAAAAATAAGGGGATGAGAAAAATGGAAGAGAATGAAAATAATAGAATAAAATTAGTAATACCATCTAAAGAATATAAAGAAAAAATGGAAGAATTTGTTCAAGAGTTTAGAAATAATGGAGAGAAAGTAATTCCAGGAAGCGGAGGATTAGATAGATTACCAACTTATGAAGAATGGTTACAAAAAATAGATGAAGATTTATCTAAAGAAAAAGCTGAATCAAAAGGAAGAGTTCAAGCTACTCAATATATAGCTGTAAGATTAGATGATGATAAGGTAGTAGGTGTTGTTCAATTACAATATAAATTAAATGAGCATTTATATAATTTTGGAGGACATATTGGTGATGCAATACGACCTTCTGAAAGAAATAAAGGGTATAGTACAGAAATGATTGGATTAGCTTTAAAAGAGGCTAAAAAAATAGGAATAGGTAATGTGCTAATAACATGTGATAAAGAAAATCCTGCTTCAGCAAGAACTATTATGAAAAATGGTGGGATTTTAGAAAATGAAGTTGTAAAAGATGGAAATATTATACAAAGATATTGGATTACTTTAAAGAAAAGATATGCTGATGCAAGAAATAAAGATAATCATATATTAGAAAGAGATTATACTAATTTAAGAATAGATAATGAAGAATTTAATGGAAATATTTCTTTATTAAATATTAAAAAAGTTAATTTTCCTTGGTATGTAGATGATGAAAAAAGATGTATTTTAGCAAATAACTATAAATGGCTTGAAATATATCCTGATGGAAAGAATTATTGTTTAACTGTAATTTATGATGAAAAAGAGAGAATTTCTGAGTTCTATTATGATATAGCAAGACAAGTTGGAATTGAAGACGGTGTTCCTTATGAAGATGATTTATACTTAGATGTAGTAATAGTTCCAGATGGAAGAATACATTTATTAGATGAAGATGAATTACAATTAGCATATGAAAATCGTGAAATTAATCAAAAAGATTATGATATGGCATATAGAGTGGCAAATGAATTAATTGAAAAATATAAATTAAAAGAAAATATAGAAGAGTTAGAGAAGTTTTCTAAAAAGTATTTAGAAATCTTAAAAAGGGGATGAAAAAATGAAATACATAAAAAATTAATAGGAGATAAGATATATTTATCTCCTAAGGTAAATAATGAAGAAGTTATAGAAAAATGTACTACCTGGTTTAATGATTTTGATACAACAGATTATCTTGGAAAAAGTGGAAATATTACTACATATGAAGATGAAAAGAAATATCTTGAGGATAATATTAATGATAGATATACATTTTTTATAATAGAAAATAATACAGATAATTTTATTGGCACAGTAGGACTACATAGAATTAATCATATACATGGAACATCTACACTTGGAATCTTTATAGGTGACCAAGAAGCAAGGAATAAAGGATATGGTACAGAAGCAATCAATTTAATATTAGATTATGGTTTTAATTATTTAAACTTAAATAATATTAATTTAGATGTTCTAGAATTTAATAAAAGAGCAATAGCATGTTATAAAAAGTGTGGATTTAAAGAGTATGGAAGGAGAAGAAGATCTAACTTTACAAATGGTAAGTACTATGATAGAATCAGCATGGACATTTTAAGAGAAGAGTTTACAGGAAACTATATAAGAAATAAAAATATATAACATATATTTTTTAAAATAATATAAAAAAATGATAAAAAATAATAAATAAATATAAAATGAATTTAGTTGTGTTTTAAAAAGAAACCAAGTAGCAATTTATAGTTACAAATACAAGAGAGATAGTGGTTGGTGAAAACTATTAGAATATAAATCTGTGAATTACATTTCTTATAATAACTAACGTGTAGCTACGAATAAGCTTAAAACGAGGTAATATATTAAATAATAAGACAAAAAAATTGGTTTAATATATTATGAATAAAGGTGGTACCACGAGTCAATTCGTCCTTTAGTAATGGACGAATTGATTTTTTTGCTTTTAAGGAGGTGATGCTATGACCCAGTGGTTTAGAATGAAAACAATAATCCAAGGGTTCTTTTATGAAAATTTATATAATATAGTCAAAAATAAAAATAGATTGGAGAGTATATAATATGAATAATATAGAATTAATTAAACAAAAAGCAGTACAGATTTTTTCAGAGGAAGAATTAGAAGAAAAATTAAAAAGTGGTAGAAAACTAACTATTAAACTTGGAGCAGATCCTTCAAGACCAGATTTACATTTAGGACATACAGTAGTTTTAAGAGCTTTAAAACATTTTCAAGATATGGGGCATGAAGTTGTATTCGTAATTGGTGATTTTACAGGGATGATAGGTGATCCATCAGGAAAGAATAAAACTAGACCACCACTTACTTTTGAACAAACAAGACAGTCTGGAGAAACATATTTAAAGCAAGTTACAAAAATTTTAGATAAAGACAAAACAAGAATAGCATATAATTCAGAATGGTTATCTAAAATGGACTTTAAAGATATTATTAATTTAACTAGTAAATATACAGTTGCTAGAATTCTTGAAAGAGATGATTTTAAAAATAGATATGAAAATAATTTACCATTAAGCATGCATGAATTATTATATCCTTTAATGCAAGGATATGATTCTGTTGCTTTAAATGCAGATATTGAAATAGGAGGTACTGATCAAACTTTTAATTTATTAGTAGGAAGAGAGTTACAAAAAGATTATGGTCAGGAAAGACAAGTTGTTATTACATTTCCTCTTTTAGTAGGCTTAGATGGCAAAGAAAAAATGAGTAAATCATTAGATAATTATATAGGAATAGACGAGCCTGCAGAAGTAATGTTTGAGAAGGCTATGAGAATACCAGATGATTGTTTATTAGAATATTTTAGATTGACTACTGATATACCAGTACTAGAGGCAGAAAGAAGAATAAAAGAAGATATAGTAGAAGCACATAGAGTATTTGCAAGAGAAATAATAACTATGTACCATGGAAAAGAATTTATAAAAGATGCTGAAGAAAGATATAATAGTGTTGCTAAAGGAGAAGTGCCTGATAATATTGATGAAATAAACTTAAGTAGAGAAACAGAAGAAATTTCCATATGTGATTTACTTATAAAAATAAATTTTGCATCTTCAAAAAGTGAAGCTAAAAGGATGATAAAAGGTAACGGAGTAAGATTAAATAATGAAGTTATTACTGATATCAACCAAATTGTTGAATTGAAAAATAAAGAAAATATAGTTAAGTTTGGAAAAAATAAATTAATAAAAATAATATAAAAAATAAATATATATACAAATAAACAATAGATAAAGAAAGAATAAAAATAAAGATTAACTAAGTAATTTTTATAAGACAATTAACTTATTTGACATAATTTCATATATTTGATAATATATGAATAAGGGGCATCAAAATTCAAAAAGAATTCTGATGTGCTCTCTAAGTTGTTGAAATACCTCTAACTTATCGAGCTTTGAAACTCGGAGTTAGAGGTATAATTTTTTATATGATAGACAGGATACGATTGTATACCTGATTGATGTCTTTGTCATTTTGTATTTTTACTAGATATGAGAAAAGCATATCTCTAATTTCTCTCATATTAGTTTGAAAACATAAAACTTGTTTCGTGGTGCCAAATATTTTAATGTAAAGAAAGTCTTTGATTAAACAATCAACTTCCTCAGTTATTAGTTCTCTAGAAATTTCCCTATCAATCTTTGCGATTGTTCTGTCCTCCAATATTTTGATGTTTTTATATATTAAGCCTCTTATAATAGGCAATCTTTTTAATTTTAAATTTAATTTATTTTCCATAAACTAAATCCTTCCTTCAATTTTAAAAAAATTTAATTTTTAAATTTGTAGAGAGCTAACATCAAAATTTTCCGAATTTCAATTCCTTATTCAATTTTCAATGTAATGTTACTTGAACATTACAAGTAAATTATAACACAACAGTTAACATAATTCGATAAGACGAAATTATAAAAATAAATTAAAAAAATTGCTTCTCTATAATATATAAATATGATATAATATAATATGTTGTGTAAAATAAAACAAAGGAGATTTTAATATGACTAATTTATTAATTAAAATGTTTATAAAGGATAAAGATAATGTTGAAAATCAAGAAGTAAGAGGAAAGTATGCGATGCTTTCAAGTATTACAGGAATTATTGTAAATGTATTACTTTCTATCTTTAAATTAATTATTGGAATAATTGCAAATTCGATGTCAATTATTTCAGATGCTTTAAACAATGTATCTGATGCAGGTTCATCAATAATAACTATGATAGGATTTAAAATGTCACAAAAGAAAGTGGATAAAGATCACCCTTGGGGACATGGAAGAATGGAATATGTTACAGCATTCTTTGTTGATATATTAATTATACTAGTTGGATTTGAATTACTTCAAAGTTCAATAGATAAGATAATTAATCCTGAAATTCCTTCAATAAGTAATGTTACAATAATATTATTAGTTGTTGCTATTGTTGCTAAATTGTGGTTGTTTATATTTTATAGAAAAATTGCTAAAAAAATAGATTCTGCAGCAATTAAAGGAACTGCTTATGATAGTATATCAGATTCTATATCTACCACAGCTGTTTTGGTATCAGCTATAGTTGCTAAATTTTTAGGAATTACTATTGATGGATATGTAAGTTTATTAGTTTCATTATTCATATTAATTACTGGTATAAAAGCAATAAAAGAAACTATAGATTTATTATTAGGACAAAAACCAGATCCAGAATTTGTAGAAGCTATAGAAAAATTTGCTAATAAATATGAAGGAATAGAAGGAATACATGACATAATGGTTCATGATTATGGACCTGGTAGAAAAATAATATCATTTCATGCAGAAGTACCAGCAGATGCAGATATCTGTAGAGCACATGATGTTATAGATCAAATGGAACAAGATATTTTTAATGAGTTTGGATGTATTACTACAATACATATGGATCCAATAGTTGTTGATAATGCAGAAATTAATTTAATGAGAGAAGTAACTACCAATATAGTTAAGAAGATTAATGAAAATTATTCAATACATGATTTTAGAATGACTGATGGAGGAGAAAGAGTTAATTTAATATTTGATTTAGTAGTACCACCTGATGATAATATTGATAAAGAGGAATTAGTTTCTGAAATTCAGAAGAAAATCAAGGAAGAAAATGAAAAATATTTTGCGGTAATAAAAGTAGAGCATTCATATGTATAGTATATAAAATAAGAATTATTAGGAAATATTAAAGGAGATAAAATTGCTAAGTGTATTAGAAGTAAAGAAAAAATTACCAAGTAAATTTGTAGAAGAGTTATATGATAATTACTCACCGCTTACAGTAGATAAAATTATTTCAGGAATGTCTGGAGCAAGAAATACTACTCTAAGAGTAAATACTATAAAAAGTGATATTTATGAAGTAATGAATATTTTAAAACAAAATGCTATAAAATTTGATAGAGTACCTTGGTTTAATGATGCATTAATTATAAAAAATGTTAATGAAAAACAAATACAAAAATTAGAAATATATGAAAATGGTAAAATCTATCTTCAAAGCTTATCTAGTATGGTGCCTCCTATTATACTTAGTCCAAATCCAGGAGAAAAGGTATTGGACTTAACAGCTGCACCTGGAAGTAAAACTACTCAGATGGCGGCAATGATGAATAATAATGGTTATATTCTTGCTAATGAATTAGATACATTAAGATGTGAGAGATTAAAATTTAATATAGAAAAGCAAGGAGCTAAAATAATAGAAGTAAATAATGGCAGAGGCGAAGTAATTGGTAAGAAGTATGAGGAATATTTTGATAAAGTATTATTAGATGCACCTTGTAGTGGAGAGGGAAGATTTTTAGCAAATGATCCTAAAACATATAGATCATGGTCAGAAAAGACAGTGAAGGAACTTTCTAAATTACAAAGAAAACTTCTAAAAAGTGCTTGGCAAGCAGTAAAACAAAATGGTGTAATTGTGTATTCAACTTGTACTTTAAATAAAGAAGAAAATGAAAATATTATAGAATGGGCTATGAATGAATTAAATCTTAAAGTTTTAGATATTGATTTAAAAATTAAAAATAGTATAGAAATAGTATCAGAAAATCTAGAATTAAAAAAAGCTATTAGAATTTTACCTTCTAAAGAAACTGAAGGATTCTTTATTGCTAAATTAAAAAAATAAATATATGATTAATGAATAAATAAAGATAATTAAATGGAGATAAAATGACAGAATATATCAAAATTAAAGATGAAGAAATACCAATAGTAATAAGAAACTATAAAACATCTAAGTATTTAAAGATGTATTTTAAAGCAAATGTTTTGTATATAAGTAAACCAAAGTATATTAGTAAAAAAAGAGCTTTAGAATTTATAAAAGAAAATGAATTAGATTTATATAATAAATACAAGAAATTAAAAGAGCAAGGCACAACAGTTAAATATTGGAAAACAGGAGAAAGCTTTGTAATTAAAGGAGAACAATATACTATTAATTCAAAAGAAATTGATTCAAATAGAATTAAAATAAAGTTAGATGAAGATAAAAAAATAATATATATAGAATATCCAAAAAATTTAAGTGAAGAGTTAAGAAAAGAAAATATTGATAGAGCAATAAAAAAATTACTAAAAAATAATACAGAAGTTTTATTAGAAACAAGAATTCCTTATTGGAGCAAGATAACTAATATTTCATATAAAATGTTTAAAGTAAATGATGCAACTAGTAAATTCGGAAGTTGTATTCCAAGTAAAAAAATATTACATTTTTCATCAAGATTAATAATGCTACCAGAAGAAGTTATTGACGGAATAATAGTTCATGAATTATGCCATATTATATATCCTAATCATAGTAAAGAGTTTTATAATCTTGTTAGAAAATATAAAACTAATTATGATGATATTAATAAATGGCTAAAAAAATATGGTAAAATAATAATATTTTAGTTTCTTTTAATTGTAAAAAATTAAAGAATGTGATACAATCACTTATGTAAAGTAACTCTTTAATATAAATAAGACAACGCCAATTGGCAAGGGAGGACAGCCTATGGTAGCAGAAAGATGTTATGAACTAGTCTTACGATTGTATGACGATAAAGAGCAATGGTACTATGGAGAAGGTGCTATTGTAATAGGTAATCCTGAAATGGAGGGATATATCTGTAATGATTATTTATTAATTACTCCCATTTCAGATTCAGTAGTGTCTGTAACATTTTTTAATTTAGAGGATAAAATGAAATACATGTTTCCTGTATATGGAAAAATCGCATTCCCGGGAAAATTTAGGTTAAAAATGGAAAAACCGAATTCAAAGGGAACCAGACAAATAAGAATAATGTGCATAGATGCAGTTAAGTCAATTGTTTCTGGAGAAAAGTGCGAAGAAGCTATACAGAGAATCGAAAGACTTCGAGTAATGTACAGACAAAAATAAGAAAAATGCCAGATTTCTATAATTTATTTTATAGGAGTCTGGGTTTTCTTTTATATTTTTATTTGTTTATAGGTTTAAAATAGATATGTCACAAAAGAAATAAAAATAAATAGGAAATACCAAAAAATATGATAAAATGTTTTTAACCACAAAAACTTTATCTAATCGGAGGTATTCCCTATGAAAAATAGTATAACACAAAAAATGAAATTTAAACAGAGTGTA
>CALYAC010000014.1 GCA_944393405.1 uncultured Clostridia bacterium | reverse complement strand
CAACTGCTTACAAACTGCTTGACAAGTATTTTTGAATATGGCTTGTTTCTAAGGATAGAGGCTATACCCAAGCGTCCACCTCGACCAGAAAAAAGAACTGTAGATAGAATAAAAACAGTTCTTTTATTTTTTTGCGTTTTCTCTAATTTTTTTATCCATTCCTTGCTCTTTTTCCATTAGTTTAACTATTCTTGGTCTATTATACCTTTGCATTATAATAAATTGACTATCAAATGCCATTGCGAAAAGTGCTGTAAAGAAGAATATCCAAAATTGTCCCCATATAAGCGAAAAAAATATCGTTGATATAGAAATTAATTCATTTATCCAGTGATCAACCTCTGATTTTGCCATAGTGTTTGCAATTTCCTCTAAAGAATGTTTTTTTAATGAAAATGTTTCTGGATTATATGTTAGTGCATGTCCTTTCCATTCTTTAACTCTTAAAGTTTTATATAATCCTTTTTCAAATTTTCTTTCTTTAAACCACCACTGTTTATAATTAATGTGATTCTTAAATAATTTAGTGACATTTCCCATAATAATTCTTACCCAAAAGTGATACATTATTGTAAAAGAGGTTACTCCTATCCAAAATACTACAGCATTTTTATAAATATCACAATAATATAATCCCAAGCAAATTATACTAAGTAATAATGTTAGTGCTATTACAAAATACATAAAAAGTGCTGGTTTACTTTTTTTATTTTTCTTCATTTAACTCTCCAATTTTATTTTATTTTTTTTATTATAACAAAATTTTACAAATTTTTTAAACAATATGTTTCTAGATGTTTAGCATATAAACACAGACTTATTAGCTTTACTTATACTGATTTTGTGTGAATGCGCAATATGTTTGCGTAGGTTTATATAATAATTTATGTTAGAGGTAGAAGATATATATAACCATTTCTATGATTTAAAATTTAACAATATAGTTAATATTTTGTATAAAAAGCTCAATTAATCTGTTTTAAGGGATACGATTTATTTGCAGTCTAGGATTAATTGAGCTTTATTTGTTAGCAATTTAAATATGCTCAAAATATTTTAATTATTTATTGGTATTTTTTTTATATTGTGAAATTTTTTGCAATCTATATTCATTAGATTTTCTTAAATCAGATATTTGTTTATCATATAAATTACATAATAAAATAACTTGATCTTTTGTTAAATCTTCTTCTTTTATTTCACCATTACGATATTTTCTTTGAAGTTTTAATAATTTTGTTTCATCATTATCAATTTGCATAATGGAATCTTTAAAAGAATTATTTTCTTTTTTTATTTCTGCGGAAGTATTGATATTCAGATTATTTTCAGAATTTTCTTTTTTATTAAATAAATTAATAAGAAACCTTTTTAATCTAAAAAAAACATTCTCTTTATTTTTAGTTATCATATTACTATCTATTTCTTTTTTCATTAATTTAATCTCCTAATTGTTCAGATTGTTCTTGCTGATTTATTAATTTTTCTTCTGCTGAGATAGACTTTGCATCATGTTCTAATGAAGATAATTCAGTCTCCTTTTTTTCAAGTTCTGTATCACCTAATCCTATTTCATAAGTTTGAGGTCCATTTTGTAATTCATATCCATCTAAGAAACTTCCATAAAGTTGTTTATATTTTTCAGCAGAAGGAGCGATATCTAATGTAACAGGTTCACCATTAAGCATTCTAGTATATTCTTCAGGTGATAGTACTTTAAAAAAACCAAAATTATATGCATGTCCTTGTGAATTTTTTAAGTCGATATGGAGAGAGGCATCAAAAATAACAGCTGGATTATTTCCATATCCATTAGTATATATAATATTGTATGCATGAGGCTCATTATTTTTTTTGCCGCATATAACAGAGGAATCAATTCCTAGTATTTTAAACATGTTATGTGCAAGACCAGACTTTTCTGAACAGAAAGCACATGTTTGTCCCTTAAAAATCTGGGCAGAAACTTTTCCTTCATCAAGATGTGCTAAATAAATATTAAAACGTTCTGGTCCTGAATCCTTTGTATTTGGTAAATACTTAGAAACTTCTCCAGAGATAATAGAAAATAGGAGTAGTTCATTATATGAAGGATTTTTTAATAATTCTTTTATTAATGATATATATGGTTCTGTATCATCATAGACTAAATCAGGACACTCTTTTCTACTAAATCTATAGGCAGGTTTATAATGTACTTTTTAGATATGAATTCATTAAAACTATCTGTATAGCCTTGACCAACAGTGACTTCTGGAGTATTCTCCTCTAATTCAGTAAGTCTTTGTTCTAAAAAATTTTTAATATCTTCATCAGTTTTACATTCATATATTTTTTTTTGTATTTCATCTTTTAACATAAAATAATCTCCTAATATATATAAAATTTAATTTGATTTATATAATGATTTTTATTATTGTTTCCAAATATATATTAACATGAATTATATAAAAAATAAATATCAAATTAAAAATATTGTAAGTATAGTAAAATAGATAATCGAATATAACAGAATTAATCTATTTAGCATAATATATATTAGGTGATTTAAATGGAAGAAAATAATAAAATAATTCCTACAGATATAGCATATACATCATGTATATTAATGAATAATATTGAACAATTAAAGAAAAGATATAATTTTTTGAATTTTGGAGTTATAGGTTATAGTGTTTTAGGTAAACCAATCCCATATATAAAGTTAGGAAATGGAAGCAAAGAAGTAATGTATGGAGCCTCTTTTCATGCAAGTGAATGGATAACAAGCACATTACTTATGAAGTTTGTAGAAGATTATTGTAATGCATATGAAAAAAATGAAACTTTATATAGATATAATGTTAGAGAAATATTTAGTAATACATCAATATACATTGTTCCTATGATAAACCCTGATGGGGTAGATTTAGTAACAGGCGTAATAAAAACAAATACGGGGATATATAATCAATTTAAAGATATAGCATTAAATTATCCAAATATTCCGTTTCCTTCAGGATGGAAAGCAAATTTTAATGGAGTAGATTTGAATTTACAATTTCCAGCTGGCTGGAATATGGCAAGAGATATAAAATATGCACAGGGATTTACAAGTCCAGCACCAAGGGATTTTGTTGGATTTGGTCCTTTAACAGAACCAGAATCATTAGCTATATATAATTTTACACTAATTCATAATTTTAATTTAATACTTGCTTATCATTCACAAGGAGAAGTAATTTATTGGCAATTCCAAAATTATAATCCACCTAGAAGTAGAGAAATAGGAGAAAGATTAGCATTAGCAAGTGGATATTCTTTAGAAGAAACACCGTATAATTCTAGCTTTGCTGGATACAAAGATTGGTTTATTCAAGAATATAATAGACCAGGTTATACAATAGAAGTGGGATTAGGTGAAAATCCATTGCCAATTTCGCAATTTCCGAAAATATATAATGACAATTTAGGAATACTTATATTAAGTGCAATACTGTGAAATATGTAAAAAATATATAAAATATATATTTAATATAAAGAAAAAATAAAAATACACCTAGAACAAATAATTGTAATATAGGTGTATTTTTTGTATTCTATATTATTTCATTACTTAAATTAATTACAGTTTATATATATATATTAAAGAATTTTAAAATTAATAATATACCATAATAAATTGCCATTGTAATTAAAAATGTTTTTGCAACTTTGTTATCATCTTCTTCATCATATAATGCTTTTATTGCAAAGTATACAAGTACTGTAGATACTACAGAGCATATATTTGAAAAAGAATTTGTTATTTTTAAAATCTCTGTGCTTATTGAACCTAATAAAGATACGACACTTGCTAATATAACTGGTATTTTAGCAGCTACAATAGTTGTCATTATAGTTAAATAGCTTTTCTTTTTTTCTTTCATAAATAGATATATAATTACTGAAAGTAAAGCTACAATTATTACAGGTCCAAGTAGAGCCCATAATATATCAAATAGACTTCTTAAAGAACTTCTCATATATGAGAAAATATTTGCATAATAGCTATAAGAGTATGAATCTGCTACAGAAATAATACCATCTATTAATTCAGCAACTACCCAAACTACAAATACAATAATAGCGATTTTCAAAAAAGATTTTGGTGAACTTACAATTTTTTTCATTTCTGTATAAGGTGTTTTAAAGAAATTAGAGAAAAAGTTTTTTGCTGCATTAGCTTCATCCTTTAAGTTAGTACTTTTAACTGCTTCTTTTACACCAGATACTGTATCTTTAACTTCGCTCTTTATCTCTTCTTTGTTAATTGAAGAATTGTTTTGAACGTTTTCGTTATTTTGAGTATTCTCGTTATTTTCTTCCATACTAACATACACATCCTTTCCTTTTTAATTTCATATATATTAAACTACAAAAAATTAATTTTGTAAATACTAGATAATTAATATATATGAAAAAGATGGGTATAATATTAAAAATAAATGAGATATAAATAATAAAATTAATATTGAAAAAAATAATATCAATGATATAATGATTATGATTTAAGAAAGGAGAGAGATTATGGCAGAGAAAAAAGAATTAGAAGAATTAAAAGAAAAACTTTTTGATAATAAAGAGAATGGATGGAATTCTGTAAAGAATACTGAAGACATTATGAATTATGCAGACGGATATATTCAATTTATGAATATGTCTAAAACAGAAAGAGAAATTATTAAGCAAAGTAAAAAAATTGCAGAAAGTAATGGATTTAAGAATATTAATGAATGTGAAAGTCTAAAAGCTGGTGACAAAGTATACTATATAAATAGAGAAAAAAGTATGTACTTAGCAGTTATAGGAAAAGAAAATATAGAAAATGGAATAAATATTATTGGTGCACATGCTGATTCACCAAGACTAGACCTAAAACCAAATCCATTATATGAAGATGGAGAACTAGCATATTTAAAAACTCATTATTATGGTGGAATAAAGAAATATCAATGGACAACAATTCCATTAAGTATTCATGGAGTTATTTGTAAGGCTAATGGAGAAAAAGTTGAAGTAAATATAGGAGAAGATGAAAATGACCCAATATTTACAATAACGGACTTATTACCACATTTAGCACAAGATCAAATGGATAAAAAACTAAGAAATGGAATTAATGGAGAAGATTTAAATTTATTAGTTGGAAGTATACCATATGATAAAGATATACCAGAAGCAGTAAAATTAAATATATTAAATATATTAAATAAAAAATACGGAATGACAGAAAGAGATTTTGTAAGCTCTGAATTAGAATTAGTACCTGCAATGAAATGTAGAAGTATGGGATTTGATGAAAGCATGGTAGCTGGTTATGGGCAAGACGATAAAATATGTGTGTATACAGAATTGACTGCAATAGTTGATTTAAAAGAAGTTCCAAACAAAACAGCAGTATGTATAATAGCAGATAAAGAAGAAATAGGAAGTATGGGTAATACAGGAATGGAATCACATGTATTTGAGTACTTTATGTCAGAAATATTGAACAAACTTGGAGTAAATAAACCAAATCTATTAGAAAAAGTATTTTGCAATTCAAAAATGTTATCAGCAGATGTTGATGCAGGTTTTGATCCAATATATGCAAATGTATCAGATAAAAATAATGCTGGTTTCATAGGAAGAGGAATAGCATTAAATAAATATACAGGAGCAAGGGGAAAATCTGGAGCTTCTGATGCTAATGCAGAATTTGTTGCAAAAGTAAGAAGAATATTCGAGGAGAATGATGTTAAATATCAAGTAACTGAATTAGGAAAAGTAGATGTAGGCGGTGGAGGAACAATTGCATATATTCTAGCTAATAAAGGAATAGATGTAATTGATTGCGGAGTTCCAGTTCTTTCAATGCATGCACCTTATGAGGTTACAAGTAAATTAGATTTATATGAAGCATATAAAGGATATTCAGCATTCTTTAAAAATTAAAAATAAAAACGGCAGTTTCATATTGAAACTGCCCTATTCTTTGGAATGCTACCGGCAGCTATGTCTCTGCCAAAGAGTACAAAGACGAGTATATCCGTCACATTTTGCATTCTGACATACTTTGGAGCCATAAATGGCACAACGTATGATTTTTCCGTCATGGTATGGATTGCCAGGTATCATAGTCTGAGTATCTGCAGACTTAGGTGTTATAGCTGTCTCATGTCTTTTGTTCATACGAACACCTCCAAATAGAATAAAAATTATTATATCATTTAAATGGAATGAAATCAATATATTCAAAAGACGTAATTTAATATAAAAATAATTGATTAAAAAAAAGATAAATGATATTATATTTTTGTACAAAATATAATATAAACACTATAAAAAATAACCAAAAGAAAAAACAAATTAAAAGATAGGAGTTGATTTAATGAAGTTAAAAGATAAAGTTGCTATAGTTACTGGCGGTGCTATGGGAAATGGTTTGGGAATAGTTAAAGTATTTTTAAAATATGGAGCTAAAGTTTCAATATTTGATTATTCTGAAAAAATAACTGAAACAGTTGAAAATTTAAGAAAAGAAGGATATGAAGTTGACGGATATTTAGTAGATATTAGAGATAGTAAAAAAATAAATGAAGCGGTAAATCAGGTAATATCAAAATACGGAAAAATTGATGTTTTAGTTAATAATGCAGGAGTTGCAAAATTAACACCATTTTTAGAAACAAGTGATGAGATTAGAGATTTTCATTTTGATATAAATATAAAGGGAACATGGAATATGTCAAAAGCGGTAATTCCATATATGAGTAAAGGAGGATCAATTGTAAATCTTTCATCTGTAACAGGCACTATGGTTGCTGATACAGGAGAAGTAGCATATGCTACAACAAAAGCAGCAATACTTGGATTTACAAAAGGATTAGCGGCTGAAGTGGTAGAAAAAGGTATAAGAGTAAATGCAATACTTCCAGGATATATAATGACACCAATGGTTGAAGGCATTGCAAAAGACTCAAATAGCCAAGATCCAAATTCAGTTGTAAAAGGTATTGCAGATGGAATTCCTATGAAAAGATTAGGAACAATAGAAGAATTAGGAGAACTTGCAGCATTTTTAGCAAGTGATGAAGCATCATACTTAACAGGACAAAGCTATGTTATTGATGGAGGCTCTACATTACCTGAAACAATGAGTGTAGGTGTATAAATATAGCAATAATTAAACTAATCGAAAATAAATCAAATATTTAATATTTAAAGTTTTAGTATGTTTAAAAGCATATATGAATATAATAAAAATAGTTAATTTTATTATATTTATATATGCTTATTTTATGTTGGGAGGAATGCTATTTGAGTAATAAGTGGCTATGGATTAAAAATATTTTAATACCAGTAATCTTAGGAGGAATAATAGGATTTATAGTTTCTAGATTTATGGACTATAGTACGTTAGAAAAACCATTTTTATCACCACCAGGATTTTTATTTGGTATAGTTTGGACCATCTTATATGTTTTAATGGGAATTTCTTATGGGATTTTGGATAAAAAGAATTTAATTGATGACAAAGTAAAAATAATATATTATTTACAATTAGCTGTTAATTTAATATGGCCAATACTGTTCTTTGTATTTAAAATGAGATTTTTCTCTATTATTTGGATTGTTTTATTAATTTTACTAATTATTTATATGATAATAACATTCTATAAAAAGAATAAATTATCTGCATATCTACAAATACCATATTTATTATGGACTATTTTTGCTACCTATTTAAATATAGGGATATATTTTTAAATAGATAAATGTAAATAATTTAATGGATAATTTAAAAATAAAAAATTAAAAATATAAAATGGAGGGAAAAATGATAAACAAAATATTATTGCCGTATCCTGTAGATGCACTAGAACCATATTATAATAAAGAAACATTAGTACTTCATTATGATATACTTTATTCTGGTTATGTAGATAATACAAATAAAACAGAAGAAAAGTTAAATATAGCGAGAAAAGAAAATAATTTTGAAAATATAAAGAGTTTAGAAAAAGATTTAAGTTTTTTTGGATCAGGCGTAATTTTACATGAATTATTTTTTCAAAACATGGGAGTTCCAATGCCAACTACTCCTAGTGCGAAGCTTATGAACCAAATAAATATTAATTTTGGTAGTTATGAAAATTTTAAAAATCAATTTACAGAAAGTAGTAAAGTAGTAGAAGCTTCTGGTTGGAATTTACTTGTTTGGGTTCAAAGATTTAATAAATTAGAAATATTGCAATGTGAAAAACATCAAAATCTTACATTATGGGGATGTATACCACTACTTGTATTAGATATGTGGGAACATTCATATTATTTACAGTATAAAACTAAAAGAATAGATTATATAAATGCATTTTGGAATATAGTAAATTGGAATGAAGTGAATAAGAGATGGAATAAGATAGCAGGTTAGATTGAATTATATTGAAAAATATTGTATAATAATAAAGATCAATAAAAAAGGAGAGTAGTAGTATGGCAAAAATGACAAGAGGGCAGGAGTGCTTTACTCACGAGTATTGTACAGACTGTCCAAACCGGAAAGTATGCACAATAAGACCAATGTTCTATTCTGACGAAGCATATAATGCTTGGAAAGAAGACACAATAAAAAAGTTTAATATTGTTACATCATTGCAAGGTGTACCACCATTTATTGCCGAAATGGGTAAAGAGATGGCCTTAAGCATGATGGACAAGAGACGTGCAGAAGAAAGACGGTTGCACCCGACATATGTAAAAGATTAACTCTCTAAAGTGGTTAATTAAATAAAAACCACCAATGCCTCGCAATTTTACTTGCGGGGCTATATATTTGAATTTTATTGGAAATTATAGTATAATTAATAAGATAAAATAAAAAAGGAGGAAAATTATGCTAGCAATGACGAAAAACGAAATGTTATGCTGTTTTTTGCATGTGAAATGCACAAACTGCCCAATACGGAAAGGATGTGTATTAAGAAGGGTTTTTTATGAAGATGATTTTCAAGCTGTTGTCGAAAAAACAACAGCAGAATGTATAAAAAGTTTATCTAAGACATCTCTTTATAGATCACAAGAGGAGATTGAAAGATATGCTAAAACAGCAAGACAAATGATAGAAATTAAAAGAGATGAGGAGCTTAAGCTTCACAGCTCATATGTAGCAGATTAACTCCAATTTTACAACATATCCAATATATGTTGTTTTACCCGCCAGATTAGGCGGGTATTTTTTTGGATAATGAAAACCCCTGTTTTACAGGGGGTTCTAAAAGCTTCTAGCTATGAGTAAAAAAATTCCTCCTTTTTGATATAATAAATGTGGTTCGCCAACCGCAAATAAAAATCAAAAAGGAGGAATTTGTCATGAAAGACAAAAATAGTTTAGCACACAGTGCTTGGAATTGCAAATATCATATAGTATTTGCACCAAAATATAGAAGGATGGAAATATACGGAAAAATAAGAAAAGATATAGGAGTAATAATAAGACGATTATGTGAGCAGAAGGGTGTGGAAATAATAGAAGCAGAATTATGCCCTGACCATATACATATGCTAGTTAGTATTCCACCAAAGTATAGCGTAGCAAGTATAATGGGATATCTGAAAGTAAAAAGTAGTTTGATGATATTCGATAGGCATGCAAATTACAAGTACAAATATGGAAATAGGCACTTTTGGTGTAGAGGCTATTATGTGGATACAGTAGGCAAAAATAAAAAAGTAATAGAAGAATACATCAAAAAACAATTACAAGAAGATATAGCAACAGACCAAATAAGTATCAAAGAATATGTAGATCCATTTGAGAGAGAAGAAAAAGAGAAAGAAAGAAAAATAAAAAAAGGCTTAGGACCACTTAAGTGGTAGCCTGAGAAAGAAATGCGGTTGGCGAAACCGTTCAGTAGGGCTTAAGCCCAGAAGTGTCAGTACAAAAGCCTTCTAGGCTAAGAGCAAACCACCAGTTTTACTGGTGGTTATGATTAATTATTAAATATTTGCATATAGTTGGTGGTGAGATTTAAATATTTTCCTATTGTTGTTTATAAATTAACATAATTTGAAAAATAATAAAAAATATTATATAATATATAAGATAAACATAATAGGAGGAAAAAAATATGACAGAAGGAAATAGAGTGTATGGAAAATTGTGCTTCTCGCAGGAATCATGCGAGAATTGTCCAATCCGGAAAGAGTGTGGCTTAAGAAAGAAGTTCTATTCCGAAGATTTTTCAGAATATCTTGATGAGATTTTCAATGCAAGAAAAGAGGAAAATCTGAAGAATGGAGTATCAGTCTTAGAAGCAGAACTTTTGGAGGATATGGCACGTATCATTATCGAAACAAAATGTAACAGAGAAAAACTGTCACATCCAACATACACAACTGAATAACTCCTTTTAGGCGATAACATCATTTTATTGTTGCCTACCCCGCCATCTTAGGCGGGGGTATTTTTTTATTTATGGATTAGTGATATAATTATACAAATTTTAAATAATATATAAAAAAATATATAAATTTGTTAAAAAATAGAAAGGTATAAGATGTATAAAGGAATATATAAATCACCTATAGGAATATTAGAAATAATAGCAGATGAAAAATCTATTATAGAACTAAGTTTAGTTAAAAATGAAAATGAATTATCACAATATGGAGAAAATGAAATTATAAAATCATGTAAAAAAGAACTTGATGAATATTTTAAAGGTAGTAGAAAAATATTTGAATGTAATTTATCTTTTACAGGTACGGATTTTCAAAATAGAGTATGGAAAGAATTAGTAAAAATACCTTTTGGAAAATCTATTTCTTATAAGGAATTAGCAAAAAGAATAGAAAAACCAACAGCAATTAGAGCAGTAGCAAATGCAGTTGGAAAAAATAAGATATTAATTTTAATTCCTTGCCATAGAATCATAGGAATTGATAAAAGCTTAATAGGTTTTAGTGCAGGAATTGAAAATAAAAAATATTTATTAGATATGGAGGGAATTGAATATGTATAATGTATTATGTCATAGTAGTATTAAAATTGAGAAGGATAATAAAGTAATTTATTTTGATCCATATAAAATAAAAGAAGATTATAGTGATGCAGATTATATTTTTTGTACACATTCTCATTACGACCATTTTTCACCCGAAGATATTAAAAGATTAATAAAATTAGGAACAAAACTAATAGTAACAAGAGATGTCAAAAAAGAAGCAGAGAAGTTAGTTAGAAAAGAAAATATTATAACAGTAGAGCCAGAAAAAGAATATGAAATAGATGACTTAAAAGTAAAAACAACATATGCATATAATATAGATAAAAATTTCCATCCTAAAGAAAAGAAATGGGTTGGATATATTGTGGAAATAGGAGAAGAAAAATACTATATAGCTGGAGATACTGATGATATTCCAGAAATAAACAATATTGAATGTGATGTTGCATTCTTACCAATAGGTGGTACATACACTATGGATTATAAAGAAGCGGCTGTATTAGCAAATAACATAAATACCAAAATAGTAGTACCTACACATTATGGGGAAATTGTTGGAGATAAAGATGATGGTAAAAGATTTGCCGAATTAGTTATAGAAAGAGAAGTTAAGATTTTAATATAATAGTAAAAAATAAAAAATTATAATAAAGAGATGTAAATGCATAATAAAAAAGAATAAAGATATATTTTAATTTCTTTATTCTTTTTTTATTCATATAGTAAAGTAATTCTATTACCAATTTTATCTACTAGATGATCCTCTTTTAATAATTTAAGTTCTCGCATCATTGCACTTCTGTCAACACTTAAATAATCTGCAAGATCTGTAAGTGAAAGAGGCAGTTCAAAAGATTTTGAAAGTTTCCTTGTTGAGATTAATGAAAAATACATAAGTAATTTATCTCTAGTTGTTCTTTGAGTTAATAATTCAATTCTAGTATTTAGTTCATTTATTTTGTCTAATATTAATTCTGGTAAACATTCTGTTAGAGTATCATGAAACTTACAAGATTTATCACATTTTGTTTTTAATTCATCATATATATAGAATAAAACTGTACAATTTGACTTTGCTTCTACTAATAATTCATTATTAATTGTTACTTTATAAAATACTTCTCCAAATAAATCATTTTTTGAGAAATGCTCAACTATAGTTCTATTTCCATTCAAATCATATCTTACTAAATCAGCATGACCATTTAGAAGGATACAAAGTTGATTTCTTTTTTGTATATATGTAGTGATAGTTTGTCCTTTTGAAAATGTTTTCTTTTGAGATTTATTACAATTACATGAGAAATTATATATGAAATTATTTATATCGAAATTAATACTCATTTTATTTTTCACCTCACATCTACATAAAACCATTATAAATGAAACAAGCCTCAAAATCAATAAAATAGGCAATAAAATTTGTAACATAAATGTAATATAAAAATTTTTTTACGAAATAGCTACTGGCTCTAGAGCAAAAAAAGTCGAAAAAATAGACTTTCATAATAAGTGACTTTTGCAACAGAAAAATAAAAAAAAAGATATATAATAAGTGCATAATCTAACAGGGGAGGAAATGTAAAATGAAAGTAATTAAAAGAGATGGAAGAGCAGTAGACTATGATAGATCAAAAATCCAAGTAGCTATTGAAAAAGCAAACAAAGAGGTAAAAGCATCTGAAAGAGCAACAAAAGAAGATATTAAAGGAATAATTGCCTATATTGAGGAGTTAAATAAAAAAAGAATGCTTGTAGAAGATATACAAGATATCATTGAAGAAAAGTTAATGGAATTAGATAAATATGAACTTGCAAAAAAATATATTGTATATAGATATACAAGAGCATTAGTTAGAAAACAAAATACTACAGATGAAACTATACTTGGAATTATTAGAAATGATAATAAAGAATTAGCAGAAGAAAATTCAAATAAAAATACTATGCTTGCATCAACACAAAGAGACTATATAGCAGGTGAAGTATCAAGAGATTTAACAAGAAGATTACTATTACCAGAAAAAATAGCAAAGGCAGATGCAGATGGTGTTTTACATTTCCATGATGCAGATTATTTTGTACAACCTATATTCAATTGTTGTTTAATAAATATAGCTGATATGCTAGATAATGGAACAGTAATGAATGGAAAAATGATAGAAAGTCCAAAAAGTTTCCAAGTAGCATGTACAGTTACAACACAGATTATAGCAGCAGTTGCAAGTAATCAATATGGTGGACAATCTGTAGATCTTATACATTTAGGAAAATATTTAAGAAAAAGTTACGATAAATTTAAAGCTCAAATTGAAAAGAAATATAAAGGTAAATTACCTGATGCTGTAATAGAAGATTTAGTACAAGATAGAGTAAAAGCTGAACTTAAATCAGGAGTTCAAACAATTCAATATCAAATAAATACATTAATGACAACTAACGGACAATCTCCTTTTGTTACATTATTCTTACACTTAGAAAAAGACGATCCATATATAAAAGAAAATGCAATGATTATCGAAGAAGTTATAAGACAAAGATATGAAGGAATAAAAAATGAAGCAGGTGTATATGTAACACCAGCATTCCCTAAACTTGTTTATGTATTAGATGAATTTAACAACTTAACAGGTGGAGAATATGATTATTTAACAAAATTAGCTGTTAAATGTTCTGCTAAGAGAATGTATCCAGATTATATATCAGCTAAAAAAATGAGAGAAAATTATGAAGGTAATGTATTTAGCCCAATGGGATGTAGAAGCTTCTTATCACCTTGGAAAGATGAAAACGGAAACTATAAATTCGAAGGAAGATTTAATCAAGGTGTTGTAAGTATAAACTTACCTCAAATAGCAATAATTGCTGACGGAGATGAAGATAAATTCTGGAAATTACTAGATGAAAGACTAGAATTATGCTTTGAAGCTTTAATGTGTAGACATTATGCTTTACTTGGAACACATTCAGATATAAGCCCAATACATTGGCAACATGGAGCAATAGCTCGTTTAGCTAAGGGTGAAAAAATAGATAAATTACTATATGGTGGATATTCAACAATTTCATTAGGTTATATTGGTGTATACGAAATGACAAAATTAATGAAAGGTGTTTCTCATACTGATCCAGAAGGACATGATTTTGCAGTAAGAGTAATGCAACATTTAAGAGATACAGTTGATAAATGGAAAAAAGAGACAAATATCGGATTCGCTTTATATGGAACACCAGCAGAGAGCTTATGCTATAAATTTGCAAGAATAGATAAAGAAAAATTTGGCGTTATAAAAGATGTAACAGATAAAGGATATTATACAAATTCTTACCATGTAGATGTTAGAGAAAAAATAGATGCATTTAAAAAATTATCATTTGAAAGCGAATTCCAAAAAATATCATCAGGTGGAGCTATTTCATATATAGAAATTCCAAATATGGAAAAGAATTTAGATGCATTAGAATCAGTTGTTAAATTTATATATGATAATATTCAATATGCAGAATTTAATACAAAATCAGATTACTGTCATGCATGTGGATTCTCAGGAGAAATAATAATAAATGATAATAATGAATGGGAATGTCCAAACTGTGGAAATAAAGATCATTCTAAAATGACAGTTGTTAGAAGAACATGTGGATATTTAGGAGAAAACTTCTGGAATGCAGGTAAAACAAAAGAGATAAAACAAAGAGTAATGCACTTATAAAAGAAGGGAGAAATCTGGGATTATGAATTATGCAGATATAAAAAGAGTAGATGTAGCTAATGGAGAAGGTGTTAGAGTTTCTGTGTTTGTTAGTGGATGTAATCACCATTGTAAGGGTTGTTTTAATGAATGTGCCTGGGACTTTAATTACGGAAATAAATTTACAGATAAGCAAGAAGAGGAAGTAATGAAAGATTTAGATCATGATTATATTTCTGGCCTTACTCTACTAGGAGGAGAACCATTAGAACCAGTAAATCAAGAAGGATTATTACCTCTTGTAAAAAAAGCAAAAGAAAAATTCCCTGATAAAAAAATATGGTGCTATACAGGATTTGATTTTGAAAAAGATGTAGTAGGAAAAATGGCAAAAGAAAATGAAACTACAAAAGAATTATTAAAATACATTGATGTTATTGTAGATGGAAAATTTGAAGAAGATAAAAAAGACTTAAAATTAAAATTCAGAGGTTCTTCAAACCAAAGAATACTTGATGTACAAGAAAGTTTAAAAGAAAACAAACCTGTTGAATATAAACTATAAAAAATAATAAAAATAATAGAAAAATAACCGCTTGGCTAAAAGCGGTTATTTTTTAGACTTAATTCAAAAAATCCAATTAAGTCTAATCCTACAAGATAAAGATTGCTAATAGGAAATTCTAATTCTTCTATGCCCATATTCCATCCCATCTTATGCATCCATTTTCCATTTTCTTGTCTTAAAAAATGAAAATTGGAATGCTTTCCTTTTTTCAAATCATCTGTGTTGTAATAAAAAGCAATTTTTACGGATCCTTTTCGGACTTTTTGCCAAGAAAAACATTTTCTTGCCTTAATTCCTAATGTCGCTAAATCACTTTTTAATGCTTTCACTAATTCTGGAACATTGGAATAATTTACTTTACCTGAAATTTGTCCAATATCACCAAAAAAGGCTACATTCTCGTTCACGAGACTATGAAGCTCTATATGTCCAGATTCATTGAATGATTCGAATATTTCGGTGGGAATAGTGTTAAAAACACTGTACATAAAACAATTAAAATTGCCTACTGGCAATGAATCCCAATCTATAGGATTACACCAATTCTTCCGGATATCAATTTTTATTTCCCGGAGTATTTGGTTTTCTAACATTAAGCAACTCTCCCTTCTGATGAGTTCTATTAATTATATCATAATTAGATAAAAATAACAATTTAAAAGCTTATAGAGATAAAAATACTAATAATTATATACAATTATTAGTATTTTATTGCTATTGTATTATTGAATTATACTAATTAACTATATTAATATCCAATAATTTCATTATACATATCTATTGCAAATTTATCAGTCATTCCTGAAATATATAGTATTATTGCATAATAGTAATCTTGAGGATTATTAATATCAAAAAGTATTTTATTCTTTAACCCAGTTCTATCTGAATGATTAAAATAATTATCAAGCCATTCAATAAAACCAGTAATTAAGTTATAGTAAAACTTTTTCATACTATTTAATTTAACAAATGTATTTTTTCCATCATATAGATTTTTTAAAGTATCATATATTTGGTTAATAACTACACTAAAATATTTATCAGATGGTTTTAAAATATCAGAAAGATATATATGTTTATAGTTAAATTGTTTTATTTTATTCATAAGATTTAAAGCCTCATCTGAAAAACACAATCCTTTATCAGGAGATGAATTATTACATAGGTCATAAATAAGAGTATTTATAATTACTGTATTATTTATAGTTCCTCCTTTATATTCTAAAAGAGAATATAATTCATCTAGATGTTCATCAAGGATTCCTATAGATACTGCATCTTCAATGTCACGGCCTATATATGATATTTTATCAGATATCTTAACAACACATCCTTCCCAAGTATATGGTTTATACTGATTTGGAAAAGTATATTTATTTAAATCAATAAATTCATTTCTAGGAAATAAAGAATTTTCATCAATTTCACCACAATGAGAAATTATACCGTCTCTAACGCCATAAGTTAAATCAAGATTTCTCTTATTTCCTTCTGTATCTTCTAAAAGTTCAATATTATCAACAAAATACAATCCATTTTTTTCATGCCAAAAAGAAAAACCGAGATCACGTTTGCATATTTCGTTTAATATTTTTTCACCTTTATGACCAAAAGGACTATGACCTAAATCATGAGCTAAAGATATTGCTCTTGTAAGTTCTTCATTTAAGCCTAAATAATGTGAAATAGTATAACTTATAGATTCTACATGATTTACATGTTCTATACGTGTACATATATGATCATTTTGTGGAGAATAAAAAACTTGAGTTTTATGTTTTAATCTCCTATAAGCATTACTATGTATAATTCTTGTAACATCTCTTTCAAATTCTGATCTTATATCATTATTTCTAGAATATAATGGAGATTCTCTAGAAATAATATTATTCCATTTTGGATTATTATAATTTGTAGATAATTCTGCAAAAGAATTCTTCATATAATCACCTCTTAAAAATTTAATTAATAATAGCAATTAATAAAAAAATAGTCAACTAATCAATTAAATAAATAGAAAAATCAAATAAAAAAAAGCGTATAAATACAATAATAAAAAATATTAATAAAATGATAAAAAGACTAAAAAAATCAAAGCTGCTAAAAGGCGAAAAATAAAGGAAAAACCGATTTACAAAAAATGTTTTAAAAAACCAAACATTTTTTTGCAAAAACTATTGACAAAATAAAAATTTAATATTAAAATAATACAAACAAAAGTTCAGAAGAAATAAAACAATAGGGAGGTAATTTTATGAAAAAAGTTAAAGAAAATATGACAAAACAAATCAAAATATTTGGAGCTAATTATGAGTTAAAAATTTTTTATAAATATATTAGAAAACCAAATTTAAATATGAAAGAAAATTCTATAGAAATTTGCCTTCCATATAAATATAGAAAAATAGATAATAGTATTATTATTGAAATTTTATTAGAAAAAATGTATGACGAGATTGCAAAAAAAGAATTAGAATTGATAATGGAAAAAGTAAGGACTACATTAAAATTTGCACCAGAAGATTATAAAATTATGCGTTTAGATAAAAGAATAGCTAAATGCTTAGCTGGTAGATTAATAATAAATCCAGAAATAGTTAAATATAGAAGAGAAATAATTGAATATATTATTTGTTATGAGTTTTGTCTTTTAAAAGTAAAAAGACATAGTAAAAAATTCTATGATACACTTAAACAATATATGCCTAATTATGAAAATTATGAATATGAATTAATTGGTATACAATATTAATAGATGTAGAAGAGAACCTCCTACACCATAAAGTATGCGCATTACCGATATTACTAATATAGAAATCTTATATAAATATTAAATAAAATTTATATAAGTAGAAAAAAGAATTAGTAATTATCTAAAACAGATAAAAAATTAAATACAAAAAATTATTTAAAACTAAAGAAACAAATATGATTTTCTATATTTAAAATTGATATGACCATATCTGAAATAGTATCAGAAAATATTTAATGATAACTTAATTATAATTCCAAAAAATGGAAAAATCAACACTTTTCAATGAATTTATAAAATTTGATAAAAAACTTGTAATAAAAAGTTGAAAAAGGTCGAAAAAAATCACATTTATGTTGATAAATGTGATTAATTTTTATTTAAAATTATTTCTTCATATTTTTTAGCTGCAATTTCAGGATTATATGGGCCATTAAAATCTTTTATGGGAGCAAACTCTTCTTCCTTTTTTACTCTTAATAAAGCTATGTTATTAAATTGAGAAAATGCATCAAATACAAATTGTTCAAATTTATATATATTTGGATGGTCTGGAACTTGCTTCATACCTTCTTCATTAACAAAAGCATTTTTTCTAAAAGCTCTGTGATAAGGCAATTTTATAGCAGATAATTTTTTTATTGCATTTAGTGAAAATAAATGAGCAAGCATATTAGTTTCTCTATATAAATAATTTCCTTTTTTATCTTTGATTTCTGAAATTTGTTCTGTGAAATTCTCACAATCAACTATACTTGGTTTTTTATTTTTTAATGCAAATACCCATGACTTATCTAAAGGATCCTCTTTAAAAAGAGTTTTTGAAGATACATCAACTTTTGCAGATATAGTATATCCAATAAAAACAGGGTCTAGAGGATCTAAAAGAACATTATCTACACCGCTAATAAATAACCATTGTAGTTTTTTTTGTTCCATATCTTTAATTAAATTTGCTTTTTTTAAGGCTTTAAAAACATTACCATTACCATTTGAAGCAAAATTTACTCTATATATTTCAGATAATACTAATTTTTTGTTAATATCTATAACAGGTAGATTTTCTTGAGTAAAAAACAGAATATTATTTCTTCCATAGTTAAAGAAATTATTTTGTTCAAAGAAATTAATCGTATCAAAATAGTTTGAAGTACTTGTCATTATATACCATGGAATTATAATTTTATATTTTTTAGAATATTTTGTTAAATAATCGCAAGTAATTTCAAATAAAGATTTCTTAGGAGTTGTTTCTAACAAAAAAGTTCCTTTAGGACCTTTGAAACCAAGCCTTGATCCTTGTCCACCTGCAAGAGTAATAACACCTACTTTTCCTGATTTAATAGCTTTAATTCCAGTATTAGTATATTGTTTAATCTTATTAGCCCCTAAAGCTGATTTGTCGACATATTTTAATGGCTCTATTTCCTCTGTAGGATTAGGGTCTTTATCTTTAAATTCATCATATAAATTAAAAATTTCATCAAAATCAATGTTTAAAATTTGATTTAATAATTTTGTCTTTTGTGTTTCAGTAAGCTCACCAACAAAGTTAATTAGATGTTGTTGATTATATTTTATTAAAATACTTTTAACAGTATTCAGTGTATCATCCATATAAAACCTCTTTTTTCATTTTATATTAGCATAATTAGTAGCACTTCTTAATTCTTTAATAACTTTATCCTTGCTAGGTAAAGTAGACTTTTCAAGTAATTTTATTTCAGCTTCAATATCATATGGTAATCTAATCAAATTAATACTAATTGAAGAAAGTTCTTTGCTACCAAATTCTCCCTCTAAAATAATATATGAAGCTAAAGTTGAAAACTTGTTAGTTTTATCATAATAATCATCATTTTTCATTTCAATAGGCATACCAACACTGCCTGGATTAAAAATTGTTTTATTACGAACACGTAAAATATTAGGTGTGTGTATATGACCATATCCTATTATATCTGGAACAGGGTCATCCTTAGATTTCCCTATAAATTCTGTATTTTCAAACAACTTCATTGCATCATGAATTTCAGTTGCTGAATATATAGTATTTTTATTAGAAAACATCGGATTAAATATATAGTCTAAACCAAAAGGTGATGAATGAAAAAGTCTTATTAAATATCCACTCATATAGAAATCATATGAAACAGGTAAATTATATATAAAAGAGGCTCTTTCTTCACCTATTAAATCTCTTGTCCAGAATCTGCCTTTAGGAATATCAGGTCTAGTTATAGCATCATCACAATTACCTTTTACAATCACTTCACATTTTTCTCTTAATAAGTCTATAACTTGATCTGAATTACAGGATTTTAAAACACTATCACCCAAGCAGAAAATTTTTGTAACATTTCTTTTTTCTATATCAGCAATTACAGCTTTAAGAGCAGTAATATTACCATGTATATCAGAAATGATTGCAATTTTATCCATAACTACACCTCCATTTATTTTCTTTGTATATGATTGTATATATAGGTATTATATTATAAATTGAATATGTTTTCAATATAAAGTAAAAATAAGAGTAAAAATAGAAATAAATTAAAAAAATAACAGTTGAAAAAAATTTGTATATTATATATTATATAACAAAATATTATATGAAAAAATATAATATAAATATGAGAAAAAGGAGGAAGGCAGATGTTAAAACATATAGGTAATACTCCAATGATTAAAATAAAATATAAAAATGGAGAAAAAATAAATTATATTTATACAAAATTAGAATCATATAATCCTACAGGAAGTATAAAAGATAGAGTAGCATATTATATAATAAATAAAGCTAAAGAAAGAGGAATATTAAAAGAAAATATGCCAATTATAGAAGCTACTAGCGGAAATACAGGTATTTCTTTAGCAGCTTTAGGAGCATATTATAAACATCCAGTTTTTATATTTATGCCAGATTGGGCAAGTGTTGAAAGATTGAAGCTTATGAAGAGTTATGGAGCAATGGTAACACTTGTTTCAAAAGAAGAAGGGGGATTTAAAAAATGTTTAGAAGAGGCAAAAAAATTAGCTGAAGAAAAGAATGGATTTCTAGCTAATCAATTTGCAAATGAAGATAATATATTAGCTCATTATGAGACAACAGGAGAAGAAATTATAGAAAAAATTCCAGAAAAAGTTTCAGCCTTTATATCAGGAGTAGGAACAGGAGGAACTTTAATAGGAGTAGGAAAAAGGTTAAAAAAGTGGGATGAAGATATTGAGATAGTAGCATTAGAACCTGATAAAATGCCTTTAATATCACAAAACAAAATAATTGGAAATCATAAAATAGAGGGAATCGGTGATGATTTTGTCCCAGATTTATTAGATAAAAATCTTATAAATAAAATAATACTTGTAAATGATGATGATGCAGTAAATATGTCTAGATTATTGGCAAAAAAACTTGGATTAGGAGTGGGAATATCATCAGGAGCTAATTTTATTGCTGGAATTATCTATCAAGAAAAAATAAATAAACCAGTTATTACAGTATTTGCAGATGACAATAAAAAATATTTAAGTACAGAGCTTTCAAATCCTGTAGATAATAATCCTAAATTTATTTCAAACAAAATTGAACTATTAGATTATGAAGTAATGTAATTAAAAAATATCAAAAATAATGCTCTTTTCATAATATATTAAAGAATATATATGAAAGGAGTTTTCTTATGCATAAAAAAATATTCATGATGTTATTGATATTTTCTGTAGTTATAGTATATATGCTACCTGTTTTAGCAATAGAACCATCAAGTAATACAATTTATAGAGGAATAGATGTAAGTGAATGGCAAGGAGAAATAGATTTTGAAAGAGTAAAAGAAGCCGGTATAGAAATAGTATATATTAGGGCAGGTCAAGGATTTAGCTATAAAGATCCAGATTTTGAAAGAAATTATGCAGAAGCTAAAAGAAATGAATTAAAAGTAGGAGTATATCATTATATGACAGCGAGAAATGTGGAAGAAGCAAGACAACAAGCTCAATTTTTTGTTTCATTATTAAGTAATAAAGAAATTGATTGTAAATTGGCTATGGATTTTGAAAGCTTTGGAAATTTAAATAGAACTGAAATAAATGAAATAGCACTAGAATATATAAAAGAAGTAGAAAGGCTTTCTAATAAAGAGGTAATTGTATATAGTAATACAAATGATGCAAGAAATATTTTTTCAGAAGAAGTTGCAGAATATCCATTATGGGTAGCTCAATATGGAGTAAGTGAGCCATCTAATAATGGTAAATGGAATTATTGGGAAGGATTTCAATATAGTTCAAGTGGAAGAATAGATGGAATAAGAGGAAATGTAGATTTAGATAGATATACAGAGAATGTTTTATTAGATTCAAATGAAGAAATAAATAATGTTGAAAATCCTAATATTACAAAAGAAGACAGAATAATTTATAGAATTAGAAGAGGGGATACATTGACAGGAATAGCAAGAAAGTTTAATACTACAATAAGTCATTTAGCGCAAATTAATAATATAAGCAATCCTAATTTAATATATGCAGGAGAAATTATAACAATATCACATAATCGTAATAATAGAGAAATAGAAGAATATGATGTAAAAAGAGGAGATACTTTAACAAAAATTGCAAGAGAATATAATACTTCTGTAGAAGAATTAGTAGAAATAAATAAAATAAGAAATCCGGATTTAATATATGTAGGAGAAAAATTAAAAATATATAAATAAAAAATTTTGGATAAAATTGTCAAAACCTTATATCCAGTATTGACAAATATTATTACTTTAAGTTATAATATTATTTGTTCATGAATTAGAGAACAACAAGAAAATCCCATACTGAACACTTAAAGGTGTAATACTGGAAGGAGGGGAATAAAATGTCAGAGGTAAAAGTTAATAATGGAAATATAGAAGAAGCTTTAAAAAGGTTTAAAAGACAATGTGCAAGAAATGGAGTATTGCAAGAAGTTAGAAAAAGAGAGCACTATGAAAAGCCTAGCGTAAAGAGAAAGAAAAAATCAGAAGCAGCAAGAAAAAGAAAATTTTAATATAAATAAAACAATAAGACTGAAAATTAGTGTATCTAGTTTTCAGTTTTTTGAGATTTAGAGGAAATATGAAAGATAAAATAAAAGAAAAAAATAATAGAGTAAATAAAGTAAAATTAGAGTATATAAGTATGTTTATTGTTATAATAATAGCTGTATCTATTTTCACATTTTATGTAAAAATAGGAGTGAATGATGAATTATGGAATTTCTCCAATATATATAAAATGACAAATGGAGAAATAATATATGAAGATTGCAATGTTATTGTAACTCCATTGTTCTTCTATTTAGGGCAACTTTTATTTACTTTATTAAATCCTAATTATCTTACATTTAGAATATATAATTTAATAATTTATACAATACTATATTTTTTAGTATATAAAATCTTTAGAAAACTAAAAATTCCAAAGGAACAATCATTTTTATTTTTAATAATATTATTTTGTATTACCGGCACAATGATTTTAATTGGTGCAAATTATAATGTTTTAGCAATAGTTTTTATTTTACTAGGAATATTATCAAATCTAAAAGAAGAAAAACATAAATATAATAACTTATTTCAAGGAATAATAATATTTTTAGTTTTTATGACTAAACAAACAATAGGAATCCTATATTTAATAGGTATGATTATATATAATATTATAACGATAGACAGCATAAAAGAAAAAATAAAAGTTAATATAATTCAAATTTCGTTTTTTTGGGTTTTAGCAGGGGGATATTTTATCTTCTTATCAATAGATAATAATTTATATAATTTTATTAATTATACAATTTTAGGGTTGTTTGATTTTACTAGAAATACTAATTTTGATAATTATATTATTATATTTGCAATAGAAATCATAATAAATATTTTGGTATTATTAATAGCCTTATTTAAAAGAAATAAAGAAGAAAAATCAATAATGAATAATGTTATATCACTATCCATATTTTCAATAATGTTATTAATAAATGCATATCCTATTTTTAATAAAGCTCATATTATTTTATATAGTTTTATATTTATTATATTAATTGAATATCTAATAAAAATTATATTTTTAGATAAATTAAAAAACTTAAAAAATATAAATACAATTATTAAAATCATAAATGTAATTGCCCTAGCTATAATAATAGTTTTTTCAGTATATATGAATTATCTATATGCTACAAATTTAAATAAAAAATATAATCCATATTATGGAGGAATAATTGAAAATTCAGAACAAATAAATTCTGTAGTAAACTACATAATGGATGAAAAAGAAAAAGGGGTAGATGTAAAATTTATATCATGTGATGCTAATTTATATAATAATATTTTGAATATTAATAATGGAAGAATAGATTTGCCTTTTTATGGTAATCTAGGTGAGGATGGTATAAATAATTTAATAGAAGAAATAACAAAAATGAAAAATACTAATATATTGATTTCTAAAGAAGGTTTAAAATATCAGGAAGTTGAAGAGATAATAGAGTTTGTAAAAAATAATTATTCTATTATAGGTGAAATTAGCAATTATTATATTTATAAAATAGATAATTAATTAATTGATTATTAGATATAATGACTAATAAAAAATAAAATAAAATTAAATAAAATAAAGTGAAGAATATGGGAAGAGTATATGAAGTAATATTTGAATAAAATTCAAACTAATAATTATAATAAAATAATAAAAACAAATGAAAGGAGATTATAATGAATTATTCAAGAAAAGAAATAAAAAGTGGAATCACTATTCATAAAATTAATACAAATAAATTCAAAACTAATTTATATGCTGTTTTTATTGCAACACCGTTAAAAAAAGAAAATGTTACAAAAAATGCTTTAATAACTGCTATTTTGAGAAGAGGTAGTAAAAACATACCAACACAGGACTTGATTAGTAAAAAATTAGAAGAAATGTATGGAGCTACTTTTGATTGTGGTATTGAAAAAACAGGTGATAATCAAATTTTGAAATTTTATCTAGAAGCTCTAAACGAGGAATTTTTACCACATAAAGAAGAACTTACAAAAAAATGTGTAGATATATTATTTGATATAATATTTAATCCATATATTGAGAATGATGGATTTAAAGAAGAATATGTAGAAACTGAAAAGAAAAATTTAAAGAAAATTATTGAATCAAAAATAGATAATAAAAAAGCATATTCTTTCGAAAGATGTATCGAAGAAATGTTTAAAGATGAACCATATGGATTATATAAATATGGCTATGTAGAAGATTTAGAAAGAGTGGATTCAAAAGAATTATTTTCATATTATAAAGAACTAATTTGTAATTCAAAAATTGATATATTTGCTTCTGGAGAAATGAAAGATAATTCAATAATAGATATTATAAGTGAAAATACAGAAATGAAGAAATTAAATGGAAGAGGAGCGGATTATATAGAAAACAGTGAGAAAACATCAAAAACAGATGTTAAACCAGAAAAAGTTGTAGAAGAACATATGCAAGTAGGGCAAGGTAATTTGGTATTAGGTCTAAATATAAATACAGATAAGAAAAATGCTAAATTTATTATATCTATATATAATGCAATATTAGGAGGAGGAGCAAATTCTAAACTTTTCCAAAATGTTAGAGAGAAAGAAAGCTTAGCTTATATAGCTGGTTCAACATATAGAAGACAAAAAAATGTTATATTCATAAGATGTGGAATCGAAATAGATAATTATGATAAAGCATTAAAATCTATACGAAAACAATTAGATGATATGAAAAAAGGTAATTTTACAGAGGAAGATATTACTAATTCAAAAGAGCTAATTTGCGAATCTATAAGGGGTATAAGTTCTGAGCAAGATTCGGAAATAACATATTATTATGGACAAGAGTTATCAGATACATTTATATCAATAAAAGATTATATAGACAATATTAATAGTGTAACAAAAGAAGATATAATAGAAATAGCGAATGAGATTAATATAAACACAATTTATTTCTTAAGAGATTAGGAGGAAAATGATGAAAAGAATAGAGAGTGCAAAAATAAAAGAAGAAGCATATATTGAAGTATTAGATAATGGAATGAAAGTTATAATAATTCCAAAACCAAATTTAGATAAAAAATATGCTATTTGGGGAACTCATTTTGGATCGATAGACAATAGATTTATTATGCCAAAAACAAAAGAAGAGGTTTTTATTCCAGATGGAGTAGCTCACTTTTTAGAGCACAAAATGTTTGAACAGCCTGATGGGACAAATAGTTTAGATACTTTAATGGCACTAGGATTAGATGCAAATGCATATACAACAAATGATCATACAGCATATTTGTTTGAATGTACTAATAATTTCTATAAAGGATTAGATGAACTTATGGATTACGTGCAACATCCATATTTTACAGATCAAAATGTAGAAAAAGAAAAAGGAATAATTGGTCAAGAAATCAAGATGTATGATGATGAACCAGGTTGGAGATTATATATGAATGCATTGGATTGCATGTATAAAGAAAATCCAATTAAAATTGATATTGCAGGAACAATAGAATCAATTAGTGAAATAACACCTGATGTTTTATATAAATGTTATAATACATTCTACAATCCTTCTAATATGATCTTAGTTATTTGTGGTAATTTTAAACCAGAAGAAATATTAGAAGAGATTAAGAAAAGGTTAATAGAAAAAGAAGAACAAGGAGAAATAAAAAGAATTTATCCTGAAAAAGAATATGGAATAAATATGAAATATAAAGAGGAATTAATGGAAGTAAGTCAACCAATATTTGCAATAGGATATAAAGATGATGAAGGAATGATTAATGACATAGTAAAAAAACATATAGCAATAGAAATATTATTAGAAATGATAATAGGAAAAAGTTCAGATGCATATAAAGAATTATATGAAAGTGGTGATTTAGTTTCAGTTCCTGATTCAGACTATGAGTTTGCACAAGAATATGCTCATATTTTAATAACTGGACAATCTAACAACCCAGAAAAGATAAATGAAAAAATAAAACAAGTGGTAAATAAGTACAAAGAACAAGGATTAGATTCTGATCATTTTGATAGAATAAGAAAAAAAGTTTATGGAGACTATGTAACTGAATATAATAGTGTGGGAGAAATTGCAAGAATGTTTTTATCTGACACAATGAAAAATATAAATAGTTTTGACTATATAGAAAAATATAATGAAGTGACAAAAAAGTATACAGAAGATGTTTTGAAAAATGTCTTTAAAGAAGATAATATGGTAATGTCTGTAGTAAAGTGTAAATAGTAAAAATAGTATGTAGAAAAATGTCGAATAACGTAATACGAAATAATATAAAAACCGCTTGAAATCAACAAAAAATCATTGACTATATTGTATAAATATGGTATTTTAAATGCATACAAAAGAAAAAATGCAAGAAAAGGAGAGTGGTTTTATGTTAAATGATGAAATTTGTAAATTAAGAGAAGAATTAAACAGAAGTATAGTAGATGGACAAGATTACGAAATAACATATAAGCTTAGTACAGAATTAGATAGACTTATTGCAGAATATTATAGTATTGAATTACAGCCTAGAGGAAGCAAGAGAGTGAAAGAAGATATAAAAAGAAAAATAAAAGAAAAAAATGCATGTAAATAAAAGAAAAATTAATTTATTTAAAACAAATATATATAAAGATATCTTGAATTAAAATATTTAAGATATCTTTTTTTAACTTTTTCAAATAAATAGCAGGAAGGATAATTAGCTAGAAGTTGAAACTTAACATAAAATATGATATAATAAAGGTTGTAAACACCAAGTGTGTAATTTGAAAGGAGAAATGTTATGATTAAAGCATTCAGACGGGTGGCATTCTTCGTGATGGCTCCCATCATGGCAAACCTGTTCTTTGGTTTTTGGACTGCAAACGAGCAGTTTGAGCTGGGAGTATTGATCTTCTGGCTGGTCATGTTCGGAGCAGGAGTGGTTGATGCCTTTATCGAGAAGGACATCAGAGTCGCCATTCAGGTGCTGGTATCTGGAATACTGACACTGGTAGTTGCATTTTTGTTCACTTTAGGAGGATGGTTCATCCTCTTGGCACTTCTTGTTGCCGTGGTGGAAATTTGCAATGCTGGTGTACTTGTATACCACGCCTTCAAGTAAAAACTGAATATTGGGATTTCCCGGAGTGCGTTGCACTCTGGGATAATCTTTTATAATGAATAAGTATTTAAGATTAAATAATATACTATATATACAACTTAATTTATAATATGATAATATAAAAGAAGAAAAAATATAAAATTATACTTTTATATTACAAAATCATTACAATAGTGTTACAGAAATATTAAATTTTTAATAATTCTATTCTTTTTAGTCGAATTCTGTGATAATATATAAACAAAATGTTGAAAAAATGGAAAAAATCATTTATAATTAAATAAATGAGGTGAAGATGTGAAAAAGATAACAATATTAATATTAAGCATATTACTAATAATATCATCTTTAACTATAAAGGTAAGCGCGGCAAAAATTGATCCTAACGATTATGCTCCACCAGCAATAACAGAAGAAGACGCAGAAGATGTCGTATCAATAGCAAATGTAATTGTTGGGGCAATAAGAGTAGTCGGTATAGTAGCTTCAGTAATAGCATTAATGGTTATAGGTATAAAATATATGACAGGAAGTATTAGTGAAAGAGCAGAATATAAAAAGACTATGATACCATATATAGTTGGAGCATTGATATTCTTTGCATTGACACAATTATTAAGCCTAATAATAGAATTAATCGATGGAGCACAAAGCGTAGTCTAGATAGGGAGATATATTATGAAAAGTAAATTAATGGTAAAATGTATAATTACAATATTACTTACAGTAAGTATAATGTTTTCATATTCTGAGATTACTTTTGCATCAACAAGTATAGGAGATGTGGTTGAAGGAGCTCACGGATTTGAAGATGCAGGAGAAAGCTTAGATTCTAATACTGTTTCTGGAAGTATGACAGTAGATGATTCTGGTATACAAGAAGTTTCAGGAGTTATGTATAATGCATTTTTAATTGTTGGCATTGTAGTAGCTGTAATAGTAGGACTAATTATAGGAATTAAATTTATGACAGGAAATGCTCAAGAACAAGCTAAAGTAAAAGAAACAATTATACCATATATTGCAGGATGCATAATTATATTTGGAGCATATACAATATGGAGAATAGTTGTAACAGTTCTTAATACAACTCAAAGTTAGTTATTAAAATTATCTTCTAATTATTTAAAGAAGATATTTAAAATATAAAAATATTTATGAAAAATAAAGGAGGAAATACTATGAGTACATTAGTAAAGAAAGTAGGAATTGTACTAGTTGTAGCATTAGCAGTACTTATTGTATTAAATACACAAGTAATGGCAGTTGATGCAGAATCAATAGCTGGACAACTTACTGGATCAGCTTCATCAGCTCAAGGTAGTGTAACTAATGTTGGTAACCAAATTATAGGTATCATTACTACAGTAGGTGTTGTTGTTGCAGTTGTTGTATTACTAGTTTTAGGTATCAAATATATGATGGGTAGTGCTGCAGAAAAAGCAGAATACAAGAAAACAATGATTCCTTACCTAGTTGGTGCTGTATTAATATTCGGTGCATCAGCTATAACAAAAGTTGTAGTTGCTTTAGGTTCAGGAATTCAAACCTAGTTATATTACAAGAATGTTACAAACAGATTACAGATATATTAAAAGTGCATTTTAAATGCACTTTTTTTCTGTTTTTTGTTTTTTTTTGTAAAAAAATCTGGTATAATATAATATAAGTATTAGTGTGAACAAAGGAGGAAATTATATATGGGAACATATAATTTGCCAAGAAGTGTAAAAGGTGAAGGGAGAATCCTTTTTATATTTACAGGTAAAAGCATGTTATATACTGTAATATCAGGTGGAGTTGGATTGATATTTTACTTTATATTTTCTGCTTTAGGACTAACCATGGTAGGACTTATAATAACAGTAATTTTTGCATTAATTGGTTTCGTTATAGGAACACTTAAAATGCCTAATATTGCTAAGTTTAAATTCGCACAAAAAACAGGTGGAGAAAACTTAGATGATATTATTAAAAGAGCAATAAAGTTTAGAACAAAAGGTAGAAAAATATATGTATACAGGGAGGAAGATGACAATGTTAAATAATATGGAATCGCTTATATCAATACTAACTATTATTATAGTAATTATAGTAATTTTGCTTATTATACTTGGCATAATATACGTTTCCTCAAATAGAAAAAAAGAAAATAAATCAAAAGGTGAAAAGAAAATTACAGAAGAAATTGAAACTGATAAAATTCCGAAATCTAAAACATTTGCAGTACAATCAGTTATGGATTTTATGGAATTTGACAAAATAGAAGATAATATGATTTTAGAAAAAAGTGGAACTAAATTTGCAATGGTTGTAGAATGTCAAGGAATTAACTATGATTTGATGTCTGAAGTTGAAAAAAATGCAGTTGAAGAAGGCTTTATACAATTCCTTAACACAATAAGACACCCTATACAAATATATGTACAAACAAGAACAATCAACCTTGAAAGTAGTTTACAAACATATAAAAACAGAGTTAGGCAAATAGAAGATGATTACCACAAACAGGAAATGAGATACAGAGAAATGAGAAACTCTGGTAACTATACAAAAGAGCAACTTGATAGAGTATATTATGAGCTGACTAAACAAAAGAATTTAACAGAATATGGTAAAGATGTTATTTATTCAACAGAAAAGATGAGCTTAAATAAAAATGTATTAAATCAAAAATATTACATAATAGTACCATATTATTCAGATGAATTAGGACAAAATGATTTTGATGATGCCGAAATAAAGAATTTAGCATTCTCTGAATTATATACAAGATGTCAATCAATAATAAGAACTTTATCTGCATGTGAAGTTAATGGAAAAATATTAACATCAAATGAATTAGTTGATTTATTGTATGTAGCGTATAATAGAGATGAACAAGAAACATTTAGCTTAGATAAAGCACTAATGGCTGGATATGATGAGCTATATTCAACAGCACCAGATGTTTTAGATAAGAAAATGAAAACTTTAGATCAAAAAATTGAACAAGAAGCATTTAATAAAGCAAAAACAAAAGTTACAGAAGTTCAATCAGCAAAGGAAAAAGCTTTAAAGAAAAAAGAAAGTAATATGGACAACTTAATCGATGACTTGGCAAAATTAATCATACAAGAGAATAGTCAATCTGTAGGATATGATGTAGCAACAGAAGCAATAAAAGATATAGAAAAAGAACAGAAGTCAAGAGAAGAAAGTAAAAAAGGAGGGGCAAAGGATAATGTTAAAGAAAAAACAAAAAGAAAGAGAACAACAAAGTCAGCTTAATGATTATAGTAAACCAGATGAATATAGAATATTAAAAAGAAAAACAATAAAAGAGTTAATAGCTCCATCTGGGATTGATGCTAGTAATATAGATCATTTGGAAATAATTTCAAATGTAACTAGATATGCTAGAAGCTTCTTTGTATCAACACTTCCTAGAATGTGTACTTTCCCTGAACTATTTAGAGATATGTATTTATTTGGAGATATTAACACTTCTATATATATAAACCCAATTCCTGAATCAAGATCACAAAATGAGTTAAATAGGGTTATTAACGAACTAGAAACAGAAAGAATTGTTGCTGCAGATAGAGGTAATATCAATAGAGAAAGCGATTTGGGACATAAAAGGGTTGAGGCTGAACAATTAAGAGATGAAATTGCTGCAGGATTTAACAAACTTTATGAAGCATCAATTATTGCAACATTATTTGCATATAGTTTAGAAGATTTGGAGAGATATACAAAATTACTTTCAACAGAGATGTCTAAATCATTAGTAGGAATAAAAAGTGCATGGGGTATGCAAGAAGAAGCTTTTAAATCTAATTTACCACTAATGGATGACAAAATAAAAAAATCACATACATTTGATAGAAGATCAATGGGAACAGTATTTCCATTTACAACATCAGAGGTTGGACATCCTACAGGTGTTCCGCTAGGCATTAATAAACAAACTGGTGTACCTATACTATTTGATAATTTTCATAGCTCTTTAACAAATTATAACATGGTTATATTTGCTAAATCTGGAGCTGGAAAGTCAGTTACTATGAAAACTTTAATTTCTAGATCAGCTGTTTTAATGGGAGTACAAAGCCTAGCTCTAGATGCTGAAGGTGAGTATAGTATAGTTGCAGAAAGCCTTGGAGGAATAAATGTAGTTATAAGTCCAACATCAAAAACAGTTATAAACATATTTGATGTTGAGACAGAAATAGTAAAAGACGAAATTACTGGTAGAGATAAATTAGTTTTAAATGTAGAAAATAAAGTAGAGGACGTTACACAAGCTTTACTTACAATGGCAAAAGGTAGTACAAGAAGTGATGAAGTAAATGAGCTTACAAAACAAATTATTGCAGAGTCTGTTGCAGAAGAATATGCAGCACATGGTATTACAAGTGATCCAAATAGTTTATTTGAAACAGCTAGTGGGGACTTAGCAAATAATATGTTAGGAAAAAAGAAAAAAGACATGCCAACAATTGGTTCTTGGTATAGAAGAATTCAAAAGAAGGCAGAGGACAATAAAAATGCTGATTATAATTTCCATTATAGTTACTTATTAAAAGTTATGAAACAATATATAAGAGAATATGATGGACAGATGGCTTACTTTGACGGACAATCAACATTTGACCTATTAGAAGGAACATTATTCATAAATCTAGATATATCACAGCTTGAAGAAAAATTTGCTAGACCACTCGCACAACAAATATTACTTGAGTGGATTTGGGAAAAATATGTTAAGAAAAACAGTGAGGATAGAACTAAAGCTGCTAAAAAGAGAGTGTTAGTTGATGAGGCTTGGATGTTACTTCCTTTCCCAGAAGCTGTAGATTTCTTAAATACAATGGCAAGACGTGCTAGAAAAAGAAATGTATCACTAGCTATTATTTCACAAAGATTCCAAGACTTCTACGAGAAACCAGAAGCCCAAGCAGTTCTTACATCTTCTGATACAAAATTATTCTTAGCACAAGATAAAGCAGAAATACAATACTTAAGAGAAGTTTTTAAACTAAGTGCAGGGGAGGCAAACTTCTTAATCACTTGTTTAAAAGGAGAAGGATTATTAAAAGTTGGACCTGATAGTGCAATTATTCAAATTAGACCAACAGCAAAAGAATTTGAATTTGTTGAAACAAACTTAAATAAATTAGTGCAAAGAGGAAAACGAACAGATCGTAGATATTAGAAAGGGAGGAAAATATGAATATATTTACCAATAAAAATTTAATACTAAAGATAGTAATTGCATTAGTAATAGTAATATTGTTTAATTTTTCTGCCCCAACTATGAGTCAAGCAGCAACTATAGGTGGTGTATTGTTTGAACCAATAAAAGACCTAGTTTTAACTATAGCTGATGGTGCAGTTTGGTTAATGCAAAAGATTGTTTTTGGCACCGATGTATCACTAATGAAACTCGAATATGATAAGTCATGGTTTAGTGCAGCAGCAGGAGCTATAGCAGGTATTATAGCAGGTGCTGTAGCTATAGTTGTAGGAGTTGTAGCAGCACCTTTCTCAGGAGGACTTAGTTTAGCCGCTGTTGCAGCAGGTATTAAAATTATCGGTACAACTATAATTGCAGTTGGTGTAACCTATTTCGCTGTATCATACATAGTAGCACAAGCTTTACCGCCAACATTCTATATACCACTATATTCACTAAGCCCGGCAGAGATTTTTTCAAATAAAATACCAATGTTAGATGTAAACTTCTTTAACCCAAGGACAAATGAGTATTATGAAAATTTAGAATCAAGTATGCCTGATACTGGGGATGAAGATGATTCATCTACAGATGATGATACTCCTAGATCTGCGGCAGCACAACTTCAAGGTGTTATTTCAAGTTGGTATTTTGTAATTAGAAATTTTTCATTAATAGCATTATTATCAGTATTAGTATATATAGGAATTAGAATAATAGTTAGTAGTTCAGCACAAGATAAAGCAAAATATAAACAAAGATTTTTTGATTGGGTTGTTGCTATGTGTCTATTATTCTTCCTACATTACATAATGTCATTTGCAATGACAGTAACACAATTAATAACAGATTCTCTAGATTTTGTTAATAAACCATACTATATTGCTGTAGGAGATTCAGAAACAAAATTAAAAGATTATCAATATGACACTGCAACGGATGCAGATGGTGAAAGTGTATTTGATGGAAGCTTAGCAGATTCATTTAGGGATCAAGGAATAATAGTTGATAACACAGACGGAGATGGTGAAATATTCCTATGGCCAACTAATTTAATGGGAAAAGCAAGAATAGAATTACAGTTAGAGCCTACGGAAGAAATGTCTGAGGATGATATATTAGTTAGACAATTTGGTTATACAATCATATTCTTAGCATTAGTAATATATACAATTATATTCTTATTCAGATATTTAAAGAGGTTATTGATGCTAGCATTCTTGACTATCATTGCACCTTTTGTTGCAATGACGTATCCACTAGATAAATTACATGATGGAAATGCACAGGCATTTAACATGTGGCTTAAAGAATACATATTTAATTTACTAATTCAGCCAGTCCATTTAATATTATATTCAATATTAATTGGATCAGCTATAGATTTCGTTGCAGACAACTTATTATATGCATTAGCAGCATTAGCATTTATTTCACAGGCAGAAAAAATTATGCGTAGATTCTTCGGATTTGATAAAGCTTCAACATTAGATGCTGGCTCAGCATTAGGAGGAGCTTTAGCAATGCAAGGTATAAACCAATTGCGTAGATTAGGTGGAGGAAATAAAAAAGGAAATAAAGATGGTAATGGTAATGGAAATGCACAACAAGGTAGAATTAGACAAAATAGAAGACCTGAAGCAGGTCAAAGTACTCAAGAGTTGTTAGCAGCTGAATATGGAGGCAATCAACCTAGACAAGCAGCTAATACTCAGCAAGTAGAGCCACCGGACAACAGTAATACTCAACAAGCAATAGATCCAGCAGAAGCAGAAAGACAAAGAGCATTAGATAAATATAGTAGTGAAGGATTTGGACAAAATGCAAATGGAGAATATTTTAATCCTTGGACAGATGAGTATGATGCAGATTATGATCCAACTAAGGATACAAGTTACAATGAAGACTTATTAGGAAGACAAGAAGCATTACAAAAATACAAAAACGAAGGATTTGGACAAAATGCATTTGGAGAATACTTCAATCCTTGGATAGATGAATATGATCCAGACTATGATCCAACTCAAGATAAAGAATATAATAGTAGAATTCGTGAGGCAACAACTCCAGAACAAGTATCTCCACCAGCTCCTCCAACACCAACACAACCGAGAGTAGCTACAAGAAATGATTTACAACAAATGTCTCAAAACAATAATAACCAGAGAAAACGTAGTATACTAAGAGGTGTAGGAGCAGTAGCAGGATCAGCTGCTAAATATGCTTTACCTAGAGCAGGAAAATTAATGGTTAAAGGTACTGCAGCAGGAGCTCTTGGAATGGTTGGTATGGCAGCAGGATTAACAACCGGAGATCCAGGAAATGTATTTAAATATGGTGCAGCAGGTGCAGGTGCAGGTTGGATAGCAGCTGGAGGCGTAGTGAACGGAGCTGGAGGAATACCAGATAAACTTGGAGAAGTAGGAAGAAATGCAGTAGAAACATTTACAGAAGGATATGGAGGTAAAGAAGCAGTTGAAGAATTAGATAAGAAAGCATCTGACTGGGCGGCTAAACATAATGCTGAAAGAAGAAAGTTATATGAAAATAAATTGAATATACAAAAGAAAGATGTAGATCAAGCAATGGATGATGCACAAAAATATAGGGATGCTGGTATTACAGATGATGATTTAATTATAAAAGCTATGAAAGCAGAAGGATTTGATCAAGATAGAGGATCAAGACAAAGAGTAATATTAGCAGGTTTAGCTTCAGAAGTAGGAACAGATAAGAAGGAACTTGATCGTATGAAAAAAGGACTAGAAGACCAAGGAATTGAAAAGAAAGAAATCGAGAAATACGAAAAAGCAATTAAAGAAATGAATGATTGGACATTCTAAAAATGAGGCAGAAGTACATTCTGCCTCATTTGAGAATAAAAAATAAGTTATACATGGAGGAACAATGAATAGTATAAAAATTTGGTATAACAAACATAGAAAGAAAATGTGGACAGTACTAGGTGTATTAGTTGTTATGTTTTTAGTAGTACAACTTATAAGAATAGTATATGGGCTATATAGAGATTATGAAAGAAGTACATATACCAATTCAACAATTACAATGAGTGAAGAAATTAATAATAATTTAAATTCAATTTCTCTAGAAACAGGAGAATCTGTTGTAACAGGACAAGCACTTTCGAATTCTCAGCAAGGGGGAATAGAAGCTATAGATTTATTTGTTGAATATTGTAATTCAGGTAATGTTGAAGAAGCATATAATATGTTATCTGATGAGTGTAAAGAAGAAATGTATCCACGGATTAGAAGATTTTACTCAGGCTTATTATAATACTGTATTCAATGGACAAAATAAAACAGTTTCAGTAGAGAACTGGGTAGGTAGTACATATAAGATTACTTTAAATAACAATGCATTAACAACAGGAATATATGATGAATCAAATCAAATACAAGATTATATAACTATTACATCAGATGATGAAGGAAATTATAAATTAAACATTAATAGTTATATAGGAAGAAGAGAAAGTGAAGCTATTACACAATACAATAATATAGAAATTAGAGTAACCAGAATAGATACATATATGGACTATCAAGAATATACGTTTAGTGTTATTAATAGATCTGACAAAATCATTAATCTTGATGAAGGAATAACACTTGATTCAATGTATATTCAAGATGAAAATGATATACAATATCCAGCTTATACTCATGAAATAACAGACGCTCAAAAAACAATTTATCCAAATGAAGAAAGAGAATTAAGTATCAGATATTATAGTCAATATCAATCAGATAAAATGATAACTAATATTGTATTTTCAAGAGTAATAATGGATTATGGCGCTTATCAAAATGTAACAACAAAAGCAAATTATAGGGACTATGGAATAATACAAATAACGTTGTAGTAAGGGAGGTAATATATGGATCGAGAGTATCTACAAAAAATGAAAGATGCATTAAAAGGAATATTCAAAGTTATAAGAAGACCACATATACTTGTACCAATATTAATAGTAGTAATAATAGTGGCTCTTGTTGCGCCATATATTGTAATTTTAGATGATGCATCATATAAAGAAGATGATATGTCCAATGCTCCTTTTGCTGCTACTAAATATACTAGTGATACTACAATAGATGAAAATGGAAACATAACTTCATCTATGACGGCTCATGAATTATGGGATGAATTAGTAAAAAATGAAAGTAATATTACAGAGTATTTAGACTCACCAGAAGAATTATTAAAATTAATGAATGCAGAAGTTGTAACTCAATATTTAGATACTAGAGAAAATCCAGACGAGCCGATAGATTGGGATGAAATGGACGATATAGATTCTAATGTAATTCATGGTATTATAAAATTAAAAAGAGCTGATACTGATAACAATACATCAACACTAACATATGTGGATCCAGAAACATTTCAATCATATATAGATGCGTATAATGAATCTGGTTCAGATGCAGATAGGGATGTAGCTTTATCACACTTTACACTAGAGCAAAGTTATACATCGTCAGCTAATAGTAATGCTGCTGAAATACAAGCAGGTGATACAATACAAATTCCAGCAGGTTTAGGACAATACCATACATATATGGGATGGCAATTAATCACATCTACAACATCAACACAGTATAAGTTAAGAGAGCAAGCTGGAATGAATTTTGATGAAGAAGGGTTTGGTATAATTAATGGACGTTATGTAATAGCATGTACAACTACTTTTGGACAGGTTGGTGATTATATTGATTTCTACCAAGAAGATGGTACAGTAATACAATGTATTATTGGAGATATAAAAAATCAATCTGATGATGGATGTAATGAATGGGGACATGAAAATGGACAAGTTATCGTAGAATTTGTAGTTGATTACGATACATGGTATAGCGGAGGAGAAGGAAGCCATGTTAACCCAGGTAATTCTTCTTGCCATCCAGAATGGAATCAGCCTCTAACACATGCTATAAATGGTGGAAGTTATTTTGATAATCCAAACTTTACAGCAGATAATATAGAAGGAAATGGAAATACAGTTGGAGGATCAGGAACTCTAGTATGGCCAACATTAGATGAAAGAATAACTATAACATCTGAATTTGGATATAGAGATGCACCAACAGATGGTGCTTCATCAGACCATAAAGGTATAGATATAGATACTGTTACAGGTGACGAAGTATATGCAACTGCCTCAGGTACAGTTATATATGCAGATGCAGCAGGAAGTGCCGGAAATCTTGTAACTATAGATCATGGAGATGGTTATGTAACTAAATACATGCATAATGACTCAATAAGTGTTTCAGTAGGAGATAAAGTTTCTGCAGGAGATGTAATAGCTATATCTGGAAATACAGGTGTTTCTACAGGTGATCACTTACATTTCCAAATTGAATATAATGGAGAACCAGTAGATCCATTATCTTTTAAATATACTAATGGAATGGGTAATGGAACTGGGGGATTTGGAGATGGAACAGGAACTTCATCACAGAAATCAACATATTATGCAAAAGTAGCTACTTGGAGAACACAAAGAGATGCTGTTGACACAACTGATCCAGATAGAAAAGGAGAAGAATATGATATCACTACCCATTCTATGTCTACTACAAAAATAAATTTCCAAGAATATGTTAGTGGTTATACAATGCCATTTGACTACTTATGGGCACTTTTAACAATAAGTCAAAGAAAAGAATTTGTATTAGATTTAGCTGATTTAGTTAGAGATAGTGAGATAGAAATAACTATACATGATAATTTAACAATAACAACAACAACAACAGTAGATGAATATACTAACAAAATGAAAACAATAACTAGTGGTGTGGCAGCAGATGTAACATATACTTCAACTCCACCACAACAATCAAATCCTAATACAGGTGCAACTCCACCAGCGACAACACATAATGCTACAGAAAATGCAGATCCATATGAAGAAGAAAGCGAAGAAGGACCATACACATATACACATACCATAGTAAATACTGTAAATTCTTTAGATATAGCACTTACTAAAGCAAATGTATGGATAGTAGAGTATACACAAAACTTTGAATATCAAGCTCCACAAGAAACAACAACTGGAGGAAATCCTGTGGCATTAGATGATGAACCATATCCATCATCACCAAACGAAACGAGTGCAACAGATCCAAGAAATTATGGAACAACATTTGCTGGAGAAGTAAGGCAAGAATATATATCAAATGGACATCAAAATGTAGTAGTAACAAAGAACTTGTCAAATGTTTCAACAGATTACTATTATGCTGTAGTAAATAAGAGCCAAACAGTAACAACTGTTGTTAATACTACAAAATATGTATCATCACCACCTAATATTAGAGAAAAAACAGATAAAAATGCGGATGAAGATAACTTCGTAACAATATTATTAAAAACAGAAAACTATAGAGCTGGACAAAATATATTGAGCGGAGCAGAATGGTTATTCCAAGTTTTACAAGAAAATGAAAAAACAGTTGATATGGTTGATTTAACAAAATACTTATTATACAAAGCAACAGGAAATGTATATGATAATATAACAACTTATGATTTTAGTGTGTTTGATCCGGCAAACTTTACTAAACTTGGAAACTATGGAACAACTAGTGGAATAGATGGAGTACCAGGAGAAATATTTGACTTTCTATTAGAAAAAGGAATGTCTCCTGTAGCAGCAGCAGCAATTGTTGGAAATATAGAAGCAGAAAGTAGCTTTGACACAGCAGCAACGAATGGAACCCATAATGGATTATGTCAATGGGATATAAACGATAGATTTAAAGGATTAGAGAGCTTAGCTAGCTCAAAAGGAACAGAGTGGACAGATTTAGATACACAATTAGAGTTCATGTGGCAAGAATTAGAAGGCTCATACAAAGGGGTAAAAGATACATTAATGAGTTGCGATACTGCAGAAGAATTAGAGTATGCAACATGGTATTTTGGAAGATATTATGAAGTATTTTTCTTAAGTAATAGTTTTGAAGGATCAAAGAGCTATACACGTCAAAGATATGAAAATGCTTTAAAATGGTATGAACAATATGATGCTAATAGTGCAAGTTTAGGAGAAGCAGCTGGTATAGAAGGAGAAGAAGAAAGAATTAGATGGCTATATGGAGATGCAGGGGTTCCACAATCAAAAGAAGAGAATGATAAATACTTAGAAACATTTGAGGTTGAAATATTAAATGCATCTGGACAAAGAACAACTATGAATGTAACAATGCATAAGAAATTAAAAACAGAAGTCCAAGCAATATTTAAAGAAATGGCTGATGCAGGATTTAAAGTAATAGGTGGAGATATAAGTTATAGAGCTTGGGGATCAGATGCAGGATTTAGAGGTACATTTCCACAGTCAGCACATACATATGGACATGCATTTGATGTTAATCCAAATGAAAATTATTGTATATATGCAGATGGAACTGTAGTAGGAAGTTTTTACCGACCAGGAGAAAATGAATATTCAGTAACTGAAGAGATAATTAATATATGGAAATCACACGGATTTTATTGGGGTGGTGACTGGACTAGTTTAAAAGATTATATGCACTTCTCATACTTCAATCATTAATGCATATTTAGTATATATAATAAAAATAATTGATAAATAAATTACTAGGAGGAAATAATGAATAATATAAAAAAGATTATTATAATACTGATTATACTTTTAGTAGTAATAGGAATAACAGTTATTGCTTTAACTAGTTTAAATGGTAATAATGGCACTCAATCAGGAGAAAATACATCAGGGGAAACAGAAACTGCTACAGAACTAGGATTTGCACAAGTAAGTGACTATAATACATACTATAAGATAAAAGGAATTATAGATCAATATATAATGTATATTAAACAATTAAATGGTGATGAATATGTAGATGCAACAAAAGCAGGATTGACTGCTAGCCAGGTAAATGAACAATTATTGCAAGAAGGACAACTATCAATGACAAATGTCATTGATAGCCAATATCTTACAGATATGGGGACAGATATAAATCATGCAATTGAAATGGTTAATCAATATCAAGTAAATGGTACTTATCAAGAATCAGTAGATTACGATTTAAGTATTAGTAATTTATCAACATCTAGTTTAGAAAATAACATTACTCTTGCATTATTAAATTCAACATTAAATAATAAAGAATTCAATATATTAATAAAGATGGATTTAACCAATAATGCTTATTCAATTTTCTTAAGTGACTATTTAGAACAATTTGGATATAATGAAAATATAACAAAAGATAATATAAATATTAATACAAATAGCATAGAAAGAAATGATTACAATTTAATTAATGATGTCACAGTTGATGATGAATATATAGTTAAACAATATTTTTCAGACTATAGATCAAAAATGTTAAATAATCCAGAAGTAGCATATCATTTGTTAAATGAAGAATATAGAAACAATAAATTTGGCAGTTATGAAAATTTTGTAACATATATAGAAAATAATAGACTAGATATTGAATTAGCTGGAATAGAAGGATATCAGGTAAATGAGAATAATGGAAAAAGAGAGTATATTTGTATTGATCAAAATAATAAGTATTATATATTTACAGAAGAGAGTATATACAAATATAATGCTATATTAGATACATATACAGTGGATTTACCAGAATTCTTAACTCAATATAATGATTCAAATAATGCTGAAAAAGCAGGAATGAATATACAAAAAGTAGTGGATGCAATGAATGATGGAGATTATAGATATATATATAATAAATTAGATGATACATTTAAACAAACTAATTTCCCTACTGAAGCTGATTTCCAAAACTATATTAATACTAATTTGTATAGTGACAATAATACAACATTTTCAAACTATAGAAGTAGTGGAAATCTACATATATTTGATGTAACATTCACAGATAATAATAATGCAGGAAGCCAAGCAATAACTAAAACATTTATTGTACAACTTACAGAAGGAACAGGATTTGTAATGTCATTTAATGTCTAAGATAAAATTAATATAAAAATAGTAAAAATAGTACAAACTTATTTAGTTTAATTTTAGCTAAATAAGTTTGTTTTTTGTTTATTTACATTATTTAATCACATACTTTTTTATTGAAAAATATATGCATTTGAGGTATAATATAATTAGATTGATATAGGAGTTGAAGGTATGAGGGATAAAAAAAGAGAAGAAATAATTAATAATATGCTTAATATACGTACTAATATATCGGAAAGGTTAGAGCAACAAAATCAAGAAATAGATAATATTGGATATTATAAAGATTTCAATTTTAAGGGGTCTGGATTAGCAATTAATGATGCATACATAGTAAAATTAAAAGATAGTGAAAAAGAAAAGAAAAGCGGAGAAAAGCCTAAATCCCTAGAAGATGAAGATCAAAAAGAGAAAATGGCATATGAGATATATGATAAAGATGGAAAATTAGTTGCTACTGTTAATGAAACAGGAGAAATAACTTTTGATGAGGAATTTATAGAAGGATTAAAACAAATAAATGAAAAATATTTTAACACCTTAGAATTAGATAAAGCAGAATTTGAACTTCCAGAGGAACTATCAAAAGATGATTTAGTATTAACAGGAGAAGAGCTAGCTGAAGAACACCAAACAAAAAAAGAGATAGAAGCAATATCAAAGGAAATTGGCAGTGATGAAATTAATTCATATGCTAGTATTGAAGCAGACGCAACGCCACAGTTTGACAAAATATCTGGAAAACAAGAAATAGATCCTAATACAAAAGTAACTCAAACAGAAACATTGGCAGATATGATCCCTGAAATTAAGCAAAAAGGAATAGAAAAAGTAAAAGTTGTATATTCTGATCATTCAAAAGGACAGAATGGAAGATTCTCATTTGTGGGAATAGATAATAAGGGACAAATTCAAACTATAGATAGTCTTGAAAGTATAGGAGGATCAAATGGACAAACTGTTACATCTATTAATAGTAGAGATGGGGATGAAGTAGAAGAAGAACAAGTAACAGGGTTAGTAAGAATTAAAGGAAGAGCAAATACAAATGGACAAGAAGAATTGCTATCACTAAGAGTAGACCAGTATGGAACTATTGAGGTAGATTATGTAAGAGCAGATTTAAGTAAAGATAAAAGTGAAAGGTATTTATCAGCTCCAATAGAAACAAAAAATCAAAGACCTACAACAAGAGAAGTTAGAGAAATGATGGATAAAAGTAAAAATACTGAAATAGAAGATGAATTAGAAAGATCAGAAGACGAAATAGACAGAAGTGGAGAAACAGAAATAGAAAATATGGATAACACAGCGTCAAATGATGATTTTGAATTAGATGATATTATCCAATTAGAAGATGGCACAGAAACTACTCTTAGAAAAGAAGCTGAAAAAGCAAAAATATCACCAGAAGAATTTAAAAGTAGATATGATTCAATAGGTGGAAAAACTCCAGATGAGAAAATTGATGAAATACAAGAAGAAATAGAAGAGGAATATATGGGTCCAGGAAGAAGTAGATAAATTTAATTAATGTATAAATCATAAAAATCACTTTTTAAAATATAATTTAAAAGGTGATTTTTTATGAAAAAAAGACTAGCTTTAATATTTAAAATATTAACAATAATTATACTTATGTATACAAATGAAGCGCATGCTGCTATAAATAATGAATTAGAAGATAATACAGATATTGAGAAAATTCATCAAGAAGTATTAGAAACATCTGCTAATATAGAAGATATAGAAGACTTAGAAATAACTTCTAGAATAGCATTAATATATGATAGAGCGTCTGGAAGAATAATATATGAAAAAAATGGAAATAAACAAACTCCAATGGCAAGTACTACAAAAATTATGACAGCCATAGTTGTTTTAGAAAATTCTAATTTAAAAGATGTAGTTACAATAAATTCTAAAACTGCGGGAACAGGAGGATCTAGATTAGGTTTAAAAAAGAATGATAGAATTACAGTTAATGATTTATTATATGGATTAATGCTAAGGTCCGGAAATGATGCTGCCGTAGCATTAGCTATACATATAGGAGGAAGTATAGAAGAATTTGCAGAAATGATGAATAAAAAAGCAGAAGAATTAAATTTGCAAAATACACATTTTGTAGTTCCACATGGACTAGATAATGAAGATCATTATACAACCGCATATGATTTAGCAAAAATAACAGATTATGCTCTAAAAAATAATGATTTCAAAAAAATAGTTTCTACGACAACTACTAGTATAAATATTAATGGAATTCAGAAAACTATAACTAATACAAATAAGCTTTTAGGACAAATCACAGGTGTTTATGGAGTAAAAACAGGATTTACAAATGGAGCAGGCAGGTGTCTTGTCACAGCTTGTAAAAGAGGGAATATTGATATAATAACTGTGATTATAGGAGCTGATACAAATAAAGTAAGAAATGCAGAAACCATCAAGTTAATTGAATATACCTATGAAAACTTTGTATTAATTAATATAAAAGAAATAATAAATCAGAAATTTGAAGAGTGGAAAAAAATTAATCAGGGTAGAATATTTGTGGAAAAAGGTACAAAAAATTCTATAGAATTGTATTTAAATGAGATGGATTTTGAGAACATGTTAATTAATAAGAAAGATACAGATAATATAAATATAAAAGTATATACTGTATATTATTTAGAAGCACCAATTAAAAAGGATTTTTTACTAGGAGATATTAATATATTAATTAATAATGAAAATATACTAACTTTAAATATATATAATAAAACAGAAATTAAGAAGAAAGGAATAGAAAATTATTTATTTGAATTCATAGAGTTATTATATAATATAAGGTTTATTTAAAAAGTAATTAAAAAAAGTTATTTTAAAAAGATAATAATGAAAAATATTGATTTTATAAAATAATTTGATATAATTTTTTCATAATAAATAAAAAGAAAAGGAGGAAAATAAATTGAATAAACAAACAAGAAAATTATTGATAATTATATCCGTAATAGTTGTTATACTTATAATAATAGCCGGCATAGTAGCTTATTTTGTACATCAAAACAATAATTTAAATCAAAGTGTTGGAACTACTTGGGGAGATACTTATTATGCTTACCTAAGAGAAGGAATAGAACAGAATAATGAACAAGAAAAAGAAAAGTATGGAATATATAGTGATGTTACAAGTGTAGATATAGAATTTATAGAAATAGAAAATAATAGTAATCCAGTAATGGTAATGTCTTATTATAGAAACAATGTATTGTATTCAAATTTTTATTATATAGACGGACAAAATAATGTTAATAATGTTTTAAATAGAGAAAATACTGATTTAATACTATTATATAACATAGAAGAATCAGAATATTTTTGGTACTTACATAAAGCAACAGATGTAACGGATTCGTATACTAAAATAACCAATATAATAAATTATCCTAATTCAAATGAAGCTGATTATACTATAGGAAAAGATGAAATGATATCAACTCAAACTTCAACAGGATTACCTATAACAGTAACAAAATATAGTCAAATATTTGTTGACCCAGAGGTAAAAAACAATGCAAAAATCAAAATACAACTAAATAATATTTCTATAGAACAGTTACGAGAAGATATAGAAGGATTAGTTAATGAATGGACAAGTATAGAAGAAATGGTTACAGACGAAGTAGAAGAAGATGTAAGTTTACAATTACAAACTTCAAAGTATATTACTGATTTATCAGGAGTAAATTTTAATGAAATAGGAGAAAATGCAGTAGTTCAAACTGAAAATAATGAGATTACAGCTGGAAATTATACATTACAATATGGAAGATATGTAGATCAATATGGAACTGAATATATTCTAAACAAAGATCGGAACTTGTTCATGCCAATCAGCAACAAATGAAACAAGAAATTTAGATAATGGAAAATATGTAGTATATAATTATAATGATTATATAGAACAAATAAACAATTGGGAAGCTACAAATGGTACTTTAGGATTTAGTGGTGAATGGATGATTGCAATAGGAGAGAATATAGACGAAACACAACCATTTTTAACATATAGTTATTCTATTTCAGATAATGATACTTTCTATAATGGCCAAACAGATGAAATATGGAAATATCAAGGAGAGTAAGAAAAATATATAAATATGTTTTAAGGAGGTATAATATATGGATAATAATGAATTAATCGAATTAGCAAAAAAAGCAAGAGAAAATTCACATTCTCCTATATCAAACTATAAAGTAGGAGCGGCACTTCTTACAAAAGAAGGAAAAGTATTTTTAGGATGTAATATAGAGGATCCATCTGGAATAGGAGTGACCAATATATGTGCTGAAAGATGTGCAATAGTGAAAGCAATTTCAGACGGGTATAAAGAATTTGATACAATTGCCGTTGTGGGAGGTAGAGAAGATTGTAATGAAGAATGTTTGCCATGCGGAGTATGTAGACAATTTTTAAATAGTATTTGTCCTAATATAAAAATATTAAGTTATGATAATGGAATAATAAAAACATATGAGTTAAATGATTTATTACCACATGCTTTTAATGAGAAAGTAAATAATTAGAGATTAAAGAAAATTAATAATTAATATAGGAAACAATATATGAATAAAAAGGATAAATTAAATGCACTATTTGATAGTTTATCAACTTGTAATAGATGCATAAATATAATAAACAAAAATGGAAAAGACTGTTCTTTAGTTAATATTTTTGAAGATGGATTATTCTATAAGAATATTCCATCTATTTGGACTGATTGGTATAATAGATTAGATAGTAAAATAATGGTTATTGGACAAGATTGGGGTCCATATAGAGATATGAAAAAGTTAAATAAAGAGTACATGAAAGCAGAGAAATATAGTAATTGGGCAAATATTATTGAAAAAGAAAAAAGCTTAACTAAAAAGATGCTTACAAAATATATTATGCTATCAGCAAAAAATAATAATATTGAATTAGGAGAAAATTATATAGATAAAATATATATTACCAATGGGATATTATGTGCAAGAAAAGGTGATAACTATAGAGGAGATAATATTAACTTAAAAAAATCAGCTATTAATTGTACAGAATTTTTAAAAGAGCAAATAAATATTGTGAAACCTAAAATAATATTACCTCTAGGATATTATCCTTTATTTGAACTATCAAATGGTTATAAATTTAAAATAGGAAGGACATTAAAAGATAATATTGATAAAGAAATAAAAATAGAAGATTTTGTAATTATTCCATTATATCATCCTGCCGCACAAATTAGTGAAGAAAAACAATTAAAACAATATAATAAAATATGGAAATATTATAAATAAAAGAACTAATACGATTAAATATTAGTTCTTTTATTTTATAATATATAAGTTTGTAATTATAATATTGGAGGCGACACCCGGATTCGAACCGGGGATCAGAGTTTTGCAGACTCGTGCCTTACCGCTTGGCTATATCGCCACCTAATATAATATATGTTTAAAACAAAGAATTAGAACAACAATAAATAAAAAATATAGAATAATAAAATAAATTATCAAGTAAATCATATATCATATAAAAAATAGGAAAAAATAAAAGCAGTAGATTTAATATGGAGGCGACACCCGGATTCGAACCGGGGATCAGAGTTTTGCAGACTCGTGCCTTACCACTTGGCTATATCGCCATATACTACTGCTTTAATTATGGAGCGAAAGACGGGGCTCGAACCCGCGACATCAACCTTGGCAAGGTTGCACTCTACCAACTGAGCTACTTTCGCATATTATATAATTTTTGAGAACAATTAATATAATAGCAAAAAAAGAACTAAAAGTCAATAGAAGCATATAAATTAATTTATGATATTAAAATAATACTAGATAACATAATATTTTCTGGGAAAATACAGTAAAACCATTGAAAATATTACAAAAATGTAATATAATTGTAATATGGGTGTAATATAAAAAACGCATAATGAAAAAGGTAAATCCGTAAGCAGTTTTATATTACTTTTTTTACACAATAAAAATATGGAAAATACTGATATTGACTAAAGAAAAAAAATAAGTAAAATATATAATATATTATAAGGAGAAAAAGGATGGTAATGTATATGAAACTAAAAAAATTAGCTTTAGTTATACTAATGTCAATAATATCTGTATTGTGTCTTAGCAATCTAAATATTGCAAAAGCTACAACAGGTGGTGACAAATATTTGATAATAAGACCATTAAGACAATCAGGTTATGGATATCAAGTATTAGAAAAAAATGTATGGAAAATTGTAGAGACAAATAGCAGTGGATCAACAACAAATTATGATAGTACAATCTACTGTTTAAAAGGAGGACCAGGATTTGGATCAAATATATTTGGTAGTGGAAATCCATCAGTAAGACACTATACAAATTATTTTGATATGAAAAATCCAAGTTCAATAACAAGTCCATATGTAGATGCATTACCTGATGTAAATAGTAATACATATAAAGCATTATTATGGCTATTAGAAAATATATATGTACCAGCAGCATCTAACGCATCAACAGAAGAGAAACAACAAGCAGAAGCATTTAAGGAACAATTAATGGAAGCTGCAGATATAAGAAATACATATCTAACAGATGAAGATATAGATGTAGTACAACAATTAGCAGTATGGCATTTTACAAATAACGGAGATCCAGATTATGATGTAAGTGCAGTAGAAACAGCAGGAGGAGATGCAAGTTTTTCATTATGGGTTAATTCAGTAGCAGGACAAAACTCAGGATATGGACCTTTATCAGATAAAACAGGAGAATATGGATGGGAAAGAAATGAAGAAGCAAAAGTATTATACAACTATTTAGTAGATACAGCAGAAGCAAATGCAGCAAATTACAAAGTAACAACAGCAAGTCAGCCATATGAATTAGCAGATACAACACCAACATTACAAGAAACAACAAATAGCTATGTAATAGGACCATATAGAATAAATAGAATAAGCGATACAGAAGGAGAACTAGAAGGAGTATTTACAAACGGTGAAGGAGAAACATTAAATCCAACACTACAAAATGCAAGCGGAAGTAGATTTAATAACTTAGAAGCAACAATAGGTCAAGACTTCTATATAGTATTACCAAAAAGTACAAATATAGATACAATAAACTTTAAAATAAGTGGCTCTTACTATAACACAAAAATAACATACTGGGCTGTAGAAGGCGCAGATGAATCAGAACAACCAGTAGTAATAGTAGAAAGAGAAGAAACACCATATGAAGATAGTGTAGACTTTACAAAACCAGAAGAAGAAATATTTGATTTAGCATTAAGAAAATTTATAACTAGATTAAATACACAAGATATAACAAATAGAGTACCACAAATAAGTAGTGAAACTATTGATGAATTAGAAGCAGGAACAACAACAACAGCAGAAAAAGTACATCCAAAGAATGCTCTAACAGTAGCAACAGGAGATACAGTAGTATATACAATAAGAGTATATAACGAAGGAAATGTAGATGGAATAGTAACAGAGATAACAGATTACTTACCAGAAGGACTTAGCTTAGCTGAAAATAGCTCAATAAATACACAATATGGATGGACAGAAGGAAATAATGGAGAAGTAACAACAGACCATTTAGCAGGCCAGGTAATAGATGCGTTTGATGGAACAACTATTCATTATTTAGATGTACAAATAGAATGTGAAGTAACAGCAACTGCAACAGATACTTCAATAGATCTAAAGAACGTAGCTGAAATAACAGGAGCAACAAATGGTGAAGGAGAAACAGTAACAGATAGAGACTCAACACCAGGAAATGTAAATGTACCAGGATATGGAGAAACAAGTCAAGAAGATGACGATGATTTTGAAAAACTAACAATACCACCAGTAATAGAAGAAGGATATTTTGACTTGGCTTTAAGGAAATTTATAACTGGAATAAATGAAGAAGATATAACAAATAGAGTACCACAAATAAGTGATGAAACTATAGATGAATTAGAAGCAGGAACAACAACAACAGCAGAAAAGGTACATCCAAAAAATGCACTAACAGTAGCAACTGGAGATAGAGTAGTATATACAATAAGAGTATATAATGAAGGAACTATAGATGGAATAGTAACAGAAATAACAGATTACTTACCAGATGGACTTAGATTAGCGGAAAACAGCTCAATAAATGAAGAATATGGATGGACAGAAGGAAGCAATAGAGCAGTAACAACAGACCATTTAGCAGGACAAGTAATAGAAGCATTTGATGGAACAACTATTCATTATTTAGATGTACAAATAGAATGTGAAGTAACAGCAACTGCAACAGAAACTGAAATAGATTTAAAGAACGTAGCAGAAATAACAGGATGTACAGACTCAGAAGGAAACCCTGTAACAGATAGAGATTCAACACCAGGAAATGTAAATGTACCAGGATATGGAGAAACAAGTCAAGAAGATGATGACGATTTTGAACAATTAATAATTCCAGGAGTTGAAGAAAAAGAATTTGACTTAGCTTTAAGAAAATTTATTACTGGAGTAAATAATAAAGAATTAGTAGATGATTCAGGAGCATATACAAGAGCACCAGTAGTAGATGTAACAGAATTAGCAGCTGGAACAAGCACAACAGCAATATATACTCATCCAAAACAACCTGTAAATGTATCAGCAGGTGATGAGGTAATATATACGATAAGAGTATATAATGAAGGCGAAGTAAATGGATATGTAAGAGAAATAACAGATTATTTACCTGAGGGACTAGAATTTGTAAATGATAGTTTTAACGCACAATATGGATGGACAATAGCTTCAGATGGTAGAACCGTAACAACAGATATTACTTCACCAAATACAGAGTATTCTGCAAATAGAGATACTATTTATGCAGATAGAAAAGATGGTGACGATAAAGTTATATTAGAAGCATTTGATGGTCAAACATTAGATTATATAGATGTTCAAATCAAATGTAGAGTATCAGACGATGCAGTATCAGATGAAAAATTAACTAATATTGCAGAAGTTACAGATAGTTGTGATGTAGAAGGAAATCCTGTAACAGATAGAGATTCTACAGTAGATAATGTAACATTACCAAATGATGAAACATTACCAAATTATAAAGATACAGAAATTAATAGAGGAGACAGTTATATACCAGGTCAAGAAGATGATGATGATTTTGAAAAAGTTATAATTCAAGCTTTTGACCTATCATTAAGAAAATTCATTACAGGAGTAAATGAAGAAGAAATAACAGATAGGGTCCCAGTATTTAATAATAACAATGGTGAATATACATATGAACATACAAAGGAACCTATAGAAGTTCAAAATGGAGATACAGTAATATATACATTAAGAATATATAATGAAGGAGATATTGCAGGATATGCTGAAGAGGTAAAAGATGATATTCCAGAAGGATTAGAATTTTTACCAGATAATACAACAAACCAAAATTATAGATGGGTAATGTATGATGCAGAAGGAAATGTAACAGAAAATGTATCAGAAGCAGTAACAATAAGAACAGATTATCTATCAAAAGCACAAGAAGGTGAAACAGGAAGAGAAAATCTAATAGATGCATTTGATCCAGAAACAATGGATGAGCCAGACTATAAAGAAGTATGCATAGCATTTAGAGTAACTGAACCAAATACATCAGATAGAATAATCATAAATACAGCAGAAATTTCAGAAGATAGTAATGAAAATGGTGATCCAGTAGACGATATAGATTCAACACCAGATAATGATGAAGATGGTGAGGATGATATAGATATCGAGCAAATTAAAGTAACATACTTTGATTTAGCACTAAGAAAATTCATTACAGGAGTAAACGAAGAAGAAATAACAAATAGGGTGCCTGTATTTACAAATAATAATGGTGAATATACATATGAGCATACAAAAGAACCTGTAGAAGTTCAAAATGGAGACATTGTAATATATACAATAAGGGTATATAACGAAGGAACACAAGCAGGATATGCCGAAGAGGTAAAAGATGATTTACCAGAAGGATTAGAATTCTTACCAGATAATGAGATAAATACAGAGTATAGATGGGTAATGTATGATGCAGAAGGAAATGTAACAGAAAATGTATCTGAGGCAGAAACAATAAGAACAGATTA
>CALYAC010000013.1 GCA_944393405.1 uncultured Clostridia bacterium | reverse complement strand
TAAGACTCGAACTTACGACCTTTGGGTTATGAGCCCAACGAGCTGCCAACTGCTCCACCCCGCGATGTGTCAACATAGTTATTATATACTTAATATTAATAAATGTCAAGCATAGGACTAAAAAAATACTATATATTTGATATTTTTATATTCTCTTAATAATAATATATTCAAAAACATGAAAAATATTCCATAAACTATGATATAATTTTATTGTAAAAACATTAAAAGGCAAAATTAGAATAAAATAATTAAATTATGTGAATTTTATAGGAGGTATTATGGATATTTCAGTAAAAGTAGGAGATTATTTATTAAACTATAGAGTTTCAGCTTTAATAAAAAAAGAAAACAAAGTACTAGTTCATCATAGTCTTGGAAAAAATCATTATACACTTCCAGGTGGAAGAGTTAAATCAGGTGAAAGTAGTATTGTAGCATTAAAGAGAGAGATAAAAGAAGAAATGGGATTTGATATAGAATATATAAGACCAGTATCACTAATTGAAAACTTTTTTGAATTAAATGATTTAAACTATCACGAATTATTATTCACACATGAGGTAAAATTTAAAGATGAAAGTATATATAATATACCTAAAATAGAAGCAATTGAAGAAGAAAAAAGAGATAAATTAGAGTTTTTATGGATTGACATTAATGCTTTAAATGAAGAAAGACTATTACCTAAAAAGATGATAGATGTTATAAAAAATGACAAAGGAGAATTTGTACACTACATTAATGATGAAAGAACACATTAATATGTGGAAAATGTGAATAATATACTTACAAAACTATAAATAAATGCAAATAATTGCATAGATTAATAATTTATGAAAAGAAAGGATAAATTCTAAATATGAATGAAGATTTAGAAGAAAAAATAAACAAATTAAAAGAAATTATAAATGAAAATGATAATATTGTGTTCTTTGGTGGTGCTGGTGTTTCGACAGAAAGTGGAATACCTGATTTTAGAAGTAAAGATGGATTATATAATCAAAAATATAAATATCCACCAGAAGAAATTTTAAGTCATACATTTTTCATAAATAATCCAGAAGAATTCTTTAAATTCTATAAAGATAAAATGAATTCTTTAAAATATATGCCTAATATAGCTCATAAAAAACTAGCAGAATTAGAAAAAGCGGGAAAGATAAAAGCAATTGTTACACAAAATATAGATGGGTTACATCAAAAAGCTGGTTCAAAGAATGTGTTTGAATTACATGGAAGTGTACATAGAAATTATTGTATGAGATGCAAAAAAAGCTATAGTGCAGAATATGTATTTAATAGCAAATCAGTACCAAAATGTGAATGTGGAGGAATTATTAAGCCAGATGTAGTTCTATATGAAGAATCATTAGATGATGATATAGTATCTAACAGTATTAATGCAATAAAAAAAGCAGATGTATTAATTATCGGAGGAACATCACTTACTGTATATCCAGCAAGTAGTTTGATATACTATTTTAAAGGTAAATATTTAATACTAATTAATAAAGATAAAACCAATATGGATAATATGGCAAATTTAGTAATAAATGAAAATATCGGTAATGTTTTTGATAATATAAATATTGTATGAAAATAATTTATATAAGGTATAAAAAAAGCATAAAGTACTAGGGAGAACTGATAAAGCTAAAATAAGGAATTTTTAGAAGATTAAAAAATATAGAAAAAATTAAAAAGGAATAAAAAACCTGGGAAACCATTGATAGATATAGTGTTGCAAGAAAATAAACTTAGTAAATATTAACTACTAAGTTTATTTTTTATTTTGAAAAATTAAACTTATTTACATATATTTACATATAAAAAATGACAAATATTACAATCCAAAAGTCAATTGTCCCTAAGAATAGACGAATAAAATAATAGTTAAATGAAAGTTTTGTAAAAAAAAAGTAAAATAAACTTAAAAAAGTCGAAAAAACGGTATCCGTAAAGACTAAGAAGGTGCATGGTTAGAGGTATATTTACATTGAAAATAAAAGATTGTAATATAAAAGTACTATAATTATAAAATATTGGAGAGGTAGAAAATGCAAGAAATGAACAAGAGTAGAAAAGTAACTAAAACTATTTTATTTATTGTTTTAGCCATAATTGTTTCAATTATGATTTTGGCATCTAGCATTGGAAATGTGTTATACCAAAATCTGATAGCAAATGAGGCTAAAAAGCAATTTAATGAAATAACAGAAGACGATTATGAAACTCAAAGCGATAATGTTAAATTTATGGCTTATTTTTTGAGTGGAGAAAAAAAGGTAGATGGTACTTCTAATAGAATTGGTTATTCGGATAAGATGTATTTTGATCTAAAAATGTCACAAGGAAAACTAGAAAATGCAAAAATCGAAATAGGGTCTTTGAATTTTTATCTAGAAACTAATTTAATGAGCGATTCTGTAATTAGCGAAAACTATGTATCAAAAAACACAAAAGAAATAGTTTTAAACAATTTATCTGGAAATGTAGATAAAACTTTTGAAGCTCAAGTAAAAAGTGGTGATTATGAATTTACTACTAGTATATCAGAAGCAATTGGTCTTGATATTTCTAATTATAGTAAAGAAAACGTAATTACATTTACAGCAGATTATTATGAAGATGGTTCAAGTAATCCAATTCATATCTCAAAAGAAATACCTCTTACAGTAGAATGGTATGGAGAAATAAACTGTGAAATTCCAGAAACAGTTTATGGAAACGAAAATCTTATTCAAAAATATAATTTAACAGACTATTTAGATGCAGAAAATGAGGAAATGACATTAGAATTTAGTATAGCGACACAAGAAACAAATAATGAGGTATTAATTAAAAAATCATATGTGGAAGGAACAATGCCTTTAGTTAATGATATTGCACCAACTAATGTAACAGTAGAAGGAGAAAATATTGTCTATACATATGATGAACAAACAAGAAAATTTACAGCAAGTAGAGAAGCTATAATAGATGAAAATGAAATAATAGAACAAGCATATAGTGGTACATATGCTCAGCATGAGATTAATTATAGATACAATGAATACAAGCTTAAGGTAACTTATCCAATTGAAGCATACTTAAATGATGATGATCAATATATAAATATAGATATACCAGTTACTGCACATTATGAAGGATTTAATGGAGAAAAAAGTAATGATATTTCAGAGAATATCAATGTTTCATATTTAAATATTGATAATACTAAAACTGGATTTAATGTATCAGTTGGAAGAAAAGTATTATATCCGGTAGAGAGAAATGTTGTATCTAAACATAATGTTTTATTAGGGTATAGATATACAAATACAAATCAAAGTGCAGATGTAGCAGATTTAAATCAAACATATTATACAACATGGAATATTGTTACAAATCAAGAACAAGTAGCAACAAATATTGTATTAACAGATAATTCAGTAGAAGATAAATTTATAACTAGTGATGGAACTGAAATACTAAATAATGGATATATATCAAACAAAGGTATTGCATTTTCAAATCCAGTTTCTGCACTAGGAAGAGATGGATGGATTAGTGTATATAATGACGAGTCAGGAGAATTAATTCATAAATTTACAATAGATGATTGGTCAAATTACGATATGCTAAATCCATATGAGTATGATGAAGATGTAAAATATATAAGAATTGAAACAAGTGATATTTCAGAAAATAGTTATGGAATTATATACAATATAAAAGAAATTAATACAGACAAAATAATAGAGGATTTCTCTAAAGAAGAAGCAGAAGATATTAAATTTATACAAACAAGTTTTAATGGAAAAATGACTATATCAGGAGAAGATAAATCTCTTGTAACTACAACAAGGGCTAATTTTGAAGAAAGAATTTCTGTAGTAAATTTTGCAGTTTCTGATACAGATATAAGCACACAAGAAAGTAATAATGTACAAATAGAAATAACTCCGAATATGAGTCAATATAATACTAATACTTGGAAAAATGAACAATATTTAATTAAATTCCCAAGTGATATTATGAATGTAACAATAAATGATATAAGAACAGATCATGTAAATAGTGCTAATGTTTATGATTACTATAAATATACAGAAGGAGATAATATATTTGTAAAAATTGAAATGCGCGGAACTGGAACATCAAGTTATTCGCTACTATTAGATTGCACAATTGATACATATCCAAATACAAATTCAACGAAAGAAAACATAGAATTATATGCATATAATAACATTAATAATACATTCTATGAGACTGAACTTAGTGAAGACATATATGATATAGACAATGATCAAAATACAAGTGAATTAATAGGAAAGAAAACAGATAGCATAAACATTGTTAAACCAGAGACATTATTATCAAACCAATCAACTTCAAATGCAAGTTTAGAGAAAAATACAATTTATGCACCATTAGTTGCAATGGTAGAGAATGATGAAAGAACTGCAACTGTTGATATTGAATTAAGAAATAATCATTCTAACAATATAACAGATATAAAAGTTTTAGGAAAATTACCTTATGTAGGTAATAAATATCAAATATCAGGAGAAGAATTAGGTTCTACATATAATGCTGAACTTACATCTGATGGAATAAGATTACCAGAGGAACTTGCAAAACGTGCTGACATTTATTATTCAGAATATGAAAATGTTACAGAAGATCCACTAGATGAAGGAAGTCACTGGACACAACAAGTAACAGACTATAGTAAAGTTAAAAACTTTTTAATAGTATTTAATAGTTATGAAATAGCTAAAGACGAAGTTATAAATATTAATTATGATATAAAAATTCCTGATAATATTGAATACAATGAGGTAGGTTATACAACTCATACAGTATACTATTCAGAACATAATAATGATGAAATAACAAGAAAAACATTAGAAGTAAATAAACTTGGATTTAATATTGCAAAAAGATACAATTTAGAATTAACAAATTTAAGTTTAGATGATAAACAAGTAATAGAAGGTTCTAAATTTAGAGTAACAGAGAGTGGATCAAGAGAAGAAAGTAGAATTGTTACTACTGATTCAGAAGGAAAAATTAATTTAGAAGATTTATTATTAGAAAAAGATTATAGTATTGAGCAAATTAGTGTATCTGATGATTATGTATTAAAACAAGATTTAATTGAATTCAAAGCATATGAACAAGATAATAATATCTTATTAGATTTAACAGGTGAATTTGGAGAAGAACCTGTTATAGATAGTGAAAATAGAAAAATTCAAACTATATTATATAACGAAGTAAGATATGATTTGGACATTACAAACTTAAATGCTGATAATAACGGAATTATTTCAACATTTACACTAGAAGGAAATAATGAAACTAAGGAAGCTGTAACAAATGAAGAAGGAAAACTAGTTTTTGAAGGACTATATCCAGAACAAGAATATATATTAAGTCAAACATATTCAAAAGGATATTACATAGAAGATGGTAGTGAAATTACATTTAAAGTTACTAGAGGAAGTAATGGGTTAGAAATAGTAAGTGATGACAATATTACTATTTCTAAAGAAACTGGAAAGATAAAGCCAGTAATAAAAACAACAATAACAAATGAAAAAATACCAACATATAGTTTAAAAGTTACACTTTATGAAGAAGACAGTATAATACCTCTAGAAGATGCTGAATATAAAATTACTGGAGGAGGAAAAGAACAAGGAGAATCATATACTACAAATGAAAGAGGTACATTTACAATAAATGATTTGTATTCATATGTTGAAGGGAAAAATGAAAATGCAGAATATGTATTAAAACAAACTTTACCAACAATAGGATATACACTAAGTGCAAATGATATCAAATTTAAAGTAACTAAAAATTCTAATGGAGAATTATCATTAGAAGTCTTACAAGGTACAATTAGAGAAGATTATACTATTGAAAATAATACAGTAAGTATTAGTTTAGATGCAAAGAAAGTGTTTAATATTACATCAATAGATAGTATTACAACAAATCTTTTACCTGGAACAAAACTTGCAATTAAAGAGCTTGCAATTATTGATGATGAAGAAGTTGAAATAGATCCAGTGGATGAATTTGGAAATCCACTTGGAACAGAAGAAATTATAAATGGAGTACCATATAAAGTATTTACAACTTCTGATAAAGGAATAATAGAAGAACCTTTAAGAGATGGTATATACAAAATTATTGTAGTTGATGTTCCATATGGATATCACTTAGAGGAAAATGAAGAAGATAGAACATACTATGTAGGTATTGGTGAAACTAGAGGTGCTAGTGTAGAGGCTGAATTTAGGGAACCTTTACAAGTAGGAGGTACAGGAGATAGTACGCCTGATAATTACTATGTTGCTGGTAGAGAAGATGGAATGGGATTATTCTATCATAGAGGAACATTAACTTTAATAAACGAAGAAAATGAAGTATTAAAAAATATTTCTTCAAATAAGGTTTATCAAATAATTGAATCAAATGGAGTATTTGTTGTATTAGAAGATTCAAGATTAATAACATATAATGATAATTTAGATGTAATTAGTCAAATAGATTTGACATCAGGAATGAGAAATATTGCTAATACAATAGATGGTGGATATGTAATTGTTGGAGAATATTCAGGAACAAAAGAAATTAGTGGAAATTTAACAAGCAGTGGATCAAGTTTATCCATAACTTCTGAATATGGATATAATGATGGAATTTGGCCAGGAAGAACACCAGATATATTTGTTTTAAAGTTAAATTCATCTAATAAAGTAGAAAAATTAGCAGGTATAGGTGGTGCAGGAAGAATTAATGAACCAGGAGAAGAGAGCACAACATATGTATCAGTTACAGAAGATGGAGATTATATAATATCAGCACATATTTTCTCAGAAACTATTAAAGGAAAATATATGCAAGATGGACAAGATGAAACTGGAACATTTACAGATTCAATTTTAATAATGGATTCTGATACAATGAAAGTTACACAAATAATACCAGTCGGAACTACAAATGGATATATATCAGATCAAAATGGTAGTAATGTACATAGAGCATTTGCTGGTATTGATGGTGGTATATATTATGTAGGACAAATGGAAGGTACAATTACATTTAATTCAAATCAAACTGAATCAGGAAATTCATTAACTATAACATCTACAGGTGGAAGAGATATATATGCAGCTAAGTTTAATATGCAAGGTAAAGTTGTTTGGGCAACAGCAGTAGGAAGTGTAAACAGAGACCATATATATTCTGCAGAATATACCCCTGATGGAGAGTTATTAATAGGAGGAGATTCAGAAGGAGGAAAGATTACTGTTGATGGAAGTAAAACAGCAAGCGGAATTTCAATTGAAACAGAACCTATAGGAGAAAATCCTTCTACTTGGAGAGGTATTGCAGTAAAAATTGATGACAAAGGAAGAGTCGTTTGGGCAAATGAGTTTGGATACAGTCCAAATGAAGGTTGTTATTCATTTGCAGGGTTTACAGGAAATAGTTATGTAATATGTGGATTTGATACAATTGATGATAATAAAGTTGACGTATATATTAGAGTTGATGAAGCAGAAGGTAGATCTGAAATTTCAGAAGTTGAAGGATTAGAAATACCTATTGATGAAGAAAAATACGAAATTACAACTTCTATAAATGGTATAGGTGGAACTATAACAGGACAAGGACAAGAATCTTTTGAAACAGTTGTACATGGAGACAATAGTACAAAAGAAATTAAAATTACTCCAGATGCAGGTTATGAGATTTTATCAGTAATAATAAATGGTGAAAAGCAAGAATTTACTCCAGAAGCGGATGGAAGTTATACTTTACCACTATTCCAAAATGTAACAGAAAATATAAATGTTACAGCTGAATTTAGTAATAATACTTCTAAGGTAGTAGTACATCATTATTTACTAGGCACAGATAGAAAGATTGCAGAAGATGAAATTTTTGTTGGAACAGTTGGAACAGAATATACAACATCACCTAAAATTGGACTAGCAGGATATAAACTTGCAACAGATGAAGAAGAGTCATATGTGATAGATGGAGAACCTTCAGGAATATATGGTGATTATGATACTGAGGTAACATACTATTATGAAGAACAAGCATCAAGGGTAATTGTACACCATTATATAGAAGGAACAGATACGCCATTAAGTGAAACAAAAGAATATGAATATGAAAAAGGACAAACATATACTACTGAAGTAGCAGAAGATATTCCAGAAGAATATGAATTAGTAAAAATGCCAGATAATGCTACAGGAATAATAGAAGAAGCTGAAATTGTTGTAACATATTACTATAAACTTAAACCAACATACACATATACTATAGAGTATTACTATGATGGAGAAATAGACTCTTCTTTAACAGAGACAGGAGAATTAATAGAAGGAAAAGTAATCGATACATATACTGATAAAAATAAAGAAGGATATGTGTTTGATAAAACAGAGAATTTACCATTAACAATAAATACAGATGAATCTAAAAATATTATTAAAGTATACTACAAAGCAAGGGAAGATTTATCATATACTATAGAATATTACTATGATGGTATAAAAGATGATGAAAAAACTGTAACAAAAGAAAATGTTAAATTCGGAACTGTAGTATCTGAATTTGAAGACAAAGTAATTGAGGGATATCAATTTGATAAAATAAGTAATTATCCATTAACTGTTAGTGTTAATGAAGACGAAAATGTAATAAAAGTATATTATACAGTAAGAACAGATTTATACTATACAGTAAATTACTTAGAACAAGGAACAGATGAGGAATTAGCAGAGAGTAAAGTAGTAGGAAATCAAACCTTTGATACAGAAGTAAGTGAAAGTCCAATAGATATAGAAGGATACAATAAAGTATCAAATGAGAGTCAAACAATAAAGATAGGAGTAAATGAGGAAGAAAACGTAATAAACTTCTATTACACAAAGAGAACAGATTTAAGCTATACAGTAAATTACTTAGAACAAGGAACAAATGAAGAATTAGCAGAAAGTAAAGTAGTAGAAAACCAAACATTTAAAGAAATAGTAACAGAAGAAGCAATAGACATAGAAGGATATAATAAAGTAGAGCCAATAGAAGTGACAATAGAAATAGGAGTAAATGAAAATGTAATAAACTTCTACTATACAAAGAGAACAGATATAAAATATACAGTAGAATATTATTATGATGGTATAAAAGATGACAGCTTAACAGAAGAATATACAGGAACATATAAAGAAGAAATAAATGAATATGAAGATAAAGTAAAAAATGCATATGAATTTTCAAGAGTAGAGAATATACCATTAATAATAAGTGCAAAAGAAGAGGAAAATATAATAAAAGTATATTACGAAAGAAAAGACGCAAGTATACTAGAAAATAATATAGAAAAGACAGGAACAGAAAAAATAACTAAAGAAGATGGAGTAATAAGATATAATATAGGATATACAGCAAGATTAGAAGAATATATAGGAAATGCCCAAATAACAATAGTAGATTATTTACCATATGAGATAGATGAAGCAAAATCAAATCTATCAGGAGGAATATATGATAAAGAATCTAAAACAATTACATGGGTTGAGAATATGTCTGATATAGACACATATGAAAAAGTAGAGACAGGAAATATAAATATAAATAAAGAAATAGAAGTTGTATATAGAAATATAGATTACTCAAATACAAATATAGAAAATAAAGTAAAAGGAAATATAAAACTAGATACAACAAAACAAGAGCAAGAAAGTAATGAAGCAGAAGCTACAACAGAAACAGAATTTACAAAAGATGTAACAGTAAGAAAAGAATGGGATCATACAAACAATATATATGAGATACCAGAAGAAGTTAATATCCAAGTAAAAGATGGAGAAGAAGTAGTAAGAGAGCAAGTAATAAATAATAGCAACGAAGTAGAAGAAAACATATGGGAATATACATTTGAGAATTTAACAAAATATGATGAAGAAGGACAAGAAATAAATTATACAGTAGATGAGACAGAAGTAAATACAGGAGATTTATCATATTATGATAAAGTCATAGAAGGATATACGATAAAGAATACATATGCAGGCCCAATAATTTCTGCAGAAAAAGAAGTAGAAGGATTAAGAGAAGATGGATACACACGTACAAATGATAAATTAACATACAAAATAATAGTAAAAAATGAAGGAAATAGAGCAAAAGATGTTATAGTACAAGATGAGATACCAGAAGGATTAAAGTTTGTTGAAGGAAGTGTTAAGGTAAATAACGAGACACATGAAGAATATACAGAAGAAAATTTAACATCTGGAATAACAGTAAATGTAGATAAAAAGACAGAAACAATAGTAAGCTTTGATGTAATGGTTGTACATGTTATAGAAAACAGTAATGAAAAAGAATACAGTATAGTAAATACAGCTGTAGTAGATGGAAAAGAAACAAATACGGTAGAAGTAAAAGTATTAGGACCAGACATAGAAATAAGCAAGATTGCAGATCCACAAAATGGAGAAGAAGTAACAGCAGGAGATGAAATAGACTATACAATAGTAATTAAAAATAATGGAGGATACGGAAAGGTAACAGTAGAAGATATTGTGCCAGAAGGAACAACATTAATAGGAAATGGAATAACAGGAAGCTATGAAATAGGAAAACAAGAGACTTTAGAACTAGTATTAAAAGTAAGGGTAAATGATTTAAGTAATGGAGATACAATAGAGAACATAGCTGAAGTGGATGGAAAAGAAACAAATAGAGTAGAACATAAATATGTAGAACCAGAAATAGATGAAACAAAGATTTCAAAAACATCACAAACAGAAAATGATATTGGATATGTATTAGAAGGAGAGAAAATCACATACACAATATCAGTAAATAATACTGGTTTACTTGCAAAAGACATAATAATAAAAGATGAAGCGCCAGAAGGAACAACATTTGTAGAAGGAAGCATAAAGATAAATGGTGAATCACATGAAGAATATACAGAAGAAGAATTAGAAACAGGTATAAGTGTAAAAGCTGAAAAAGAAAGTATTACTACATTAAGCTTTGAAGTAACAGTAGACGATCTAGAAGGAAATATATTAACAAAAGAGATAAGAAACAAAGCTAAAGTAGACGAAATGGAAACAAATGAGACATTAGATGTAGTAAATAAAGCAGACTTAAAATTCTATAAAGCATCTAATCCAGAAACAGGGGCAGAAGTAAAAGTTGGAGATGAAATAACATATACTATTACATTAGATAATAGTACAGGAACAGCACCAACAGTAGCAAAAGTACAAGATGAAGTACCAGAGGGAACAACATTTGTAGAAGGAAGTATTAAATTAGAAGGTTCTAATGAAGAATATACTTTAGATGACTTAATAAATGGAATAACTGTTAACTTAAATGCAAATGAAACAAAGACAGTAGAATTTAAAGTAAGAGTAAATGACCTAGATAATGGAGTAAAAATAGAAAACTCAGCAAAAGTAAATAATATAGAAACAAATACTGTAACTCATACATATATTGAGCCAATTATTAATGCTACTAAAAAATCATCTACAACTAATAATTTAGCATATGTAGTTGAAGGCGAAACAATAACATATACAATTACTGTAAATAATACAGGTGATTTATATAAAGATGTAGTAATAAAAGATAATGCTCCAGAAGGAACAACATTCGTAGAAGGAAGCGTAAAAATAAATAATGAAGAACCAGAAGAAGAAATTACAGAACAAGATTTAATTTTAGGAATTACTCAAAGAGTAGAAAAACAATCAAAACTAACATTAAGTTTTGATGTAACTGTAGATGAATTAGAAAGTGGAGTATTTGAGAAGCTAATTGATAACACTGCAGAAGTGGACGGAATCAATACTGAAACTGTAAAAGAGGTAGTAAACAAACCAAATTTACAAATATCAAAATCAGCAGAGCCACAAGAAGGAACAGAAGTAAAAAATGGTGATGAAATCACATATAAAATTTACTTAGATAATAGTACAGGAACAGCGCCAATAACAGCAGTAGTAAAAGATGAAATACCAGAGGGAACAACATTTGTAGATGAAAGTATTAAAGTAAATGATACTTTAATGACTGATAAAACAAGTGAAGATTTAGCAAATGGTATTGATATTAAAGTAGAAGCAAAAGAATTAAAAATATTAGAGTTTACAGTAAAAGTAGATGATTTAGACAATGGACAAACTATAAAAAATGTAGCAAATGTAAATGGAAAAACTACAAATACAGTAACACATACATATATAGAGCCAATAATAGATGGAGATAAAACAGCAACTACAGATTTTGGAAAAGACTATGTAATAGAAGGAGAAAAAATAACATATACAATAACAGCAAATAATGATGGTGATTTATATAAAGATGTTATAGTGCAAGATAATGTACCAGAGGGAACAACATTTGTAGAAGGAAGCATAAGAATAAATGGAGAACTTCATGAAGAATATACAAAAGAAGATTTAAAAGAAGGAATAACTGTAGGAGTAGAAGAACATGATGCAGTAGAAGTTACATTTGAAGTAATAGTAAATGAAGAAGGAAGAGAAATAGTAAATAAAGCAGAAGTAGATGGAAAGGAAACTAAAGAAGTAAGATATCCAGTACTAGCATATGAAAAAACATCAGAGATAGTAAGAGAAACAAATGAAGAAATAGAAGAAGGAAATGTAACAGCAGGAGATACAATAATATATAAAATACACTTAAGAAACTTAGGAAAAGAGAAAATAGAAGGGGTAGAGATAAAAGATATAATTCCAGAAGGAACAGTAATAAGTAAGATAAATGAAGAAGGAAAGTTAGAGGCAAATCAAGAAATAGTATGGAATGTATCAGAAATAGAAGCAGAAGGAGAAAAAGAAGTAAGCTTTGAGGTAAAAGTAAAATACGATGAAAAAGAAGAAAAAGAGATAAGAAATACAGCGAGAGTAGATGAAATAGAAACAAATGAAAATATCGTAAATTATGAAAAACCAGAAGCAAAACTAGAAGCAAATGTGCAAAAAGAAGGACCAGAGAAAATAGTATCAACAGAAGAAAAAGTAAGCTATAAGATAAGTTATGAAACAAAAATAGAAGATTATGCAGGAAGAGGAAAAATAACAATAGTAGATTACTTACCATATAAAATAGATGAGGCAAATTCTTATCTAGAATCAGGAATATATAACGAAGAAGAAAAAACGATAACATGGGAGATAGAATTAGGAGATATTGATACATATACAAATGGAGCAAGAGAAGAAAATATAGAAAAAAACATAACATTAAAATATGTATATGACGATGAAGAAAACTTAAGTGGAACAATAGATAATAGAGTAGAAGCTAAGGTAGAACTAATTCAAATAAATCCAGAAAATCCTGAAGAAGAAATGGTATTAACAACATTAGAAAAAGAAGCAGAAGCACAAGTAAAAGTAGAAATACCAGCAAGAGTAATAGTACATCATTATATATATGATGACGAAAAAGACGAATATACAGACATAAGATTAGCAAAAGACGATATAATAACAGGAATAATAGGAGACGAATATGAAACAGAAAAATCAGAAGAAGTAAGAGCAGATTATGAGTGTATAGAAGAAGAACCAGATGGAAAAATAGGAAGAATGACAAAAAGTGATATAGTGGTAAATTACTATTACAAACTAAAAGAAGCAGAAATAAGTAGTATAATTACAAAAGAAGCAGAAGCAGATAAAGAAATAGATGAAGTTCCAGTATTAACAAGAGAAGATGGAGAAGTAAGATATAAAATAACATATAGAGTAGGAGCAAAAGAATACATAGGAAAAGTAAAAGTAGAAATAGTAGATTACTTACCAGCAGAGATAGATGAAGCAAAATCAAACCTAGCAGGAGGAAGATACAATAAAGAAGAAAGAACAATAACATGGGAAGAAGAAGTTGATGCTAATACATTTGAAGAAGGAAAAATGTTAGATGTAACGATTGAGAAAAATATTTCAGTTGTGTATGTAGATCAAGATGTTACAGAACTATTAAATAATATAGTTGTAGGAAAGATGGAAATATATTATCCAGAATTTCATAGTACAAAACCAGCAGAAGTAAGAAAAGAAGATAGACAAGAAGTGGCAGCAGAAGTAGTACAAGAATATAGAGTAGAAAGAACAGTAGAAAAAGTATGGGAAGATAATGAGGATGTAAAAGGAAATAGACCAGAAAGTGTAATAGTAAGTTTAACAGCAGATGGAAGAACAGAACTTAATGGTACACAATTAGGACAAGTAGAATTAAATGAATCAAATGGATGGACATATACATTTAAAAACTTACCAAAATATACAGAAGAAGGAAGAGAAATAGGATATAGTGTGATAGAACAAGAGAAAAATGCTGGAGATTTAGAATACTATGAAGACCCTGTAATAGAAGAATATGATTCTACAATAAGAGTAACAAATAGCTATAAATTAATGGAAACAGATTTAGAAGCGAAAGTAGAAAAAGTAGGAACAGATGTAGTAAGAAGTTCAAAAGATGAGGTAAGCTATGATATTCTATACAATGCAACAGTAGATAGCTATATAGGAGAAGCAGTGGTAACAATAGTCGACTATTTACCATACCATATAGATGAAGAGAAATCAGATATAGGACTTGGAGTATATGATGAAGCATCAAAAACAATAACATGGACAACAAAAATAGATCATATAAATACATTTGAAGAAGGACCATATGAAGTAGAAATAGGACAAGGAATGAAGATAGTGTATAGCGACTTAGATGCAAGTCAAGAAATAATGGTAAATAGGGTAGAAGGAAGAATAGAGCTATATGAAACAGAACAAAGAAATACAGTAGAAGATAGTTATGAAACAAAAATAGATATACCAGGAAAAGTAATAGTAAAATATGTAGATAAGACAACAGGAGAAGAGATAATATATAAAGAGCAAAATGAAGAAGGAATAATAGAAGAGAAGACCTATGGATATGAGATAGAAGGAAAAGCAGGAGAAGAATATGCTGCAGAGCAAAAAGATATATATGGATATACATATATAGAAAATAGTGGAAATACAGAGGGAGAAATAAAAGAAGAAGAAACGATAGTAATATACTATTACGAAAGAACAGAAGCAGGAAAAGTAACAGCAAAATACATAGACGAAGAAACAGGAGAAGAGATAGCAGAGAAAGAAATAATAGGAGGCTACATAGGAGACAAGTATAAGACAGAGCAAAAAGAAATAGAGGATTATGATTTTGTAAGAGTAGAAGGAGAGACAGAAGGAGAATTAGTAGCAGAAGAAAAAGAAGTAGTATATGTATATAGGAAGATACCAGGAAGAGTAATAGTAAGATACTTAGAGAAAGACGGAACAGAAGAAGATGACAGTGACAACAAAGTATTAGCAGAAGAAGAGATAATAGAAGGATATAGTGGAGATAAATATGAGACAACAAGAAAAGAGATAGAAAACTATAGAGCAGCAGAACCAGAGCCAGAAAATAGCATAGGAGAGATTACAAGAGGAGATATCTATGTAACATACTATTATGAAAGAATACCAAGTGGAACAGTAACAGCAATCTATGTAGATGTCGATACAAATGAAGAGATACAATATGAAGAAGAGGAGACAGGAGAATATAAGACATATAAAGAAGAATATAGAGGGTATTGTGGATTAGAATATAAAACAGAAGAAAAAGAAATAGAATACTATACATATGTAGAAGAAAAGGCACCAGAAAATGCAGAAGGAATCTATAGCGAAGAAGATGTACTAGTAACATACTATTATCAAAAGAAAGCATTTAATATAGGAGTAGATAAAAACTTAAGCAGAATAGAATTAAATGGAGAAGAGCAGAAAGTAAAAAACGGAAAGATAAACAAGGTAGAGATACCAGTAGGAAGAGTAGGAGATAGTACATTAGAGATAGAGTATAGTATAGAATTAAGAAACGAAGGAGAAATAGAAGGAAAGACAGAGGTAATAGAGAGATTACCAAAATACTTTAAAGTAGCAAGTGGAACAAGTAAAGAATGGAAAGAAGAAAAAGATGGAACATTAAGATTAACAACAAAATTACAACCAGGAGAGACAAAAGAGTATACAGTAGTATTAAAATGGGAAAGAGGAGAAAGTAACTTTGGATCACTTGTAAACACAGTAGAATTAGATAATATAACAAATCCAGCAAACTTTGAAGAAACAACAAAAGAAGATAACACATCAAAATCAGAGTTAGTATTAAGTATAAAAACAGGTGAGAATAGAAGCATAACAATAATTACATTAACACTTGGAATACTATTAATAACAGCTGGAGGAATAATTCTAATAAAGAAAAACAAATAGAAATAAACAAAGATAAAACGGGGCTAAGGCCTCGTTTTATCTTTGTTTTATCATTTTTATGCTTTATAGAATAAAAATACTTATAAAAACATAGATTATAAAAGTAAAACTAATTATAGATAAGGAGTGATTAATATTAATGACTTACTGCAAGTATGTTTAGTAGGATTAATATTTGGTACTTTTGGAACAACTTTAGGTGGAATAATAGGAGTAAAAATTAATAAGACAAGTAATAAATTTTTGGGGTTTATATTATCTATAACATCAGGATTAATGACATCTATTATATGTTTTGAATTAATTCCTGAGGCGTTATCAATATCAAATATATTTAATACATTGTTTGGAATTGTTTTAGGTATTGGTATGATGATAATATGTGATATATATGTTGATAATAAAATTCCAAAAAGATTTAAGACTGTAAATAATACTAAAGAAGAATTATTAAAGACAGGAATAGTTATAAGTATTGGTCTTGCAATTCATAATTTTCCAGAAGGACTTGCAATTGGTTCTGGTTTTGAATCATCAATAAAGCTAGGATTAGCACTTGCAATTACAATATGTTTTCATGATATTCCAGAAGGAATGTCTATGGCAATTCCTTTAAAAAATGGAGGAATGAGAGCAGGTAAGATAATATATTATGTAATATTATCTGGCGTAACAACAGCATTAGGTGCACTGCTAGGAGCAATATTAGGAGGAATATCAGAAAAGGTAATAGGATTATGCCTAGCATTTGCAGCAGGAGCGATGATATACATAGTATCGGGAGAACTTACACCTGAATCTAACAAGTTATATAATGGAAAAACCACAGCAATAGGGAATATGATAGGAATTCTGATAGGTTTTGTAGCTATGAGCATTTAATTATATTGAAAAATATAAATTAGTTTGATAAAATATTTTAGTATAAAAATTAAAAATACTATTTAACGAGGAAATAATAATATGCCAGAAATAAAAAATAAAGAATTAGAATTAACATTAGAAGTAATGATTAATAAATCTATAAGCAAAGTGAATATAGAAGATTTAAGTAAAATAAAAGATATTACTTTAAATGCTATAGATATGCAAGGAAATTTAAACTCAAATGATTTAGAAGATTTAAAAATATTTCCAAAATTAGAAATATGCACGATTAGAAATTATAAAATAGATGATCTAAATTATGAAAGTTTAGCAAAATTAAATAACATTGATACATTGCAAAAATTAAGGATATACGATTGTAAATTTGAAAAAAAAGACTTAAGTATTAATATAGATAATATAGAATTTATTTCTTGTAATAATTTGAGTATAGGTGAGATAATAGGTAATTCTAATATAAAACAATTAAATATTTTACATTGCCAAAATTTTAATTTGAAAAAATTAAATAAACTTAAAAAAATATATTTTGAAGATGATGTGATAACAAAAGATATAATAAATGAATTATTAAATAGTAGTATAAATGAAATAGTATTTAATAATTGTGATTTTAAATTATTTGCTAATAATTTGCTAAAAAGATTGGTTAGTATAAAAAATGTACAAATATTAGATAAAAACAAAATAGTATAAAAAATATAAAATATGGAGATAAAAAAATAAATGAATCTAACAGAAAGAGAGAAAGAGATACTTCAAAGTATTGGAGCAGTAAATAGATTTGATGATGAAATAGTTGTAATTTTATCTAGAGTTCCAGACAAAATATTACAAGAAGTAATTGATATATGTAGAAATAGAAGTGAAATTTCTATAAGAATAGAACCTGAAGATATAAAAAGATTAGATGATAATAAAATTTTCTTAAATAAACAAGAATTTAATGCATATTATTATTGCCAAACTATTGCACAAGCACATCCTAAAATACTTACTAAACATGGAATCAAGGAAATAATAGTTGGAGCAGAGGAAAATCCATCTGTAGAAAAAATGGGAATACTTAAATATGGATTGATATATACAAAATTAGCAATGCTTGTAAAAGATATAAATAGACAGATGCCAGAAAGTAAAAAATTTAAAATAGTATATACAAGACTTGCAAATATGATCGATTATGATGTTGACATTTTAGATGAAGATTCAGATTATGCAGAAGAAAATTTAAGAAGTTCAAGAAATTTGGAAAATGCTGTTTTATTAAATAAGTCAGTATGTTTAGGATTTGCAGAAACATTAAAGCAAACATTAAGCTTAGTAGGTATAGAATCTAAGGTAATACATAGTATAGTAAATGATGATGGAGATCAACATGCATATAATGTAGTAAAGATTGATGGAGAATGGTATAATGTAGACTTAACTTGGGATTATGCTAATATACGTAAACACATTAGACCTAAATTTTGCTTAAAAAGTGATAGAAATTTTTTGAGATGTAGTGCTATTGACCAGCAAGCCCATACGCCAAATGAAGATATAGATGCACCAAAATGCAGGAGAACATTAGAAATATATCCGGAATATAGTTCAAGACATGAAATATATAGAAAATTTAAAAGAAGAGTTATTAAACCGATTAAAAGACAGATGCAAGCTTTATTAAATTCAAATTATGCTAATATGGATAATTCGGATTTTAGAAATAGATTACAAACAGCAAATGTTATACAAAAAGGGGATGAAAATACAAATCAAAAAAATATCAAAAAGGATATAGAAGAAAAAAGTAAATAAAAGCTAAAACATAATTGTACTAAAATTATTTAAATGTTCGCTTGAAAAAATAGAGTATATAGGATAAAATATTTAAGCAAATAAATGTTTTGGAAATGAGGAGAAAATAATGCAAGAATTAATAGAGGGATTAAATGATAAACAAAAAGAAGCAGTCCTTGCTACAGAAGGACCATGTTTAGTAATAGCAGGAGCTGGTAGTGGAAAAACGAAAGTACTAACTCATAAGATTGCATATTTAATGAGTGAAAAATATATTAAGCCATGGAATATATTAGCTATTACATTTACAAATAAAGCAGCAAATGAAATGAAAGAAAGAGTTGAAAAGCTAGTAGGAGAAGCTGCAAAAGATATGTGGATAGGAACATTTCACTCAATTTGTGTTCGTATTTTAAGAAAATATATAGATAGGCTTGGTTTTGACCGCTCATTTTTAATATTTGATACATCTGATCAAAGAACACTTGTAAAAGAATGTATGAAAACATTAAAAATAGATGATAAAATGTTTACGGATAGAAGTATTATAGCGGAAATTAGTAATGGGAAAAATGAAATGCTTGAGCCAAAAGCATATCAAACAAAATATGCTGGAGATTATAGAAAAGAGATAATAGGAAGAGTATATGAGTTATATCAAACAAGACTAAAGGAGAATAATGCAATCGACTTTGATGACATAATAAATTATACAATTAAAATACTTACTGAAAATGAAGATGCACTAGAATATTATACAAATAAATTTCAATATGTCCTAGTAGATGAATATCAAGATACTAATAAAGCACAATTTACTTTAGTAACAATACTTGCTTCTAAAAATGGAAATATAACAGTAGTAGGAGATAACGACCAAGGTATTTATAGCTTTAGAGGTGCAGATATTACAAATATTTTAAATTTTGAAAAAGATTTTCCAGGAGCAAAATTAATTAAACTAGAACAAAATTATAGATGCACAGGAAATATTCTAAAAGCAGCAAATGCAGTAATAAAACATAATGAAAATAAATATGAGAAAAAATTATGGACCGAAAATGATGAAGGAAATCTTCCTACAATACATAAATCCAATGACGAATATGACGAAGGAAGATATATTGTAGAAGAAATAAACCACTTAAGAAGAGAAGAATATTTTAAATATTCAGATTTTGTTGTTTTATATAGAATGAACTCTCAATCAAGAGCAATAGAAGAAATTTTAAGAAGAGAAGGAATTCCATATAAAATAGTTGGAGGTTTAAAATTCTATGAGAGAAAAGAAATTAAAGATATAATTTCATATTTAAGATTAATATATAATTTTTCAGATAATATATCACTAAAAAGAATTATAAATGAACCAAAACGTGGAATAGGAAAGACAAGTATTGATAATATACAAGAAATATCAGAAAAAACAGGGCTTTCTATGTTTGATATAATTAAACATGCAGACGAATACGGATTAAATAGAGTAAAAGCAAATGCAGAAGAATTTGTAAATACAATTGAAGAATTAAGAGGAAAAATCGAAGAATTAACTATATCAGAATTAATAAAAGAAACCTTAAATAAAACAGGATATGTAAAAGCATTAGAACAAGAAAACACTACAGAAGCTGAGACTAGAATAGAAAACTTAGAGGAATTTTTAACTGTTGCAATAGAATTTGAAGAAGAAGAAGCAGAAAATACACTAGCTGACTTTTTAGAAGGAATTACACTAAGTAGTGATATAGATGGAATGGAAGATACAGAAGATTCAGTAACACTTATGACATTGCATAGCGCGAAAGGATTAGAATTTCCTGTGGTATTCTTAGTAGGAATGGAAGAAGGAATATTCCCAGGTAATAAATCAATTGGTGAACCAAAGGAATTAGAAGAAGAAAGACGTTTATTCTATGTTGGAATAACAAGAGCAAAACAATATTTATATTTAACATGTGCTAAGAAGAGAACAATATTTGGTTCAACAAGTTATAATCAGATATCAAGATTTGTAAATGAAATTCCATCAGAATTGTTAGAAGGAATTGATGAGATCAATGGAGATAAATCAGACGAAAGTTTTGAAGATAGTCCATATAAATGGGAATATGGTACAAGTGTTAAAAAGTACAAAGTTAATAATGATATTTCTCAAAATAGTAAAATAGCGGCATCAAATATAAATACTGGAACGAACGGTTTTCAATTTAAATCAGCTGAAAGTTTCCTAAACTCTTTAAACAATAAAAGAAAAAATGAATCAAGTTTTGATATATCAAAATACAAAGAAGGTCAACGTATATATCATAAGAAATTTGGAGAAGGAACTATCAATAAAATAGAAGCAGAAGGAGAAGATTATAAATTAGATATTTCATTTGATAAAGCAGGACACAAAAGATTAATGGCAAAATTTGCAAATTTAGAAATAATATAGTAAAAAAGTTCAGGATTATTTGGTAAAATAGAAAGTAGTGATGATATGAAAAAATTAATAATTGATATGGATGATGTAATATGCGAAAGAAACTTTATAGACATGGTAAATGATTTCTTAAAATCAAATTATGAGCAAGAGGAAATTGGATCGTATTATATAAATGATATAATTCCAAAAGAAAAAATGAAAGAATGGATAGATTTTTTTGCAAATAATAATGTTTACGAATATGGAAGACCATGCAAAGATAGTTTTGAAACTATAGAAAAACTAAATCATTTATATGATATATATATTGTTAGTGCATATATATTTAGAGATGATGAAAGTTTATCGGGAAAGTGTTTAAAAGATAAATTTGATTATTTATATAAAAATTTACCATTTATTGATCCAAAAAAATTTATATTTGCAAATAATAAAGAATTAATAAAAGCAGACATTAGAATAGATGATAGCTTAAAGAATTTAACTGGTGAAGCTGAAATTAAACTTTTATATACAGCATATCATAATAAAAATATAACAGATGAGGAACTTAAGAATAATGGAATAACAAGAGTAAACTCTTGGAAAGAAATTTATGATATTTTAAAATAATAAATAACTAAAAATAATAAACAACAAAAAGGCTAAATAAGTATGAATATAACAACTTGTTTAGCTTTTTTTTGTATAAAAAAATATAAATAGTACATAATGATTAATATAATTATTAAGAAAGGAATGATTGAATAATGTCTAATTTAAGTCAAGTGGAGTTACAGAATTTAAGGCATTTTATAGGAGCTCATGAAACATCATATCAAAAATTAAATGCATATGCATCACAAGCTGTTGATCCACAAATAAAGCAAATGTTTACTAAAGCAGCTCAAGATAGTTTAAATACAAAACAAAAATTAATATCATTTTTAAATAATTAATTAGGAGGTAATTATGGACGAAAAAACAATGGTAAATGACATATTAGCAGGAGTTAAAGCTAGTCTTGGATCATATCAAACTGCTATATCAGAAACAGAAAATATGCAATTAAGACAAACTCTTCAACAAATAAGAAATAATGATGAAAGTTTTCAATATGAACTTTTTAAAACAGCACAGGCAAAAGGATATTATAAACCAGCTGCACCAGCAAGCGTTACGGAAATACAAGATGTAAAGAATAATGTTCAATAAAACAAGAAGAAAAAAAGAGATTATAAGAGAAAACTAAAGAGAGAATTAATAAATATTAGATTAAAAAGGAATTTAAACATATTTAAAAATTGTTTAAATTCTTTTTTTAATATACAATACTTCACAATGGGTATTTATGTGAAAATATTAATAAAATTGATAGGGAGTGTTTAAAATAGGTATTCTAAAGAAAATAGCGATAACAACAAGAAAATCAATCAAATTAATAGTTTTAATGTTTTTATCTGCAGTAATATTACTAGCTTTAGTTGTATTATTCTATAATCCTACATATGAAGTTAGATTAAATGGAGAAGTAATAGGATTTACAGCAGATAAAAGTAAATTACAAGAAAGAATAAATGATTATACATCAGGAAATGAAAAAGAAAATATAGCATTTGTACAAATAGATGCTATGCCTACATATAAGTTATGTTTATTAAAAAAAGATGTAAACATGAATGATGATGAGATATATAACAAAGTAACTGAAGATGGAACGCCATACTACAAATATTATGCAATCACAGATGATAAAAAAGAAAAATATTATGTTTCATCATTTAAAGAAGCTGAAGAAGTAATTGACAAATTAGAAGATAAAGATAGTGCCAATCAAGATGAACTAGGAATTGTTGAAAAATACGATAAAAAAATAAAAGAATTTACTTCTGTAGAGAAATGTGTTGCAAAATTATATGAAGAAAAACCTGTAGTTGTTTATTCAGGAAATGCATATAGCTCTGGATCATCATCTGGATATGTAAATTTAGGAATCAATTTAATTAATCCTATTTCAGGAATTATTACATCAAGATATGGAAGTAATGATAGTGTAAGAGATCATACACATGCAGGATTAGATATTGCCGCACCAACTGGTACAGCAATTAAAGCAGCTGCATCAGGAACTGTAACTTTTTCTGGATGGAGTGGCGGATACGGATATTGTATTAAGCTAGATCATGGAAATGGAGTTACAACAGTATATGCTCATTGTAGTCAATTGATTGCATCAGTAGGGCAAAGTGTATCACAAGGACAAATTATAGCAAAAGTAGGATCAACAGGTAATTCAACAGGAAGTCACTTACACTTAGAAGTAAGAAAAAATGGAGTAACATATAATCCTCAAAATTATGTGTATTAATAGATAAAATGATAATATAATAATAAAAATAAAAAAATAGAATTCATTAGAAATTTAAATATAATGAATTCTATTTTTTAAACTTTTTATATGATTAATTTTTATATTAATTGTTATTTCTATTTTATCTATTATGCGAAAAATATAAAAAACTTTTCTTAAAAGCATTGTTTTTTATAAAAATAGTGGCCGATTCATTTAACCTATGTATAAAAATATCTGGATTTGAAACATATGATCCAAATTCAGTAATTATCGTATAGAATTTGGAAATGTTATCATATTTTGTATTTAAGTTATTTAGAACTAAATAAAAACAATTTTTATACTGGTATAAATATATTTTTTCGGCTATTTTAAAGGAATTAGCCAAATTAATTTTTAATAAATATTCTATGAAATAGCAATAATCATCAAAAGAATTAAATTTATAAATTAAACAATTTAACTCTAAGTTTGCAGTTTTTCGCTTAGCGACTGGTTTTATTTTAGATTTTGATTTCATAGATGAGCTATCCTTAGAAATGCGTTTTTTATTAGGTTTAATTTTAGTTATAGTTAACACAAAATTATCATCAGTCATAGCTAGAGCTTCTATTTTTACTTGGCAATTACTGGTCTTAAATCCAATTTTTTCTTCAGCTTCTTCTAACATATCAAAAAATAAATCTTGAGACTCTAGTGAGTTAGCCATAAAATCGTGAAGACTAATGTCATTATCCTCTAAATCTTGGATAGACAGAATAACTCTCATTTGATTCTCGTTAATTTTTTCAAATTTCATTAAAAATCCTCCAAAAAATATTATTACAATATTATATTTTCATTTTATAAAAATGGTAACTAGTAATATATCACAAAAATTAATAAAATAAAAGTATTTTACGTAATATTTAGATAATTTTATTTTATCACATTATATACTAAAAATAAATAGAAAAACTTTCCTATAAATCTTGAAAAAAATAGCCAGACAAGATATAATACAGAGGTAAAATAATAAATGGGTATATAAGCAAAAGAGGAGGATATAATAAATATGGCAACAAGAGATAAAAATATATGGATATTAATTGTTTTTATTTTATGTGGAATTGTAGTTGGAGGACTTTTAGGAGAACTTGCATCAAGCGTTGACTTTTTATGGTGGTTATCTTATGGACAAAGTTTTGGACTTTCAACACCTATTACACTAGATTTAAGTGTAATAACATTAACTTTTGGTTTAATGTTTAAAATCAATATTGCCAGTATCATAGGAATGGTACTTGCTATATTCATATATAGAAAAGTTTAGTTTAGAAAAAATATTTATTAAAGTTAAATATTTTAAAAATTCGGGGGCTATTTAGAAAGGATTATAAAATATGAATATTAAAGAGCTTCCGTTATCAGAAAGACCATATGAAAAATTAGAAATATATGGACCTGAAAAATTATCTAATGCAGAATTAATTGCCATTATAATAAAAAATGGAACTAAAGATGAAAACAGTTTACATATTGCACAAAGAATACTATCTTTAGAAAAAAACAGTAAAAATAATTTAAAGTTTTTACAAGAGATATCTATTAACGAACTTATGAAAATAAAAGGGATTGGAAAAGTAAAAGCACTTCAGATAAAAGCTATTGGGGAAATATCAAAAAGAATATCAAACCCAATGAATATAACCAATATTCGAATAAATTCACCTAGAGATGTAGCAAATTTGTTAATGGATGAGATGAAATATAATAAAAGAGAATGCGTTAAGGCTATATTATTAAATATAAAAAATGTAGTAGTAAAAATTGTAGATATATGTTATGGAGGAACCAATTCTGCAATATTAAAACCTAAAGATATATTACATGAAGCAATAAGAATTGAAGCACCTAAGATAATTTTAGTACATAATCATCCTAGCGGAGATCCTACACCTAGTAAACAAGATAATGAATTTACTGATAATCTTATTAAAGCATCAGAAATAATGGGGATAGAATTATTAGACCATATTATAATTGGGGATCAAAGTTTTAGGAGTATTTTTTATCTAAAAAGCAGAAATAATTAATATTGGAGAGGGGTTATTTTAATGAAATTATTTAATTTTGGTTCAAAAGATATAGGAATTGATTTGGGAACAGCCAATATATTAGTTACAGTAAAAGGAAGAGGGATTGTTCTTAATGAACCATCTGTAGTAGCTATCGATAGAAAAACACAAAGAATAATTGCTACAGGAAATGAGGCAAAAGAAATGCTTCGGAAGAACTCCTGATCAAATACGTGCAATAAGACCTATGAAAGATGGAGTAATTGCAGATTTTACAGCAACACAGTTATTACTAAAAAATCTTATATCTAAAGTATCAAAAAGATATAATTGTGGTAGACCAAGAGTTGTGGTAGGCGTTCCATCAGGAATTACAGAAGTAGAAGAAAGAGCAGTAGAAGAAGCTGTTTTACAAGCAGGAGCAAGAGAAGTGTATTTAATAGAAGAACCTATGGCAGCAGCGATAGGAGCAAGTCTTGATATTGCAGAACCTAGTGGTAACATTATTGTTGATATAGGTGGAGGAACTACTGAAGTTGCAGTAATATCACTTGGAGGAGTAGTTGTAAGTAATTCTATAAGAATTGCTGGAGATGAATTAGATGATGAAATTGTAAACTATGTAAAAAAAGAAATGAATTTAGCAATTGGAAATACCACAGCAGAAAGTGTAAAAAAAGAAATAGGATGTGCTATGCCACTTGTCACTGATTTAAGTTTAGAAATTAGTGGTAGAGATTTAACTACAGGTTTACCAGAGACTGTTAAGATTTATTCAAGTCAAGTAGAAGAAGCAATAAGAGAATCTATTTTTAAAATAGTGGAGATAGTAAAACAAACTTTAGAAAGAACACCACCTGAACTTGCAGCAGATATTATGGTTAAAGGTATTGTGCTTTCAGGGGGAGGAGCATTGATAAAAAATTTAGATAAACTAATTGCTGAGAAAACAGAGATGCCAGTTTATATAGCAGAAGATCCTCTAGAATGTGTTGTAAAAGGTACTGGCAAAACATTAGAAGATTTAGAAAGATTAAAGACAGTATTAATTAATTCAAGAAGAATGAGATAATTGAGGTAATTAATGTGAAAAGGAATGATTAGCTAACATGAATAAAAATAAGAAGAGTGGAGTAATAGGAATTATAATAACAATTATAATTTTAGTTATACTAGTTGCTTTTACTAATAGTAATGTTAACCGAGTTTCATATGTTGAAAATATTTTTAATGTATTAATAATGCCAATTCAAAATGGTTTTACTTATTTAAAAAATAAGATTTCTGGAAATGATACATTTTTTGCGGACTTAGATACATTAAAACAGGAAAATGAAGATTTGAAAAAAAAGAATAGTGAAATGGAACAATCATTAAGAGAATTAGAAATAATAAAAGCAGAAAATGAAACTTTAAAAGAATATGTTAATTTAAAAGACAAATATAAGGACTATAGTACAGTTCCAGCTGATGTAATAAATAGAGATATAAGCAACTATAGTAGTACGATTGTTATAAATGTTGGCACAGATGATGGTGCAAAAGAAGGAATGACAGTAATTGCAGATAGTGGACTTGTTGGACATATTGTATCTGTAACACAAAATACTGCAAAAGTTCAAACAATTGTAGATACTGCGTCTGCTGTAACTAGTAAAATAAGTACATCAGAAGATACGATAGTAGTACAAGGTACTTTAGATGATAAGACAGCTTTAAAAGCAACATTTATTCCAACAGATGCAGTAGTATTACAAGGCGATAGTGTAGAAACATCTGGAATTGGAGGTATTTATCCAAAAGGAATTCATATAGGAACAATTAGAGAAGTTATTAATACAAATAATATAACAGATAGATATGCAATTGTAGATACAGCAGTAGATTTTACTAAGTTAAATACAGTCTTAGTAATAACAAATAGCGGAAATGATTAATCAAAATAAAAATTTGGCTAATAGAAAGGAATGAGAAAATTGAAAAAAGTAATAGCAGTAATATTATTAATTGTATCTTTTTTTGTAATATATTTCTTACAGTCAAATTTTTTTACTTGGTTTACAATAGCTAGAGTTCAACCAAATTTATTTATAATATTTGTGCTTTTTATAGGATTATTTACAGGAAAAAAGTTAGGACTTATTTTAGGAATAATATTTGGATTCTACATAGATATAGTAATAGGAAGACAAATTGGAATATCAGGTATAATGCTAGGGATAATTGGACTTGCTGGAGAATATTTGGATAAAAACTTTTCAAAAGAAAGTAAGATTACTATTATTTTAATGATAATATCTTCTACTATTGTTTTTGAATTAGGTTCTTATTTATTTAGTTTAATAACTCTAGATATTAATATGGAAATTATAAGTTTTATAAAAATATTATTTATAGAAACTTTATATAATGTAATTATAACAATAATAATCTATCCATTAATACAAAAATTAGGACATATATTAGAAGAAACATTTAAAACAAGAAATATACTTACAAGATATTTTTAAGGTATCAAAGGTGGTGAAAAATGGGCAAAAATAATAGACTAGGAGGTAGAATAAGGTATAATATTCTTACAACAATTGTATATATAATTGGTATTATTCTATTGATTCAGCTATTCAATTTGCAGATTATCCATGGAGCAGAATATAGAGAAACCTCTAATTCACGTCTTACAAGAGAATCAATTATAAAAGCAGCAAGAGGATCTATAAAAGATAGAACTGGTGTGGAACTTGTATCAACAGATACAGGATATAGTGTGGAAATATATAGTACAAAAGTTAGTGACAGTGAATTAAATAATTCAATTAAAAAGTTTATTGAAATACTAGAGAGTAATAAAGATGAATTTGTAGATAATTTACCAATAGAGGTAGATCCATATAAATTTAAACAAGAAGATGTAGAAAGCCAAAAGAATTGGAAGATACAATATGAAATGGATGAAAATTATACAGCAGAACAAGCTTTTAATGCATTAAAAGAAAAATATGAGATAACAGAATCTGATGTTAAAATGGCAAGAAAAATTATGGCTGTAAGATATGAAATTTCTAGAAATGGATATAGTACAACAAAATCAGTAACAATTGCTAAAGATATATCTAATACATCAGCAGTTCAAATAAGAGAGCAAAATTCAATGCTATCTGGTATGTATGTTGTTACGGAACCAGTTGTTTCATATAAATCTGGAAGTTTAGCTTCACATGTTTTAGGATATGTTGGAGCAATAAATGCAGAAGAATATGAAGCAAGAAAAGATAGATATAGAAATGATGATGTGATAGGAAAATCAGGAATACAATATGTTTTTGAAGATTATTTAAAAGGCACAGATGGAATAAGACAAGTTGATATGACAGTAGATGGAGCTGTTACCAGTGAATATACAGCAGAGGAAGCAATTGCAGGATCAGATGTTATATTAACAATAGATGCTAACTTACAAAAAGTTGCAGAAGATGCTTTAGAGAAAAATATAAAAGACATAGCAAAAGGAAAGTATGGAGAGAAAACAGACTCGGAAGCAGGAGCAGTTGTAGTAATGAATGTCGATTCAGGAGAAGTTCTAGCTATGGCTAGTTATCCAGATTATAATCCTGGAAAATATTCGGAAGAATATTCAGAAGATTCTACAGGAAAATATTTAAATAGAGCAATAAGTTCGGCATATGCACCTGGTTCTACATTTAAAATGGTTGTAGCATCAGCTGCACTTACTACTGGAGAAATTTCACCAACTTCATTAGTTAATGATAATGGAATTTATCCATATGGAGATAGACAAGCATGTTGGTATTATAGAAGCTATGGAAGAGGACATGGATATTTAAATGTTACTCAAGCTTTAAAATATTCTTGTAACTATTTCTTCTATGATATGGGATATAGAATTGGAATAGATAAGATAGCAGAATATGCTAAAAAATATGGACTTGGACAAAAAACAGGTATAGAATTAGAAGGAGAAGCTACAGGAAGTGTTGCAAGTAAAGAATATGCAGAAAGTTTAGGACAAGGATGGTATATATCTGATACGCTATCAGCAGCTATTGGACAAAGTTATAATAATTTTACTCCAATACAAATGGCTAGATATGTTAGTATGATAGCAAACGATGGTAAGAGCATAGATACAACAATTGTTAAATCAATTATTAAACCAGATGGAACAGAAATTTCAAAAGATGAGATTAATGAATATGTAAAAAATAAGCTTGGGTTAGGAGATACTAATTTAGAAGATGTAAAAATATCTAAGGAAGATTCACAAGCTATAAAAAAAGGAATGAGAGGAGTTACAAGTGAAGCTGGAGGTACAGCAGCTGCTTACTTTAGTGATTTAGATATAGACATAGCTGGTAAAACAGGTTCTGCTCAAACAGGAATAGATGGAGAGGCACATGGATGGTTTGTAGGCTTTGCTCCATACGATGATCCGGAAATAGCAGTAGTTGTATTTGTCGAAAAAGCAGGATCTGGTGGATATACTTCAGATGTTGCTAAGAAAATTATAAAAGAATACTTTGGTATGAACTCAGAAAAAGTCACAGAAGATAAAAGTGCAGAATCTAGCACTCAAAGCGTAAGATAGAAAAGAAAGTGTGATAAAATGAATAATTATATAAGTATTAGTATAAAAAAGAATCAAGTAGTAATAAAAGTAGATGAAAATGCAGAACAAAGAGAAATTGTTTCAGATTTGAAAAAAAAGATAATCGAACTAAAAAATTTATATAAAGACGATAAAACACCAATTTTAATAACAGGTAAAGTGTTAAAAAATAAAGAGATGGATGAAATTCAGAACATTATAAAAAGATTTATAAATGTTCAAATAGAATTTGATAGTCCAAAAGCATTAGGGCTTCATTCAATTAAGAAAACTTTCTATAAAGAAGTTGCTACTTCAGAGACTAAATTTCATAAAGGATCAATTAGATCTGGTCAAAGATTAGAGTTTGAAGGTAGCTTAGTAATTATAGGAGATGTAAATGCAGGGGCAGAAGTAATAGCGGGAGAAAATATAGTTATACTTGGTATATTAAGAGGGTTAGCTCATGCAGGAGCTAAAGGAAATAAAGATGCAGTAATAGAAGCACAGGAAATAGAAGCTCTTCAAGTTAGAATAGCTGATATTGTAAAAGAAATAGATAAAGAAGAGGAAGGACAAATTCATAAAGTAAAAACATCAGCATATATTAATGACAAAGACGAATTAATAGTAGAATAAAAATAAAACAAATATCTAGTTGAATTTAGATATTTGTTTTTTTATGAAATAAGTAAAAGTACAAGAACAATAAAAAGAAAATCATCTTTTATTCCTTCGGTGTAAAGAAAAAATATCAAACAAACTAATAAAATGTCATCATAATATAATTGTAAACCGAATAAATTAAAAATAGGGACATCACTATCTTGGCTAAAAGTTAAATCATTTAGATTAGAAGAATTTTGGTTTTCAAAGTCTGTATTATCATAACTGTTATTATTTGATTTTCTATCTTTATAATCATCAAAATATTTAGTAGTATTACTTTTATAATTACTTTTTGAATTTTTATTATTTAAAGATACATTTTTTTGATTATGATTCATATTAATTTTTTTGTTAGAATAGTTGTAATATGGAGTAGAATTTAAATTTGAATAATACCTAGAGTGATGAAATGGATAAAATGGAAAATTAAACATCATTGCCATGGTCACCACCTAGGGAATTAAATGTTTCAAGCACTTTTTCCATGTTAAAAAGCTTTATATATTGATCTACTTTTTGTTTTCTACGTTCTTTTAGATATGGTTTTAAAGAGAGAAGCAAATTTGTTCTAGGATCAGGCTTTTTAGAATTTAATGATTCCATTATTTGCTTTAACTTTAACATGGTATTGATATCTATATCAAATGAATTATTGTCACTATTAGAAGAATCAGAAGAACTGTTATTAGATTTATTGAAATTGTTTAAGATATCTTTTATATTATCTGAAATATCATTATTTCTAATCATTTTATTAAATTGTTTTAATATATCATCCATATTATTTTCATTTACATTTTCACTGTTTTCATCCATAAAAGTTCCTCCAATCCAAAAGTGTTCTACTTTATAATAATGTAAACATTCTATAAATTTTAATAATTATGATAATTATTTATTTCCATTACTGTTATTATTTTTAATTTCATTAATAATAGAATCTGCATCTGTTGATTTAAGCATTTGACTTACTTTATTTAAATTTTTTTCTAATTCTTTTTTATCCATTTTAGATAATAAATTCATAAGAGAAGCCATATCCATGTTATTATTCATATAATCACCTCTATATAATATATGTTAAATGTTTATATATAATATTAAAATAATAAAAAAATGTGATATAAAATTATAAATATTTATAAAAATTACAGCTGTTACAAAAATGTAATATAAATTTAATATTTCTCTTTAAAAAGAGCTTCCGTAAAAGTATTTGTCTTTTATTTCCAATTACATTATTTATATATGTTGAAATATGTCAAAAAATTGCTAAAATATATGTATTATAATATATATTTAGGTTATATAATAAAAAAACAGGTAAAATAACACCAAATACACATAAAAACTTACTCAAAACCGTTAAAAGTGTTGAAATATCTGTAAAAGTGTCGTATAATATAAGTATATATGTAATTATATTTGGAGGTTGTTATGAACAGTTTATTGAAAAAATTAATCGCAGTACTTTTAGTTATAATCCTAGTAAGTGCTAATTTAATAGTACTAGGAGAATATACTATTGCTTATGCTGCAAGTGATGATGAATTAAACAAACAAAATTCTGAAACAAACAACAAGAATGTATTGTTTAATTCTTATTTTGATGCAGAATCACATAGTAAAGTATTTAAAATTAATGATAAGGAGGCTAAGATATATCTAAAACTTAGAGTTGATAAAGCTGGATATGTAGAAAATGGAACAGTCGAATTCCAAAATGCAAACTTTAAGATTAAAGATGGAGTTAAGAACGATAATATCCAAAGCTTAGATATCAACAATAACAAGGTTGTATTAGATAGAGTTAATAATGGATCAGAAATAGTATTAGAGCTTCCAATCGAAATATTAAATGAAGATAATGTTTCGGTAAATCATTTTAATAAAGAGTTTGTAACTAAATTTACAGGTACTTATATAGATGAGAATGGAAAAGAAAAGAAAGTTGTAAAAGAAGTAACAAATAAACTTTCATGGAATGGAGAAGCAGAAGCAGAAATAAGTTCTAAAGCAGTAAAATATATTCCATATTCTTTAAATGAAAATAAAGGATTAATGCTACAAACAAAAGTAAATGTTAATGTTAAAGATAGTGCTTTACCTATAAAAAATACAAACATTGAAATTGAAGTTCCAGTAGTAAATAATTTAAAACCAACTTCTGTAGCAGTTATAGCAAAATCAATGGCTGCAACAAATGGAAAAGAAGAAGGATTAGATTTTACAAATGAAAATTATTCATATGATGAAGAAAATGGAAAATTAATTATAAATGTAGATAACTTAAAAGATTCAATTTCTTGGAAGAAAAATGTTAAAGATGAATATTTAGTAACATATCTTTATGATGGAGAAGATATGTACAACTTTGCTAAATCAAATTCAATAAATACAACATCAAATATATTAGCAAAAATAACATTATATAATAATGAAGAAATAATTTCTGAAAAAGCTATTTCTACAGAAATTAAGCTTGAAGGAAAAGAAGATATATCAGATTTTGAAATAGAAGCTACAAATAATATTAGTAAAGGTTATATATATGCAAACTATGATGCAAAATCTAAAAAAGAAACTGAATATAGTGTAAATTATATAGCAATAGTTAGCTCAGCAAAATTAGTTTCATCAGTTGAATTGAAACAAGGAATAGATGCATTTGTTACAGAAGAAAAAGCAGAAGGAAATACAACAGTTTCCGGAACAAATTATGCATATAACAAAAAAATAGAAGTTAGACAAGATATATTTAATAAAATGCTTGGAGAAGAAGGAAGCATTACAGTAAAAAGTGGAAATAAAGAATTAGGAGTAATTAATAAAGAAACTAAATTAGAAAATGGAAAATATGTTTTAGATATTTCTAAAGAAAATACAAATAAAGTTACATTAATAACTTCAGCACCTATAACAGAGGGTCAAATTGAAGTAAATATTGTAAAAGCTTTAAAAGGTAATATAGATTATTCAAAAGATCAAATGAAAGAATTTAAAACATTAAAAGTTGAAGTTTCAGGAAATACAAATATTACATCAGGTAATGCTGAAAAATCAATTGAATTAAAAGAACCAGAAACAAAAATAGATCTAGAAATTAATAAAAAAGATTTAACAACAGTTGTAAAAAATGAAAATGTAGAAATAAGAGCAGTACTTGATACTTCAAATGTATATAATGCTTTATATAAAAATCCTACATTAAAAATAACATTACCTTCAGAAATAGAAAAAGTTGATGTAAAAGGAACAAATATATTACTAGATAATGGATTAAAAATAAAATCAACAAAAGTTTCTGAAGAAAATGGACATAAAGTAATAAATATAGTATTAGAAGGAACTCAATCAAAATACGCAATAAATGCAGAATATAAAGGTGCAATAATTGTAATTAATACAGATTTAACATTAGATACTCTAGCTGCTAGTGGAAAAGAAAAGATAACAATGGAATATAATAATGAAAATGATGCAGCTATCAAGACAAAAGGAACAGTTGAAGAAGAAATTAATATAGTTGCTCCTACAGGAGTTGTAGCATCAGCAGGAATTAACGGATACAAAGATGGAGCAAAAGAAGTAGAATCAATTTCTGGAGAAGCTCAAACTGTAGAAATTGAAGCAAATTCAGAAGAAAGAACAGCTACATTAGAAGGAGCAGTAGTTAACAACTATCCAAATGATATAAGTAATGTTGTTGTACTTGGTAGAATACCAGCACAAGGTAATAAAGCAATTGATTCTGATAATGAATTAGGATCAACATTTACAATACCACTTGCAAAAGGCGTTGGTACAGTAGGACTAAGTGCATCAGACTATAAAGTATATTATTCAGATAATGCAAATGCAACAAAAGATTTAAATGATAAGAATAACGGATGGAAAGAAGAAGCTACTACAGCATCTAAATCTTATATGATGGTATTTGATGATGAATATAAAATGAAACAAGGTGACAAATTTGAGTTCTCATATGATGTAGCAATACCAGAAAGCTTAACAATGAATAACAGTGCATATTCAATGTATAAAGTATATTTTGATAATGAAGCTGAAATTGGAACTATGTCTGAAGAAAAAACAGCAGCAATATTAGGAGTTACAACTGGAGAAGGAGCAGTACTTGAAGCAGAACTTTCATCTACAGTAGAAGATACAGTAAGAGAAGGACAATATGTAAAGATGAAAGTAAATGTTAAAAATGTCGGAGAAAAAGATGCAACAGGAGTTAAAGTAAGTGTTCCTAAGCCAGAAAGTGCAGTATTTTATGATTATGTAACAGGAAATGGATTCTTCGAAAACAATGTAGAATCATTAGACATTGAGGTAGGAGATTTAAAAGCAGGAGAAACAAAACAAGTTTCATACTATATAAAATATGATAACTATATTGAAAGCGAAGCTATTAGCGATGATGAAGCACATGAAGAAGAAAATAGCAGTATATTCCCTAAAGAAATAACACATAAAGTTAATGTTACAGCAAATGAAATGAGCGGAGAAGTTGAATCAAATGAATATAAGGTAAATGTAGAAGATGGAAGTATTTCATTAAATCTTGTAAGTGATACAATGGAAACTCAAGTTCTTCATAAAGGACAATATATTGAATATTTAATAAACTTATATAACATAGATACATTAGGAGATTTAGCTAATACTACAGTTACTGTTAAATTACCAGAAGGAATAACATTTAGTAAAGCAACAATTAGAGAAAATTGGGATGCTACTGAAGAAACAACTGATGGAGTTTCATATAATGAAGAAACAAATACAGTAACAGTAAATATTGGTACATTAAAGCAACAAAAATTGATTGATTTAATAGTACAAGTTGAAGATTATGAAGGTGATGTTTCAATAATTGCTAGTGCCACAGCAGATGGAAAAGAAGTACATTATACTAATATTACAGAATATGAGGCAGAAAAAATTAATTTAGAGATTTCTGAATTAACATCTTCACCTAGATATGTTAAAGAAGGAGAAATAATAACATATAAATTAAAAGTTACAAATAACGGAAATGGAACAGTAAGAGATTTAACAATTATAGACCAAATACCAGATGAATTAGATTTTGTAAAAGCTACATATACATATTTAAACGGAAAAGAAGAAGCAATTACACAATTAACTGAAGATCAATTACATATTTCAGTAAATCAATTCTTACCAGGAGAAACTACAGAAATTACAATTATGGCAAAAGCAACACTAATTCCTACAGAAGATGATGTTGAAGTAAAAAATACTCTTTCAGTTTTAGCTAAAAATTTTGATACAGTTCAGACAAATACAGTAACAAATTATATTGAATATAATGATGAAATACATAGAGATGAAGGAGGATCAACAACTACAAATAATAGACATAAAATTACTGGTACAGCATGGTTAGATGATAACTTAAATGGTAAGAGAGATCCAGAAGAACAACCAATTTCAAATATTCAAGTTATGTTATTAAATAAAGAAGGAAATATAATAGTAAAAGATCTTAATACAAATGAAGATAAAATAACAACAACATCTTCAAGCGGAACATATGAATTTGATAATTTACCAGATGGAGAATATTTAGTAGTATTTGCATATGATTCTTCAAACTATACTTTAACAGAATATCAAAAAGATGGAGTTGATGAATCATTTAACTCAGATGCAATAGATATTAATTTAACATTAAATGGTGAAAGAAGAATAGCCGGTATAACAGATACATTAGTTGTTAGCGGTGAAAATGTAAGAGATATAGATATTGGTCTATATACTGCAAATAAATTTGACTTAAGATTAGATAAATATATAGATAAGATTTCATTAACAACTCCAACAATTGGAACTAGAGTTGATGAATATAATAATAGTCAATTAGGAAAAGTTGAGGTATTAGGTCAAAACCTAGGAAAGAGCAGTGCAGTAGTAGAATATAAGATTGTTGTAACAAATGAAGGCTCTGTTCCAGGATATGTAAATAAAATAGTTGATTATTTACCTGAAAATGTTGACTTTAATACAGAACTTAATACAGATTGGTATTTATCAGACAATGGTAATATATATAATTCAAGTTTAACAGATCAAAAGATAAATCCTGGAGAATCAAAAGAAGTAACACTTGTTGTAAGTGTAAAAATAACAGAAGATTTATTAGGAACAATAACAAACAATGCAGAAATATATGAAAGCTACAATGAATTAGGATTACAAGATATTGATTCTACAGTAGCAAATAAAATAGAAACAGAAGATGATATGGGAAAAGCAGATGTTATTTTCTCACTAGTAACTGGTAAAGTAGTAATGTATACATCAATAGCATTTGTAGTAATAGCACTAATCGGATTTGGAGCATATGAGATTAAAAAACATGTTCTAAATAAAAAAGTTTAAAGGAAAGGAGGAAATATGAAATGAATAAGAAAGCTATAATAATAAGTATAGTAACATCCGTAATAGTTATAGCAACATTATTAGGAATACTAAAATTTAGCTTTAGTGAAGAGAGTACAATGGGAATTGATGTTGAATATAGTAAAGCAGTTCTCCCATCAAAAGGAAAGTTAGCAGATGGTGAACTTGATCCAAACACATATCCATATCATACTCATACAGGATCTTTTGAAGCATTAGAACATACTGAATTTTGGTCAGTAGCACTTTCTGGATTTGAGATTTACTGTATCAACCCTGGATCTCCAGTTGGTTTTCTTTATGAAATAAGATATGCAGATGCGAAAGCATTGGAAGGAACATATACAGAAAGTTCACATACATATTCTAATGGGCATGCACCTGATCCAGATCATATAGGTGATAGAACACCACCATATTATGTAGAAGATAGAACAGATGAATTACCACCTTCTGCAGCATATATAGTTTCTGATGAGCCAATAGATCAATGGTCTCCAGATAAACAAAGAGCTATTTGGAACTTAAGAGATGAGAGCTTATATAATCCTGAAGATGATGACGATCCTAATAATGATCACTATGAGCCAGCGGATGGTGACATTATCGTAGGAGATGCAGATTCATCTGCATCTGGACCATCAATATATGATCAAGAAGCAAAAGATTATGGTGAATATGACAATAAAGTTAGAAAAAGAGGAATTAAAGCAAAAGATAAGACAAACCTTAAAGATGTAACAGTTAAAGTAAATCAAGATACTGGAAAATATACTGTAGGACCTTATGAAGTAAGCTATGTAAATAGTATATATGGAAATATTGCTTTTGGTGGTATATCAAATATGACAGTTCTTGGATATAATGAAGATGGTCAACTTGTAAGAGATGATATAAAGGTTGAAAAGTTTATCCTAAAAGATACTACTACAGGTACAATGGGTAGTGCGGTAACACCAGAGTATTTTGAACCTGATCATTTAAAAGTTGATGAAACTCCACAAGTATATCCATTACCAAATCAAGAATTTCAAATAGTATTTTCTGATCCAAATAAAGGATTAGCATCAGATGATAACAATAGAGTGGCATATATTAAATTAAAAGTTAACTTTAAATACATGTTGGCAAATGGTCAATATACTAGATTAAAAGGTACAAAATATACAGTAAAATATACAGAAACTCACCCAGACGGATCACATACAGGACATTATCATTATGATTCAGATGGTGATAGATGTAGTGGTCACTTCTGTTACTATACATGTAGAAAAACAATATACTTAGAAGGAGCACAACAACAATGGCATATGGCAGTAGATGCAATTAGAAGTATATTTGAAGAAGAATTAATAGTAGGAGGACCAGATGTTCCACCACCACCAGATACTCCAAAATTACAAATGGACTTAGGTGGAATTGTATGGGATGATGCTGTAGCAACAAAAGAGACTAAAGCAGATGGTGTAAGCAACACAGCTGATAATTTAGATAGAAGAATGAAGAATGTTAAAGTAACATTATATGAACAAGATGGAACAATAGCAACACTTCTATCAAATGAAGATGAACAAGGAATTTCAGATGAAGAATTAATGCATAGAATTAATCCAACATATACGGATGAAAATGGAGAATACTTATTTAGAGGATTAGATCCTATGAAGAAATACTATGTAGTATTTGAATATAACGGACAAAGATATTTACCAACAGAATATTTAAATACAGCAGGAGGTCAATATAATTCTGTAGCTCAAATGGTAAATGCTGGATTATATAATACAAGTGAGTGGGAGGTAAGTTCAAAAGGAACTGAATCAGAGAGTGCAAATTTTGCCGGAGTAGATACTTCTAGAAAAGACTATGATGAAAGATTCTCTGAAATTACAGCATATCCTGAAAACTATCCATCAACTAATTCACTTGGACATGCAATAAATGGATATAATGCGACATTTACACAAAGAGATTTAATGGGATATACATTAGATGCTGGAGAAGGAGATAAATATACTCAAACAAAGATACAATTAGTAGATGGATATGAATTTGACGAAAATGGAAATGAGACAACAACATTTAAAGAAGGAGAAATTTCTAAGAGAGTAAGAGAGTATATTAAAGCTAATAAGAAATTCCCAGATGATAATGCAATGAAGAACATATATAATGATATAGCAGGACAAGATGAAGAATTATGGCAAAAACTACAATTCATAGAAGATGCAACAATACAAGCATATTCTGGATCTCCATTTAATCAAGAAAAAGATTTATATCCTGTATATAATCAATTCTATATAAATGGAAATGATGAAGATCAAAATGGCTCAGTAGACTTTGATACACAAGAATTAATATTTGACGGTGTAACTTATAAACCAATATATCCAGGACAATATTTCGTAAACTTAGGTTTATGGAGAAGACAAGAATATGATGCAGCTGTAAGAAAAGATATGTTTAAAGCAGCAATTAAGATTAATGGTAAAACAATGACATATGACTACGAAGAGAGAAAAGAGTCAAATGAAGAAAGTAGCAATAATGGAGACGGAAAAGATAATGATACTCTTTGGGATATAGTAGTAAGAATGTCAGATTATGATAATTATTATGGAGTTGGATATGACAGAAACATTTATGAGACAGATTATATATTCGGACAAGATTTAGCAGCAGGACATCCAGGAGATCCATTAGAAGTATATGCGACATATAAAATTGCAGTAACAAATCAATCAATGAGTATTGAAACACAAATTAAAGAAATTGTTGATTACTATGATGCAGAATACACATTTAAACCAAATCTATCTTGGGTAACATTCCAATATTATAGAAACACTAACAAAGATATAACAGAGAAATACTATAATATGATGGACCAACCACAAACAGATATTGATGATAATAGCAACAATTTAGCACTAAAATATATGGCATATGATGAAAACGATAAATTGATAGCAGTTACTGAAGAAACTGCAAACAGACCAAGTACAAATAAGAACTTGGGTAGTGGATACAAAAACTTATATATTAAACCAATAAAAGATATTAAATTAGAAACTGGTGAGACAGCATATATCTACTTAACATTCCAAGTAAATAAAGACAGCTCAGGAAAGATCATAGTTGATAGTGAAGATTCACCAAAACGTAATTTAGTAGAAATAAACGGTTATGCTACATACTATAGAGACGGAACTGAACTTCCAAATGGTGTAACAAAAGGTTCTAATGATGTAGCAGGACTAATTGATAGAGACTCTAACCCAGGTAACTTAGATGCTGATGATCTACAAGGAGATAAATATGAAAGAAACTTCGAAGATGATACAGACGAGGCACCACCATTAAATATTACAATAGATACAGAAGATGTAAGACAAGTTAATGGTACTGTTTGGGAAGATGAAAGAACAGAAGATGTAGATGGATCACGTGTAGGTAATGGTATGAGAGATGAAGACGAAGAAGATGTAGCAGGTGTTACAGTAGAACTTGTTGAAAAATGTACTAATGGAACAGAATGGGTATGGGGAACAACTACAACAGATGAAAATGGTAACTACAAGATTGAAAGTTTCATACCTGGTGACTATATAGTAAGATTCAAATATGGTGATACTGATCAAACAGCATTATCTACAACATCTAAAGGTGCTCAAGGAGCAAATATAGTATCATATAATGGTCAAGACTTTAAATCAACTTCATATCAAAATGGAGTAGATCAGACTGGATATACAGAACTTGATCATAGATATATAGGATATGAAAATACAAAAACACAAAACGAAACAGCAAAATACAATGCAGATGCAATAGGAAGCGGATATAACTCAGAAGATATTGACACATTTGGATATGACATATATAAAATGGATGAGTTAACAGATCAAGGAAATAACTATTCAGATGCAAAAGATATTTGGTCAAGAAGAGCAGATGTTATAAATTATAGTAATGCTAATGTAACAAACCATAAAGCTGAAGTATTAGCTTCACCATATCAAGTACCATCATATAATGGAACAGATTATTCAGATGACCAGATGAAAGCATTATATGAAGAACTTAAAGAGAATACTCAAATGACAGCAGAGACTGGTATGATAGTAATGGAAGTTGAATACAACAGACAAACAACTTCTGGTGATGACGAAACTAAAAATAATGAAGATACGTCAGACCATGATTACTATAAAGGTGAAAACAATAAAAATGGTAACTATGTAATAAGCAATCTAGACTTTGGTTTAGTTGAAAGACCTAAGGCACAATTAGAAATCGATAAATCAGTAGCAAATATAAGAGTAACTTTAGCTAACAACAACATATTATTTGATATAAATAAAGAAGCAAATAATGCATTATGGCAAGATCATAAAGAATACAACGTAGATGAAGGAAAGAAAGACGGAATGTATCCAGCATACTACAATGTAGAAAACAAACATAGATATTCATATAGAGAAGAAATTGATGAAATTGTAAAAGGAACTGATAAAGGTTTAATACAATTAACAATGGACGAAGAAATAATGCATGGTGCTACAATTCAAATAACATATGCAGTTAAGATTACAAACGTTGGTGAAGTAGATTACATAGATGGAGACAATAAAAACTTCTACTACTTAAATAGTACAGAAGGAACACATGAATCTACTACAACAGCAAACCAAGTTATAGATTATGTACAAAACAACTTGAAATTCGATGCAACAGCACAAAATAATGCTCCAAATGCAAAGAATGGCGAGAGTGAAGATAAAGTTAAAACAAATACAGAAAATGGTTGGGCAGTAATTAAAGTTGATGACATAATGAGTCAAAACTTAGTAAATGAACAATTAAAAGAAGATATTACAAATACTTTCATAGATGTAATTCAAACTAAAGCATTTGAAGATGAAAACAGTAAAAACTTAAAACCTGGTGAAGATGTAACTAAGATGCTTATCTTATCACAAGAAATAACATCAGAAAATGCAGCAACAGATTTAGCATATTCAAATATGGTTGAAATTGTTATGACATCTAATGATGCTGGTAGAAGAATGGCATACTCTGTAGTAGGAAACCAAGACCCAACATTAACAGATGCTTCAGAAATCGATGCAAACGTTGCAGAAAGAGTAGTTATCTTACCACCATTTGGTGAGCAAAGAATATATTATCTATTAGGAATTACAATAGGAGCAATCCTAATAGGAGGTATTGTATTAATAAGAAGAAAAGTAATTAAAGGAAAAAATAACAATAAAGAAAAATAAAATTAATACAATATGAAAACAATAAAAAATAACAACCCAAAATATAAAATAGAACCTTATGAAAAATAAGGTTCTATTTTTATGCAAAATATTGAAAAAAAAGCTAATTTGAGATAAAATAATATACACATATTGTTAAAAAATATTATAAATATTAAGAACACATCACATTTTGTAAAAAACTTTTTTATATTATGGATTAAATGTGACAAAAAAATATTTTTAAGTGGACTATAATTAGGTAGCATTAAAGCTACATGAACTAAAGAAAAAGCTTTCTTAAAGAAAACATTAATGCATAAATAAAAGAGTAGAGGTGATTAATATGTTTCAAAATATAACTAGAGACTCAAGCGAAAGTCAAGAGTTTTATGACGAAGAGGTAAAAAAAGTTAATACAAAAGATGTGTTAAAAAAATTATTTGCAAAACAAAACATAATTTTATATATAGTAACTTTTCTAATTTCAATGGTAGGATTTAATAATAGCAATTTAATCTTTTCATTAGTTCCATTTGGACTTGCTATTATTGCAGCGGCATTAAGTAATAATCGACCAATAGGAATTATGTATATTTTATCTTTAATTGGTACATTTATTAGTTTTGGATTTACAAACTTTTTAGTGTATTTTATAACATCTATTTTACTTTTTGTATCTATATTAATAATAAGACCTAGATTACAAGAAGATGTAAATGAAAAGAAAAAAATTGGTGGACATTTATTTTTTTCTGTATTAATAGTACAAGTTATTCCAATGTTTTTTAGAACATTTTATATGTTTGATCTATTAACAGCTATAATGCTTAGTATGACAACATATATATTTTATAAAATATTTGTAAATTCTATAACAGTAATAGTGGATTTTGTAACAAGAAGGGCATTTACTATAGAGGAAGTAATTGGTACAAGTCTTTTGCTTGCAATTGCAATAACAGCATTTGGAAATTTACATATATTCGGATTTTCTATAAAAAATATTTTAAGTATTTTAATCGTTCTTGTACTTGGATGGAAAAATGGATTACTTGTTGGAGCAACAGGGGGTATTACGATTGGAGTGGTACTTGGTATAATTACTGAAGCAGACCCTATAATGATTGCAGTATATGCAGTATCAGGTTTAATAGCAGGTCTTCTTAATAGATTTGGAAGAATAGGAGTTATAGTTGGATTTGCTTTAGGAAATGTCATTTTAGCATATGCGGCTAATGGTAATTCAGTTGAATTAATTGTATTTCAAGAAATATTGATTGCAGCATTAGGATTACTTGCAATTCCAAAAAACATAGAAATTAACATAGAAGATTTAGTGGGAAATACAAGATTGCTACCAGAAACTACCGGAGGAAATATTGAATCAAATCAGGATACAATATATAAATTAAATAGTATATCTGATACAATTTATGATATGGCAGAAAGTTATAGTGGCGCTGCGGCAACGATATTGACAGAAGAAGAATTAAAAGAACAAGAAAAAAAGAATATAGATATTTTTAGAGAAGAGTTAAAAAAGAATTTAGAAGATTTAGAAGATAATATGCTTTATGAAGAATTATATAATCCTACGGAAGAATTAATTACAGATATTTTTAACCATTTATTAGATAATGAAATCATAACTGAAAAGGTACTAGTTAATATATTAGCAAAGCATAATAATTATATAGTCGGATTCGAAAACACAAAAACACAGGCTAAGGAAGATGTATATAAAATAACTAAGGCAATTAATTATTCATATAAAATTAGTAAAATGAACTTTATATGGAAAAAGAAATTAGATGAAAGCAAGAAGAATGTTTCAACACAACTTAAAGGTGTATCTGAAGCTATTTCTAAAATGGCAGATGATATTGATAAAAAGAAAAAAGATGATGAATATCTGGATAAAAAACAAGAAATATTTATGTTATTAGAACAAAAAGAAATTAAAGTAAAGACTTTAGATATAAAAAAGAATTCTTCAGGAAGATTTATAGTAGAGGCATATACAGGAGTATGTGACAATCCAGATGGAACAGAGTGTGATATAAAGAAAATATGTCAAATACTTACTAAAGTACTAGGACATAATATGATAATGCAAAAACAAGAATGTGGATTAAGATTAGATAGAAACGTATGTAAATTTACATATATTTCTGATGACAAATATAGAATACAGATAGGAACTGCAAAATCTACTAAGACTGATTCACCAGTATCAGGTGATAGTAGTCTAGAAACAAGACTAGATGATGGAAAGTATTTACTTGCATTAAGTGATGGAATGGGATCAGGTCCAGAAGCTATGAAGAGTAGTAAAATAGCAATAAAGATGTTAGAAAGATTATTAACTGCTGGATTTGAAAAAGATGTTTCTTTACAATTAATTAATTCAACTCTTTCAGCGAATACAGATGAAGATATGTATGCAACATTAGATATTGAAATTTTAGATTTATTTAATGGAAATATGGAATTCATTAAAAATGGTGCATGCCCAACATATGTAAAAAGGGGAAGAGAAGTACAACTTCTTAAATCAATGTCACTTCCAACAGGAATTGTAAATGAGAATGACCTAGTAGTTTATGATTTTGATTTAAAAGATGGTGACATTATAGTAATGTGTACAGATGGAATAATAGATTCTAATAAAGAATTTATAAATAAACATTTATGGCTTAGATATTTACTAGAAGATATAGAGACAAACGATGCAAAACAAATTGCTGATATAATTTTAAAAGAGGCAGTAGATAACGAATTTGGAAATCAAAAAGATGATATGAGTGTAATAGTAGCAAAAATAACTAAAAAATAATAAATAAAAGGGAATTCTATTTTGGAATTCCCTTTTTCATGTAAAATATAAAAGAATAAATAATTTTAAAATTAGAATAAATAATAAAAAGTAAATGACTATTATATATTTATTTTTCGTTAAAATATAACAAATTTCTTGTAATTCATGATATAAATATGATATAGTATATATGTAAAAATATATTCGCTTATGGAGGTCTTTATGAGTAGAGGAAAAAGATACGATGGAGAGCAAAAATTAAACATGAAAAAGGTTTTTGCTGTTATAATTGCTTTTGCTGTAATTATAATGTTTATTATAGGAATAAATAAACTATTTACAGGTGAAAGTCATACAGAAGAAAAGACTGTGGCATTAGAATATTTTCCAATATATACATCAGGAAAATGGGGAGTAATTGATTCAAGGGGAAACACTATAATTACACCAGAATATGATGAATATATTGTAATACCAGATAGTACAAAACCAATATTTATTTGTACATATGATGTAAATTATGATGATGATACATATAAAACAAAGGTAATAAATGAAAAGAACGAACAAATATATACTGATTATGAAAAGGTAGAAGCACTAGAAAATTATGATGAAAGTAATAATCTATGGTATACAAAAAATATGCTTAAAGTTATGAAAGATGGAAAATATGGATTATTAAATACAAATAATAATACACTTATAGTAAATTGTGAATATGACGATATTTATACTGCAAAAGGAGTAGAAAATAGTTTCATAACGGAAAAAGACAACAAATATGGATTAGTTGATAATATAGGAACAGTCGTAATTGAAAATAAATATAAAGATATTATGCCTCTTACTGATCAGTATGAAGATGGATTTATAGTAGAAAATGAAGATGGAAAATACGGATTGATCGGATATTCAAAACAAGAAATTTTAAAAACTGAATACGACGAAATTAAACAAGTGTCAGGAGATAAAAATTATTATATTACTAAAGAAGGAAATGATATAGAAGTTATTGATCTTGAAGGAAAGAAATATCTTGCAGGTGATTATGACGATATAATATCAGTAAATAATGGAAATGCCATCATAAAGAATAATAATAAATTTGGTATAGTAAAAGTAGATGGTACAAAACTTATAGATAGCAAATATGATAGCATAGTATATGCAAATGGAGACAATTATATAGTAGAAGATAATACTAAATATGGTGTTATCAATACAAATGGGGAAGAATTAATTGAAATAAAATATGAAAATATAATTTATAGAGATTCAGCAGGATTTTATGAAGCAACTAATGAAGATTATACATCTGATTTAATTGATAATAATATGGATGTTAAATTAACAGGAGTAATAGTATCTGAAGTAAATGAACAAGATGGATATATAAAAGTTAGACAAGACAATAATTATAAATACTATAATTTTAGATTTGAGGAAAAGACAACAAATGAAATTTTATCAGGAAATACAATTTTCTTAAGTAGAAATGAAGAAGGTAAGTATGGATTTGTTGATAGAAATGGTAATGTAGTAGTAAATTATATATATGATGATGCAACAGAACAAAATGATTATGGATATGCAAGCATAAAGATTGATGGAAAATGGGGATCTGTTGATTCAAGAGGAAATATTGCAATTGAACCAACATATACATTAGATGATAATGTATTAGTTGAATTTATTGGTAAATGGCACTTAGGTGAAGATTTAAATTTATATTATTTTACAGACAATAATTAAAAAATTAAGTAATGTTTGACTAAATTAGATATAATAATAATTTGGGTATAGAAAATCATATAGAAGCATTTAAAGCTTCTATATGATAAACTTAGGAGGAATAAAACGTGGAACTTATGACAAAATATCAATATACGTATTTTATATATCCGTATATAATTGAAGAAAATAAATATAAGAAATATCTACAAAGTTTGCTAAGAAACAAAAAATGTAGAATAAGATTCTTTAATGAACAAAAAGATATTCATTTATTCACATATTTTCTACCTAATATAAGAGACTACATGTTTTGGTCTTTTGGATTAACTAGAGATGGTGAAAGAGATTTTAGAAGAATGGATATACCTCTTCAAGCAACATTACTTGCAGAACATGATTGTAACATATTTAATTATGAGTTACCTGAAAATTTGCAAGGAAAAGTAGAATCAAATAATGGTATATTTTTTGAAATTTCTGAAATAAAAATAATATGTTATAAAACTGGAATATCTTTTTTAGTATTTAAAACAAACATAGAAAATTCAGAAAGTTTTTCAGATGTCTTGAATTTTAATTATAAATTTAGAGAAGTAAATTCTACAGCATATAATTTAAAAGAATATGAGAATATTAAAATACAATCTAATTCTTTTAAGAGTGTAAAAGATATTTCTGTTCTAATAAAAGAACTTACTGGAAATAACTGTATTTCTAAAAAAGCAAATATAGGAAATGATAAGTTTTTTGTTTATTCATATTGTTGCTTAGATCAAAAAAATTGGAATGAACATACTGAAGAGGAAGAGATAGATAATATTTTTGAAAAGTTCCGTTCAGTACTTCCAGCAAATTCACAAATTATAGATGATAAATATTCAATGATGCATGAAAACAAAGAACAAGAAAAGTCTATGTATAAAAACCAATATATACGTTATGGATTTACAGCAACAAGTACAGTTTTACTAACATCAAATGTTAATACACCGAATTTTACAACAGTACCACAGAAATTTGAAAGTGAGTATTTATATACATATATTTTAGTATTATATAAAAAGATATTATTAAATAAATTAAATTATGATTTTAACTATAGATTCAAAGAGGCAGAAATAGAATTTCTTGATTTTACTAAGAATCTATGGATTCAAGATGTTACAAATGAAGAATTTGGAAGAAGATTAGAAAGTAATTGGACAAATAATTTGAATGTAGAGAAAACTTTCTATAAATTAAAAAGTGAATATGATGTAACGTACAAAAAAAGTAATATTGATGAATTAAGAAAAAGTAGTAAAGCTACTAGAAAAGTATTATTATTTATATTATTTTTAAACATTATTGCATTTATATTTGCTACATTAATGTAAATAAGATTAAAAAATATATCCTTATTAATGTGTTATTTTAGTTATTAATAAGGATATTAAAATATAAAATGAAATGTTAAAAAGGGTAGATTAATGATATGAAAATTACAACAGGGATAGATATAATAGAAGTTGAAAGAATAAAAAAAGCAATTGAAGATTTAGGTGATAACTTTTTAAATAGGATATATACAAGTGCAGAAATAGAATATTGTAATAAATCAGATGCTATGAAATATCAACATTATGCAGCAAGATTCGCAGTAAAAGAAGCCGTATATAAAGCAATATCAAATTATGTACTTGATAGAGATGATGGACTTTGGACAAGTATAGAAGTTATAAACTACGAAAATGGAAAACCTGGAATAAATGTGGAAAGATTAAATAAAAATATCACTAAAACTGCAAATGATTTAAATATTAAAGATATTGATATTAGTATATCTCATATAAAAGAATATGCTATTGCTAGTGCAGTTGCAGTTTTTGAATAGAAAGGAATAATATGGAACTTTTTGATTCACATGCTCACTATAATGATGAAAAATTTGATGAAGATAGAGAAGAATTGATTAATAAAATATATGACTCAGGCATAACTAGATTGATTAATGCAGGATATAGCCTAGAATCGTCTAAATATGCCCTAAAAATAGCGAAAGAATATGATTGGATATATACCATATCTGGAATTTCTCCAAACGATATACCGGAAAATAATGAAAAATTGATACAGGAATTAAATGAACTAGAGCAATTTATTATAAATGAAAAAAGTAGTAGAGATAATGCAAATAAAATTGTTGGAATTGGAGAAATAGGCTTAGATTATTATTGGAATAAAGAAAATAAAGATTTACAAATACAAGCATTCATAAAACAGATAGAAATGGCAAATAGATTAGAGTTACCAATAGTAATTCATACAAGAGAAGCAGTTATGGATACTTTAGAAATTTTAAAAAAGCATAAAGTTAATAACTATGGGGTGTTTCACTGCTGTCCTTTAAATAGAGAATTAGTAAAAGAAGGATTAAAGCTTGGATTTTATATTTCTTTTGCAGGGCCAATTACTTTTAAAAATTCTAAAAACGCAAATGAAATAATTGAAATGGTTCCATTAGATAAGATTTTAATAGAAACAGATAGCCCATATTTATCACCAGAACCTAATAGAGGAAAAAGAAATGACTCAAGAAATGTAAAATATACGGCTCAAAAAATTGCAGATGTAAAAAATGTTAGTATAGATGAAATTGCAAAAATAACATATGAAAACGCAAACAAGATATTTAAAATTAAAAAAAGAATTATTAAATAAAAAGAAAAGGAGAAATTATTATTTGATTTCTCCTTTTTAAATTTTATTTTAAATTTCTTATGGCTTCTATTCTGTCATCTATTGATGGGTGAGTAGAAAATATATTTGTTTTTTTCTTTTTTCCATTTTTTAAATTTTGCTTAAATGGATTAACTATATACATATGTGCTGTAGATTGATTAGCTGTTTTTAATTCATTTGGATCTGAATCAAGTTTTTGCAATGCAGATATTAATCCATCAGGATTTCTTGTAAGTTCAACTGCACTTGCGTCAGCTAAATATTCTCTACGTCTAGATAATGCAAGTTGCATTAATTTACCAAAGATAGGAGCAAGTATTAAGCAAACTAAACCTATTAGCATTAGTATAGGATTACCACTTTTAGAATCATTATCGTTATTTTTGCTGCCACCCCAAAATAGTATTCTACTAAAGAAATCTGTAAGCATGACCATAAAACCTACCATTACAGTTACAACTGCAGAAAGACGTATATCATAATTTTTCACATGTGAAAGCTCATGAGCAATAACGCCTTCTAATTCATAATAATCCATTTTTTCAAGTAGCCCCGTTGTAACACATATTACTGAATGTTCTGGATTTCTACCTGTTGCAAATGCATTTGGTTGCATATCATCCACAACATATAGCTTCGGCCTATGTTCTAATCCAGATGATATCATTAATCCATCCAATATATGATTTAATTTTTGTTGTATTTCTGGAGATGCTTCATGGGCTTTATTTACTGATAAAACAATTTTATCACTATAATAGTATGATGCCCAAGTAGTAGTTATTGCAAAAATCATAGCAATAACAATAGAAAAAATTCCTAGGTCAAATGCCATGCATATATAATATATTATCAATGCGATAACTATTAAAAATAATGAAACTATAATTCCAGTTTTTATTTTATTATTTCGTATATCTTCATACATAAATATCTTCACATTCCTTTATATAAATAATCAATATGATGTTAAAAACAAAATGAATATAAAAAAATAAATTTTTTACAGCAGAAGCCGTAAAAAATTTATTAATATCAAATCATTTTAAAATTGTACTTTAACATTTTTCTTAGCTTCGTCATTATCAACTTCAAATAATGCCTCTTCTGTAAAATGAAATAGAGAAGCAATAATGTTTGAAGGGAAGACTTGAATTTTTGTATTATATCTTGTTACTGTATCATTATAGAATTGTCTAGAATAAGATATTTTATTTTCTGTATTTTGTAATTCTTCTTGCAAACTTAAAAAGTTTTCATTTGCTTTTAAATTTGGATAATTTTCTGCTACAGCCATGATTGTCTTTAATGTATCTGATAATTCATTGTCTAATTTAGCTTTTTCATCAACTGTATTAGCATTTGCCCAAGAAGAACGTAAATCTGTTACTTTAGTTAATACATCTGATTCATGAGTCATATATCCTTTTACAGATTCTACTAAATTTGGTATTAAATCAAATCTTCTTTGTAATTGTACGTCTATTTGGCTCCATGCATTTTTTACTCTTAGTCTCATTGTAACTAATCCATTATATAATGCAATTATAGCTATAACTAGAACTACAACTATTGCAAGGATGATCCACCACATAATTTTTCCTCCTTTATAGATAATATCAATATTATGATATCATATTTATAATTATTATACAACTATTGTGAACAATATATGTAATTTATATGAAAATATGTAAAAAAATTTAAAAAAATTAAAAAAACTAGGAATAATATTGGTACAAGCAACATATAATTTTAATATAGCTTGATTTATAGGCAATCGGTAAAATTTGACAGAAAAAATTTAATATGCTATAATAATCTTGTTGCTTTTAAAGGAGGGAACAAATTTCAAATGAAAAATAATGATAAAGCGTCTATATCGCTGAAGAAAATTATTTGTATTAGTATTATACTTATATTTTTATTAAGCGCTGGCGTATTAGCTGGAAATGTTCAAGTTAGAAATGTAAAAATAGTATTATCTAGCGGATATGAAATGGACATTTTAACAACTAAAACAAGTGTAAAAGATATTTTAGAAGAAAATCATATTGTTTTATTAGAAGATGAAAAAGTAACACCTAGTGCAAGTGAAGAAATATCTGATAATAATACAATAACAATATCTAAAGAGTCAGAAGAAATGATTGATGATGAGGCAGAGGTAATAGAAAAATCTTCTGAAATAACAGCTGAAGAACTATTAGACAGTTATTCAGAAATAGTTGAAAAAATTATAGTTGAAAAAGAAAAGATACCTTATGAAACTATAACTAAAGATGTTTCTACTGGAAAAGGTAAAAAACAAGATAATGTTATACAAAAAGGTGAAAACGGAATTAGGGAAGTAACATATAAGGTTAAATATCAAAATGGTGAAGAAATAGAAAAAACAAAAATTTCTTCAAAAGTTATTAAAAAACCAGTTGATAAAATTGTAGAAGTAAGAACAAAACAAATTACAACTAGAGGTAGCGGAGCAATAAGAGCAACAGGAACAAAAGCTCAGTACCAAGCTTATGCAAAAGCTAGATGCCAAGCTTATGGTTGGTCAGACTATGATTTTGATTGTTTAGTATCTTTATGGAATAGAGAAAGTGGATGGAATCCATTAGCACATAACTCAAGTTCAGGTGCACATGGAATAGCACAAGCATTACCAGCAAGTAAAATGGCTTCATATGGATCAGATTATATGACAAATTATAAAACTCAAATCAATTGGGGACTAAACTATATAAAATCAAGATATGGATCTCCAGCAAATGCATGGAATCATTCTCAATCAGTAGGATGGTATTAAAATAATAAAAGCACATAAGACGCACAAGTGATTGTGCGTTTTTCTTGTATATATGTTAATTGTATAGTATAATTGGAAAAGAATGGAGGAAACTAAAATGAGATTAATATCATGGAATGTAAACGGATTAAGAGCTGCTATAACAAAAGGATTTGGTGATTTTTTTAATGAAATAAATGCTGATATATTTTGCATACAAGAGACGAAAATGCAAGAAGAACAAATTGATGATAACATGAAGGAGCTTTTTAAAGAATACAATTCATATTGGAATAGTGCTGAAAAGAAAGGATATTCTGGAACAGCTATTTTTTCAAAACGTAAACCAATTAATGTTACATATGGAATAGGAATAGAAGAACATGATAAAGAAGGAAGAGTTATAACACTTGAGTTCGAGAATTTCTTTATGGTGGATTGCTATACACCGAATGCTAAAAGAGGATTAGAGAGATTAGATTATAGAGTTATATGGGAAGATGAGTTTAGAAAATATTTATTAAAACTAAATGAAACAAAGCCTGTTATTCTTTGTGGAGATTTAAATGTAGCACATGAAGAAATCGATCTAAAAAATCCAAAAACTAATAGGGGTAATGCAGGATTTACAGATGAAGAAAGAGAAAAAATGACAGAATTATTGAATGCAGGATTTACAGATACATTTAGATATTTGTATCCAGACAAAGAAGATGCCTATTCATGGTGGTCATATATGTTTAAGGCAAGAGAAAAAAATGTAGGATGGAGAATCGATTACTTTATAGTGTCTAAGACTATTGAAGATAAAATTAAAGAAGCAAGTATTTATTCAGAGATTTTAGGAAGTGACCATTGTCCAGTTGGATTAGAGATAGACTTATAAACATAAGTTAAACATAACTAATAGAAAGGAATTGTATGGATAATAAGAAGAATAAAGGAAAATTAACTAAATGGCTTTATTGGTTTCTATTTGCATTAGCGGTTATATTAGTATATAAAACATTAGATAATTTTTCTGCAATAGGAAATTGGATAGCAAACTTGATAGATGTTCTTATGCCTTTTGTAATAGGACTTCTAATTGCTTATTTGCTATATATACCATGTAGAAAATTAGAGAGTATATATAGAAAATCAAAGAAATTAAAGATTATAAGTAAAAGAGCAAGAGGACTTTCTATTTTAACTGTATATATAATAATTATTATTATTTTAATAGTAGCAATAAATTATTTATTACCTATTGTAGCAAATAGTATTATAGATTTAGTAAGTAATATACAAGGTTACTATAATTCACTTATGATTAATATTGATAATTTGCCAGATGATTCAATATTTAAAAACGAAATTGTATTAGATGCGATTGAAGGGATAAAAACCATTGATTTAAAGCAATATATTAATATGAGTAAACTTGCTGAATATGCAAAAGGTGCAATTGATTTTGCAGGTAGAATTATAGACTTTTTTGTAGCTATAATAGTATCAATTTATTTATTATTAGAAAGAAGAGAAATATTAGAATTTATTAAAAAGCTTGGAAGAGCTATACTAAATAAACGTGCTTATAGGAACTTTGGAAAATATTTTGATAGAACTAATAGCATATTCTTTAATTTTTTAGCAGGTCAATTATTGGATGGATTAATTATTGGAATTATAACTTCTATTGCTATGCTAATACTTGGTGTTAAATATGCTATATCTTTAGGATTTATGATAGGTATATTTAATCTTATCCCATACTTTGGAGCTATAATAGCAGTAATAATAGCTGCAATTATAACATTACTTACTGGAGGATTATGGCAAACTGTTATTATGGTAATCGTATTAATTATATTACAACAAATAGATGCCAATATTATTAATCCTAAGATATTAGGAAATTCTTTGAAGATTAGTCCGCTTTTAGTAATATTTGCGGTTTCTGTTGGAGGTGCTTATTTTGGATTCTGGGGAATGTTTTTATCAGTACCAGTTATAGCAGTAATTAAACTTGTTCTTACAGATTACATTGAATATAAGAACAGAATTAAAGACAGAAAAGAAAGAGCAATGAAAAAAGGGTCTTTAGAAATAAAGGAAGAGAATAATAAAATTAAATAATATAGAGAAATAAAGTAAGTAGTAAATTTTATTTGCTACTTATTTTAATATAAAAAATTAAGAGTATTAATAAAAACTTAATAAATTAGAGCTTTTTTCTTAATAAAATTATGCTATACTATTAGTGGATTATTAATGTGAGTTTTATAGAAAAGGGGTAACAAAATGTACAATATATTAGTATGTGATGATGATAAAGAAATTGTAAAAGCGATAGATATATATTTAAGTAGGGAAGGGTACAATATTTTAAAAGCATATGATGGAGAAGAAGCTTTAAAAATATTAGAAGATAATCCAGATATACAATTAATTATACTAGATATTATGATGCCAAAAATGGATGGTATTGAAGTAGCAAATAGAATAAGAAAAGATAAATCAATTCCAATCATAATGCTATCGGCTAAGTCAGAGGATTATGATAAAATATCAGGATTAAATAATGGTGCTGATGATTATGTGACAAAGCCATTTAATCCAATGGAATTAATAGCAAGAGTAAATTCACAAATACGTAGATATACTAAATTAGGATCTATGGCAAAAAAAGAAGAAAGTAAAGATATATTTAAATCAGGAGACTTAGTAATAAATGACTCAACAAAAGTAGTTGAAGTAGATGGAAAAGAAGTAAAACTTACACCTACTGAATATAACATATTAAAATTTTTAACTAAAAACAAAGGAAAAGTATTTTCAATAGAACAAATATATGAAAATGTATGGGAAGAAGAAAGTTATGGTGCAGAAAATATAATAGCTGTGCATATAAGACACATAAGAGAGAAAATTGAAATAAACCCAAGAGAACCTAAATACTTGAAAGTAATTTGGGGAATAGGATATAAAATAGAAAAACTAGATTAAATTTTATAAAGGGTGATTAATATGGATAATAGTAAAATATGCATACCTAGAGTACTTAAAAATGTTGCATATGTTATAGCACCAATAATACTTATTGTTTTAATATTTGTAATTGCTTGTTTATCATACCCAATGGAACGAGAAGCAATTAATAATAAGGAAAATTTTATAGAAACAAATATATTTGCAGAAAAATATGCATCAGAAATATTTAATGCTTTTAGTAGTGTAAAACATTTTGAACAAAATAATTATGATAGCTCATCTCTTCCATTTTTTACATATGAAACAGAAGTAAATGATAATAAAAATATAAAGAAAATTTATTATATTACTGATTATTATGGAAGTAATGTAAGATGGCTTATTATAAATAAAGAAACTAAAACAGCATATACAAACATAGAATATTCATTAGGAACATCTACATTTGATGATGTTAAAAATCAAGTACTATCTGAAGGTAAATACTGGAATTACAATAATTCTAAATTAGATACAACTATAAATAAACTAAAAAATGTGGAATATGTGGATATTAGACTTAGTCAAAACAGTGAAGATGCTAATAATTATACTATTTATACATCTCTTTTAGATCCATTAGAAGCTCCGGACAGTATATATCAAGCAAAAGTTTTATATAATATATTGTTAGTAATAAGTCCAAATGCAATGTATTTAATACCAATATTAGTTATAATTCTAATTATATTAGTACCTATAGTAGTAATTGGAATAGGAAAGAAAAGAGGACATACAGAAATTGTTTTAAATTGGTTTGATAAAATATTAATTGAGTTAGCTTGCTTTATAGACTTATTTATAGGTTCAATTGGAATGGTTTTTATTGCTGTTGTATCAGATACAAGAGATATGCTTACATTTATTTTAGCAATTACATCCATTGGAATAGGATTTTTAATAATATATCTTGCATGTATACATTTCTTCGAAACAGTTGTAAAAAGAATAAAAACTCATACATTTATAAAAACAACATTTATTTATTGGATATATAAAAAGGCAAAGGCACTTTCTAAAAATATAAAATTAAATAATCATTTTATAGCTTATTTCATATTATATATTATGATTAATATATTATCAGTTTTATTGGTATTTGGTACTCCTTTACTAGGAATAGCATTATTTGTAGGATTTAATACATGGACTGGTATGACTCTTGTAAAGAAAATTGAGAGTAATACAAATGTAAAAAAAGCAATTCATGAATTATATGATGGAAAGACAGATATAAATTTAAATGAAAATGATTTTTGTAATGAAGATAAACAGGTGGCAAAAGAGATAAATGATATAGCTGGAGGATTATCAAACGCAATAGAAGAAAGACTTAAAAGTGAAAGACTTAAGACTGAACTTATAACTAATGTGTCTCATGATATAAAAACACCTTTAACATCAATAATAAACTATGTAGATTTATTAAAGAAAGAAAATATAGAAAACGAAAAAGCACTAGAATATTTAAATATTTTGGACAATAAATCACAAAGATTAAAAAAGCTTACGGATGACTTAGTAGAAGCTTCGAAAGCATCTTCAGGGGCAATTAAATTAAACAAAGAAAGACTAAATGTAAATGAACTCATAAAACAAGTATCTGGAGAGTTTGAAGATAGATTTAAAGAACATAATTTAGAAGAAATTATATCATTTACTAAAAATGATATATATATAGATGCAGATAGTAGATATTTATTTAGAATACTAGAAAATATGTATTCAAATATTGCTAAATATGCTATGGAAGGAACTAGAGTATATGTAGATATTGAAGATAAAAATGATAGAGTATATATAAAATTAAAAAATGTATCTAAGCAAAAATTAAATATTAGTGTAGATGAGTTAATGCAAAGATTTGTAAGAGGAGAGGCATCAAGAAATACTGAGGGAAGCGGATTAGGACTTTCTATAGCCAAAAGTTTAACAGAACTTCAAAATGGTAAATTTAATATTTATCTAGATGGAGACTTATTTAAAGTAACAATAGAATTTAATAAGATAAAATAAAACATTTTATTTTTAAATTTATAAAAAAAGCGGAGTTATTAAAAAATAATTCCGTTTTCTTTTTATAAAATATTTTAATATGGATATTCTAATAAATCTAAAAACATATTAAAATATATATCTATACTTGGTGCTAATTCTTCATTATCATGCATTTTTATTAATGTTTCTTTATTAACCCATTTAACTTCTGAAACTTCTTCTTTTTGTATAGTTATATCTGCTAAATCAATATTCATTCTTACAAGCCATGCATCTAAATAATTAAATTTTCTTTTAAAAGATAGCATGAATTCTATATTATCTTTAGGAATTTCTATTCCTAATTCTTCCTTAGTCTCTCTTAATGCACCCTGAAGAGAAGTTTCACCTGCATCAACACCGCCTCCAGTTTGTGACCACATTCCTGGAAAAACTTTCTTGTTTAAAGATCTTTTTTGAATTAGAAACTCATTTTTATCATTAATAATCCATACATGAACTACTTGATTGTATTCTCCTAATATTTTATCAGAGCGATCTCCAATTTTATTTATAGTTTCTTTTTTATTATTTAGTTTATCAACTGCTTCCATATTTTTTCTCCTTTATATAAGATATGTATTTGAATTATTTATTAAACTTACTATTTCTTCGACTGTTAGAGAAGAAGTATCTAAAAAATGTTTAGAGTTTAAATATTTTTGCTTGAAATTTTCTGATAAAATTAAACATCTTTTACCCATTTGGCAATCTACTGGCCTTTTTTTATCTCTTTCGATTAATATATTTGGCTTTGATATTAATATAACAAATTTAATTGGATATTTATTAAACCTATTTTTTATTTTATCAATATCATGAGGATTAATAATATAGTTAAAAACAACATCAAATCCATTAGAAAGATATATATCTATCACATTTAAACAGATATTCCAAAATATATTTAAGTGATTTCCTTCTTTCCAAGGACTTATATGTCCACCAATTATTTGATTATATATATCATCTCCTTCAATAAGAGCAGATTTTTCAAGCTTTGTTGCTAAATTTTTTGAAACTGTGGTTTTACCAACTCCGGCAGGTCCTGTTATTATATATAAATTTGGCATAATTTCCTCCATTTTTTAATATATCAATTATATCATAAAATATTAATTTTAAAAGATGAAAATTAAAGATTGCAATAAAAAAACTAATATGGTAATATATCATTGGTGAATAATATGAATCAAACGATAAAAGATTTTTTAGAGAGAAACGGAATAAATCCAGATAAAGTTCCAGAAAAAATAAATATTAATTTAACAAATCCTGAAAGATTTAATAGGTTTTTATGTTATTTTGATGTACAAAAAAGTAAAGAAAAAAGACAAGTTTGCATTACTGATATTATAGGTAGTGATGCATTTAATTATGATGGAAATATATATGATTTAATGGAGAGATTCTTTGATGAACAAGGAGATCCATATCATAGAAGAAGTACTGATTTATTAGAGATACCTTCATCTGATATAATGGAAAGCTTAAAATATTCTTTTTCAGATGATCAGGTAATACTTGCTGATTATGATGGAAAATATTTTGTAAGAACAAATGGAAATCATAGAATTTTTGCAATATATATGAATTATCTATTAGAAAGCCAAAATGCTGATACACCTGAAAAGCAAGAGGCTTTAAAGAAAAAATATACTTTTCCAGCATTAGTAGGGGAGATAGATACAGATAAATCTTATGCAAATTTTATGTTACAAGCAAAACGTTCCCAAAAATATATTGACAGAGTATTTGATAGAGAACAATATAGGACTACAGATGATTTTGAGATTGTATCAAATGGTGTTAGAAAAAAAGTTGAAGATGAAGCAGAAATAGATGAATTTGTTAGAGAAAACTTTATTGAGTCCATAAAAAGTGGGAATACATATTTAATAGATGATTTAACTGTAGCTGCAAAAAGCCATAAATCGTTTAGAAAATTCTTTTCAAAAACTTTTCCAGAAATAGAGGAAAAAGATGTTGCAACAATATTAGATAAAATGAGTAAAGAAGTATTTTTAGGAAAGCCAGACTTTTCTGGAGTAAAAAGTTTTGAAGATGTTTTAAATATTATTAATTCGAATACTAATTCTTTAGATAAAGCAAAAAAACAGTTTGCTAAGTTTAGTGAAGTGGTATCTAAATCAGATAAGCAGATGGATGAATATTTTTCTATAATGGATATAAATCAAGATGGAAAAGATAATATTGAAGCACTTACAGAAAGATTTAATAGAGCTGTAAGCCAAGCAGAAGACATGCTAAATGAATCATATAGAATTTATAGTAAAGAACTATATCAAAGAGCAAAAGGAGCAATTCAAGCTTTATCAGAGCTTGACTATTCAAAATTAGCAAAAACATATTATACTAATGGATTTAGTGAGTTAGAAGAAAAAATATCTCAAATAGCTGTAAAACTTCAATCAGATGGACAGATAAAAGAAATAAATGACAAAAAGAAGGAAGAAGAAGAGAGAAAATTTGGTATTATAGATAGGATACGAGGTAAATCAAAACTAAGAGATGCAACAGTACGTAATTTAGAGTTACAAAAACAATATATAAAGAAGACTATGCATAATCCTAAGCCTATGAGAGAATCTGTTAGAAATTTATTTAATTATATGAAAGTACATGGAGAAAGTTCTGAAATGAGTGAATTTATGACAAGATTAGGAAATTTAGATAAGGCTTCTGATTTTATTCATTTAGATAAGATATGTATAGAGGCATTTTTACCTGTAAAAAGAAATGGAAAAAAATTATCACCTAGAAAGCAAGCAAAAGCATTAGATGAAGAAAATAATGGAATAGAAGAAAAAATAGCAAGTGAAAAAGGACAAAAATTAACAGATAAAGTAAAAGTAGATGATATGAGCAGAAGAAAAGGAATTTTAACTAGAGTATCAAAAGCTATATCTCAAGCAGAAGCATCACTTTCTCCTGAAGCTCATGAAAGAGAGACAGATAAAATATTTGTATCAGCAATGGAAAAATAAATGTAATATACTAATAAAAAGAATACCTTTAGATATATAAATAAAAGGTATTCTTTTAGTTTATCTAATTATTATGTGTTTAAAAAATTGTTCTTGAAATTCTGTTAAAACATTAATTTCATCATCTGTGAAATTTCTATTTTCAGGTACAATAATTAATTTATCATCATTGTCATTTATTCTATGAATTATTGCTATACATTTTCCTGTAAATTCTTTTAAAGGTTCAAATACACCAAGTACATAGCAATCTAATTCTTCATTATCTCCACTTATAGTATTTGGAATATATCCATAGTTTACAGGATATATAAATCCATGTTTAGGATGAGTAGAACCAAGAGGTCTATCTATTTTTACATTTATTATTTTTCCGATATAATTTTTATTTTCTATTTTATCCAACTTTTTCTCCTTCTTTATTTAAAATATTAAGTAATTTATTAAAACACATTACATGACTTGGTAAAAATAAGTCATCATTCATCATAGAAAGAATCTTATCTTTGCTTAGCCATGCAACTGATTCAACTTCTTCTTTTTGAAGAGTTAAATCTGATATATTAAAATCTTTCTTTAAATAGTATATATCGTAAAATACTTGTTTTTCTTCTTGTTTATCTGAAAATACTAATTTTAATTCAGATGGTTTTACATCTAAGCCTATTTCTTCTTTTATTTCTGTTGTAATTCCTTGTAAGCTAGTTTCACCTGATTTGGGATGACCACCTGTTGAACCATATAATCCTTTCTTAGCTTTAGTTCTTTTTTGAATTAAGAATTCTCCTTTTGAATTTTCCATAAAGCTTATTACAACAACTATGTATTTATTCTCTGGGATTTTGTCTCCTTTATATATTGTTTCTCCTGTTAGAACTCTGTTTACATCATATAAATCTCTTTTTTCCATTTAATTACTCCTATATTTATTTTATTTTTTACTACTTTTATTTTTTTGCAATTATTCCGTAAAGAACTCTTTCTAACTTAATTCCGTCTTTAGTTGTATTTTTATTTATATATATGTCTAGTAGTTTTTCGTCAATTTCATTTAAATGAGTATTACTATTATTGTGTAATTCTGAAAAGTCATCTAAGATTGGTGTTTTTAATAAAAGTGCTATTAAATCTTCTTTAGTTTTATAGTATTCATATTCAATAATTTCAGTAAAATCTACTTCTTTAAAGCCTGCTTTTTTTATATTCTCATAGTCTATTTTACTAATTGATATTTTATCATTATATGCTTGACCTCTTTTAAAAGTTTCTTTTAGATTTAAACAATCTTTTTTATCAACTCCTTCCACAAAAAGAATACCGTTTTTATTTAGTACATTATATATTTGCTTTGCATCTATTGAAGTATGTCTTGCAACTACTATGTCAAATAGATTATTTGGAAATGATAGATTATGGTTATCCATTGTACAAAATTTAATTTTTTTATTTGGATATTTTTCTTTATTTTTATTTGCTGTTTCTATCATTTTAGGAGAAAAGTCAGTTCCAATTATTGTTGCTTCATCTGGTAAATATTTTAATGCTTTTTCACCACCACCAGTTCCTAAATCTAGTATTAATGAATTGTTTTTAGTATATTTCTTTATTTGTTCATATAAATCCCAATTTGCTTTTCTTTTGGTTATATATTTAATATCAGAAAAATCCCAGTTTCCTATTTCTTCATATCTTAGTTTTTCTTTATTTTGCATATATTACTCCTTTAATTCTATTTCTTTAATAATTATTGATTCTGCATGTTTTCCTATTTGTTCAATACTTATTTTATCTATTATTGTATTAAATTCATATGTAAATTCTTCTTCAAATATTGGATGATTTTTATTTAATTTTCCAAGTGTAATATGTGGGATATATTCTATTTCAGAATGTAAATGTGTTGGTAGAATATTTTGATATATTAAGTCGTGTAATTTTGTTACTATTTCTTTTCCTTCAATTTGATTTAAATATATATACTTATCTTTTGAGATTGAAATTCCTTTAAAACTTGCTTCGAATGGTTTTAGAATTTTTAATAGATTTGTTAATTTAGATATTAGATATTCATTAGTCATTTCATCAGAAAATGGAAATGCTAGAGTAATATGTGGTGATACTAAATTATATAGAGGGTCATATTTTCGTCTGATATCTTCTATTAAATTAATATTTTTAAAACTAGGAAAGATTAAAATATCTCTTTTACCACTATTTTTCATTATTTCTCTCCTTTATTATTGTTAATAGCCATTTGTTTAGTTTTTTCTGTTTAGTAAATCTTAGTATTTTGGATTCATCAATACCTATTAGATTATCTGTTATGTAATGTCTTTTTTTTCTTCTGAAGTTTAGTGTGTAGAAAAAGAATTTTTTATCCATTTTTTCTTTACAACCTGGTATTTCAGCTTTTTCTTTTCCTTTGTTTTTTAGATATCTTTTTAATATTCCTTTTATTTGAGCAAAACTTGAATAATCAAGCCATATTATTAAATCTGCTTTTTCTAATCTTTGTTTTAATGTAGATTTATATGTTCCATCAATAATCCATCTTTCATTTTCTATTAATGAAAGTATTATTTTGTCTCTTTCTTCTTTGTTTCTTGGTTTCCAATTAGGTAAGTGATGTATTCCATCAATATGTGTAACAGGAATGTTATATATTTTAGATAATTTGTCTGCTAAGAAAGTTTTTCCTGTTCCAGGGCCTCCTATTATACAAATTCTATTATACATATTAGTTCCTTTCTTTAAAAAACTATATATATTATATATCAAAAAAGAATAAGAGGGAATAGAAAAATGTAAATTATTTATTTGTAAAAGAAAAATATTATGATATACTATATAAAATAGATGAGAAGTGTAGAGAGGAGATATTTAGAAAAGAATATGGATAAATTGGATTCTTTAATTTCTGAAATTACAGATCTATTTATATCAAGAGGTATTAGCAAGCAAATATATACTAATGTAGAACAAGATATAATAAGTAGAAATTTAACAGAAATTTCAAGAATAGTTGGCAGTTTCGATAAGCAAAAGAAAAACGAGAAAAGGAATATAGAAGAAGATCTTAGTATAGTTGACTCTCAAACTGGTAAAAGAGTTAATTTAGTTGATATTGATAGAATGAATAATGCAGTAGAACATGTTCTTGAAGAAAATGATATTTATGCAATACTAAAATCTTTAGCTATATCTAATAAATGTGCTCATGCCTTAATACACTCTACGGATCAAATAAAAGAGAGAATTGAATATTGGAAAAATGAGAAAAATGCTTCTTGTGCAAAAGATGAAAAATCAGAAATAGAATTTGATATATCTAGTATATCAGAATGTGAAATGAAGAAATTAATAAAGCAGTTTAAAAAAACGCCTAAAAATAGAGGAGCAATTATAAATGTATGTAAAACTCTTGGTATTGATATTAGTGATATCAAAGGTGATGAAATTGCTTTAAGAGAACTATATGAAAAAATAAAAAATAGTAGAGAAGATATTATAGATAGATATATAAGTGGTTTAAATGAAGATTTGAACAAAAAAGAAGATGCAAGAAAAAGTCTGTTTTGGATTAAAGACCAATTGATAGTAATTATTGCTCAACTTCTTAAAAATGACGAAAGATATAAAAATTTTGAATATGAAATGGTTAAAAATGGTGAGCCACCTTTTCAAAATATGTTGGCTATAGATGACCCGGATCTTTCATATTACATAGAAGTTCATATGCCAGATTATATAGCAAATACTTTAGTAAAAGAGTATGGTATATCTGAACCTGTAGAAAATGATAAAAGAAAATTTGAAAAATTAGGTGCTTCTGCAATATATAGGAGAGATGATAATGAAATACGAAATATTTTATTAAGGAGTTTAGACAATATTAGAGCTAGGATTATTTCAAGAAATAAAAGTGTTAATGCATCTGATGACAGAAATGATGGATCAGGAGGAGAAGGTGTTAGGAATAAAGAGAAAAATGAAGAAGATAAGAGAAATACTAGACCTAGTAAATATACTTTTGTAACAAATAGAATTTTAGAAAATCCTAATGTAGGTATTCTCGAAAATTTTCTACTAAAAGAGCCAATAGTAATTGCTATTAGAGATATGAAGAGGTATAAATATGCATTATTAAGATCTGATGAAGGACTGGATAATATAGAAATTAGAATTACCGAAGATACAATAAGTACTATAAATGCATTGATGGCAGGAAGGGCAAAAGGAGAAAATAATAGAGTTTATGTAGCATTAAGAAAGTATGCTGTTGATGCATTACAAAATGGAGATGAATATGATGAGATTTTACTTAATTATGCTAAAGGACTAAGTTCACCTAGTGAGTTTTTGAAATGTATAGCATATGCAAAAATATATAAAGATGACTATTATAGGAAAGAAAAGACTTTAAATAGATTGTTAGTTTTAGAACATATGAGAGAAGATAAAGAAAAGTTAGATTCTCTAGTAGAAATATATAGGAAGGAAAAAATGGAAAAAATGGAAGAAATAAAAGGTAATCCATTTGAAGGTAAAAAACTTTTCTTAAATAAATTAAATAGAAATCGTAAAAAATATTTTTCTGAGTATAGTAATGAGTTTTTCAAAAGAAAATTTGATAAATATACAAACAAGGAAGAAGTAGAATATCCTGATGAAAATATATTAAGGTTGAAGAAAGAATTAAAAGAATACATAGAGATGATGCATAGAAAAGCTAAAAATGGTAAAGATGGGGATGATATTGATGGACGATAGTAATAACATTTATGATAAAATTAGAAAGTTAAGAGATGGTAATGAGAGCCAAAGAAGATTAGCTGTTGAATGTGAGAAAATATTATCTGATAGAGTTGCTGGAGAGAGTCTAAATGATAAATTGATGAAAATTTCAAAAATATTAGATTCATATTTAAATGATTAATATGGGGTTATAAATTTGTATATATAATCAAAATATGGTATAATATTATGGGTTTTGTTAGAAAGCGAGGTAATATAGACATGAAGATTATTAACAAAACGAAAAACGAGGTTGAAATTTTGTATTATGGAAGAAAGCGAATTTTATTACCAGGGCAAGATACAACCCTACCATATGAGAGATTATATGGCACTATTACCGTAAAATCAAAAGATGGTGAGGTTGATATTGAGAGACTGTTTGATAGAAGAAGAATTATTCCAAACAACCTTAGTGCCTCAGAGCACTTATGGGAGATAACTATCCTTGAGTGTGAGAAACCAGATGACTACCTTTGATAAGGTAGTTTTTTCTATTGTATAGCTAAAATAAAAAAGAAAAGTATTAGCAAAATAAAAAATTTAATTTTTATAGAAAAAATAGATTTTGTTGAGAAAATCAATATTTTGTGATAAGCTTATAATAAATAAAGTTTAATAAAAATGGTAGATGAAGTATTATATAAAATGATAAATTTTTAATACTAAAAAGAAATATTAAGGAGAAAAATAATGAAAATATATAATAAACTTGTTAGAGATAAAATAACAGATATTATTGAAGCGGATGGAAGAATAGCAAAATACAGAATATTAGACGATAATGAATATAGAAAAGAACTAAATAAGAAGTTACAAGAAGAAGTAAAGGAGTATTTAGACGATAACAATATTGAAGAATTAGCAGATATAGTTGAAGTTATTTATGGGATATTAAATTCTATGAATGTTTCAATCAACGAATTTGAAAGGATAAGAATAAATAAACAAGAAGAAAGAGGAGCATTTGAGAAAAAGATTTATTTAGAAGAGTCAGAATAATAGACAAGCTAATGAAAAAAATTGAATAAAGAAAGAAATTGACATCAATTGAAAATAATACAAAATCGTTTGTGATTGAGTCATTATAATTATTAGAATGTTCTAATAGAATAGTGCTAATTAAGAAAAAAATGTGACGAACTGGAAAATGTATTGTAAATGTTTAGGAACATAAAATTAAATTATGAAGAAATTATATAAAACTCATAACCCGAAGGTCGTAAGTTCGAGTCTTACCCCCGCAACCAAGCTTATATCGTTACAGCTATCTAAGTTGTAGCGATTTTTTATGTTCTTCAACCAGTTTACAATAATGCTTAAAAATAGTGATTTTATGTAGAATTGGGGAAAAGTTGGGGAAGAAATCCTCAAAAACTATTGATATTTCTAATAAATTTTCAGTAAAA
>CALYAC010000012.1 GCA_944393405.1 uncultured Clostridia bacterium | reverse complement strand
TAAAAATGCAAGTAGTTTTAATTATTATTTTAAATAACCATATTAAGAATTGTAAAGAATATTATTCCCATTATTAAACCTAAGATTAATATTACATTAATAATTTTTTCATTCTGATAGATTCCTTTTATCCTTCTCCTCATTATAAGCTTATATATAACTGTAATAAATATAACTATTATAGATATTATATTCATATATGTCATAGCCTTAGAATGTGGTGAAGTGTACCCATCAAACTTATTATTTTTAAGCCAATTTAATAATGGTATATATATTATATTGTATATTAGCAATATAACAACTGGTATATAATATTTTACTCTTTTCATATGTTATTTACTTCCTAGTTCTTATAAACTAATTTCTAATCTTTCTTAGCACGACTTGCAACAATTGTATCTAAGATTGATTTTGGAACTTCTTCATAATGAGATGGTTCCATAGAATATGTTCCTCTTCCTTGTGTTTTAGAACGAAGGTCAGTTGCATATCCAAACATTTCTGATAATGGAATAAATGCTCTTATAACTTGGTTTCCACCTTCTGGTTCCATACCTTCTAGTCTACCACGTCTAGAGTTAACATCACCAATAACATCTCCCATATATTCTTCTGGAACTGTTATTTCAACTTTCATAATTGGCTCTAATATAACTGATTTAGCTTGTTTACATCCTTCTTTGAATGCCATTGAAGCTGCAATCTTGAATGCCATTTCTGAAGAGTCAACTTCGTGATATGAACCATCAACTAAAGTAGCTTTAAAGTCAATAACTGGATATCCAGCTAGAACACCAGTTTCAGCTGCTTCTCTAATTCCTTCTTCAATTGGTTTGATATATTCTTTTGGAACAACACCACCAACGATTTTGCTCTCAAATTCAATACCTTTACCTGCTTCAATTGGTTCCATTTCTAACCAAACATGACCATATTGTCCACGTCCACCTGATTGACGAATGAATTTTCCTTCTACTTTAACTTTGTTTCTAATTGTTTCTTTATATGAAACTTGTGGTTTACCAACTGTACATTCTACTTTGAATTCTCTTTTTAATCTGTCAACTATGATATCTAAGTGAAGCTCACCCATACCTGCTATAACAGTTTGACCTGTTTCATGATTTGTATATGTTTTAAATGTTGGATCTTCTTCAGCAAGTTTAGCAAGAGCTATACCCATTTTTTCACTATTAGCTTTGTCTTTTGGCTCTATAGCGATATCTATAACTGGCTCTGGGAATTCCATAGATTCTAATATAACTGGATGATTTGGATCGCAAAGTGTATCTCCTGTAGATACTTCTTTTAATCCAACAGCTGCTGCTATATCTCCAGCATATACTTTTTCAATATCTTGTCTATGGTTTGAATGCATTAATAAGATTCTTCCCATTCTATCTTTTTTACCTTTGTTAGCATTTAATATTGTAGATCCTGCTTCTAATGTTCCTGAATATACTCTAAAGAAACATAATTTTCCAACAAATGGATCTGTTGCAATTTTAAAAGCTAATGCTGCAAATGGTTCTGTATCAGATGTTTTTCTTTCTGTTTCTTCTCCATCTAAAGTTACACCTTTTATATGAGGTATATCTAATGGAGATGGCATAAAGTCAACAACTGCATTTAATAATTCTTGAACACCTTTGTTTTTATATGATGATCCACAGCAAACTGGAACTATTTTATTATTTATTGTTCCTAATCTTAATCCTTTTTTGATTTCTTCTTCAGTTAATGTACCTTCTTCTAGGTATTTCATCATTAACTCATCATCTTGTTCTGCTGCTGCTTCAACCATTATATTTCTATATTCTTCAGCTTGATCTTTTAAATCTGCAGGAATTTCTCCTTCTTCTATTTCTTTTCCAAGATCATCTTTATGAATAAATGCTCTCATTTTTATTAAATCAACTATTCCTTTGAAGTTATCTTCTGCACCTATTGGTAATTGAATTGGAACAGCATTAGCATTTAATCTTTCTTTTAATTGACGTACACATAGCATAAAATCTGCACCTGTGATGTCCATTTTATTTACATATACCATTCTTGGAACTTGGTATTTATCTGCTTGTCTCCATACTGTCTCTGTTTGAGGTTGTACTCCACCTTTAGCTGCTAATACTGTAACAGCACCATCAAGTACTCTTAAAGATCTTTGAACTTCAACTGTAAAGTCAACGTGTCCTGGAGTATCTATTATGTTTATTCTGTGACCTAACCATTGGCATGTTGTAGCAGCAGAAGTAATTGTTATACCTCTTTCTTGCTCTTGAACCATCCAGTCCATAGTAGCTTCACCTTCGTGAACTTCTCCTATCTTATGAGTTTTTCCAGTATAGAAAAGTATTCTCTCTGTAGTTGTAGTTTTACCTGCATCTATATGAGCCATTATTCCTATATTTCTTGTTTTTTCTAAAGGAAACTCTCTTCCAGCCATTTTTTTCCTCCTTTTTTTATTTTCATAAATTAAAACTTATAATGTGCAAATGCTTTATTAGCTTCTGCCATTCTATGCATATCTTCTTTCTTCTTGAATGCTCCACCATTACCAGCTACTGCATCCATAATTTCAGCTGCTAATTTTTGAGCCATTGTTTTTTCATGTCTATTTCTTGCATAAGTAACTAACCATCTTAAACCTAATGTTTGTCTTCTTTCAGGTCTAATTTCGATTGGAACTTGGTATGTAGCTCCACCGATTCTTCTAGCTTTAACTTCTAGAACTGGCATTACATTTTCAAGAGCTGCTTCAAATACTTCTAATGGATCTTTTTCTTCTTTTTCCTTTATAATATTGAATGCATCATAAACAATTGATTGAGCAACTGTTTTTTTACCATCTAACATAACATTGTTGATTAATTTAGTAACAACTTTGCTATTATATATTGGATCTGGTAAAATTTCTCTTTTTGCTATATATCCTTTTCTTGGCACTATTCTTCACTCCTTTTCTTGATATTATTCTTGAAATATCTTTGGTATTTAAATAAATACCTAAAGTTACTCTGAAAAGATTTTTCTTTTCCGTATAGTGCTATATATCAATTATAAATTTAAGTACCTTAAATTAGTAATTTCATATAAGCACCATAAGCCTAAAAATAATTATATGTTTTTAACTATTATTTTTTAGGTTTTTTAGCTCCGTACTTAGATCTACCTTGCATTCTATCTTTAACTCCTGCTGTGTCTAATGTACCTCTAATTATATGGTATCTAACACCTGGAAGGTCTTTTACTCTTCCTCCTCTTATTAGAACAACACTATGCTCTTGTAAGTTGTGTCCTATACCTGGGATATATGAAGTTACTTCATATCCATTTGAAAGTCTTACTCTGGCAACTTTTCTTAATGCTGAGTTTGGCTTCTTTGGTGTTACTGTTTTTACAACTGTACAAACACCTCTTTTTTGTGGTGATCTTTTATTTGTTAATTTTTTACTTCTTGAATTGTATCCATGTTGTAAAGCTGGTGCTGTAGATTTAGTTGTAGAACTTTTTCTTCCTTTTCTTACTAATTGATTAATTGTTGGCACTTAAATTTCACCTCTTTTCTTACATAAAATAAACCGCTAGTATGGTATTTTACACTAGCGGTAATATTTTATCATTTTTTTGCTTATATGTCAATATAAAATGCTTATATTTCTAAGAATTAATCATCTCCAGGTTCTCTTCCTGTATCAGTTTTTTCTTGTTTTTGTTGAGGCTGTGGTTGACTAGCTATTTTTTCTTGAGTTGCTTTCATTTTTTGTGCTAATCTTTCTTTGTCTGCTGTCTTCATTCCTTTTTCTGCAACTACTTTAATATATTCTCTAAAATCATCTTTTTCTGCTTTTCCAATTTCTTCTTTTTTATCTTTTTTGCCATCCTCTTTCTCTGTTTTTTCTTTATCTTCTTCTGATTCTTTTTCATTTAGATCAGCAACCATTTTATCGTATCTAGATTTTGCAAATCTCTTTAATAAAGGAATTTTTGAAAGTCTTGGATACATTTCTTCGAAACTTGGTACTAAAGATGTTTCTTTTTTATCTTTTTGCTCTTTCATTATTCTAGTAACTTCTTTTCCTATATGTTCTTCCATCTCTTTATCTTCTTCTGATAATGATCTACCTTCTTTAGACTCTTCTTTTTTAGTTCCTTCTTCTTTTACAGAACCTTCACCTTCTTTAGATTCTTCTTCTTTCTTAGATTCATCTTTTTCTTTGCTTTCTTCTTTTTCTTCTTTTGCTGATTCTCTCATTTTATCAGCTGTCTTTTTATCTGATTTAAGTTCTCTATCTTTCCATTGCTCTAATTTTAAATCTATTGAATCCCAACTCTTACCTTGTAATAAATTATTACATATCATATTACATTTACTTATTTTAGTACTCATATTAGTAATTTTAGCACTAAGTTTATCATCAGGTATTCTTTTAAGAGCTTCTTTTCCTTTTGCATTTTTAGCTAATGTTTCTTGATTTTCAGCAAAAGCTTTATTATTTGCATCTCTTTTTTCTTGAACTTGTTTAAGCTTTCCTTGTATTTCCTTCTTCTTATCGTCATTATCTGCTGTTTTTAGCTCAGCCTCTAGCTTTGTTCTTTCTTCTGTTAGCTTATTCATTTCTTCTTCTAATTTTTCATTTGCTTTATCTGTCTTAGCTAGAGTTTGTCTTCTTTTTTGTTCTTCTTTTAAATCTTTTAATTCAGCTTCTAATTTGTTTTTATATTCTAGTATGTTTTTTACTTTTGGTAAATTTTCTTTTATTCTTTCAAGTTTATCCAATTCTTTTAGCTCTTCTCTAGTTATTGCTCTTTTATCTTTTTTATCAGTCAATACACTAATTTGATCATCTAATTTTTTGCCATCTTCAAGTTCTTTATATTTTTCTTCCCACTTTCTCATATATTTTCCTCCTATTTTCATCTACACTTTATTATATCATGTTTCGTCTTACGTGTCAATGTGTTATGTCTACTTATTCTCGCTATTCATCCATTAAATATTAACATTAATAAAATTTCATTGCAACAATATTACAAATATGTAATATAAATGTCATTTTACTGTAATATATTTTTTATTTTTTCTAGTGCTCTATCTGCTAGTTTACCATATTTTATCTTTTTATCTTTTATTTTTTCATCTAATCCTGGTACTATTCCAAAATTAGCATTCATTGGTTGAAAGTTCTTATTCTCTGTGGCTATATATTTTGCCAAAGCTCCAATCATTGTTTCCTCTGGAAAAATAATTTTCTCTTCACCTATATATCTTTTTATTGCATTTAAACTTGCTACTAAACCAGATGCAATTGACTCTACATATCCTTCGACTCCAGTAATTTGTCCTGCAAAAAATATATTGTTATTTTTCTTTAAATTATATGTTTCATCAAGTAGTTCAGGTGAATTAATAAATGAATTTCTATGCATTACTCCTAATTTTGTAAAATCTGCATTTTCTAATCCTGGAATAAGCCTAAATACTCTTTTTTGTTCACCATATTTTAAATTAGTTTGAAATCCTACCATATTAAATAAATTGCCTGCAGAATTATCTTGCCTTAATTGAACTATCGCATATGGTCTTTTTCCTGTCCTTGGATCTGTAAATCCAACTGGTTTTAGTGGTCCAAATCTCAAAGTATCTATTCCTCTTTTTGCCATAACCTCAATAGGCATACATCCTTCAAATATTTCTCTTTTTTCAAACTCATGTAGTTCTACTAATTCAGCTTTCACAAGCTCATTCCAAAAAAGTTCATATTCTTCTTTATTCATAGGAAGATTTATATATGAATCCTTATTATTATCTTTTATTCTATTCTTCCATTCATCTATGTCTTCACTTTTTCCTCTTTCTTGTTCATATCTATCTCCCCAAAAAGCAATATTCATATCTATTGACTCTTTTTCTATTATAGGTGCTGCTGCATCATAAAAATGAAAACCTTCATTACCAGTAATCTCTTTTATTTCTTCAGATAAGCTGTCTGATGTAAGAGGCCCAGTTGCAATAATAACTATACTATCTTTTGAAAGTTCTTTTAATGAGTTGTTTCCTTTATCTTTTCCTACTTCTTCTCTTATAATTTCTACATTATCTAAATCCTCTATTTTCTTAGTTATCTCTTCAGCAAATTTTTCTCTGTCAACAGCTAATGCTTGGCCTGCAGGTACTGCTACTTTATCTGCAGTTTTTATTAAAAGTGAATCTAATAATCTTAGTTCTTCTTTTAATAATCCACACGCATTTGTATGTAAATTTGATTTAAAAGAATTACTACATACTATTTCTGCTAAATTATTATTACTATGAGCTGGCGAAAATTTCAAAGGTTTCATTTCATATAATTTTACTTTTATGCCTTTATTTGCAATCTGATATGCAGCTTCTGTTCCAGCTAGTCCTCCTCCTATAACTGTTATATAATCTTTCATTTATTTCTCCTTATTCTAATCTTTATTTTTTAGTATTCGCCTTTAATTATTTATCATATATGGAGGGCACCTACCTCCAGATATTCATCCAGTGATATGTGCCCTCATGTGGTTGTATTACATTCCAGAAATCACGGACAGTAACATTTCCAAGCTTGATCCTACATCAAGTTTTGGTATTATGCTTCTTACACTATCCGCGTACCCCTCAAGACATTGTTTTACAAAGTTGGGGTTAAGATTCGCTTTTGCCTTTTCAGCTATTTCTATTTTTCCTCCCTCTTTTACGTAGTCTTGAAGCGCTGCCATTATGGCACCTGTCATAATAATTTCTGCAGCGTTCTCTTCGACAAAATCTTTTTCAGTAACATACTGAAGATACTCATTTACTATAGGGTCTTCACATTTTAATTCTGCTCTTAATTCGCTTGTTAGCTGAGTTATAAAAGCACCCTGCTCTTCGATGAGTTCTTGAGTTCTTCGCAAGCTTTCATTTCCTAATATTTTTTCTGCTTGCTCTCCTGATATGAAGATTTTACCCTCCATATTCATTTTCCGAAAGTTCATACAACTTCCTCCTTTATATAATATTAGCAAATACATTGCTAATATATTATATAGGATTTTTAGTATTTTTTCAACTCTATATAATCTTTCGACCATTTTGATATGTGAATTTTCTTCTTATTTTTATATTCTATTGAAACAATGCCATGATATCTTCTTTAGATAATTTGTTAAGAAATGTTGTTTCTGTAGAAAGCATTGTTTTTGCAAGATTTGCTTTTCTTTCTTGAAGTTCATAAATTTTTTCTTCTATAGAGTCTTTAGTTATAAGTTTATATACTTGAACATTCTTTTTCTGTCCTATTCTGTATGTTCTGTCTGTTGCCTGATTCTCTGCTGATAAATTCCACCATGGATCATAATGAATAACCATATCAGCTCCTATTAGATTAAGTCCTGTTCCTCCTGCTTTTAAAGAAATCAAAAACACTTTTATATCATCATTACTATTAAATTCATCAACTAATTTTATTCTATCTCCAACTTTAGTTTGACCTGTTAGCTTAAAATATTTAATGTCTTCTTTTTTTAGTTCTTTTTCTATTATTTCAAGCATACTAGAATATCCTGAAAATAGTAATATTTTATGACCAGAAAGAATTGCATCTTTTAATAATTCAATACATTGATTAAGTTTACTACTTTCTCCTTTATAATTAGATATGAATAGTGATGGATGGCAACATATTTGTCTTAATCTCATAAGTAAAGCCAAAATTTTAATTTGACTCTTTTCAAATCCATTATCCTTTATTTCCTGTTTTACTTCTTTTCTGGCTTCTGCCATATATGACATATATAATTTTAATTGCTCGTCCTGCATTTCATTATTTAAAATACTAATTGTTTTATCAGGTAATTCTGTTAAAACTTCTTTTTTAGTTCTTCTTAATATAAATGGTTCAATTAAAGTTTTTAATTTTTTCATTGCTGCACTATCATTGTCTCTTACTATTGGCATTTCATAAAGCTCTTTAAATTTTTTATAACTAAATAAATACCCTGGCATTATAAAATCAAAAATAGACCATAACTCTGATAATGAATTTTCAATTGGTGTTCCTGTTAATGCATATCTTGTTTCCGCTTCAATTACTTTAATTGCTCTTGCATTTTGAGTATTATTATTTTTTATGTATTGTGCTTCATCAGCAATAATATACTTAAATTGATATTTTCCTTCTTTATATATATCAATATCTCTCTTTAATAAATCATATGAAGTTATTACTAAATTATATTTATTAATAGATTCTATTTGTTGCTTTCTTTCATCTGCATTACCATGTATTACCAATGTTTTAATACTAGGTGCAAATTTTTCAATTTCATTTTTCCAATTTAAAGATAAAGAGCTTGGACATACTACAATACTTGGTTTAGGTTCTTTTGTATTTTCAATGTATGATAAAATAACTGTTAAAAGTTGAATGGTTTTACCAAGTCCCATATCATCAGCTAAGATTCCTCCAAACCCATAACCATCTAAGATTTTTAGCCATTTAAAACCTGTTTTCTGATAACTTCTAAGTTCAGATTTTAGTTTTTTGGGAAACTCAAAATTATTATCAAATTCTTTTTTAGAAACTTGATTTACAATTTTTTTATACTTATCGTCTTTCGTAATTTCAGAATCTATATTTTGTAATATTTTATCTAGGTACATACTTCTTGATATTGGTAATTTAATCTCACCTTTTTTTATCTCTTCATAACTTATATCTTCACTTTCTAGTAAGCCTGTAATGAAGTCCATTGTATCATTTTGTTCTAAGCTCAAAAAACTACCATCTTTTAATCTATGAAACTTCTTTTTCAAAGTATATTTCTTCATAATATTTTGAATTTCATCTATATCAAATCCGATATTTAGTAAATTAACTTCTAATAAATTATTTTCTATTTTTACTCCTATAGATCCTATTTTAGGTTTACGAATTTCCTTATTGTTAAAATTATCAGTTGCTAGAATTTCAAATTTTTTCATATATTCTTCTATTTCTTCTGATAAGAAATTATATATTTTTTCTTCGTCTGCTAATACTAATCTTGCTTTTTCTTTATCTAGCATAAATCCAGTATTTACTAAAATATCTAAATATTCATTCTCTTTTGCAATGTCTCTTGCTACTTTAACTGATTCATTTTTTAATGGGTTAAATTCAATTTCTCCATAAATAAATTTTACATCTGCAGTAATATAGTTGTTTTGGTCATAGTCTAAATAAATTTTTACATATAATTCATCTGGAATATATTTATCTATTATTGCTTTATCTAATTTTTGTAATGAAATCTGATTTTTTAATTTTGGATAAATTAATGAACAAAAATTTGGAAATTCTTCTCTTTTAAATCTTATACTAGGTGTATAATTTTCTCTATATATATTTAATAATTTTAAAGTTTTATTTTCAAATTCTTTATTACATCTATACAATGCTTTATTTGTTAATAAGTATAAATAATCTTTTCCTTTTAATACTTCATATGAAAAGACATCAATATTAGGTGTTATAACATAATCTCCATTTTCTTCTTGCTCTATAGTAAATATAATATCTGGATTACTATTACTAAATAATATATCCTTTTCATCTGAATCAATTTTAAAGGAAACTTTTTTATCTTTTAATACATTAAATATTTCATCTAATCCGGTGTTAGAAATTGTAATATGTTCATTACTCATTGTTCTCATATACTTACTGTAACTTCCAACTGTTTCATTTGCATATTTTATTATTTCGGCATATTTTAGCACAAATTTTAAAAGTGGGATACATTCTTCTTTAAATGCCTCTTCTGTATGAACAAATTCTAACTTGCTTCCATATTTATATGTTTCTTTATTAAGCATTCTTTCAAAAAATTCTGGTAAATTTTTTATTTTATATAATTGTGTATCCCCAATTTTAAAATCCGCTCTTAGAGTCTTTTTAAAAGAATCATATATTAGTTTTGGTTCTATTATTAAATTATTTACTTTGCTTTGAATTTCTTTTTCTTTTTCATTGCTACTATGATAAAAAGTGTGTACAATTTGTTTAAATATTCTATATTGTTCTTCATTTTTATTCATGTCGTAAATAACTCCTTCTTTTTTTACTAGAAAAAAATTATATCATAAAAAGACCCATTTTTCAATAGGTCTTTTCCCATTTTAATTACACTTTTATTTAGGTTTATTCCATGAAATAAAGTCACAAGATTTTGGATTATTTTCACAAATATAATATGTTTTTCTTTTCTTAGATTTCCTTATTTGAATCTTTCCTCCACATTTTGGACAAGGTTTATCTATCGTCTCTACATATGGTTTCGCATTTTTACATTCTGGATATCCTGGACATGCTAAAAATTTTCCAAACCTACCATATTTTATTACCATCATTCTACCACATTTATCACATGGTACATCAGATACTTCTTCTTGTAACTCAACATGTTCTAATTCTTTTTCTACTTTTTCAACTTCTTTTTCAAAAGGGCCATAGAAATTACGTATAACATCTTTCCAGTTTTCTTTTCCTTCTGCTATTTCATCAAAATCATCTTCAATTTTTGCTGTGAATTCTACATTTATTATATCTGAAAAGTTCTCTATAAGGAGTCTATTAACTACTTTTCCAAGTTCAGTTGGAATAAGTTGTTTTTGCTCTTTTTCAATATATCTTCTTTCTAATATAGTAGTAATAGTTGGTGAATATGTACTTGGCCTTCCTATTCCTTTTTCTTCTAAAGCTTTAACTAAACTCGCTTCAGTATATCTAGGTGGAGGTTCAGTAAAACTCTGCTTTGTCGTAATTTCTTTTTTTATAACTTCTTGATTTTCTTTTAGGTCAGGAACAAATGATTCTTCCTCTTCTTCTTTTTTACTATCTGTAGTTTCAACATATAAAGTCATGAAACCTTTAAACTTTAAAGATTGTCCAGTTGCTCTAAAATTATAATTATTGACATCTATGTTAGCAGATATTGTGTCATATATAGCTGATTGCATTTGACTTGCTAAAAATCTATTATATATTAACTTATATAATTTATATTGATCTTTATTTAAGTCATCTTTAATCATTTCAGGATCTAATTCTATATATGTTGGTCTAATACCTTCATGGGCATCCTGTGAATTTTGTTTTGTTTTATAATATCTATTTTCATAATATTCTTCGCCATATTTTTTTATAATTTCTTTCTTAGCTGCTGCTCTTGCTTCTTCAGAAATTCTTGTAGAATCTGTTCTCATATATGTAATAAGTCCAACAGTTCCTTTTCCTTCTACTTTAACTCCTTCATATAGTCCTTGAGCAATAGACATTGTTCTTTTTAAAGTAAATCCTAATTTTCTTGATGCTTCTTGTTGCATAGTACTAGTTGTAAAAGGTGGAGCTGGATTTCTTTTCTTTTCGCCTTTTTTTACTTCAGTTACAATATATTTTCCATTTTCTATATTTTTTAATACTTCTTTTACTTCTTTTTCAGAATGAAGTTCTATTTTCTTTTTATCTTTTCCATATAACTTAGCAATAAATATCTTATTACTATTTTCATCTAAAAGTTTTGCAAAAATATTCCAATACTCTTCTGGAATAAATTTTTCTATTTCTTCCTCTCTATCTACAATAAGTTTTACGGCTACTGATTGCACTCTTCCTGCTGATAGACCTCTTCTTACCTTTTTCCATAGTACTGGACTTATCTTATATCCCACTATTCTATCTAATACACGTCTTGCTTGTTGAGCATTTGTTAAGTTCATATCAATCGTTCTTGGTTTTTTTATCGAATTTTGAACTGCTTCTTTAGTTATTTCATTAAAAGTTACTCTACAAACACTATCTTCCGGAATCTCTAAAATATGTGCTAAATGCCAAGCAATTGCTTCTCCTTCACGGTCAGGGTCAGTTGCAAGATAAACTTTTTTTGCATTCTTTGCATCAGCCTTTAACGCTTTTATTAAATTTCCTTTTCCTCTAATATTAATATATTGAGGTTCAAAATCATGTTCAATATCAATACCCATTTTAGATTTTGGTAAATCTCTAATATGTCCCATTGAAGCTACGACTTTTGTACTTCCTCCAAGAAATTTCTTTATTGTATTAGCTTTAGCAGGTGATTCAACAATAATTAATTTATCTGCCATAGTTTATTTTATGATAATTGTAATTATCATTTTCTCCTTTCTTATTATATATATTATAAAAGTCTGTATATTATCATAACGTAAATTTCATTTTTTGGCAAGCTTTTATATAAATATCTTATTTTGTTGTAAATTTATATCAGATTAAAAAACAGTTTTGGATTAGTCCAAAACCGTTATATCTGAAATTACATCATCTACTGATACTGGTGTAACTTTATTTATCATTAATATTTCTAGTAATCTATTTATTTTATTCTCTTCATTTGATATATTGTTAACAATCTTTGATTCAATATTAAATTTATTATGTTTAATGTCTCTTTTTAACACTTCGATTCCGTACTTTCTTTCATTATCTTTGGCTATATTATGTGTCTCATAATACTCTAATTCTATTTTCTCATCTGCCAATATTTCGTCTGAATCAGAACTATCTATTACTGTTTTACCAAAAAAGCTTTTTGAGTACTCCATCTGATATTCCTCCTTTCCAGCGTACTTTTCTTAATATAATACAAATAGATTTAAATAGCAAGAACTTTCGTGTTCTCAGTTTCGACATCATTCGACATACATTTTTTATTGTTTCATTTCATATTTTTGATTTCATAAATTTCTTTTACTAAATAATAAAAAGAAGAGATTTATCAATATATTTTATCTCTTCTTTTTAATTTATTTGACTAATTCTTTAATTTCATTATATATTTTTTCTTCTACATCTGGTATATACATTTTAATAGCATTTTCTGACATAGCTTTTAGTTTATTTTTGTCTTTTGCAATCTTTGAGATAGTATTGCTTAATATTTCTGAATTCAAATCTTTATCTAAGATCATTTCAGCAGCATCAACATTTACTAAAACTCTTGCATTAAATTCTTGATGATTTTCAGTTGCATATGGAAAAGGAATAAATATTGCTGGCTTTCCTGTACATGCAATTTCTGTAATTGTCATTGCTCCACTTCTACATACTACTAGATCACAAGCATTCATTACTTCTTCCATATTATATATGTATGGAACAATCTTTGCATTATTTATATTATCAATATTTACATTTACTTCTTTTAACTTATCTTCTATTTTTTTATATTGCTCTGGTCCTGCCGCCCAAATAATCTGATAATTTCTATTCTTTTTATTTACAATTATTTCTATTAAACTTCTATTAATACTTTGTGCTCCCTGACTACCTCCAAATACTAATACAGTAAATTTATCTTCTGATAATCCTAAATCATTCTTTATTTGTTTCTTTTTATCTTCACTTAGTTCTAATTTTTTTATTTTAATTGGATTTCCCGTTATTATTACATTTTTTGCATCTTTAAGTCTTTCTTTAGCATCTTTAAAGCCAACTAAAATTTTATCAGCCTTCTTTTTAAATAGTTTTACTGCAATACCTGGAAAAGCATTACTTTCATGCAATACTACTGGTATTTTTAATTTTTTTGCTGCTATTACAACTGGAACACATATATATCCTCCTGTTCCAATTACTACGTCCGGCCTTTTTCTTTCTAATATTTTTTTTGCAACGCCTATTGACTTAAATGTTGCATATAAATTTTTTAGATTTTGTATAGATATTTTTCTTTCGATTCCATGTGCATCTATTTTTTCTAAATCATATCCAGCTCTTGGAACCAAATCATTCTCTAATCCCCTATCAGTTCCTATAAATGTAATTTTAGATTTTGGCTCTTTTTCCATAATTTTATTAGCAATTGCTATACCTGGATTAATATGTCCTCCTGTTCCAGCTGCTGCTATTATTACTTTCATGTATTTCAACTCCTTATACTTTTGATCTAGATTTAGATATGTTTAGTAATATTCCACACATTCCAAGAAGTATTACCAGAGCTGTACCTCCAGCACTAAAAAATGGTAATGACATACCTGTATTTGGTATTGTGTTTGTTACAACTCCTATATTTATTACAACTTGAACCATAACAAGTGATGTTATACCTGTTGCTAATAAGCTTCCAAACATATCTTTAGATTTCATTGCAATTATTATTCCTCTCCATATAAATAAGGCAAATAATACTATAACGACTATACATCCAATGAAACCTAGTTCTTCTGCTAAAATTGAAAATATGAAATCGTTCTGTGGTTCTGATACATATAGATATTTTTGTTTACTCTCACCTAATCCAACTCCAAATAATCCTCCAGATCCAATTGCATATAAACTTTGAATAGTTTGCCATCCAGTTCCTGTTGGATCCTGCCATGGATCCATATAATTTAATATTCTTCCCAATCTAAAGTTTGCGTCTCCTGCACTATCACCTGCTGATGATAAGTATATAGCTAAAGCTGCAAGTCCTGTACCACCTACAATTCCTCCGCAAACTATAAAATATATTAATCTACATCCTGCCATTAACATCATTATAAAGGTAATTGCAGTCATTACAATACCTACACTTAAATGGTTTTGAATAAATAATGCTATTGCTACTGGTAGTAAAATAAATGCAATAGGTTTTAAAAAACCTTTAGTAAAACTTCTAAGCTCATCTTTATGATCTGTTAAATATCCTGCATAGAATATTATCATTCCTATCTTTGTTATCTCTGATGGCTGAAACCTTGTAAATCCTAGGTCTATCCATCTATTTGCACCACTTACTTCTGTTCCAAGTCCTGGAATTAAAACAAGTAATAATACTCCTACAGATATCCAATATATTACCCAATAGAATTTTTTATATATTCTATAATCTATTTTTGATACAAACCACATAATTACTAAGCCTAGTACAGCAAACAATATTTGTTTTGTTACATATGTATAACTATCTCCTGTTTCAGCTAAGGCTGATGGTGCACTTGCAGATAATATCATTACTATTCCAAATGATAGTAAGATAATAATTATTATTACAAGTACAAAATCCACTTGATTTTTCTTTGGTCTAGCTATATTTTTTCTTGACTTATTCTGCATTTTGCCTATCAATCCTTTCCAAAGTGCAAAATTTTATTCTTTATTGTTCATCAATAATTTTATTCTTTTGTTTTATATTTTATTAACTAATAATTTTAATTATCTATCTTTTCTATTAAATAATCTTCCTTAGATTGCTAATATTCCTATTATGCAAAATACTAAAGTAACTAAACTAAATACAGATACAATTTTATTTTCTTTCCATCCTGAAAGTTCAAAATGGTGATGTATTGGAGTCATTTTAAATACTCTATTTCCTGTTTTCTTAAAATAAGCAACTTGAATCATAACAGATAATGTCTCTATTATAGGTATAATTGCTATTATAAGTAATAATAGTGGCATCTTTAGATATAAAGATATTCCTGCAATTGCTCCACCAAGCATTAATGAACCTGTATCACCCATCATAACTTTGGCAGGATTCAAGTTAAACAGTAAAAATCCTAAACAAGCACCTATCAAAATAGCACCTACTGCAGTAACCTCTTTAACACCAAATAAAATTGAAATAACTGTTAAACATGTAAGAATTATTGTTGTAACACTAGTTGATAATCCATCTATTCCATCTGTTAAATTTATTGCATTAGTTGCTGCAAGCATAACTAAAACTGCAAATGGTATATATAGCCATATTGGCATTGTAATATATTCTTTTACAAACGGTATATATATATCTGTTCCTATATTAAAAACTTTAACTAATACTATTGTATATGCTACTGCTACAATTAATAACCCAAACATCTTAGCCTTTGGACTAAGACCTTTAGTGTTTTTCAATACTAACTTTTTAAAATCATCAATAAATCCTATTAGTCCAAAACCTACTGCTACTCCAATTAATGGTAATATAGCTTTTGCAGTTTCAAATTGATCTACCCTATAATCTAAGTAAACAAAAATTCCCACAGCTACAAGAACAATTATCATAATAATTCCACCCATTGTTGGTGTTCCTTGCTTCTTTAAATGTGACTGAGGTCCCTCAGTTCTTTCTATTTGACCTACTTTTAATTTTCTTAAAATTGGTACAATTATCAATGCTAATATTACACTTGCCACAAACGACAATAGTAATATTTTATTTTGATATTGCATAAAATTTCCTCCTCTTCATTAGTTCTTATTTTTCTTTTCTACAATTTCGTTAATTATTGAGTTTACTATTTCATTTTCATCAAAAGGATATCTTACTTTATTAATTTCTTGATATTGTTCATGACCTTTACCGGCAAGAACTATTATATCTTTTTTATTTGCCATAGTTATTGCTTTCCTTATTGCTTCTTTTCTATTAACTTCTATTTCATATTTTCCTTTTGTCTTTTTCATTCCTTCTTCAATACTATCAACTATATCTTCTGGATTTTCCGTTCTTGGATTATCTGATGTTATAATTGTATAATCAGCAACTCTTCCAGAAACTTCACCCATCATTGGTCTTTTATTTTTATCTCTATCTCCTCCACAACCAAATACACTAATTACTCTTCCTTTAGTATAAATTTTTACTGAAGATAATATTTTTTCTAAACTCTCTGGTGTATGAGCATAATCAATCATTATAGTCAATCCTAATTTATTATCAACAAGTTCACTTCTTCCAGGAACTCTTATATTTACTAATGCCTCTTTTATATTTTCGCTTGAGCAACCAAATTGCATTGCAACATAAATTGCTGCTAATGAATTATATACACTAAATCTACCTGGTATAGAAACTTTAACCCTTTCATTTCTATCGGTTATTTTTACTTTAAAGTCTACATATTGATTTGTTACTGTAATATCTTTAGCTAAAAAATTACAATAATTGTCGATTCCATATGTTGTAAATTGACATTCTGGAACTAACTTTGGTACCATTGATGCATACACATCATCAGCATTTACCAAACCTTTTTTGCACATTTTAAATAACTTTACTTTTGAATTAAAATAATCATCCATATCTTCATGTTCTTTTTCACTAATATGGTCTTCTGCAAAATTTGTAAATATCCCTATTTCAAATTCACATCCTGCTACTCTATCTAGTTTTAAACTTTGTGATGAAACTTCCATTACAACAACTTCGCATTTTTCTTCTAGCATCTTGCTAAATATTTCTTGTAACTTTAAACTTTCTGGTGTTGTATTTTCATTATCTGCTATTTTTCTATCCCCTATATATGAAGCTACAGTTCCTATTAATCCAACTTTAATACCTTGTTTTTCTAGTATGTCTCTTATCATATATGTTGTTGTTGTTTTTCCTTTTGTTCCTGTAACCCCTATTAATTTCATTTTTTTAGATGGATTTTGATAAAAATTACAAGCAGCTATAGCTAGTGCATATCTTGTATTTTGAGATAATATTAGAGTTATATTATCTGGAATTTCTTTTATTAACTCTTTATTTATTTGATCTTCTTGTGCCAAAATTGCTATTGCACCATTTTTTATTGCTTCTGTTATATGTTCGTGTCCATCAACATCAAAACCTTTAATTGCAACAAAAAGGTCTTTATCTTTAATTTTCTTAGAATTATTGCTTATATTATTTATTTCTAAATCTAAGTTTCCCTTTACTTTTAATCCCTCTAATCCAGCTAATATTTTCTTTAATTCCATAAATAGACTTTCCCCTTTCTCTCTTATTATAGAATATGCCTTTTACATTATATAACTAAATTCTTTTTTTGTATATAGTTTAAAGTCTTTTTTTCTTCTTTATTTTTCATATTCTACTATAATTTTACTTTCTTTGTTAACTTTCATGCCTTCATTTGGTACTTGTGATATTACTTTTTTATTTGAAATATCTTCTTCAGTTTCCTCATATTTAATATCTAATCCAGCATCTTTTAATTTTTTCTTTGCTTCTGAAATTGTAATTCCAGTAATATTAGGAACTATAACTTCTTCGCTTATCATATTTTCATCTTCTGTATCTTTTTGTATTTCTAAATATGGTAATACTTCTCCCAAAACTTGAGAACCAATAGGTGCTGCCACTCCACCTCCTTGATGTCCACCCTCTCCTGTTGGATTATATAGTGTTATTAATATTACAACCTCTGGATCAGATATTGGTGCTACACCTACAAACGAAGTTACATATTTACCTGTATTAACACCATCTTCTGAAGTACCTGTTTTACCTCCAATAGAATATCCTTGCACACTGGCATTTTTTCCAGTACCTTCTTCTACCACTGATTCCATCATACTTAATACATCTTCTGCTGTTTTTTTAGATATCACATTTTCTGTTTTTTCAGGTTTTATTTCTCTTACTTCTCCATTTTCGTTATTTATTATTTTTTTTACAATTCTTGGTTTAACATAAGTTCCTTTATTAGCAATAGTACTTACAGCCGTTATCATTTGAATAGGCGTTATTTCAAATCTTTGACCAAAAGATATTGTTGCAAGTTCTACTGGTCCTACTTTATCTTCTTTTAAAAAAATGCTCCCCGCTTCTCCTGGTAAATCAATACCAGTTTTTCTAAGTAAACCAAATTTTTCTAGATAATCATAGTATTTACTAACTCCTATTTCTTGGCCAAGTCCAATAAATACAGGATTACATGAATTCATTAATGCTTGCCTTAAACTCTCACTACCATGAGGATTATAATATCTCCAACAACTTATTCGTACTCCTGCTACAGTTATACCTCCTGTACAACAAAACTCTCCTTCTTTATCTGTAGTAGTTATTCCTTCCTCTAGTGCTGCTGATGCTGTTACTAATTTAAAAGTGGATCCTGGCTCATATGTATCTGCAACTGCTTTATTTCTCCATACTTTTTGCATTTCTTTTATTTGCTCTGTTTGAGACATTTTCTCCCAATTTACCTTTAATTCCTCTATTGTTGTTTCATATGGCTCATTTAAATTGTAGTTTGGATACCCGGGCCATTGCTAAAATATCACCAGTTTTAGGATTCATGATGATTATATTTCCACCATCTGTACACTTATTATCTATACATGCTTCTTTTAGGTATTTTTCTGCGATACCTTGAATTGTTAAATCAATACTAAGAATTAAATCATTTCCATCTGTTGCAGAAATATAATTTTCTTCCTCATTTTCAATTTCTCCCCCTTGTGCATCCGTTACCTTAGTTATTCTACCTTTTTCTCCTTTTAGTTCTTCTTCATATATGGCTTCAATTCCATCTAATCCTTGATTATCATATCCGCAAAATCCAATAACTTGTGAAGCTAAACTATTATATGGATAAAATCTTTTTGTATCTTCATCAATATTAATTCCTGTATCTATTTTATTATCTTCCATCCATTTTCTTAACTCATCCGCTTTGCTTTTTTCTACTTTTCTTGCAATTGTTTCTATTGATGTTTTTTTATTTACTTTTTTTAAAATATCATCATACTCTAAATCAAAAATATTACTTAAAGCTTCTGCTACTTTTTCTTTATTCTCTTTTGATATATTTACTGGGTTTATAGTAATAGTATTTACAGTACTACTTACAGCCAATATATTTTTTCCACTTGAGTCATATATCGTTCCTCTTCTTGGATTAATCACTCTATCTAAACTCTGTTGTTCTAATGCCATTTCTTTAAGCCAGTTTCCCATTCCAAATTGTATCCATCCTATTCTTGCTATAAATAGAATAGAAATAAGAATTACTACTATTATCCAAATCTTCATTCTTTTTCTTCTACTTATCTCTCCATACTTTTCTTCATATATCACTTTATTATTTTTAAGTTGATTTTTAAATTTTTTATTTTTCTTATTTTCTAATTTCTTTTTAATTTTATTAACTTCATCTTGCTTCTCTAAATTCTCTTTTTGTTTTATCTTTTTTACAAGCTTCCCTCTTTCACTTTTCGAGCTTAATCCTTTATGAAATTTTTTTTCATTTGTTTTTATCTCCTTTCTTTTTATCTTTCTCATATCTATTCTCCTAACAAATATTATCTAAATTAATTGTATTCAAACATACAAAAAAAAGACTAAAATATATCTAATTATATTTTAATCTTTATTTTCCTAACAAAGTATTTAATATTTTTGTAAACCAGTTTTCGTTATCCTCTATTACGACTTTTTCACTAGCTGGTTCTACATAATCTTTTTTATCTAAGCTAACATAAACTTTTTGACTATTATCTAATTTTTGCATTCCTAATTTTTTTTCTGCTAATTTTTCAATATTTGTTAAATTTAAACTATTCTCTAAATTAACTTTTAACTGTTCATTTTGTTTTTCAAGTGCAGCTAAATCCGTTTTTAGATTTTCATTTTCTGTAAAACTTTCATTTATTAATGAGTTTCTATAACTTATAACAAACAAACTAGCAAAAATTAATAAAACATATACTACTACTTTTACATGTACTTTAAGATGTCTTTTTGGTTTTATATTTTCTTTTTTTCTTTTAACAGTAGTTGTCTTTTTTCTAGAATATGGTTCTTTTATTGGTTCATACTCAGGTTGTAATTTTCTTGGGCTAGTTTCATATTGGTATCTATTATACCTATAATTTGCCATAAGTTAATTTCACCTCTTTTCTAATCTTTCTTTTGTCTTCTTTCGAAAATCCTTAGTTTAGCACTTTTGCTTCTACTATTTTCTTCCTGTTCTTCTTTTGTTGGAATTATTGGTTTTTTAGTTATTATTTTTCCATATGATACATAATTACAAATGCAATATGGTAAATCTTTTGGACATGTGCATCTTCCTTCTAGCTCTATAAAAGCTTCTTTTACTGCTCTATCTTCTAATGAATGAAAAGTTATAATGGCTAGTCTACCATTTTCATTTAACATTTTCCCTGATTCTATTACTGTATTATATAATGGCTTTAGTTCATTATTAACTTCAATTCTAATAGCTTGAAAAGTTCTTTTTGCGGGATGACCATCATTCTGTTTTGATTTAGGAATAGAATTTCTTATAATCTCTACTAGTTCACCTGTAGTTTTAATTTTTGACTCTTTTCTTTTTTCACATATATTCTTTGCTATATTTTTTGCATATCTTTCTTCTCCAAATTCCGATATTATTTTAAATAATTCATCCTCTGAATATTCATTAATTACAAACTCTGCATCTATAGATTGAGTTTTATCCATTCTCATATCTAATCTTGCGTCTTCTATATAGCTAAAACCTCTGCTTTTTTCATCTAATTGATAAGATGATACACCTAGATCAAGTAATATTCCATCAACTTTTTCTATTCCTTGTTCTTTTAGTAATCTATTTATATCATCATGATTTCCATGAATATATTTTACATTTTTAAATTCTTTAAGTTTATTCTTTGCGGCTTTTAAAGCCTCTTCATCTCGATCAATTCCAATAAGCAATCCTTTTTCGGATAATCTTTTAACAATTTCTAGGCTATGTCCGGCTCCTCCAATGGTTCCATCTACATATATTCCATCTGGTTTTATATTTAGTCCTTCTATACATTCATTCAATAAAACAGGTTTATGTTTAAATTCCAATGCTTACACCTCATAGCTAAAAATAAATTATAGCATAATCAGTTGGTATAAATTATACCAACTGTATGCTTTACCCTTAAATTACTTATTTTAGTAACTTTTTCTTTTGTTTAATTATCTTTTGTTTGTTTTTATTTTATCTTTCGTTAATTTTTTATTTTTCTTAAGTTTAAATTTTTTATGTATAAACAATCAACATTTTATCTTTTGAGAATTAAAATATCTTTTGTTTTATTAAAAGCTTTTGTTCTACTAAAATTTATTTTTCATTAGTTAAAATTATCTTTTGTTTACTTTTTTATTATCTTTTGTTTTAATTAAATTTAATCAAATAATCTTTTGTTCTTCTAATTTTTTTCTTTTGTTATACAAATGGGTTTGGCATCTTTTGTGTTTTTAGGTTTTATCTTTTGTGTTTATATAAACTTTATTAAAGTTATATACCAAGCATTGTCATGTTTTCAGCAATTGCATCTGCTGAAATATTTTCATCACTATTGTATTGTTTCCATTTTTCTTTGTTCCAAATTTCAATTCTAGTACCTACACCGATTATTGCAACTTCTTTTTCCATCTCTGCATATTCTCTTAGGTTACCAGCTATTAAAAATCTACCTTGCTTATCAATTTCACATTCTGTTGCTCCTGATAAGAAAAATCTTACGAAATCTCTAGCATTTTTATTAGTAAGTGGAAGTGTTTTTAATTTTTCTTCAAAGTTTGTCCATTCATTTTGAGAAAAGCCGAATAAGCACCCATCAAGTCCCTTTGTTATTATGAACTTTTCACCTATGTCTTCTCTAAGCTTTGCAGGCATTATCAATCTGCCTTTTGCATCTAGAGAATGTTCATATTCACCGATAAGCACTATGTTTCACCTCTCTTCATTTTTATACCACTTTCTACCACTTCTCTCCACTTCAATTAGATTGTAATACAAGTATTTATAAATTGCAAGTATTTTTGTTAATTTTTTTATGTTTTTTTATACTTTTTTTCTTAATATTTCTATGTTTTGATTTTTTACTTTACAACAAGTAACATTTTGACTTTTATGTAAATTCATGGTATAATATACTTTATAAAAAATATAAAGGAGGGTCATGCTTTATGATCATTTTTGCAACAGTCCTTTTTGCCATCAATGTATTGATGGCACAGATCTTCGGATTTGTCTACGCCAACACAACGGCGATTTACTCGCTGTTGGCACTGCTGATCTTTGGCGCAATCGCCATGATGTTTATCCAGGAGACTCGGAGATACTCAGGTGTCGCACTGATCATCGCAATTCTGCTGTACGCTGCAGTAGAAATCTTAGCACCATACACGGTGGCTATCGGCTGGATTATTTCCGCCATTGTCGCTGTCATAGCAACGGTCTCCATAAAGAGACCAATGCTTCGGATGGTAAGACGTCACCGTCAAACCATGCCAACATGGTGCAGGATTATCTTAAGCATTGTGTAGCAAAAGACAAGCTGAGGTAATGGGGTTAGAGTTCTTAGCAAGAGTTTCAAGCTATGATCTCTTCCCCTTTTTTATTTTAGTCTATTGTTGTACTCGTTCTTCCTGTTCCAACAACAGCTTCTTGTAGTGACCTCCAAGTATTACAACCTATAATTCCATCTACAGATAACCCTACTGATTGTTGAAAACTTCTAACTGCATTTTGTGTAGCTGACCCAAAAATTCCATCAAGCCCATTTGTTCTATATCCCAAGGTATTTAAATCGTCCTGTGCAATTAATACATAATTACTTAAACTTCCTCTTTTTATTAAAGGATATCCTCCAGAACTACAAGCAGGTTTTCCAAATCTTTTATCAAAATGTACCCATGTAGGTGTAAGAGATAATGGTTCTACAAAAGACCATACTCCAGAATTATTCGCTGAATTCCAAAGTCTAGTTCTTTGAGACTGTGAAAGCCTTTGACCTACATCAAATGCTGTACCTGCATAATGTTGACTTTGTGTTCCATGTCCTCCCTCCCATGGTCTCTTGAAAGCAAAACCTACAGGTATTGCAGAACCAAAAATATATCTTTGACTATTCCAACTTTGCATTGTTCTTTTTGTGGTCCATAAAGTAGAAGACTTACTAGATCCTCTAAATTCTTTAACTTTTAATGTTCCATTTGTATTATATGGCATTGGCTCTTCTTCTCCCCTATAATATGTCTCCATACGATCTGTATCATTATTAAAAATAATTATCTTAGCCACGGTTTCCTCCTTCAAAAATATGTCTTAGTATTATATAATATGTTATTTAAAATTAAATGTTACTGTTTACTTTTATTTTCTTTTTATATATAATTATTTCAATATATTTTTATAAAAGGGTGATGTAATGAGGAAAAGTACTCTTATTATTGTCGTATTCATACTATTAATAAGCTTAATTAGTGAATTTACCTATATGTTTGAGGATATAAACTTGAATCCATTTGACTATGCCAGAATATCAGATATTGATTATAAAGCTGTTTTAGTTGATGAACCTGGAAGTAATGGTAAAGTTGTTGTTACCGAAAGATTAACTTTTGATATTCATGCTGCATCTAAAAGTAATCTATTCTGGGAATTATGGAGAGATTTACCTGAAAGTTATGTAGATGGAGTAAAAGTAAGTTATAAAGTAAATTCTGTAAAACAAATACTTGATGACGGAACTGAAATTGAATATGTAGAAAGCCCAAAACTATATTGGGATGATTCAGATTATACTAGTACTTCTAAATATGGTCCTGGAAAATGGTATCATAGTGATGGACCTTATAGCGAATCTGCTAGAAATTACGAATGTATATTTTTCTATGTGGATGGATTGTATCGTGAAAATATTACCTTTGAAATTGAATATGAAATGTATAATGCTGCTTTACGTTATGGCGATTGCTCTGAATTATATTTATCTTTCTATTCAGAAGATACAATTAAATATTTAAATTCATTTAAAGGTCAAATATTAATTCCAGATAAAGATATGCCAAATCCAGGAAATTATGAAGCTCATACTTTTGGAACAAATTCATATAATTTTCCTTTTACAGAATCAAGTACATTAAATCCTGGATATTATACTTTTTCATTTGATTTAGATGAATCAGAATTAAAATTCAAACCATATAATGAATATATCGAATTTACATTAGTTTCATTTGGAGCAGATAAGCATAAATTTACTGATTATGCATCAAGAAATTATTACTATAATGATCCTGCATTAGACGAACTAAGGCAAGAACAAACAGACTATGATCAAACTAAAGATAAATACATAGGCCTTAAATTTATAGTACTATCACTATCTTTAGTAGGAGTTATTTTATTAATAATTTATCTTTCAAGAAAAGATAAGCAAATAAGGCAAAAACATAATTTTTATAAACCTACAATACAAGTAGATTATTTTAGAGAGATTCCTAGTAATCTTGATCCAATATTTGCTTCTAATCTAGTCTTTTGTAAGCACAAACCTCATAAGAAAACTGAGGATATAGATGGTTATTCATCAATAATGCTAAGTTTAGTTCGTAAAGGTTATATTGAACTAGATAGAGTAGATTCTCAAAAAGACTGGATATCAAGTAATGTAAAAATAATTGTTAAATATAAACAGGCACCAATAACATTCTCTATTTCTACTGATATAAATGAGAATAATAATACATCTGAAGCATTAGACTCAAACATGCTAAATGAGAAAAAATTAGAACCACTTACACCTTCAGAGGAACAATATTTTAATTTAATAGTAAGACATTCTCTTGGAAATGAAATAACAATGTCAAGCTTCCAATCAAAAGTTTCTTCTGATTATGAAAATACTTATACATTTGTTAAAAACATTGAAAATTCAATAATTAATATAGGCGTAACTGAAAAATACTTCCAAAAAGCAAACTATAAAGAACCAAGATTACAAACTCAATCTCTTTCTACAATGTTTGGAATAATAGGTGTTTTACTTGTAACATTAGTAAATTTCTTATCTTATCAGACTCATTTTGATTTAGCTTTTGGTTCATATTTTATTTTAGGTATAGCATTTTTCATAGGTTCTCTTTATCTTAGAAAATTATCTAGAAATTATGTTTTACTTACACAATTTGGTGAAGATGAATATGCTAAGTGGAGAGGATTATATAACTTTTTAAATAGCGAAACTCTAATGAATGAACGTACAATAATAGAATTACCTTTATGGGAACAATATTTAGTATATGCAACAGCATTTGGAATTTCTGAAAAAGTTATTGCTGCTTTAAAGATTAGATGTCCTGATATGAACATGAGTCCAATGCTTAGCAATCCTTATTATAGCTCTAGAAATTTCCATTATAGTTGTCGTTCATTTAGAACTGCAACACACCATGCTTCACATATTGCTAGAAGTGGCGGATATGGTGGCTTTAGTGGTCACGGTGGATATGGCGGAGGAGGCCGCGGTGGCGGCGGTGGCCGGAGGCGGTCATTAAAATTTTAATATTAAAAGGAATGAATTTAGTAATTTACTAAAATTCATTCCTTTATTATTAAATAAATAGATCTTTAGACTGTAAATTAGAAAAATTAATTTTTAAACTTTCTTCTAAAGTATTTTTATCAAATGTTCTATATATAGTTTTTGAAATATATTTCTCAGCAATTTTTATTATATATTTATAGTCATTTATATCATCTGGAAAATAAATATCTCCTTTATCTTTATTTTTTATCATCCAACAAACTGCTGCTAAAGCTGACATTGCCACAGGAGTAATTGTAGGTGTTTGCCAATATGATTCTTTAGGATTCTTATATAAGAATGACATTTCAATTCTATTTCCTACCCAAACCGGATCAAAATTTTCTCCAATAATTAATACACCAACATATTCAGTTCCTGATTTTATTTTTTCCTTATATACAATTTCTGAATTTTTAGGGTAAACATAGCCTCTAACAATAGTCTGTCCATTTTCATTTTCACAATCTGCTGGTTTGTTTGGATCTGGATATGGATATTCATTTACTTTTGCTTTATTAAAATACTTTCTTGCAAATTCACAAGGAGAATATATGAACATAACAGAAGGACGATAAGCCACGCCTTTATCATTTTTTACTTCTAAGCTTTTAGCAATTGTTATTGTTTCCTCATGTGGCACTAAAAATCCCTCAAATTCTCCATTTGGATAATATGTACGACATTTTTTATTTACTGCCAATTTATTAAATTCTAAAAAACCATTATTATAATCTATTAATTTACACTCATTTTCATAATTAATATTTTCATGTGTTCCTATGTCAAATGTAGCTTCACTAAGCATTTCAAAGAAAAAAGAATCAACACACCATGTGTTATATAAAGTATTATCTTTGTATTCATCATTTATTTCTTGTAAATCAATATCATTTACATGTATCATTTTTATGCCCAGTATTCTAGCCACTTCGTTAAATTTATTGTTTGCTATTAGTTCTTTTAATTTTTTATCTTTTTTATATTGTTTATTTATAATATATTCAATCCCAGCTTTTACAAAATGAGAAACTAATCCTGGATTATTTCCATGTTGCAAAACAATTGGGTATTTATTAACTTTTTTATTATTATGATATCTTTCTTTTAACCCACTTTTTTTTAAATTTTCATTTAAAATGCTATACCAATTTTCAGGCCAATCAGCCTCACCTGTATTAATATACATGATATTATTCTCAGCACACCAACTACATATATCTTTTGTACCTACTGTATCAGCAAAATCTATTAATAAATCTCCTTCATTTAAGTACCTTTCAAACACTTTTTGATAATTATCTTTAGTGACTTCAATTGTAATAAAGTTTTCTACCATTCCTCCTAAATTTATATATGCTTTATATTCATCTTGATTAGCTGTTATTACATAATATTTATTCTCATTAAATTTTATTTCTTTTTTTATTTTTTCATAAAAGCTTTTACCAACTGCCCCAAAACCAAATTGTACAATTTTACCATCAAACTTTATCATATATTTGCTCCTTCTATATCTCATCAATTGATTTTGTATGAGGTTTCTTTAATTTTACATTTTTAGGTTCCTCATATCCATCAGTAAACAATATTTTTATTCCTTTTTTTTGAAATTTATATAAAATTTTATTTAAATCTTTTTGTATGATTTCTGATCTTATTATTATTTTATCAATTCCATTTCGTAAAAAATATTCTGCTGATGGAAGATCTTGTGCATATATATCCCAACTATTATCAAAAATTGAAACATCCATTTTAAATCTATTCATACGATCAGTATTTAATAAAAAAGCGGGTGGTGCATCATTTCTTATATTAATTCTTTCTAATTCTATAGCTCCTTTAATTAATCCTAGCTTAACTATCTTGTTATCTACAGTTGCCTTTGATCCTTTTTGCTCATCTGTTCCATTAAATATAGGTATTGGTCTATAACCTTTTTTTGAAACTGCTATTCCTTCTTTAATGCTAGCATTACCAGGAAGATCGATTATTATTGCTGTATTTGGTATTAGTTTATTTATATATGTTATATCTGTTATTATAAAATCATTTAACTGATATGTTTTAAAATTATCATCAATCCCTACAAATGGTACTGGTCTAACCCAATCAACCCATTTTGCACCTGTAGGAGCCCATATTTTAAATATATCCCTACCTTTCATTTTCCAGACCCCTTTCGATTAATACTGGTATATCTGCTGCGTTTGAATCTATACGTGGGAGCTTGCTTATTCTTCCATAATACCCTGCATGTTTTCCATCTACACTATATGATCCCAAACATACATGATAGCTTTCACCATTTTCACTTATTAATGGCTTACTATTAAATTTCCTTTGTGCCAAATATTTATCTTGATGTGTTTTTACGTCATTAAGTATTATTTTATACTCATCATCTTTACACGCTTCTTTTATTGAAATTTTCTCTCCTACTCTACCATATGCAGGTTTATATATAAATTCTTCTCTATTCTTTGAATTCTTAACTTCTATTGTTTCTGGCAGTAGTTTCCTCCAAGTTGATAATTTTATACCATATTTTTCTAAACTATCCCAACAAAACGGAAATCTTTTTGTTTGTGCAAATATTGCAATTGGATGATTACAAGATGGAGTTATGGTATCAAAATATCCTTCCCAATGTTTTGGTTTAATATCTATTAACCATTCTAATGGAGTAAATCTAAATATTCCATCAACTTTTCCTTCATTTCCATCAAGAATACTGTACGCCTCATTATTTTTAAATCGCAAATGATCTGCAGCTGCATATATAACATTAAATCCCATTGCACTTAATTTATCTCCTAAAAATTGCATAACTTGTCTATCATCACTATATGATGTACAATGAACAAGCATTATTCTTCCATTTTGTACAACTTTTTCTCTAATAGCATTAGTTAATATATCACCAAAATTTTTATACCAATATTTATCTTTTTGTTTTAATGTATTAATAGCAATTTGTGGCATTATTGAACTTTCTGCAAATCCTCCAGGCACGTCACTATTTACTTCACTTACTACCCATTTATTTTCTATTGTCTGATGAAAATCAAATCTCATAAGTCTAATATGTGTATCTGGATTATAATTTTTCATTCTTTTTATTTCATTATTTATTTTTTTATTTAAAACCAATGGTTTAGCTAATTTCAAATTTTTATTTAAAAATTCTTCAGCTTTTCTAGTTTCTTGATCAAGTCTTTCTGTTAATTTTTCTACTTCTCTATGCTCTTTATTGGTAAGTACTAAAGCATATTTTGCTACAGTATTATTATCCAAAAATTGTGGATCCCATTTATAGCTGTTAAAAATAAGATCAAGCCTATAATTATCATATTTTTCTCTAGGTATTGATACTAATCTCACGTTATCACTCTTTTCGTTATTAATTATCAATTTATACTCTATATTTTTATATAGTTTACCACATCATAATAAAAATAACTATATTATCTTATATATTATTTTTATATTATATGTTATAATGTGGCTGGTGATTTTATGAAAGAGAATATAGAAGATGATTTATATGAAAATAGACACTCAATATATTGCTATCCAAATACAGACATATTAATAAATAAATTAGATTTAAAAGATAATACTTTACTACAAAAATATGAAGCCAAAATTACTGCTGCCAAATTATTAGCATTACGTCAAAAAGGAATTATAGGTACTTTTAACTCTCAGCATATTAAAGATATTCATAAATATTTATTTGAAGACATTTACCCTTTTGCGGGTATTTTTAGAACTGAAAACATTGGAAAAGGTGTTTTTAGATTTGCAGAATGGCAATTCATTGAAAGTGAACTAGATAAATTATTAGATATATTAAAAAATGAAAATTATTTAGAAAATTATTCACAAAATATTATAGCTAAAAAATTAGCATATTATATTTCTGAACTAAATGTTCTACATCCTTTTAGAGAAGGCAATGGAAGAACTATTAGAGAATTTATACGAGAACTAGCATTAAAAAATAAATATATTCTAAATCTAAAAAAAGTAGATCCTAAAGATTTTTTCAATGCTAGTGTCAAATCTATCGCTGATACAAATGATCTAGAAAAACTAATTAATATATGTTTAGAAAAGCAATAAATATCATTATTTTTCACTTAAAAATACTCTTAAAAAGTGCTAAAAACTGGACTTTTCTGCAATTTTGTGGTATAATAGATATATAGGATAGTTATGGCATTTTGAAAATAAATATATTATTGGAGGATAGAAAAATGTTTAATGAAGAAATATTTAATTTTGATATAGATAATATTAAAAATGATTTAGCAATAGAAGGAATGTCAATTTCAGATGAAGACGTTTCCCTATTCAAACAGTTTGCCAATGAAGAAATCGATATGCCAAATTTAATTGAAACTATAAAAAGTGAACTAAATTAACATATTATATTCTATATAATAAAAAACTTTAAGATTAAATCTTAAAGTTTTTTTATGTATTTATGTATTTTTTTATAAATTTTACATTTCTCTACATTTAACTACTAATCTTTGTGTTCCATAATTTGTACATGTTATTAAAGTTAATTCTTTTCTACCGTTCGTTAATTGGCTAGTACATCTTGTATCTGTAGGTTCTACTACATATTTTCTATACACTTCATATCTTAAAGTTCTACCTGATGTATCTTCCAAATTAACTATATCTCCATCTTCTAGTTCTGACAATTTTCCAAACATCTTACCATTTCTATAGTTATGTCCAACTATACAATAATTACCTACCTCATTTGGAGCTGGTCCCCAATATTTATTAACTGATACTTCTAATAATTCATCAGATGTTTCTGTTAATACAGGATAACTAATTCCTATTTTAGGAATCGATATAAATGATTCAGTAGAATACTCAACACCATTTACAGTTGTTGTTGTATTTGTTGTTCTTTCAATTTTATCTTCATCCTCATCTTTTTTATCTGCTTCATTCTCACTTAAAACAATAATTATCGGATCTTGCTCAGAAGACTTTGTTGTATCATCTTGTTTTACTTGAGATAAAATTTCTTGTGAAACTTCTTCAGTTTTATTTCTATCATATTCAGCATATATGTAATATGAAGAAAGTAGGCATACTAAAAGAATAGATAAAAAGAATTCTATTTTATATAGTTTCTTTTTTCTTTTTAGTTCTGGTGTTACATAAACTTTTTCAGTAACTAAAATCTGATTCAATTTAATACCTCCTTTTCATAATATCTTACATATATAATTATTATACCATATTTTTTAATTTTTTGAAATAGTTTTATATATAGAATTAGATAAATTTGCAAATTCTTGTAAAGTTAATTTTTCTCCTCGTATATTTTCCTCTAAACCTATTTCTTTAAATATCTCTTTTATCTTTTCTTTATCATTAATAATTCCAGAGTTTAATAATCCATTTATTAAAGTTTTTCTTCTTTGCATAAAACTTGCTTTAATTACTTTAAAAAACATATCTTCACTTAATAAATCCACTTTAGCTTTATCACGTATTGTTAATTTTATTACTTCTGAATCTACTTCTGGAGCTGGTATAAAACTATTTTTACTAACAAAAACTATTCCTTTTGCTTCAGCATAATAATCTACACTATATGTTATAGCTCCAGAAAGTTTATTTCCTGGTTTTGCTGTTATTCTATCAGCAACTTCCTTCTGTACCATTACAGTTATACTATCGATATTTAATCTGTCTTCTAATAATTTCATAATTATAGGAGTAGTTATATAATATGGTAAATTAGCTACTATTTTTACATTTTTTATTTTTTCTTTGTTTTCTTCTATTAATTTATTTAAATCTACTTTTAATATATCTTCATTTAATAACTTAAAATTATTATATAATCTAAATCTATCTTCAAGTATTGTAATCATTTTTTTGTCTAATTCTATTGCTATTACTTTTCCTGCATTTTCAAGTAGTTTAGAAGTAAGTGTTCCAAGTCCAGGTCCTATTTCAATTACTAGATCTTCCTTGTTTATATTTGATGCTTTTATAATATTATTTATAACTTCATCATCTATCAAAAAGTTTTGTCCTAAACTTTTATTGGCTGTAATTTTATACTTGTTTAATATAAATTTAGTTTCTTCTAAACTACTTGGCATATAACTTTCTCCTATCTATATTATTCTTGTACTTCAGTTTGAAGAACAACATCTATTACAGTTCCTTCTTCTACTGACGTTCCAGCTGTAATTCCTTGACTTATAACTTTTCCGCTTCCTGTGTATTTTATATTTAAATTCTTATTTTTTAGTGCAACCTTTGCTTCAGACAAACTCATTCCTTTTAAGTCTGGAACAGTTTGTGATACTCTAGAATTACTATCTTCTGTATATAATTTTACTATTGAATCTTCTAGCAATGATGTTCCTGCTACAGGCATTTGTTCACTAACAATATCATCATCATTTCCTGAAATTTCACAAACAAATCCTTGTTTTTCCAATATTTTTCTAGCTTCAGCAACTGTTTTGTTTTTCACATTTTTTAATGTTATTGTCTCTGCATTCGAATCTGTTTCATTTGATTCAGAAGGTATTCCTAAATATGGTAATACTTCTGATAATATTCTTGAAACAACTGGTGCTGCTACTGTACTACCACTATGATTTTCTGAATATGGCAATCCGTATAGAGTAACTAATACTACTACTTCTGGACTTTCTACTGGTGAAATAGCTGCAAATGAAGCAACAAATCCTGCATCTTCATCTGCATAATCAGGCTCTGATGTACCTGTCTTTCCAGCTATGCTATACCCTTTAACTTGAGCATATTTTCCTGTTCCACTATCAACAACTGATTCTAGCATATCTAATAATTTATCAGATGTTTCTTCTGATACAACTTGTCTAACTTCCTCAGTTTCAATTGTAGTTACAGCACCTGTATCAGTATTTTTTATTTCTTTTGCAATTCTTGGCTTCATTAATACACCGTCATTTGCTACTGCTGAAACTGCACTTATCATTTGTAGAGGTGTTATTCTAAATCTCTGTCCAAATGACATTGTTGCAAGCTCTATATCCCCCACATTTTTCAAATCCCAAAAATATCCTGTGGCTTCTCCTGAGCTTCCTGTTCCATCTATGTCTGCATATCCTGTTGTGTTAAAGAAACCAAATGCATCATAATATCTATATAATGTAGATGCACCAATTTTTTGTCCTAATTGTATAAAAGCTGGGTTACAAGAATTTTTTAATGCTTCTCTTAAACTTTGCTTTCCATGTCCATATCTATCAGAGCAATACATTCTGACTCCTGATATTTCTTCATAGCCTTTGCAAGAAAATACATTTTCTTTATCTGTTTCAACAATCCCCTCTTCTAATCCTGCTGCTGCAGTAACAATTTTAAATACAGAGCCTGGTTCATATGTTGAAGAAACTGCTCTATTACTCCATGTTTGTTGTTGCTTTTCATATTTTTCTTCATCAGACATTTTTTTCCATGTTTTTTCCGGAATATAGTCCAATGTATATGGATCATTAAGATTGTAATCTGGATATGTAGCCATTGCCAATATATCTCCAGTATTTGGATTCATTATAATTACATTTCCACCATCATTTTCTGGATTTTCTTCACAAGCTTGTTTTAAATATTTTTCAGCAATACTTTGAATATTGGCATCTATTGTTAATGTAATGTCATTACCATTTTGTGGTGCTATATATGTACTATTCTCATATGGTATAAAATCTTGAACAGCATCTTGAGCTGATGTTACTTTTCCTGGTGTTCCTGTTAGAATATTGTTCCATTTTAGCTCTAATCCCCATAAACCTTGGTTATCTGTTCCACAAAAGCCTATTAAATTAGATGCTAAATTATCATATGGATAATATCTTTTTGTATCCTCATCTATATTTATACCACTATATATGTCATTTTCTTCCATCCATTTTTCTAATTCTTCTATTTTATCATTTTCCACTTTTTTTGCTATTGTAACATTAGTAGAAGTACTAGAAACTTTTTCTAATGTTTCTTCATAATCTAATTCAAATATATCTGAAAAAGCTTTTGCTACTTTTTCCTTTAATGCTTTTGTTAATGCTTCTTCTTTCTTTTCATCTTCATCACTTACTACAATTTTAGTTGGATCAATACTTACAGTATCCACCTGAGCACTTATAGCCAAAGCCTTACCTGTAGAATCATATATTGTTCCTCTTTTAGGACTTATTGTTTTACTAGTGGTAAGTTGTCTATACATTTTTTCTTTCAAATCAGCACCTTGTACTAATTGTATCCATCCTAATCTAACTATTAGCAGAATAAATATAAAGAAAAATATTAGTAATATTCTTTTTAATCTATCATTAATTGACAATATTTTTTTAACTCTACTAGAATTTGAACTTGGAATAGAATGTAAATTTGCATTTACTCTATTCTTTCTTAAATTATTTTTTCTTTTCTTATTATTCTTCTTAAATTTATATACATTGTGTTTATTGTTTTTTTCCAATTTTACACCTACTCTTCTTTAGATTGTTTTTTACATAATTATCCTATTTTATGTCTAATATTGTATATTAGAGACTAAAAAAAATCAATACTTGCCTAAAAAAATTCTCAGAAAGTTCACATTTCTTTCTGAGAATTTTTAAGATATTTATTTTTATAATTTAGCTATTAAATATTGCATCAAATTCATCACCATCAATTTTTTCTTTTTCAAGTAAAACTCCTGCAACACTATGAAGCTTATCTATATGTTCTCTTAAGATTGATTCTGCTTTTTTATAAGCAGCATCTATAATATTCTTTACTTCTTCATCTATGATTCCTGCAGTCTCTTCAGAATATTCTTTAGCTTGTGCAAAATCTCTTCCTAAGAATACTTCTTCTTGATTTTGACCAAGAGTTATTGTTCCTACTCTCTCGCTCATACCATATTTTGTAACCATTGCTCTTGCAATTTTTGTTGCTCTTTCTATATCATTGCTTGCACCAGTTGAAATATCATCTAAAATTAATTTTTCTGCAACTCTACCACCAAGTAATGATACAATATTTTCTATCATTTCTGTTCTAGACATAAATGATTTATCTTCTGTTGGTCTATACATTGTATATCCACCAGCCATTCCTCTTGGAACAATAGATATTTGGTGTACAGGGTCTTGTGTTGGTAAAAATCTACTTACAACAGCATGACCTGCTTCATGGTAAGCAACAAGTTTTTGTTCCTTATCACTTCTTACTCTTGTTCTCTTCTCTGGTCCCATTGTTACTTTAACCATTGCATCTTCAATTTCTTGCATACCTATTTCTCTTAAATTTCTTCTAGCTGCTAAAAGTGCAGCTTCATTTAATACATTTTCTAGATCTGCTCCTGAAAATCCTGAAGTATTTTTTGCAATTGTTTTTAAATCTACATCTATTGATAATTTTTTCTTTCTACTATGAACTTCTAATATTTGTTCTCTTGCTTTTACATCTGGGCTTGATACAACTATTTGTCTATCAAATCTACCTGGTCTTAATAAAGCTTTATCAAGTACATCTGGTCTATTTGTTGCAGCTAAAACTATAACACCTTCATTTGCTGAGAAACCATCCATCTCAACTAATAATTGGTTAAGAGTTTGTTCTCTTTCATCATGACCTCCACCAAGACCTGCTCCTCTTTGACGTCCAACAGCATCAATCTCATCTATAAATATGATACATGGAGCTTTTTTCTTTGCTTCATCAAATAAATCTCTTACTCTAGATGCACCAACACCAACAAACATTTCTACGAAATCAGATCCACTTATTATAAAGAATGGAACTCCTGCTTCTCCTGCAACAGCTTTTGCAAGAAGAGTTTTTCCTGTTCCTGGTTGACCAACAAGTAAAACACCTTTTGGAATTCTTGCTCCCATATCTGTAAATTTCTTTGGGTTCTTTAAAAATTCTACTATTTCCTCTAGCTCTTCTTTTTCCTCGTCTACACCAGCCACATCATCAAATGTGACTTTATTTTTATCAGTTGGGCTAAGCATTCTTGCTCTACTCTTTCCAAAAGACATAGTTTTATTTCCACTATTTCCTTGGCTACCTGTCATAAACATAAACCAGAAAATTAAGAATATTATTAATATTCCAAATGGAGTAATTAAACTTAATATAAACATAAACAAAGATTCAGAAGCACTTGTAACTTTTATATTATTAGCTTTCATATTATCTTGTAAATTTTCCATTAAATTATCTATACTTGGAATATTTACTTGTTTTGGAAAGTTTTCATTTTTTAGTGTGACTTCAGCACTTGTTCCATCTGATGATATTTCAACCTCAGTTACTTTTCCTTCTGCTATATTAGAAATCAATTCTGAATATGATAATTCGTTATTACTATTGTCTAGCACTGCTGTTAATAATACAATAAAAATAATTCCTACTATTAACCACATTGCTAATGTTTTTATTCCACTTTTCAAAATTATTTTTCCTCCTCTTTAATTTTATTAATTTTCAATTAAAATATAATTTAAATTTAGCTCATAATTTAAACTTCACTTTTGAAATATACCATATAACTTTTCGTAATTCAAGGCTTTTCTCAAAAGTTTTTTTCTTTGAAATCAACACTATTACGGAACGTTAACTTAGGCGATAAAAAAAATTTTTCCTTTCTTCACATATACTTTAATTCCCTTTTTAGGTATTAAAAATTTATTTCCAATATTGTTTTTACATAGTTTAATAATATCATCAACATGTACTTTTTCTATTCCCGTAGCACTTCCGGCTACCTTTGATATAGTATATAATACTAATTTTGATTTTATTACATTGTCTAATAAATTAAATTCTTTCATATTTAATATAATTTCATTTTTACATTCTTTTTCATCTTTATTTACACAAATTAATAATCTTTTAAATTCTTTTTTCACAATTTTGTTAATATATTCTTCTTCTTCATATGCAATGTTTGATAATCTATTAATTCCTTCTATTATGTTTGGATTAAATTCTTTTTCTATAAATGGTATTAATAAATTTCTTATCTTATTTCTGGTATAAATATTTTCAAGATTTGTTTTATCGTATTTTGGATCTAATCTCTGTTCTTTACAATATTCTTCAATTTCACTTCTGTTACATTCTATTATTGGCCTTATGTATTTATTTTCTCTTACTTTCTCTATTCCTTTAAGTCCAGATACGGATGTTCCTCTGATAATATTCATAAGGACTGTTTCTGCATTATCATTACTGTTATGTGCAGTAGCAATTTTATTACCTTTTACTTTATCTAATACCTCATTAAAAAATTCATATCTAATATTTCTACCAGCTTCTTCCGTGCCTATTTTTAATTTTTTAGCCTCAGATTCAACATCTATTTTCTTTAAGTAAAACTTAACTCCAATTTTATTGCAAAATTCTTGTACAAATTTAGTTTCCTCATCCGCTTCTTTTCTTATCATATGATTAATATGTGCAACATATATTTCTATATTCAATTTTTCTTTTAAATTATTAAGTATATTTAAAAGAGTCATTGAATCAGGTCCTCCTGATACTCCTATTACAACTTTATCTCCATTATTAATCATATTATATTTATTAATTGTATTTAATACTTTTTCTTCTAACATTTTTTCACCTCTTAGCTATTTGACTATATTATCATAAACTATTCAGTTTTTCAATAGTTTGACATAATATGTTTATTTTTGTATAATTTAACTAAGCCTTGTGCTTAATAAATTAAATGGAGGAATAGGTTATGAAAATTACGAAGCACATCTTAAAGCGGAATGAGTGCCGTCTTCCCTTGGTAGTACCTCGGGAGGATGGAAAAAACATTCCACAGTATATCACTGTGCATGAGACCTCCTTGGGCTTGGAAAAAAAAGAGCCCGAGAAGGACGCTAATCACTACATCGACCTCTTGGAACACCCAAAAGGGGACCCAAGATACGGCTACCACTTTCTTTGTGGTGATGATCAGGTTTGGCAATTTCTTCCTACCTGGGTTCGCACCGCACACAGTGGCAGTACAGAAGGAAACAGCAGTATTGCTATCGAGCGCTTAGTCAATGTCAATATCGACTTTGATAAAGCAATTGATAATCAGGCAAAACTTACCGCAACCCTTATGTGGATGTACGACATTCCAATTGAGCATGTTGTTCCCCACAAGTACTGGAGCAGCAAAGAGTGCCCTGCAAGACTGCTCGCCGGACTGTATGGTTGGGATTGGGATCGGTTTATCGAGACTGTCCTTACACATTATGCAGCTGGCGACTTCTTCACTGATGTAGACGAGGGCGTAGAATAACCAATAGTTCCATAGAAACCCCGAAGGCCGTGCCTTTGGGGTTTCTCATGTTTTATTTATTAATTTTTATTACTTTTTTAATACTTTATATTATTCTCTATATTTATCAATGTTTGCAAATTTTGTATAATTACCAAGCCATAATAATTCTACTGTTCCTGTAGAACCAGCTCTATGCTTTGCTAAAATTACTTCTGCAATATTTTTCTTTTCACTATCCTCATTATAGTAATCATCCCTATAAAGAAACATTACAATATCAGCATCTTGCTCTATTGAACCAGATTCACGAAGGTCTGAAAGCATCGGTCTATGATCAGGTCTTTGTTCTGGGGCTCTTGATAATTGCGATAACGCGATTACAGGAACTTCTATCTCTTTTGCTAAGATTTTTAAAGATCTACTTATTTCTGCAATTTCTTGTTCACGACTTGAACCTCTTTTTCCACTTCCCTGTACTAATTGTAAATAGTCAATTACAACTAAGCCTATATTTTTTTCAAGTTTCATTTTTCTACACTTTGCTCTAATTTCCATTATCGATATACCAGGTGTATCATCAATATATATTTGTGATTCTGAAAGTATTCCTGATGCTTCTGCAAGTTTCGCCCAATCATCATCTTCTAATGTTCCAGTTCTTACCTTATTACTATCAACCATAGCTTCAGAACATAAAATTCTATTTACCATCTGTTCTTTTGACATTTCCAAGCTAAAAATTGCAACTGGCACATTTGCCCTTACTGCTGCATTTGTTGCTATATTTAAAGCAAATGCTGACTTTCCCATAGCAGGTCTTGCAGCCACCAACACTAAATCTGATTTATGAAGTCCTGCTGTTTTAAAATCTAAATCTGCAAATCCTGTTGGTACACCTGTTATATGTTGCTTTCTATTATATAATTGTTCTAATTCTGTAAAAGTATCTACTAAAACATCTTTTATTGAGCTATATCCTTTTTGATTCTTTTTTTGCATAACCTCAAAAATTTTCTTCTCAGAATTATCTATTATTGCCTCTACTTCTTGTGTAGGATCATAACCTAAAGTTATAATATCATTTGCTGTTTTAATTAAATTTCTTAATATTGATTTTTCCTCAACTATTTTTATATATTGTTCCACATTTGATGTAGTTGGAACTTTATCAGGAAGTTCTGCAATATATTCTAATCCTCCAACAGCATCAAGTTTTCCCATAGATGATAATTCTGATTTTAATGTAATTATATCTATTGGCTCACTTCTGTTATATAAATTCAAAATTGCTGTATATATAATTTTATTATCTTCTCTATAAAAATCTTCTTCTTTTAAAACTTCTATAGCTGCTGAAACAGCATCTTTGTCTGTAAGCATACTTCCTATTACAGCTTGTTCTGCTTCTGTATCATTTGGTGGTATTTTTCCTAATTCCATTATTACAGCCTTCCTTTAACAAAATTTTACTCGCTTATTACTTCTACCTTTAGCTTAGCAATAACACCTTCAAATAATTTAATATCTATATTAAACTCTCCTAATGTCTTTATAGTTTCTTTTAAATCTATTTTCTTTTTATCAACTATAAAATTATATTGGCTTTTTAAATTATCAGATATTTCCTTACTTGTTACTCCCCCGAATATTTTTCCATTTTCTCCTGCTTTAACTTTTATTTTAAGCATTATTCCTTTTAATTTTTTTGCTAGTTCTTCTGCATTTTGTTTTTCTACATCTTTTCTATAATTTGCTGCCTCTTTTTTATTATTTAATTTGCTTAAATTTTCACTATTAGCTTCTACAGCAAGTTTCTTTGGAAGTAGATAATTACGTGCATAACCATCACTAGCATTAATTATTTCGTCTTTTTTACCTACTCCTTTTATATTGTCTAATAAAATAACTTTCATCGGATTTCCTCCTTTTTTGTTCTATATTTATATTTGTTCACTAAAATATTCATTAATTCTATTAACTAATTCTTCTTTAGCTTCTTGTATATCTAATCCTTCAATTTGTGCACCTGCTAGAGTTATATGTCCTCCGCCTCCAAGCTTTTCTAATATTACTTGAACATTTATATCTCCTATTGAACGACCACTTATACAAATTTTATCTCCCATTTTTCCAAGTACGAATGAAGCTGTAATGTTGCTAATTGTAAGTAATTCATCTGCTGCTTTTGCACATACGATATTTGCATCGGGATCTTCTTCTTCATATTTAGAAATTGCAATACTATCATATACTAGTTCTGCATTTGCAATTATATTTGATATCTTGTTGTATGTTTCTAAATCACTTTGGAACCATTTTTTTACTTTAATTATATCAACACCACACTTACGTAAATATGCAGCTGCTTCAAAAGTTCTAACACCAGTTTTAAATGTAAATGATTTAGTATCCATTGTAATTCCTGCATATAAAGCTTCTGCTTCTAAATTTGTTAAAGTAATTTCTTCTTGTGCATATTCTACAAGTTCTGTTACAAGCTCTGATGCTGATGATGCATATACTTCATGGAATGTAAGTGTTGCATTCTCGATATAATCTGGACTTCTCCTATGATGATCTATAACCACTATTTTTTTGCATTTTGCTAATACTTCTTGTGATTCTACATAATTTTTCTTGTTTGTATCTACCACAATTAATAAAGTATCATCGTCTATTTCATTTAAAGCATTTGATGGTTCTAGAATTAAATTTGCATAATTTTGATCTTTCTTTATTTCAGATAAGAATGTTGTTAAATTATCTCCTTTTGGATCTAACACAATAAAAGCATCTTTATCTAAAGCCTTAGCTAATCTATATACTCCCATGCTTGCACCAATACAGTCCATATCTGAATTCGTATGTCCCATTATTAGAACTTTACTAGAATCTCTTATCATTTCTTCTAATGCATGTGATATAATTCTTGCTTTTACTTTAGTTCTCTTTTCTAGTTCTTGAGTTCTACCTCCAAAAAATGTATACTTATCATTTTCATGAATAACAGCTTGATCTCCACCACGACCTAAAACTATATCAAGTGCCGCTTGTGATGATTTATATTTTTCTAAATTACTAGTACCTTCATTAGAAATAGCGATACTTAATGTAAATTGCATTCTATCAGATGGTTGTATGTCTTTTATATTATCTAAAATATCAAATTTTCTTTCTTTTATTTCTTTCATATATTGTTTTTCAAACATACATACAAAAGTATCTCTTTCAGATTTAAGAATTACACCTTTAAATTCAGATGCCCAATTATATAAAGCTTTTTCTATTTCTGCAATTAATTGCGTTTTTTCATTGTCTGGTATTCTCTGAATTATTTCTTCATAATTATCTATCATTATTTGACCTATATAAATATCTTTATTATCAAATAGCGTCTCAAGTTCAACTAATTTAGTATCATCTATAAAATAGATTATGATAATGTATTCGTCTTTTAAAGGCATATAATCTCCATAAAGCTTATATGTTTTCTTTCCAATTTTTATTTCATCATTTATTTTTTCTTTTCTATCATTATTTTTTATTTCTAATTTTACATCATTTAATATTTTAGTTAGATAATTATTTATATCAATATTTGCAAATTCTTGATTAAACTTAGTATTTCTAAATATTAAATTTCCATTTGTTTCTGCTATTACTAGTGGAAAAGGAGAATTAACTAAAGCTATTTTTGCTACTTTGTCTAAACTAAATGTTAGATTCTTTATATGTTCACTTAATTCTTCTTGTCTTTTATTATTTGTCCAATAGGCATAACCAATAAGCAATATATATATAATTATTGATGGTATAATTAGTACATGATTATATATACATATTACTACTAAAAGAATAGCAATTATTGCTAAATATATTTTTGTTTTTGATACTATTTTTTGTAATACTTTTTTATTATGGTTCATAAAAACCTCCATTTTAACAGTATATATTTTACTCTCTTTACTATGTTTTGTCAAGGTAACATAATTTTAAAGCATTACTCTTTTTAGTAATTTATACGATAAAAAACAGACATTAGATAAAAATCCATGTCTGTTTTATTTAATTATTTTTATTTTGTTTCAGATGCTTCTTCTATATCATCGTCATCTTCTTGATTTTCTGTATTAATATGGATATTTTTATATGCTGCCATACCTGTTCCTGCTGGAATTAGTTTACCTATGATAACATTTTCTTTTAATCCAATTAATTCATCAACTTTACCCTTTACTGCAGCTTCTGTAAGAACTCTTGTTGTTTCTTGGAATGATGCAGCTGATAAGAAGCTTTCTGTTGCAAGTGATGCTTTAGTAATTCCAAGTAGAACACGCTTATATGTAGCAGGTCTCTTTCCTTCTGCTATAGCCTTTTCATTTTCGTCTTCTACCTCATATATGTCAACTAAAGATCCTGCAAATAATGGTGTATCTCCATTATCTTCTACTCTTACCTTCTTAAGCATTTGTCTTGCTATTACTTCAACGTGTTTGTCATTAATATCAACACCTTGATTTCTATATACTTTTTGTACCTCTTGTACTAGATATAAGTAAACTCCATCTGGTCCGTTGATAGCTAAGATTTCATTTGGATTTATAGATCCCTCTGTAATTGGAGCACCTGCTTTAATTTCGTCTCCTTCTCTTACACGAAGTTTTGAACCAAATGGTATTGTATATTTCTTACTATCATCTTTTCCAGTAACAACAACTTCTTTTCTATTTTTGTCATCTGAAATACTTACCTTACCATCTATTTCTGAGATTATAGCTAATCCCTTTGGTTTACGAGCTTCAAATAGCTCCTCAACTCTAGGAAGACCTTGTGTAATATCTGCAACACCAGCAACACCACCAGAGTGGATAGTTCTCATTGTAAGCTGTGTACCAGGCTCACCGATTGATTGTGCTGCTATAATACCAACTGATTCTCCTATATTTACTTCTTCACGAGTTGCTAATCCCATTCCATAACATTTAGCACAAACACCATGTTTTGTTCTACATTCAAGAACAGAACGAACTTTAACGCTCTTAATTCCTGCTGCTACTATTCTATCAGCAATATTTTCTGTAATTAATGTATTTGTATCCACAATTAATTCTTTAGTTTGTGGATCATATATATCCTCTAATGGATATCTACCAAGTAATCTTTCTTCCATCTTTTCAACTACTTGATTTCCATCTTTAATATCAGAAACTTCTATTCCATGTGTTGTTCCACAATCATGTTCTCTAACAATTATATCTTGTGATACATCAACAAGTCTTCTAGTTAAGTAACCAGAGTCAGCTGTTCTTAAAGCTGTATCTGCTAATCCTTTTCTAGCACCATGGGCTGAAATGAAGTATTCTAGAGCATCTAGTCCCTCTCTGAATGATGATGTAATAGGGATTTCAACTGTTTTACCTGTTGTAGATGCCATAAGACCACGCATACCTGCAATTTGTCTTAATTGGTTTAAGTTACCTCTAGCTCCAGATTCTGACATCATATATACTGGGTTCATTTTTTCAAAATTATCTTTCATCGCATCTGTAACTTTATCTGTTGCTTCTTCCCAGATTTTGATTACAGAATTATATCTTTCTGTATCTGTTATTAAACCACGTCTATATTGTTTTGTTACATTATCAACTTGACTTTGAGCATCTGCTAATATTTGTTTTTTAGCTGGTGGTACTTTTACATCATCCACAGATACTGTAATACCAGCAGTTGTAGAATATTTGTATCCTGTTGCTTTAATATAATCTAAAAGTTCAGCTGTTTTGCTTAATCCATGTTTATTTATAGATTTTGCAATTATTTTTCCAAGATTTTTCTTCATTACTGTGAAGTTTAATTCTGGTTCAAATGCATTTTCTGGATCTGATCTATCAACAAATCCTAAATCTTGTGGTATTCCTTCATTGTATATTAATCTACCAACTGTTGTTTTTACAAATTTACTCTTTTTAACTCCATCAATTTCTTTTGTGATTCTAACATTAATCATTGCATGCATTCCTAAGTCATGATTAAAGTTAGCCATTATAGCTTCTTCTGGAGAAGAATAGTATCCACCTTCTCCTGGTTCTCCTGGAACTTCCATTGTAAGATAATAAGCACCAAGTATCATATCTTGTGTAGGTACTGTAACTGGTTTACCATCTTGTGGTTTTAATAAGTTATTTACAGAAAGCATTAAATATCTTGCTTCTGATTGTGCTTCTGGTGATAATGGTAAGTGAATAGCCATTTGGTCACCATCGAAGTCAGCATTGAATGCTGTACAAACTAATGGATGAAGTTTTATTGCTCTACCTTCAACTAAAACTGGTTCAAATGCTTGAATACCAAGTCTATGAAGTGTAGGTGCACGGTTTAACATTACAGGATGATCTTTTATAACATCTTCTAATATATCCCATACTTCTGGACGTAATCTTTCTACCATTCTTTTTGCATTTTTAATATTATGTGCTATTCCACGTCCAACTAATTCTTTCATTACAAATGGTTTGAATAATTCAACTGCCATTTCTTTTGGAAGTCCGCATTGATAAATTTTAAGTTCAGGTCCAACAACTATAACTGAACGTCCAGAATAGTCAACACGTTTTCCAAGTAAGTTTTGTCTAAATCTACCTTGTTTTCCTTTTAATAAATCTGATAATGATTTAAGTGGTCTATTTCCAGCACCTGTTACTGGTCTTCCACGTCTTCCATTATCTATTAGGGCATCTACAGATTCTTGTAACATTCTTTTTTCATTTCTTACAATTATTTCTGGTGCACCTAATTCTAATAATCTTTTTAATCTGTTATTTCTGTTTATAACTCTTCTGTATAAATCATTTAAATCTGATGTAGCAAATCTACCACCATCTAATTGAACCATTGGTCTTAAATCTGGTGGAATAACTGGAATAACACTCATAACCATCCATTCAGGTCTATTTCCTGATAATCTAAATGATTCTACAGTATCTAATCTTTTTACAAGTTTAGCCTTCTTTTGCTCACTTGCTTTTTCTAATTCTTTCTTTAATTTTGCTGATAATTTTTCTAAATCGATTTCAGCTAGTAATTCTCTTATAGCTTCAGCTCCCATTTCAGCTCTAAAAGAACCTTTTCCAAATTTTTCTTCTGCTTCGTGATATTCTTTTTCAGATAAAACTTGAGCTTTTGTTAAAGTTGTTTTACCTTTATCAAGTACTATATATGAAGCAAAATATATTACTCTTTCTAAGCTTCTTGGTGATACATCTAGCATAAGTCCTATTCTACTTGGTATTCCTTTAAAATACCAAATATGTGCTACTGGTGCTGCAAGCTCAATATGTCCCATTCTTTCACGTCTTACTTTAGCTTTTGTAACTTCAACACCACATCTATCACAAACTATTCCTTTATATCTTACTCTTTTATATTTACCACAATGACATTCCCAGTCTTTTGTAGGTCCGAATATTCTTTCACAGAATAATCCATCTCTTTCTGGTTTTAATGTTCTATAGTTAATAGTCTCTGGTTTTTTTACTTCACCCTTAGACCATTCTCTTATTTTTTCATCTGATGCTATACCTATTTTGATTTTATCAAATATATCTAATTCGTCCACTATTGGTTAGCCCCCTTGAATTTTATTTTATGTGTTTCTAGAGGATTTTTAAATTATACACTGCTGCACAATTCCTTAATTTAAATTTAAAAATCCTTTTTGAAACTATTCAGTTAAATTTTGGTCTTACCTTTATTTATCTTCATCTTCGTCATCTATTATGTCTTCGTCACTTAATAGATTATCTTCATCTATATCTCCAAGTTTTATTTCGTCATCTGATAAATCTTCAAATAATGTTTCATTATCTTCGTCTTCTTCATCAGCTTCAACAGCCTCTTCTTCATATCCGTTGTTTAAATCATTTGTGTCTAAAACATTATCTCCAACTTTTTTATCATCTATATTAAAGTCTATTCCATCATCAATATTCTCTTTTAACTCTAGCTCTTGATTGTCAGGTGATAATAACCTAATATCTAGTCCTAAAGCTTGTAATTCTTTTACAAGAACTTTGAATCCTTCTGGAACTCCTGGTTCTGGAACATTTTCTCCTTTAACTATAGCTTCATATGTCTTAACACGTCCTACTGTATCATCTGATTTAACAGTAAGCATTTCTTGTAATGTATATGCTGCACCATATGCTTCTAGTGCCCAAACTTCCATCTCACCAAAACGTTGTCCACCAAATTGTGCTTTACCTCCAAGAGGTTGTTGAGTAACTAATGAGTATGGTCCAGTTGAACGAGCATGTATCTTATCATCAACTAAGTGATGTAGTTTTAACATGTACATTACACCAACTGTTACTGGATGATCAAATGGATCTCCTGTTCTACCATCATATAATGTTGTTTTTCCGTCTTCTGAATATCCAGCTTTTCTAAACATTTCTCTTATTTCTTCATCTGTAGCACCATCAAATACTGGTGTAGCTACTTTCCATCCTAATAGTTTCGCAGCCATTCCTAAGTGAACCTCTAGAACTTGACCTAAGTTCATACGAGAAGGAACACCAAGTGGGTTTAAAACTATATCTACTGGAGTACCATCTGGCATAAATGGCATATCTTCTTCTGGTAATATTCTTGAAATAACACCTTTGTTACCATGACGTCCAGCCATTTTATCACCAACTGATATTTTTCTTTTTTGAGCTATATAGCAACGAATTATTTGATTTACACCAGGTCCTAATTCATCTGAATTTTCTCTAGTAAATATTTTTACATCTACTATAGTACCTTGCTCTCCGTGTGGAACACGAAGTGATGTATCTCTAACTTCTCTTGCTTTTTCTCCAAATATTGCACGAAGTAATCTTTCTTCTGCTGTAAGTTCTGTTTCTCCTTTTGGAGTAACTTTACCTACTAATATATCTCCTGGTCTTACTTCTGCACCAATTCTTATAATACCATTTTCATCTAGATCTTTTAATACATCATCACCAACATTTGGTATATCTCTTGTGATTTCTTCTGGTCCAAGTTTAGTATCACGACATTCACAATCATATTCTTCAATATGGATTGATGTATATACATCTTCTTTAACCAGTCTTTCACTTATTAAAACAGCATCTTCGTAGTTATAACCTTCCCAAGTAGTGAATGCTATTAAAACATTTCTACCAAGTGCCATCTCTCCGTTTTTTGTTGAAGGTCCATCTGCTAGGATATCTCCTTCTTTAACTTTTTCTCCTCTAGAAACTACTGGTCTTTGGTTAATACATGTACCACCATTAGTTCTTTTGAATTTTCTTAATTTGTATGAATCTAATCCATCTTTGTTATTTCTAACTATAATTTCATCACCAGTTACTTTTTCTACAACACCTGCATTTTTTGCTGTAACTGTGATTCCTGAATCTTTTGCAGCTCTATATTCAATACCTGTTCCAACTATTGGTGTTTCTGGCATTAAAAGTGGAACTGCTTGACGTTGCATGTTAGCACCCATTAAAGAACGTTTAGCATCATCATGCTCTACGAATGGAATCATTGCTGCTGCAACAGATACAAGTTGTTTTGGAGAAACATCTACAAAGTCAACTTGTGATTTGTCAACCATTGTAATTTCTTCTCTCATTCTTACTTTTATTTTGTCATTAACAAATCTTCCATCTTTATCTAATGGTTCAGATGCTTGAGCTATTATGTATTTATCTTCTTCATCTGCTGGCATATATACAACTTCATCTGTAACTTTTCCAGTTTCATGATCTACTTTTCTATATGGAGTTTCAATAAATCCATATTCGTTTATTGTAGCAAATGATGAAAGTGCTGAAATAAGTCCAACGTTAGGTCCTTCTGGAGATTCTATTGGGCATAGTCTACCATAGTGAGTATAGTGAATATCTCTAACCTCGAATCCAGCTCTTTCTCTTGAAAGACCTCCAGGTCCTAATGCTGAAATTCTTCTTTTATGTGTAAGCTCAGAAAGTGGGTTTGTTTGATCCATGAATTGTGATAATTGTGAGCTTCCAAAGAATTCTCTTATTGATGATGTAATAGGTTTTGTATTAATTAATGTTTGTGGTGTTACAACGTCTAAGTCTTGTATTGTCATTCTTTCACGAACAACTCTTTCAAGTCTTGTTAAACCAATTCTAAATTGATTTTGAAGTAGTTCTCCAACACATCTAATACGTCTATTTCCTAAGTGATCTATATCATCAATTACTCCTAGTCCATGATCTAAATTTAATAAGTAACTTATTGAAGCAATAATATCTTCTGTTGTTACATGTCTTGGAACTAATTCTTCATATCTTTCTTTTATAACATCATGTAATTTATCTTCTTCAGTTGTATCTATGATTGATTTTAATACATTGTAATTTACATATTCTTTAATATGAATATCACTTACATCTACATTTGGTAGGAATTTGTGGATATTAACTGTTCCATTACCTATAATTCTTACTTTTTTATCATCTACTTTAACATCTACCATGTTAATTCCAGAGTTTTGAATATTTTCTGCAACCTCTTCAGAAATTACAGTGTCTTTTTCCACAAGTACTTCACCTGTTTCTGGATCAACTATTGAATCAAAAGCAACCTTTCCTGTAATTCTTGTAGCTAGACTTAATTTTTTGTTAAATTTATATCTACCTACTTTAGCTAGGTCATATCTTCTAGGATCAAAGAATAATCCATTAAATAAATTTCTAGCAGCATCAACTGTTGGAAGTTCTCCAGGTCTTAACTTCTTATATATTTCAATTAATGCTTCTTCTCCTGTTTTTATTGGATCTTTTTGTATTGTTGCTGTAAGTTTTGGTTCTTCTCCAAATAGTTCTAATATTTGTTCATCTGTAACTACTCCTATAGCACGAAGAAGTGATGTAACAGGTATTTTTCTTGTTCTGTCTACTCTTGCCCAGAATACATCATTTGCATCTGTTTCATATTCTATCCAAGCACCTCTTAATGGCATTACTGTTGATGTAAATATTTTCTTTCCAGTTTTGTCATAACTTGAATCAAAATAACATCCTGGTGAACGAACAAGCTGACTTACTACAACTCTTTCTGCACCATTGATTATAAAAGTACCACTATCTGTCATAAGTGGGAAATCTCCAAGATAAATTTCTTGTTCTTTAATTTCTCCTGTCTCACGATTAATAAGTCTTACTTTTACATGTAATCTTGTTGAATATGTTGCATCTCTTTCTTTAGCTTCTTCTACTGTGTATTTTGTTTTTTCTTCCATGTAATAATCTAGGAATTCTAGAATTAAGTTTCCTGAATAATCAATTATTGGAGATATATCTCTTAAGATTTCTCCTAGTCCTTCTTCTACGAACCAATCGTATGAATCTTTTTGGACTTTAATTAAGTTTGGCATTTCGATTGAATCGCCGATTTTTGCAAAAGTCTTACGAGAGCATTTCTCGTGTTTAATTTCTTTTACCAAAGAAAATCACCCCTAAAAAAGATTAAGCAGAATTAAAATATATATTTATGATTTATAAAGAAGTCCTTCTTGTCATCAATATTATGTTTACAGTTTTATTGGTTTACTGCTCTCTAAACCCTTATTCCCGTAAATAATATTGAAGCAATTCCTCTTCTTTCTAAATTTACATAACGATAAAAAAACGGCAATAAAAAGGCAGGTCGGTACTTTTTATAAATTACCAACTAACCTTCTTCTGTTTATTTGTTAAAATTTATTCTCAAAAATTAACTTTTTTATTTGAATCACCCTTAGTTTTCATTTAAGAGTTTCCGTAAGTTTTACCTCGTCGTCCGATAAAACTCCTATACTATCATAGTATATAATATTTTTAATATGCTTGTCAATATTTTTGTAAGTTTTTTAAAAGATTTTTTGCATTCATTTTTAAGTAACAGATAAGCAACATAAAAAAGAAGATAGAATTTTTTCTATCTTCACATACTTTTTTTATTAAAATTTATCAACTACATCATAATCTGTTATCATGTATTGATCATTTTCATATTTTACAGTTAAGGTTATTTCCTCCATTTTTGTATTTGAAATTCCATCATATTCTTCAAGTACTACTTTTGATGTTGTTCCATCAGAGCTTATAACTTCTGCTTTAGTATCGTCTATTATTGGTCCGTCTCCAATTCCTCCAGTTATCCAATAAACTTTACCTTTATATTCTTTTAAATATGCATCAAAATTAGGATCTTGAGATAACTTATTTACTACATCTGATGTCATGTATTTAGTAAGTTCATTTTTCATTCCTTGTATACTTGTTGCTCCTTTTACTTCATAAACCATCATAAATTCATCAACATCAGGAAGTTTTACTTTTCCTGATACATCTACATATTCATATACTCCTCTCCATCCATATGTAGATCCTAAGTATCCTGCTTTAAACCATTTTAAGTTATTGCTTATTCTTGTTTGTACATTTTCATTAGTTAATTTTGCTTTCTCTAGCTTTTCTTTTTCTTCTAATTCTTTTTCTACATTTTTAATTTCTTCTACTCTATTAGTTATGTTTTGATTAAGTTCCTCAGTTAAAAGCTCACTATCTTCTTTGTATCCATTAACTGCATTTGACACTATATCTCTAAAATCTAAATCGTCAGAACTAAAGTCAATTTCGTTTTTTAAACTATCTTCTACATCTGTAGTTATAAATATTTTATCAAATTCTGATATGTTCATATTTGCTTCATTTCTTTCTAGATCTTTTTCCTCGAAAGAATACTCTTCATTTTCTGCATCTTGATTTATTATTTTATTTACTGTTTGATATTTTTCAACATTTTCTTCTTTTGTATGTACATACCATGAATAGTTTGATTTTTCTATATTATATAAATACTCTATAGTTCCGGCTATTGGCTCAGTCTTTTCTACTGCTTTTGAATCATTTATATAATATATATTTGAGTATTCTGCTCCATCTTTATTATATGCTATTTCCATAACTGGATCTTCTTCTTCAAATGCTTGTATAAACTCTATTGTTACATTATTTGTATCTTGGTTTAATCCATATTCAGTTTTATTATCTGACATTTTTATTTCTTTTAAATATGCATAATATGTATCTCCCCATGTTGTTCCTACACTTTCATTTATTTTCATGTTTCTTATTACAAAATATCCTGCAACGCAAAGTATTGCAATTAATAAGATGATTGATATAACAATAATTATTATTTTAGTTTTTTTAAACATGTTAACCTCCTAAATTTTAGTATATCACTACTTTAACTGTTACATATTATTTTTTCAACATACTCAGTTATTTTATATCATAAACATAATTTTTTATCAATATAATTTTACTTTATCTTCGTTATATGATAATATTTTGACATATAAAAGGGGGAATTATTTATGGACGAGCAACCAATTTCTAAGCCAATTTTTGTAATAGCTATTGTTATAGTTATTTTCATTGCCATTGGTGGTATATTTTTAATTATTAATTTAACCAAAAGTGATGAATCTTCAGTTCAAGCTTTCGATGATTCTGCACACAACGAATTAATTCAAAATACTTTACTTTCAAGAAAAGAGCAAACTATCAATAGTATTATTTCTTCAAGTCAAACACAGTCTCAGTCTAATGAAGAAAATAATTCATATTATCAAATTAAAGATTTCGTTGTATATTTTAAAGATGCTAATAACCGTTTTTCTGGTCAAACATATAGTCATTCCAATTCAGGTAATTTAAATTCTTTAATATACAATTATGACTATACAAATTTTTGTGTAGGCTGCCTATATCCAAGTAATTGGCAAGTTAGTGGTTATGCTCATAGTGCCGGTAGCAATACATATTCTACAGTAAGTGCTAGCAAAGATTCTGGTAACCACGAAGATGTATCATTATATATTTATGAACTAGATATTAGTAACTACCCTAATTATTCTACTGATCATTACTTGCATTTATTAGAAGATAAAATACGTAATTATCCAAATGAATTAGGCTATGGAAGTGTGAGTAATTTTAATATATCAGATTCTACATATAAATCTGTTACAAGAAAGTTACTTACTTATGATATTACTCTTTCTAAGTACTATGCTTATAGAGTATGGAGTACCATTGAAGTCTCTGATGATCATATGTACATCTTAACTGTTTCTATTCCTACAAATAAGATAAATGATGATACTTTGGAAACGAAAGATATTATTATTCACTCATTAAGTGGTTCTGCATTAAATATATAAATTAAGAGGATAAACATGGAAAGTATTAATAGATATAATCATTTAAATGAATATTTAAAAAATAAATTTGGTGAAAGAACTTTAAAAATATGTATTGATGGCGGATTTACTTGTCCTAATAGAGATGGAAGTAAAGGAACTAACGGGTGCATTTTTTGTAGTGAAAAAGGTTCTGGAGATCATATTCATTTAGATACAATTTCTAACCAAGTACGAAATTATTTTAATAGCTATAAAGCTAAAAGAGCTAATAAATTTATTGTATATTTTCAAAACTTTACTAATACTTATGATACTTTAGAAAATTTAAAGAAAAAATATGACTCTGCTCTTATTGATGATAGAATTGTTGGTCTTTCTGTTGCTACTAGACCAGATTGTATTAATGAAGATATTGCTAAACTTTTACAAAGCTATACAGATAAATATTATGTTTCTGTTGAACTTGGTCTTCAAACAGCTAATGAAGAGACCGGTAAATTAATCAATAGATGTTATTCAAATAATGATTTTACAAAAGCTGTAGAAATTTTAAATAGATATAACATTGATATTGTTACTCATATTATGGTTGGTCTTCCAAATGAAACAAAGGAAGATATACAAAATACAGTTCAATTTATAAATAAACATAATATACAGGGTTTAAAAATTCATTCATGTTATATCGTCAAAGGTACAAAATTAGAAGAATTATATTTAGAAAATAAATATATTCCTCTAGAATTAGATTATTATTTACATTCTTGTGCATATATATTAACTCATATTGGTAAAGATATTGTTATTCATAGAGTTTCTGGTGATGCTCCTAAGGATCTTTTGGTTGCACCAGATTGGAATAAGCATAAGAAGTGGATTATTAATGGATTAGATAAGTTAATGAGAGAAAAAGATTTGTGGCAAGGAATGTACTTTTAATTTTTATTTATAGTAATATTATTTTTTATTGTAGTATGATATAATAACTATATATTTATTAAAGAAGGGGAATTTAAATGAATAAAAATAATATTAAATATATCTTATTTGTTATTATAATAATTGCTTTGATAGGTGGCTTTATAAATTTAAGTAAAAGTGATGAAACTTCTGTGGCCGAAGCTAATATTGTTAATAATATAAAATATAATAATATTTATAGTAATAAATCAATTTCAGATACAAATAATGATATAAAAACTAATACCGTAAGCAACAATAATGTAACATATAAAAGTTCAGAAAATAAAATCAATAATTCTACTGTAGAACAATCTAATAAATCAGAAAATATAAATAAAAAAACTACTACATCTTCTAAGACTTCTACTTCTTCGTCTAGTAAATCAACCACTACAACATCTAAACCATCAAACACAAACATATCTACTAATGATAAGAACTCTAAAACTGTTTGGATAGGAAATACAGGTACAAAATATCACAGAGAAAATTGTGGTACTTTAAAAGGTAAAGGGCATAAAATAACATTAAAAGAAGCAATCGCAGAAGGAAGAGAACCTTGTAAAGTTTGTAAACCTTAGCAAAAATAAAATATGTTGAATTTTATATTGTTCAACATATTTTATTTATTTTTTCTCTCTTTAATCAAATCTTACTTATTTATTATCCTTTCTAAATCCGCATAAAATAATTCTTTTGAAAAAACATCCATTCTATCAAAATATCTTGCTGTTAAATAAATAACCTTCTTTGTCTTAGAATTCTCGTATGCATGAATTGATTTTCTACTTCTTTTCCAATTATTTTCTTCAGTTAAAATGTATTTTCTCAAGTATTTTGATGCATAGCTATTAGCAACAATCAGTAGTTGTATGTTATAATATTCTAATTGTTTATTCAAAAGCTTATTTATCAGATTAGTAAACTCCGATCTATATTTTTTATCTTCTATTACTTTTGATATTCTACTTTGTTTATAATCAGAAACATATATTAAATTAGTAAATATCAAATATTTATCTTCAAATAATTCTTCATCATATTTTGCTTTGATTTTATTTATTATTTCAATATATTCGTTTGTTTTTTCAGTTCTATAATTCTCTTTAATAAATTTTTCATCATACTTTTGCCAAGGCATTTTTAATAACTTTTTAAACGGAAGATTTTCACTTCCGCATATTTGTGTATATGGTTTATGTGCAAAGTTACAAGTATATTCCTTTAACTTTTCATTAAGCTCTTGATCAAACTTATTATTTCTAGGTACATAATATAAATCTAAATCATTATCACATTCTATAAAATTATTTTCATCATATTCTTCATTAAAAGTAATGTTTCTTTTACTTTCTTCTACACTAGGATTTATTCCCATTATCGATATTACTTTATCTGTATTAGAAAAATTTGCTATATGCGGTGCTGAATAATTATATATTTCTATATTTTTATCTAATGCAATTTTATTATATAGTAATATAATTTCATCTGAAATTTCTTTTAATTCGTTATATTTCATATTTTACTCCTTATATAAAATATATTTAACTATTTATTTTATTAAAATATTCTATGTAATAATTATATTCTCTATCGTTGAAACAAACTAAATAGATTTTAGAAAAATTAGAATTATTTTTTATTGCTTCTTCTATTGATATTTTTGTTCCTATTTCTAATGGACATGCATATACACCCATTCCAATGCAAGGAAAAGCAATAGTTTTTATATTATTTTCTTTAGCTAATTTATATGAATTAATATAACAATTTCTTAATAACTCTTCTTTATTTTCTATTCTATTATCATACCATTTAGGAGCTACTGTATGAATAACATATTTTGCTTTTAAATTATATCCTTTTGTTATTTTAGCTTCACCATCTTTACAGCCATTTAATAATCTACATTTTTCTAATAATTCTGGTCCTGCTGCATTATGAATTGCTCCATCAACTCCTCCACCACCAAGTAATGAATTATTTGCTGCATTAACAATTGCTTCTACTTCTAATGTAGTTATATCACATTTTATAATTTTGACATTTCCATAGTTCATTATATCACTACCTTAACAATAAATCTTTCCATTCCGCTTCTTTAAATCCAATTAATATTCCTTTATCACTAATTAGTATTGGTCTTTTTACTAACATTCCATCACTTGCAAGTATTTTTATTTTTTCTTCATCTGATATATTAGGAAGTTTTTCTTTTAGGTTTAACGCTTTGTATTTTAATCCACTTGTATTAAACCATCTTTTTATTTCTTTTCCGCTTATTTTTATCCATTCTGTTAATTCTTTTTCTGTTGGATTATTTTCAATAATGTGTCTATCATCAAATTGTACCTTATTTGCTTCTAGCCATTTCTTAGCTTTTTGGCATTTTGAACATTTAGGGTATTCTATAAATAAATTTTGCATATATATTCCTCCTTTTAACTACTTTAGATTATATCAAATATTTATACGATGTTCCATATTAAAAGTATTTAAATTATTAGTAGATTTTTTATTCTTATCCAATTATATAAACATATAAAAAAAGCGAGAATACTCGCTTTTTCGATATACTATTTTGTATAAGTTGTATTAGAACACTTTGGACAAGGAGGCAAAGTATCTGTGTTATTATCTAGTGTTACATTTTGACTACAATTAGTACAATAGTATTCACCTTTTCCTGGTTTTTCACCTGTTTTATACATAATTAATCACCTCTTTTTCTTATTTTTATTTATTTTCTAACATGATTAATTGTCATGTTAATTCTTTATATTTTTAAGGTAATTTTTAAATATTATATCAATTAAATCTATATTTTTAAATATCAAAAATAACACAAAACAACTTAATTTCTTTTATTCTGATTCATTTTGTGTCTTTATATAATTTTCATAAAATTCATTAATATTTTCTTTCTTTAAACTATCTCTAAGTAATTCTATAATAGCAACCTTTTCTTTAAGTTTAATATTAGAATCTTTTAAAAATTTTTCAGAAATTTTAATATACTCATCTTTTGTAATTTTATTTATATCAAATAAATTATCTAAACTAACTTCATAGATATTAGCTAATTTTATTGCCTCTGTTATACTCATATCTCTTTTATTTGTTTCCCAACTTGATACTTTTGAACGACTCACATCTAATTTTTCAGCCAATTGTTCTTGTGTAATCTTTTTATTTTTTCTTAATTTTTTAAGTTTTTCAATTACTGTATTATCCATATATTATCACCTTAATTACTTATATCACATATTATTTGACATTTTTTGTCGAAACTTGTCATAAAATATAAAATCTTTACATCTAGCTTTCATAAATATTATACTTCGTAAATAAAAATAAGCTACCTCACCTTCGGGTTATGAGAATGGGTTGACTGGTCTTTGAACTTTAGTGAAATCAAGGGTTTTAGCTGATATTTTAGTACCTTCGGGTATTTTAGCATATCGAACATTTGTGTAATTTTAGGACATTTTTTGAGGATTTCTTCCCCAACTTTTCCCCAATTTATTTTATACATTTGTTCGTATAAAAATTGGATATTAATGGGAAACCTAAAATTTATTTAGGAGGTTTTCAGTTATGAAAAATGAAATTACTTATCATAAAGAAGGAGATTATTTTATACCAAATTTATATTTACCAAAACAGCCTGATGGTCGCATTGGAAAGTATGGCAAATTGCGACTAGATTATTTAAAGAATTTTAATAAAACTCTATACATTGAATTACTTATAGATGGCACTTTAAAACAACATTTGTTAGATATAGATGAAAGCGCTAATGAAAGATTACAATTACTTATAAAGCAATTTGCTAAATCTGAAAATATTGATGAATACTTAAAAGAACATCATCAAATGGAATGGGTTAAATCTATGAATAATATTAAAAATAGAGCTGAAGAAATTGTATTAAATGAAATTATATATGTATAGGAGGATATGAAAATGGTTAATTTTAGAGAAGTAAATGATGATATTTTGAAAGATTGGTTTAATTTTAGAGAAGAAACTTGTTTTTGTTATGCAGATAAACAAGATAGAGAAAATAATATTAAGTTTGATTTTTTTAGAGGGAATATTTTGAAGAATATTCCTAAGCAAAATCAAAATTATATTGATAATCAACTTGATCTAATTTATGATGATTTTATGAGATATTTAACTTATATCACTGAGAAATATTATAGAAATGGATTTGTGGATGGATCTCAGTTAGTTATGGGATGTTTTGATGAATAAGTAAAAGGCGAGTTTATTCTCGCCTTCTTTCATTAAAATTTCTTTTTTAATTCACTATCTGGAATAAAGTTTTTTACTCTGTGATAATCTTTATCATGCCCTCTGTTAATATCCTCTGGTAGTAATCCATGGCCTTTAGTTCCATCCTTTGCTATTACCGCAGCTATGTCCATTCCATCTTGTCTATTAGCTTTTGGATTTGCTTTTAAATAAGCATTTATGTAATCTTTTTCATTTTTAGGTGATTGTCTATTTTTTCCTATTTTATTTTCCATTGTTATTTCCTCCTTTCTTATTATAATTATATAAAATAACCTGCAAGAATCTTTTTCCTTTCTGCCCTCTTGCAAATTAAAGAAGAAATATGCTATAATTAAACAAATAAAGATTGCATACTTTATTAATTCGTTCAATGTATTAGCATTGGGCGTTTTTTCTTCTTATCTATATACCATTAATAATAATACTTAACTTGTATTAATACTAATTTCATATTATATTTTTTCAATTCAAATACAACTTGATATACTGTTCCCTGAAAACTCTCATCTAGCCAATTGTTTAATGTATCTTTAATATATTTTTCAGGTTCATCATTTAATATCTCTCCAGTATATATTTCAAATTTAAAATCATCAAAAACTTTATATTGCCACTTTTGTTTATTGTTTTCATAACATAATAAAGCCATAGTTTCTGAATTCACATCTACATATTTGCATAACAATGATGTTAATGAAACTTGATATTTTTGTGCTAGTTCTCGTAATTGTCTGAAATTTCTAAGTGAAATTCTTTCTAACTGGGAATTAATATATTTGCTAGGCATAATTAATTCAGCTGCAAATTTGTCAACTTCAGTTTCTATTTTTTTTCGTTCATTTTTATACATATAATCTGTTCTTGTATACATATCATCTATCTTTTCTAAATGATTTGGTAAAAAATAATGTCCCAATTCGTGTGCGATAGTAAATTTTTCTTTTTCAGTACCGACAATTGAGTTACTTAAAAAAATCACTTTTCTACCTTTACGTATTCTAAAATATGCATAGGCATTTTTTAAATCAGCTTTCACAATTTCAATGTTAAATATTTTACACAATTCATATAAATCTATTGGCGGCTTTAATTCTAATTTTTCAATTAAATCATTTGCATAGATTGCATTTATATCCATATTAATTTTCCTCAAAATATTTATTCATAATATCTTCATCTGAATTACTTGTATTTTTTAATCCTCTTGCCGCTAACAATTCATTTTCTTCCCCTAGCAAACTTTGAATATCTTTTTTCATAAATCTCCATTCTTTACCAATTTTTATAGGTTTTAATCTTCCGTCTTTAATCATATTATAGATAGTTTGATTTGATACTCTTAATGCTTCTGCTAGTTCTGATACATTTAGATTTATTTCAGATTCATTTATTTGGGTTTCTGACATTGCCAAGCACAACTTTTCCATCATTTTTACATCATTAGAATTGTAAACAATTTGACCACAATTTGGACAAACATATGCTTTTATACCATTTAATTTTAACGTATAACCATTCCTTGAAATTTCTAATTCTCTGATTTCTTCTTTCATTTTAGAATTACATTTAAAACATATTCTTTCCATAGTATTCATATCTAATTTATTCATTTTAACTCCCTCCTTTAATAACAGTTACTATTACTGGAATTATCATTCCAGTTCCAAGTGCTACTATTATTTTATCCTTTGTATTAGTATAAAATTCATATCTTTCATTGTTTCCTTCATCTTTCGCAAGTTTATATTGATGGTTTAATATTATATCTTCAAGTTCCTCAAAACTCATATTACGTTCGTTCATTCGCTGATTTGCATGTGGCGAAATGTCATACATTTCATTACTTATCATTTTTCTTATATATTCTGCTTCTTTAATGATGTCTGGCACTTGTTTAGCCTCCTTTTTATAAAATGTTATAAAATATTATAAATTGTTATAAATAATAATAAACTATTTTTTTTCTTTTGTCAACATTCTAATTAATTCTTGTATAAAAAAATGAGCAAATTGCTCACTTCCTCTACTTATTTTATAATTTCTTCTACTAGTATCCATATTTTATTATTAATAACACGTTCATCCAATTCTATATTAGATAAATATATTTTAGATCCTATTATGTGAATAAATTATCAATAAATTTCTTTGTTCTTTTCTTCATACCTCTTAAGAGTTCGAATTTAATTTTAGCATATAAATCTATATTATTAGAATTTTCATTAATATTACTTTCACCATTTGCTTTAATAACCAAAATTAAATTACGATAGATTAGTTCTTCTTTAGACTTAGTAATTTACCAAATTAAAGTTATTACAGCATCACATCATTTTTAAAAAATAATTTAACAATATCTTCTAAAATAACCATATTTTTCTCATGCTGATAATACAGTTCTTTGCCACAGCATTTCTTATATTTTAGCTTACTACCACATGGACATTTATCATTTCTATTAACCTTTCCTATTTCTATTCTTTTGTTTTCTACCACACTTTTTATAGAGAATTTTTGCAATCTTGGTAAACCAAGTTCTAAATATAAATCAAGTTTTTTAAATCTGTCCACCTCATCTCTTTCATCATTAGCAATTTCCAGAACGCATCTTTTATCTTCAGGGTTACTAACTATACATACTGCTTGGATTTCTCTTATCTCGTCAATGAGCTCTACTGCAGGTTCTCCCCAATATATATTTCCTTTTATGTGTTGACATTGCAAACTCTGCATAGATTTTCCACAGATGCTACAATGTGATTTAGTTATAACGTATTCACTGCTTGCAAATAACTTATATGGATATAGATTTTCATATTGGCGTAACAATTCTAAAATATTAGGTATATCAAATCTATTCTCTGAAAACTTACCAACATATTGTGCTTCGTCTATGCAATCCTGTAGCCTCCCCCATGATTCTTTATATTTTTTTTCGTTTAATAACTCAAAATAGCTCATCAAATTTGAAAACATAAGAAAATAGTTTCTAAAAACATATTGAGCATTTGCAAGTTTTTCATTCTTTCTTTCTATAGCTATTTTAGTAACCTCTTCAAATAGTTTAAGAGATAGATTATATTCTTTTTTAGGATCATTATAGTTTTCGTTCATTAATCTTTTTTTCAATTCATTTAGCGCTTTACAAATCCTATTAATTTGTTCAATTTCGGTACAATTATAAAAATAACTTAACATTATTTCCTCACATTTTATTTATATCTATTTTTTCGAAAATTTCCTTAAATTTATCAGCATTTCCTTTATAATGTATCATTTTCTTCTTTTTTTTGTTTTTAACAACAAACGTAACATCTACTTGAGTTTCTTCTTTTTCATGTCCTTTCCTTTTTTCCCAAATATAACTACTAACTATATTAATCGCTATTGGAAAAAGAATATTCGAAGCAACCCAAATTACAGGAAGCCATAAGTCAAAAGAATGCAACGCCCTAATTTTTATATCTCCATCTGCTAACACGTCATATGTGTGCTTTTTATCATTTTGCCTGCAATATTTAATAAAGTCTATAGTTTCTTGAGCAAAATAATACTCGTTTTTAGTATATTGCTTTGGTACTGCTATAATATCTATTTTATCTAGTTTTTCTTTTGTACTTAATGATACATTTTCTAGTGCAAAATATTCATCATAGTTAATTTCAATATCCTCAATTTTTAAATCCATCTTTTAATCTCCTTAGTTATTTATTTTTATGTGTTTATAGATAATATTTTATCTATGACTTTCACTTATTTTTGGGCAATTTTCCTACAAACCCCATTGTCTCCATTCAAACCATCTTTCAAAATTTCCTGTATTCTTCACCTTACATTGTCTATATTACTATATAAATATTTGTCATTTATTCTAAATTTTGTAAAATTAATTAAATATTATTTCACTTTTCTTTTTTATATTATTTTTTTAATAATTCGATTAAAGTTTTATCTTTTAAATACATATTTATTGCTATTCTTGTATATTTTCTTAATGATTCATCTATATATTCGAAAACTCTATCAATATCAAATTCTTCACAATATTTTTTATGCTCTATAGAATTATTTAAAAACCATTTGTCTATTTTTCTTACAATTATCTCTATTTGTTCAAAACTGCCATGAGCTATTGCTGATCTTAGATCATAAATCATTAACAAATATTTTTCTATTTCAGCATAATTTATATTTTTATCATTTAGGTATAATAACGTTAATAGTTTATTGCAAAATTGTTTTCTTATCGAATCCTCAATATTATATCTATTAGAGTCTGGTTTATGTGTTATTAATAATTCTAATATAGAAACCAATGACATAATTCTCATTTTTTTATCTTCTATTAAGATGTAGTTACTTATAATATCTGAAATATATTTTATCAAATTCTCTTTTTCGGCATTTTCTAATAACTTTTCTAATTTCAAAAACTTACTATATGTTTTATCAAATATACAATATCTAAAATTATTTATCGTTTCTTCATCTTTTCTTGCAGTTGATAAAACTAGTAAATCAATTATTATGTTTTTAATTGTTCTATCAACCGACTTTAATTCAAAAAAATCAAAACTTTCCGGTATTAAAAGACTATCCCTTCTGTATGGATTTTCTGAAAATGATAAAAAGGTTAATAGATTTATATATGCAATTATCTCTTTGTATTTTTTATAACCATAGTCGCTATATTGATACTCATTACTTTCATCATATCTTAAAATCACCCAATTTTTAGCCATCTTATAGTAAACATCATTATATTCTTTTCCATTCTTTCTTAAAAGGTATTTTCTATCTAAATTATACCTTTCAAAAAAAAGATCTATAATCATTTCTAAACTTATAACTTCTTTACCAAATTGTTCATATGTTTCTGGAAAAGCTGCATTTCCAATAAAATTCGCTTTTTTTAAAATTTGAGCAACTGCTTTAATTTCTTGAGATGTTCTGGGATTATCAAAACAACAATCTTTTAACTCTAATTTTTTGTCTATTGGATACATTGAATGTGTTAAAATAAATCCATAATACATTTTTTTCTCCTATTCATATCTATATTCTTCACTATCTTCTGCAACCATTAAATTACTATAGTGTTCATCCTCATCAATATGATAAATAATACCTTCATTTTGATTTAATCTCTTTTTTAAGTAATCTGATAATTTTTTATCTGTACAATAAATATAGCAACCTTTCTGTCCTCTTGTCATTAAAGTCCTGTATGTGTTTTTTATTATTTCATCTGCAATTTTTTCTGCTTTATCAAAATCTTGTTGATACATTTTATATATACCTTTTATTGATTGGTCTGTCTTTGCTCTTTCTGTAACATCTGTAACTATTTTGTTGTTTTCATATCTTAGATCATTACCTATAATTACACCAACATAATCAAATTCTAATCCTTGACAAGTATGTATACATCCTATTTCATTTACTGAATTTGGATCAATTGCCCATGTTTGACTATTACCTAAATTCCAACTCATTGCAAAATCATATTCAGGAATTGTTATATCATATATATCTGATTTGTTTTTTCCATCCTTTATCCAATTCCAACAATATCCTGCAAGTAATCTAGCTTTATTATTAATTTTATTTTTTTGAAAAATTATATCTCTCACTTCATTTGGAGTATCACAAATCTTAATATCATAATCTAGATCAAAACCATCATTATTTGCTGTTTTTCTAATATCTAATACATCATCTATCCAAGCAATATATCCATCTGATCCATTGCATCTGAATTGTGATTCTAATTCCATTATTTCTGATTCTGCCTCTGCTTGTCCAATATATTTCTGTATTTCTTCAACACTTCCAATATCTTTTAATGTAACTCTTTGAGATTCATCTATAAAAAATATTGAAAACTTAGATGCATGAATAATTTCTTTTATCTGATTTTCTCCTAAATTTTGAAACATTCCAGACTTTGCATTTAATCTATGAGCTTCATCAACAATTAAGACATCAAACTCATTTTCAGCAGATTCAACAAATGAACCTGAGCCTTTAAATAAATTATTTATTCTTGTTTTTCTAAAATCTCCACTTAATTTGGTTGCGTATACGTTTCTTGGTGCTGCATTCTTTGTTACATACGAACAAACCATATTTTCATTCGTTAATTTTACTAATAGATTAATTGCTAATACTGATTTTCCTGTACCTGGTCCACCTTTAACAATTAGTACTCTTTTATTTCCATCTCTATATGATTTTCTAGCCATTTCTAATGCTGTTTCATATACAAGTTTTTGATCGTCGATCATAATAAATTCTTCATTACCTTGTAGCATACTAGATAAAGCATCTTGTAATGATTTAGATGGTCTAATTTTTCCATTTTCAATCATATATAGTGTTTCTTTATCATCACCATATTTAATATACTTATTTATAAAATCTCTTAACTTTTCTACATCACCTTTTATAAATGCAGGTGCTTTTTCTAAATAATATTTATAATTATCTGATAATAATGTTGGTGGCGTTACAGTTAGATAATTATGAAGATATGCACATGGATGTAAATCTATTTGTCTATCTTGCACCGTTTCATTGTAATCCTCTATAGTTGTTGCATATGACCATGCTTGATATGATGGATGAGTTACTTCTCTCAATGCATGACCAGTAAATGCTTGTACTATTCCGTCTTTTCCATTTACAATATCTGCTTCAGTCCACTGCTTTAATTCAACAATTATAGCTGTGTTTTTTAGTTGTCCATCTTTACCAGTGATTATAAAATCCACTCTTTTGGAGGTATTAGGAATTTTAAATTCAATAGCAATTCCAATGTTTTCAGGAATATTGTTGTCTATTAAGACTTTCATCATATATTGCATAGAATTATTCCATGCTTTTCTTTCACTTTCAGATGTATGATACCCCATTTTCTCATAAAATCTTCTATCAATATTTTCTTCAATTCGATCTTGTACAACATCTTCTACAAATAGTTGCTTTGTTGCTTCATATACTATCATAATAATTGCCCCTTTAATTATTACTATAATTTATTATATTTTGTACTTACTCCTTTAGCTTTATCTATAGGATATTTTTTTCTTGTTTTATCTAATTTTTTTAATATTATTTCTTCAGGATCTACTTCAAGTTTCATAGCCATTTGAATACAATATGTAAATACATCAGCTAACTCTTCACACACCTCGTCTTTATCATAATTATTATTCCACTGAAAGCACTCTAATAATTCTCCTGCTTCAATAGATATTGATTTTGCTAGATTTTCTGGTGAATGAAATTGATCCCAATCTCTTTCTTCATTAAATTGTTTTATTTCTTGCACTAATTTTTTCATTATTATCATCTCCACTATTTAATATAATATTTATATCATAAAATCGTATTTTACACAATATTGATAATGATTTACTGTCTGTTTTTGTATTTTAAAGTAAAAAATAATTTCAGCATAAACTGAAATTATTAACATTACATTCAAATTAAATTTTTAGTATTTTTATATTTATGTACTTTTATATTTAACTAATGTAATCTACACTGAAAAATCAAAATAATATATTCCCTCTCCCTGTAAAGATACAGTTATATAATCTCTTCCATATCTTTCTAAATCTTTTCTATTAATTTTTCCTTCATCCGGAACTCCTAATCTTTTTCTAATATATTGACCAAGTATTTTCTTATTTGGAAATGAACTTATTTGTTTTGGATAATTTTTCCCATTTATAGGTATAGTACCTTCTAATAATCCTTCCATAGTCGTACCATCATCCCATATAATTTCTATTGAATCATTATTTCTTTTCCTTCCTCTTGGATCTTCTCTACTAGGAAATTCTTGTTTAGGCGGAAATAATAATGGATAATTCTTTATATAATTAGATCTAATTGCAATATAAGCATCATTTCTATTTGTATGAGAACGCCCACTTTGTCCCCAGTTTATTCCACTTGCGTCTGGCGTTTCTCCTGTCCTTGGATCCAATAATGTCATTTTACAATAATTAGGATCTATTATCTCTTTATCATCTTCTTGTAATATAAGTCCATTTTCCGAAATATATTTTTTCTTTGTTATTGCATCATGACAATCAATACAATTTTCTAAAATTTTATCTAAATATTGATTTAAAACATAATATGTATCAGATGTAGTCTCTGCCAGTACTTCTCTAAAAGGAGTATTTAACCCGTTTGTAGAAAAATTAGCTGATCCAATTAATACATGTTTAATAACATTTTCTTTTTTCCATATATAGCATTTTGAATGAACTGGTATTGTAGAATAAATAATATTAGTATTCTTGATTGTATCATTTAAACTAACTAATGAATTATTTAATCTTTCTCCTATTCCATCAGATCCATACATTCCATATACTACCAATGACTTTAAAGGTAATTTTTCTAATCTTTTTACTGGATTAGGTCCTACATATCCAGATAGAACTATTAATTCGTCAGAATCAATTATTTGATGTCTATTAAATATAATTTCTTCTAAATCTTGATAAAATAACATTTTTCCTCCTATTTTACATAATCATTAAATATATCTTTTAAAGCTTTTGCAATTGCATTAGAAAACTTTGGTGGTACAGCATTTCCTATCATTTTATATTGATCCATCATTGAACCTATAAACTCATAATCATCATCAAAAGATTGTAATCTGGCAGCTTCTCTAACTGTTATACTTCTTGCTTGTTCTGGATCTGGGTGAATATGCCTTAATCCATCTTTATATAAATGAGCAGGAATTGTATTACTTTGTTCATTCCATCTCAATACATAATACTTATGTACATTACTTTTTTTCCCAGTTTGTTGATAATATAATTCTTTCAATTTTTCTGTGGAATTGTAAAAATTAGTACCATCAGAAATATCTTTTTCTAATAAGTGAAAAATTTTTTTATCTCGCTCACTATGAAACCTTGGAATATGATTAGCTATCTTATACTCTTTAAACATATGTGAATATTTTTTTCCATCTTTTTTATATTCTTCAGTAGGTAATAATGGGGGTAAATCTCCAATAGCTTCTTTTACAGTCATTTTATCAGTTTTATACTTTTTTAAATACTTGCTATAAAATTCCTTCACTATTTTTTTGGCTTTTTCTTCTCCAAAATAATCTTTACTTACTCCTATAATAATTACTCTTTTTCTATTTTGTGGAACTCCATATTCTGAAACATCAATTATTGCATTTTTTAGATTTTCTAAAATCGTATAACCACTTTCTTCAAATCTGTTTTTAATTCTTTCAATAATAGGTTTTCCATCTGGTGAAGCACTTAAGATTCCAGGTACATTCTCAAAAATAAAGAACTTTGGTTTATATCTATTAACAACTTTTAAATAACTTTCAAACAGATAATTTCTATAATCATTTTTCATTCCATCTTTGTCTCTTATTCTACCTGCAATAGAATATGCTTGGCAAGGAGGTCCTCCTATAATTATATCTAATTTTTTATTTCCAATTAGATTATCTAACCCTTTTCCATTTCCATATTCTATATCGTTTTTCCATCCTGAAAATAGTTCTTCTGTTCTTTGTATATCAAATCTCATAACTATCTCATCAGCATTATTATAGTTCCATTTTTCTTTTAGTCTTTTTTCTAGATTTTCACATGGAGATTTTTCCCACTCAACACAAGCCAAAGTATCATAAAAACTACTCTTTTCAAAACCGTCCATTAGTCCTCCACATCCTGCAAATAAGTCTATTGTATTAATTTTTTTATCCATATTTCTCCTTTATCACTTTCTATCAATTATTTTCAAAATTTCTTCTGCAACTGATTTACTTAATAGGGGTGGTACAGCATTTCCAACTTGTCTATATTGCTCCGTCTTGCTTCCAAGAAAAATGAACTTGTCTGGGAAAGATTGTAATCTAGCATTTTCTCTAACAGTTGGAACTCTATTATATTTGTAATGAAAATGATTTCTATGTCCAGTATCTATTGTCCTACTTGGTTTTGTACTATCATATCTTCTCCATGCTTCATTAAACTTTCTATTATCACCTACACCTTTAGGTAAATCCTTAAAATTACCACCATCAGGAACTAAACTTATTATATCTTTAACTTCTTGTGTGTGTTTCGTTACTAAATGATTATGAATCATATCGCTACCTTTTCTCATAAGTTTTTGGTATTCAGAAAATGGTTCTATTTCATAATCAAAATCTTCTTGATCTGGTTCATTTTCTAATGACGGTAAGTCTCCGATTGCATCTTTAGTAGAAATATACTCCTCTTCTTTTAATTTTGGTTTAGGAAAAGAAACATCTCCTAAATCTTTTCTTATTCCAACTATAAATATTCTTTTTCTAATTTGTGGCACTCCATAATCTGGTGCATATAATATCTTTGAATCAAAATTATACTCCCCCAATTTGTTAAATTCATCAACAATAAGATTATAGAATTTCCCTCCGTATAATCTTTGAATTCCAGGAACATTTTCTATCATGATTGCTTTGGGTTTAAATGCCTTAGCAGTTATAAACATAGCCTTATATAACTTATTTCTAATATCATCTGGGTTTCTACTTCCTGTTAATGAAAATCCTTGACAAGGAGGACCTCCAATTATAATATCTACCTGTGTATCTCCTATATATTTTTTTATCTCATCTACAAAATCTTCTCTTAATAAGTCTATATTTAATCCCTTACTACCAGGATGATTCTTTTCAAAAGTTTTTAATGCTGTTTCATTGTTATCTATTCCTAATATTATATTACATCCTGCTTCTTGATATCCATATGATAGTCCTCCACATCCACAAAATAAATCTATTACGTTCATTTTTCCTCCATTTAATTTTAATAATCTATTATATTTTATATCATAAAAATATATTTTTTTCCATAGTTTAATAATTATTTTTGAATTTAATATATCAAACATTTGTTTATTTTGCAATAGTATTATAAAATTTTTTAAATTTATTGCACATTTCTGAGTCAATTTTATATAGTATCTCCTTTGTCTTTCTTCTTTTTTAATTTTATCTCTTCTTTCTGCTTAGATTTTTTGTTTTCTTTGTTTTCTTTCTCTCTAATTTGTTTATTCATCATTGGTACATTATCATATACTTCATCGCACAACCTAATCTCTTTCCTAACTTTCTCTACAACAGAAGTAACACTAATTATATCCTTAGTTACAACATCTTTTTCGCTTTCATTATCTAATTTTTGTCTTTTATAATATAGCCTATTTCTTGTATTTAAGATCTTCTGTAATTCTTCTTTTTTCTGCTCTTTTAAATTATCTATATCATTTATAGTTTCTAATTTATACTTACACATGAACCTTATTTGTTCTGAATACTTGTCCATTTTTTTAACTGCTGCTCTCATCTCTGGAGTAAGTTTGCAATTTAAATTTTTCTTTGGATAGACTTTTAATAAATAGCAATAGTAATAATATAAAGCAATTATCCCTTTAGGCTTTCTCAACTTCTTTATACTACCTTTATAAAATAATTTTTTATCATAAGTTTTAGGTTTAATTACTTCTTCTCTACTTGGATATCTACTGTAAATTTTATTTTTAATATTTTCAATAGAATATTCCTCTCCAAACGCTCTTTCAATTCTAATATTTCTTTTATGTGGATACATTCTTACACTAATTTTATTTTCTCTAAAATAAACTTCATACCCCATTTCTTTTATTCTTTTTAAAAATTCTTTATAAGTCCACGAATGTTCTATCGCATAATCTATATCTTCTTTTGCAAATTTATAATATTCTGATTCTTTCATAGATTTCTTATAAAAATTTTCAAAATTAATTCCAGATTTACAAGTCTTCTCCTCTAAAACACTTAGTCCATATTCCTCACATATTTCGTCTGATGTTTTTCGAAGTAATGCTGTATTACTAAGGTTACTATAATACTTATATCCATCTTTAAATGAAACAGAATTTATTACAAAATGATTATGAATATTATCTGTATTCAGATGTGTAGATACCACTACTTGAAATCTATCCCCCCACATTTCTTCTGCAAGTCTTACTCCAATCTCATGAGCTATCTCTGGAGTAACTTCTCCCTCTTTAAAAGATTGATAACCATGAAAAGCAAGTATTCCTTTTTCTTTTCCATATAACTTTTTTACAAATTGCATTTCTTTAACTGCATTATCTACTTTACAATTTATTCCTGTTGTATAGAAAAGCTTCTCTGTTTTAGCTGGATTAGTTGCATAAATTAATAATTTTTCTATACTATCAAAATTGCCTCCTTCGTTTTCATTTTTTGTCTTTTCTTCATCTGTTGCATAATTAATTACATGATCTAATCTTTTGTCCACTTTCCACAAACTTGTAGTCGCCATTCTAATTTCTCCTTCCATTAAAAAGGGGATTGGGGAATTTCCCCATTTTGAATTTCGAGCTGACGAAATTCATTGCTTGCTAGGACAATAGTATACACATTTTTAGTGCTAAAAAATTACCTTTTATTTATCAAATGCATCATATATTTTGAAAAATACTTGGACTTCTCAAATTAAAATCCAAGCATTTTTTTCTGATTTTTTATTATAAAATTTTTAATTTAAAACCATTTTCATCGTAAGAATATAATTCTTTTCCATCATTTATAGTTTCTTTTATCGCATTATTTTTATCTTCTAATTTAAATATTTTGTTTATTTTTCTTAATAAAATTTCTTGTTTTGCGTCTCTTATTAAACATGGTATTTTATTATAACCTAATGTTTTTGCTGCTATCATTTTAAATCTTCCTTTTAGTATTCTGTATCCATTTCTTACTTCAATAACTTCTATTGGTTTGCCTATCCCATGTTTTCTTATTGCATCTCTTTGCATACAAATTTTATCTAAATTAGCTACAGTAATAGCAATATAATTGCATCCTTTTATATCTTTTATTTCTATTTCTTTATATTCTTTATAACTTCTCATATTATCAAATCCTTTCTTTTTTTATTTACTTTTTTAAATTTTTATATTAAAATAATAATATAGTTAATGGGTTAGTATTTTTAGTTTTGCCGACTTATACTAACTCTTTTTTCATACTTTTTAATGTCACTCCATAACACATTTGATACAATTTTGAGATAATTGCATCTACTAATTGCTCATCTTGACTTTGACTAAATCTTTCTATTAATCCTTGTTTATCAAATCTTGTTGTAATAATTATTGGTAATCTATTTTCGTTTCTATTTTCTATTATTGTATATAATTTTTCTAATGCCCAGTTGCTTATTCTTTCTGTTCCTAGATCATCAATTATTATCATATCTACATTTGAATATAGCTCAATTAATTCGTTTTCTGACTTCGTATTATCCTTAAAAGTTTCCTTTATCATATCTAATAAAGTTGTTAATCTTCCCATTAATACTATCTTGTCATTTTCAATTAATTTATTAGCAATTGATGCTGCTAAATGTGTTTTACCAACTCCTGACTCGCCCATTATTATCAGTCCATTGGTATTTGCACTTGTAATATTTTTATTTACATAGTCTTTAGCAATTGCTATAGCTAATTCATTTTCTGAATTACTATTAAAATTTTCAAAATTCAGATTTTGAAATTTCATACCAATATAATTTTGTTTATATATCTTGTTTATAACCTCTCTAAAATGTTTTCTTTTTGCACTTTCATAGTCTTGTTCATCTTTCTCTTTCCAATATTCTTGTGCTTTTCTGCAAGTACATCTTTCATATTCAATATTATCTGGAGAAAAATTAGCATATAAATAATCAAGTCCAATTGGAGTTAATTCCCTGTCACAGTATTCACATTTTTTCAATTTTTTGTGGATAACTTCGTTATATCTTATATTCTCTAAAGCCATTTTCGCTCTCCTCTCTTATTTTTTCTTCTTTTCTTATTCTTAAATCTTTTGTATTCTTTTCTTCTCCGTTACTTAACGTTTGAATAACGTTACTTTTTTCATTTTCACTTTTTAATTTTTCACGATATCTTTTTTGTCTTTCTCTATTTTGCATTTGATATTTTTCATACTTTTCAATACTTTGATACTTGTCCCAATTTTTTATTAGAAATGTTTCCCCTTCTTTTCTTAACATTTCTAATTCTACAAACTTATTTAAAATCTTTTCTATTTTTTTCTTAGATTTTCCCATAATCTTTGAAAAATTTTCTATTGTCATAGGATTATTGTCTCCTATTTCTAATCTTCCTTTGTTATTACATTCAACTGCTAATGCAATTAGCTGTATCCATACTCTAAAATAAGTATCTCCATCAGTTAATTTTAAAATCAATTGAATCTTTCTGTTTGAAAAAATATTAGTTTCTGTTTTAAACCAAGGTAATTCATACATATCCTCCTTTCCTCTCTTTCCCTGTTAGCTAGTAACTAACTGATTCTTTTTCTTTTCTATTTAAATATTCATCTAATGCTTGAACTCTAAATAGAAATTTTCCACCAACTTTGGAGCATGGTATTTGTTTTCTTCTTACTAATTGATTAATTAACCAATAAGATATTCCTAAATACTCTGCTGCTTCTTTCATAGTTAGTGTTGTCCTTTGTACTTTTTGTAGTTCCATAAAATCACCTCCTAATCTCTTTTTATTTCGTGTTGACTTTCGTTAACAATTGAATTATACTAATTATAGTTAACAAGTTCAATAATTTTTATGTTGATTTATTAAGTTTGTTAGCACTTGTAAAACCAAGTGTTTTTCACTCTGTTAACAGAAAGGATTTTGGATATGAAAAAAACAAATGATATAAAAGTTGCTTTTAACGCCAACTTATTTGTTCATAGTACGACACAAATTGTTGGGTATTACTATAAAGAATATGTTGAAATAAATGAGAAGTTTGAAAACTTATCAGAAGATGAATATGTTCATATGATGTTTGCAAAAATTAGAAATGCAAAGTCTGATAAAGAGAGAGAGAAACTGGCTAAAGAGTATGCTGATAATATGCAAGAGTATTATCCTTATAGAAAAAAATATACTACACTATCTTTTAATTATAATGTAGGTTCTTTAGATGGATATATATTATTTAAAATTGATACAATTGAACAACAATTTGACTTGTCTTTATTTGATTTTATAAGCTATGATTTTAATAATTTGAACGACTATTACTTATTTTTTATAAATTATATGGATTACTTTATAGACAAATTTGATAAAGAGGATCTAAATAAAATTCAGTTTAATAAATTATATAAAATTAAAGATATTATTGAATTAGCTAGAAAATACTATCCTCAAGAAAGAGATAACATAGTAAAATATCAAAAATTATTTAAAGATTGTATCAATTTTTGTTATCAAATTGATGGTAATATAAATTTAAATAATTTGACATTACAACAGAGATTCTTTTTATTTAACCAACTATATAAAAATCCTTTTAAGGATATATCTAGTAAATTCGAAATGATTAATTTATTGGATTACACATATGATAGTATTCCATACAATAGTGAAAATGTTGAACCAAAAGATATTTTAATACTTTCTTCAATAATTCATACTATGGACCCAGAAGGAAAAGGACTTTCATGTACTTTTAGATTTAAAACTAATAATATGTTTACTACTTTTTATATTACTTTATTTAATACTATTGGTATAGATGAATTATATGTAAAAATTTGTGGTAATTGTAATAAGTATTTCATTACTCCAAAATTAAATATTGTTTATTGTGATAGAGAATGGGCTAATAATTTAACTTGTAAAGATGTTGGAAGTAAATTATCTCAAAAACGAAAAGAAGAAAAAAATATTGTATATGGAAGATATCGCACTATTTTTTCAAGGAAAAGAATGCTTATGAAGCGTAATCCAGATATTACAAAATATGAAGATGATTACGAAAAATATAAAAAAGAATCAAATAAATTCAAAAAAGAGATAACAGAAGGTAAGAAAACCTATAATGATTTTAATAAATGGCTAGATACACAGGATAAATAAAATATAAAGATTTACAAAGAAATGAGTCATATACTGTTAAAAAAGTCAACATTATATTTCTCAATATATAGAGAAAGTCTTATAAAAGCTAGCAATAATTATGCAAGTTAAGCACACCAAGTATTAATTTTAATTTGTAGAAAAAAACAGACTCTCAAAATATTATTAATCTTCCTATACATGATGTTGTTAAATACAATTTCTTTTGAAATTATTTAATACATAAATATCTTTTAGGTAACAAAAAAATATTCGATATGTGTTACAATTCAAAATAATTTATTATATATAACTTAAAAAGAAATGGCTATAATACCATTTCTTTTTATATTAAAAATCATAATGATCTTTCATATATTTTGCTTGCTCGTGAAAATTTTGTGCTATATCTCTTAATGTTTTTACAAATCTAAAGTATTTCGCATCAGTATTTTCTGCTCGTTCATTCCATTCTTTCTCTAAATTCAACCATACTGTTCCTTCACTATCTACATTTACTACTCCAACTGAATTAAATGCTTGTACTGAATATCCTCTTCTAATTTTTTCTGCGTCATCTCTATTCAATAATTCAGCAACGCTTTTATCAATCCAAGATCCATCTTTGTCTTTACCTGCATAAAATAATACCTGTCCAAAATGCAATAGAGATATTTCTAATCTATCTTTTTCTATTGCAATTTTCTTCATTTCATCAAACCATGAATTCAGTTTATCTCCATCAATAAATCCATCTTCATTGGTTCCAGGAACCAATTTCCATATATTTAATAATCTATATGCATTCATAGCTAATTTTGTATCACTATTTTCTTTATTTGTTTCATCCTTGTCTGCTTTAAATGCAAGGCAAATTATGTCCATGAATATTTTTGGATCTTCACTTAATCTTTTTTCAATTGTAATTGGTCTATATTCATCATTATTATCTAATATTGGAAGATATGCCCATTCTATTTTAAATAATTCCGAAGAATCATAGTTGTTTTCCTGCAAGTTTTTTATTATATTCTTTATATGATATACATCAATGTAATTAATATTCTCTTGGTCATATACAGCATTATTCAAAGCTTTTGCTGCCATTTCTTTTGAGAAGTTTCTTTTCTCGTGCAATGCCATACTTATAAGTTCCAAGGCTTTCACAGGTCTACCACAATTTAATAATTTCTCTAATGGATAATCATACTCGCTACCATCTTCTACATAGCGAATGTCAACATTTTTCCAATAACTATCTTCTTCATTTCCTAAAATCTCTTTTACTTTATTCCATACAAATTTATTATTAGGTAATTGTACGAAAAACCTAACTTTTCCTATTGTCCCAATATTATCAATATTAATATTTTCTAACCAATCAACTTTTTCATTTAAAAATTTTCTATAAACATATCCTTGTGCTATTAAAAATTCATCTTCATTTAATAAATTAAGTATTGTATTTTCGTCATTATCCTTTAATTTTATTTCAGCCAAAACAATACCAATTCTATACGGATCTTTAGTAGTCTTTGCAAAATTTATTACTTTTTCAATTCCTGATTTTAACAATTTATTTACTGCATTTTTTTGCTTCTCTAATAATTTTTTTTCTTGTATTTCATAACTATCATTATCATCAACTAATTCCCAATAGCTATTGTTAAATAGTCTCTTGTAATATATTTCTTCTTTTGACGGTCTTATTTCTTCAGAAATTTTTTCAAGTTCTTCAATAGCTTCTTTCGGTAGAGCCCATTCAGTTTCTGCATGTGCCTTATGTTTTGCTATTATATTTTCTAGTTCATTCCATATATAAAATTTTTCTTCCTCACTAATATTTTTAACTTCTTTAGATGTTATTTTATTGCAAATCAATTCAAATATGTCTTTTGGGACATCATCCAACTCATCTATCAACTTAATAATTCTATCCTTGTCTGTTTTTGAATAATTTATTGCTAATTTTATATATTCATTATATTGCTCATATAGTTCTTTATTGGTAACTTTAATTTTTTCTTCATCTATGGTATTGTTCCATTTTGGTTTATAAGTTGGAAAACTATGAGTTTGCTGATTTGGCATTAATTGCATTAACACTTTCCATCCTATATCATTATATTCCCTTAATACCATCTCCAATGTAGCTTTTCTTAAATTAATATCTGCTTTTGTTTGAGGATACCATGGTAATAATATTCTTGACATTGAATCAATTACTTTTTCATCATATTTTCCCAACTTTCCAAATATATCAAATACTTGCATAATGTAGTTTGGATTCCAAGCTATAAGTTCTAAACTCCAAAATAAACCATAAGTATATCCAATTGTAGTAATGCCTTCTTCCTTTTCTTTAAATAACTTAGCTACTTCATCATTTTTATTCTTTATAATTGTATCCAATTGGTCTATATATTCACTTTCATTTATTTCAGCTAATATTGGTAAATTTTCATTTAGTGTGGCTAAATTTTTCCAATTAGAATTCTGTAAAGTATTCCTTACTATGTACCACTGTGAATTTTTTATTTCTTGCTCACAATTGATAAATTTATTATCTATTGATTTTATATAGGCAAAAGTTTCTAATACGGATTTTTTTATTTCTTTTGAATATATTGCTTTTTTACCAATTACATTGCTCATCATTCTATTATCTGCTTCTAAATCAAATTTTGGGTCTATTTCCATAATTATTTTTAAAGTAGCTGTTTCAAATTTCTTTATATCTTCTTCAAAATAATCCTCTGAATATTTTTCAATCAATTCTTCTTTATTTTCTATTTTCCATCTATTGTTTTTAAACGAAATATATTCTGATTTTTGATTTAATAATTTTCTTAAAATTTTTATCCATATATTATATTCAGCTCCTATAGTATCACTTATTATCTTTTTCTCGTCTTCATTATTTTCATTCCATGTTCCAAACAAAGCACATATTTTTAGTGTTTCTTTATTATCATCATCTATGTTTGGAGTTGAATATAGCAATATTTCTTTATTTTTAAGTTCCTTGACTTGTTTGTCATGTTCATATATTTTTCGTCTATCAATTTCACTTAATGGATAGTTTTTGCTTCCCTTTCTTATATATGCTACAGAAGCATATACCTTATTTTTTATTTGCTGAATTTCTTCTTTTCTCATGACATATTCATTTGGATAGTCTTGATTGATTGAGTAAACTCTTTCATTGTTCTCTTTAGTAATGTATATATATCCATATTCAATTTCTTTAAACTTTATTTTACCCGTTTCAATAGTTGGACGAGGTTCAATGAAATCACACCAACTTTGATATTTTTCGTCATCTTCCATTGGTATAACATCTATACCAATTCTTTCTTTTGTTTTATCTCTTATACCAAAAATAATAAATTTATCTTTTCCATAAGCTTCAGATGAATTTATAAAACCACAAATATCTTTTATAAAACTTGCTTTATTGTATTTTTCTTCTTTATATGGTATTTCTTTATAGTCTAAACAACAATTTTCATCTGGCAATTCTTCTAAAATTTTTAAAAGCTTCTTTTTTAATTCTTCATCCAATATCTCTCACCTCAACTTTGTCATATTATATCACATTAAGTCTAATTAAATCACTAATATCGACCAATTTCTTTTATAAACTTTTCTACATATTATTACATATACATTTTTTAAGTTTCTTTTTGTTATCTCTTGCGCCTTGTTAACAATTATAGTATAATAATTGTAGTTAACAAAATATATAAACTTCTCCCACCCATAGATATGCCTGAAAGGAGGTGAAAAAGGTAATGGCTGGGAGCATTGAAAAAAGAGGAAAAGATAGTTACAGGTTAGTATGTACAAATGGCTATGACTTAAATGGAAAGCTAATTAAGCATACAAAAACAATACACGGAACTAAAAAAGATGCTCAAATAGAACTTGCTAAATTTGTTGCTGATGTTCAAAACGGTCTTGTAATTGAAGGAAAATCTCTTAAATTTTCTGAATTTACAGAAATATGGAAAAGAGATTATGGTTCAAAAGAACTTGCTCCTTCAACATATAAAAGATATTGCAGGATGTTAGAAACAAGAATTCTTCCCTACTTTGGACATTTCTATATTAATAAAATTAAACCTACAGATATTATGCAATTTTATGATTTATTAAGTAGAGATACTCAATTAGTTAGGAAGAAAAGTAACAATGGTAAGAAAACTTTAAAACCTTTATCTGGTAAGACAATATTAGAACATCACAGACTACTTCGTGCAATGCTACACAAAGCCATATATTGGCAATTACTTGTATCTAATCCAGCAGAAAGAGTTCAACCACCTAAAGCAATGAAACCTAAAAGAAGATATTATGATGATGAACAATGTAAAATACTACTAGAAAATCTAACAGAACTTGGTGAAGATCAAATTAAATACAAAGTTGCAATCATCTTAACAATATTTACTGGTGTAAGACTCGGAGAACTTATGGGATTAGAATGGCAAGATGTGGATTTCAAAACTGGTATAGTAAGTATAAATCGTTCTAGTCAATATTTAGCTGACAAAGGTATTTTTACTAAAACACCTAAAACAGAAAGTTCTATTAGAGAAGTAGCAATTCCTGATTTCGTTGTTTCTTTACTTGAAGAATATAAGTTATGGTATGATGAACAAAAATCATTCTATGGCGAATTATGGACGAATTCTAATAGGTTATTTGTACAAGCTGATGGCAAACCTATGCACCCTTCTACAATTAGCAA